>JBGTGP010000001.1:0-23676 GCA_041746735.1 Saprospiraceae bacterium
TACAAATGGGACCATACATTATCCACAAAATCTGAGTTCCTAACAAAAAGAAAAAAGTAAGCAAAAAAGAAAAAGTGATGATGATAATGGTTACCTTTTAATTGTATTTAAAAAAGTCAACCTATTTCAGGCGTGGTCAACTACTCACTACTCACTACTGACTACTGACTACTCACCACTCACCACTGACTACTCACCACTCACCTCCTGCGAAACAGGACTTTCGGGTGTTCGGACAATTGAGAGCGACAAGATCTTACCCAAATCGATTGGGTTAACTTTCCAATAAACCCTATACTTCTAAACTTCTCAACCTCTCAACCCTTATGTAACATTGGTCACCATCCTCATCCATACGATAGCCTGAACTTTGGGGTATAAAATGAAAATGTATAATGAAAGCTAAAACAATTGTGGATGTGCGTACGCCATCTGAGTTTATGGGGGGGCATGTGGCCGGCAGTCTCAATATCCCATTGCAGGAGATTCCGTCACGGTTGAATGAAATCAGGTCTATGCAACCGCCTTTGATCCTTTGTTGTGCCAGTGGTAATCGTAGTGGTCAGGCCGCAATCTATCTGGAGAGCCAGGGTCTGGAATGCGAAAATGGTGGCGCCTGGACTGATGTTAATTTCCGTCAACATCAGGAAACTATCGTACAGCCATGATTTCAACCCTCAGGAAATGGCTAGGGATTGGACCTCAGACGGACTTTAAGGCATTACTCCGGGAAGGCGGTCAACTCATCGATGTCCGCACGCGGGAAGAGTTTCAGCAGGGGCATATAAAAGGTGCTGTCAATATCCCATTGTCCCAACTGTCTACCCATCTCAGCAAGCTCAGGAAAGAAAAGCCGGTCATCACCTGCTGCGCATCCGGTGTCCGGAGTTCGCAGGCGAGAAACATTCTCGCCAGTAAAGGGTTTGTCAAAGTATTCAACGGTGGTGGATGGCGTGGTTTGGAACGCCACCTACAGCACTAAACACTCATACTATGCGAAACGCAATCGGAATAGAAAATCACCAGGCCGAGCAGTTGACTGAAAAACTTAATGATTTGTTGGCCAATTATATGGTCTTTTATCAAAATACCCGCGGGCTTCACTGGAACATCAAGGGAAAAAAGTTTTTTGAGTTGCATCTTAAGTTTGAAGAGCTCTACAACAATCTGTTGCTCAAAGTGGACGAGGTGGCGGAGCGTATCCTGACGCTGGGCGGTGTGCCGTTGCATACCTTTTCCGACTATATCAAAGTGGCGGATGTCCAGATGGTGCAGGATGTGTCCGGGGCAGATGATGGTGTTAGGGCTGTGCTGGATGCCTTTCAGATATTGATCATCAAACAGCGGGAGCTTTTGGATGTGGCCGGCGAAGCGGGTGATGAAGGCACCAATGCGCTGATGAGTGATTATATCCGGGAGCAGGAGAAACTGGTGTGGATGTATTCTGCTTATATGGATGTATCCGCATGAAGGACAGGATTATGACTGGTTGGAGTTACAGGCGGGTATTCTACATCCTGGCAGGGGGAGGACTTATAGTCCTGTCCATCCCGGACCGTCAATGGCTGGGCGTGGTGATGGGAATCTATTTCATCGCGATGGGTGTATTTGCGTTTGGATGCGCCGGTGGGAATTGTACAGGTGGAGCATGTGCCAGGCATCCATCAGAGAAATAACATATTCAATTCAAATCGAACAATGCAAACAACGAATCAAAAAAACAATTTTCAGGCGATACTGAACTCGACACCTTTGGTGCTCGTGGATTTTTATACAGAATGGTGTGGGCCTTGCAAGATGATGAAACCGATTCTGGAAGAATTGCATCAGGAGATGGGATCGAAAGTCCGCATTCTAAAGGTGGATGTGGATCGAAATCAGCAGGTGGCTCACACGCTGGGCATCCGGGGTGTACCTACGCTGATCCTGTACAAACAGGGAGAAATCGTGTGGCGGCAATCCGGGGTAGTTCCGGTATCTTCGCTTCGGCAATTAATTCATCAACATTCAGCCAATTGATATGAAAAGAGGAATCGTACTTGCCCTTTTGATGGGCCTGTTTTTAAGCTCTTGCGAAGCTCAGGTCAAGAATGGCCTTATAGATGCCAGGACGTTTGAGCAACAGATCAAAGGTGCCAAAGCACCTGTGATCCTCGATGTGCGGACACCCAAGGAGTATGCAGCCGGATATATTGAAGGAGCACGGTTGATGGATTATTATGAGGATAATTTTTCAGCAGAACTCAAAAAGCTTGATCGGGAGAAGACCTATTTTGTCTATTGTGCTGCGGGTGGGCGTAGCCATTCGGTGTATCAGGAGATGATCAAAGAGGGCTTTACGCATGTGGTGGAGTTGAAGGATGGGATAGATGGATGGCGTAAGCAGAATCTGCCGGTGGTCAGGCCGAAGTAGATTTTTCACCAGGGGATGGTATATAGGGCCATTAAGTGATCTTTCGGATCGCCTCTTTTTTAGCATGTTTCGTTCGATTCAGGTGTATGGATTTGATACAACAATTTAAATCACTTTTTGAGCCGGATCTGGTCAGGGAAATGGATGAGCATGCATCTGTAATGCATGTCAGGGCTGGTGATACTTTACTGGAGATAGGGCAGTTGGTCCGCATGATGCCAGTGATCCTTTCCGGATCGGTCAAGGTATCCCGTCTGGATGAAGAGGGAAAGGAATTGTTGTTGTACTATGTGCAGGCCAATGAGAGTTGTGCGATGACGTTTACGTGTTGTATGCAGCAGTACCCAAGTGAAGTGAGGGCGGTGGCGGAGGAGGATACCGTCCTGCTTTCGATTCCGATCCGGTTTATGGATGAGTGGCTGGTCCGGTATCCGACCTGGAAGAGTTTTGTGATGAAGACGATCCGGGGTCGATTTAATGAGATGCTTCAGGTGATCGATCAGATTGCCTTTAAGAAATTGGATGAACGATTGGTCTTGTATCTCCGTGAAAAATCCAAAGTGACCGGGTCAACACTTATCAATCTGTCGCATGAGCAGATCGCCACAGAGCTGGCGACAACGCGGGTGGTGATATCACGGCTGCTGAAAGCACTGGAGCATGACCGTAAGGTGCTGTTGTATCGCAACCAGATCAAGTTGTTGCGGGAGCTGTAAGACTAAGAGGAGAGGATAAGAAAATTCGAGAGAAGTCCCCTTTGACAAAAGACGTCTGCCCGGTTGTTGGAGCAAACTCCAACAACAGCAAATCATGCTATTTAATCAATGGTCATTCAATGGTCATTGCTCCTGCACGCCCCCTCTCACCACTACCCTCTCACCACTCACTACTCACTACTCACCACGGTTGCTGAGCTGTAGCACGAGGATGTGTCAAGCGGGTCGAAGCACCCCACTCACAACTACCACTCACCAATCACCACTCACCACTCAACCCCCTACACGACCCGGCTCACAACCCCCTCTTCACTAAATTCCTGCAGCATCGCCCGCAGGGTCTCATTGATACTTTCCAGGTGCTGCGACATTCGATAATAGATGATTACCGAAGGCATTTTCATTTCACCACGTTCAAGTTCCTGCATGAGTTCGCGTTCGAAGTCAGCATAATCCTGATTTTTTTCTTTCATATCCATGGCATGCCCTTTCCAGATGCCTTTATGAAAGGCGCCAGATTGCAGCAGATAGATGAGTCGGCTGAGCATCACGGAGGCATCATTGATCCGATGTAACAGGATAGAGCGCTGGGTAGGTCCGAACCAAATCCGCTGCTGACGCTTATCCGCTTCAAGGGTATAGAGGTGTTCGAATTTTTGCCGGACATGATCTATGAGCAGATTGATGTGCAGCAGGGTTTTGATTTGTTTGGACGTGATCAATGAACTCTTATCCTCGACCATGCCGGTCAGATAGTGGTTGATCGCCTTCTGGTGTTCCTGCAAGGTTGCCAGATAGCCTTCTGCTATCCGGATCTGAGTCTGGTATTCACCTTCAGTGGTGAAGTTGATGATCCTGTTCAGGATCGAATTGAGGTGCCGCACCCGATGACATTGCTGGATGATCTCCTGCATAGCAACCGGTAGGGAAAGATCCGCTGAATTGCTTCCGGTATCGATAAAATAAAAGCGTCTGTTGCCCTCATCCCGTCTCGGACGAACGGTGCGTGACGCCATCTGGATAAACCATGGAAGGAGGACGAGGACTATGGAGGCGATGATCAGATTGAACAACGTATAGAAAATAGACAAACCAATAGGCATCGCTCGTGTGTCCGTATAAGGATCACCTATGGCCAGCCAGTCCGTCATCATCCAGGACACGAACGGCAGTGCCAGCGGCAGAAAGGGCAGAAAAACGGTGACACCCAGGATATTGAACAAGACATGAACTCTGGCTGCTTTCTTCGACTCATCATTACCGACCCAGGAGGCGATCTCTGTGGTGAGGGTCGTGCCGATATTTTCTCCGAGGACCATGGCCGCGGCGATATCGAACGGTAGCCACCCATTGAGACACATCGTGAGGGTCAATGCCATAGCCGCACTGGAAGACTGGATCAGCGCCGTAAAGATCATCCCGATCACCACAAAGATCAGTATCGAGATCACCCCTTCATTGCCCCATCTGGAGAGGAAGGCAATGATCTCAGGTTGGCGTTGGAGTTCCGGAACCACACTTTTCAAAAACTGCAGGGCGATCAGGAGGAGTGAAAAACCGATGACGGTTTCAGCCCAGTGTCGGTATGTACCATTCCGGATAAATAGGAATGGCATCGCGAGGGCAATGAGGGGAAGGCAGAGGGTAAACAGATTGAGTTCGAACCCCAGGATCGTTACAAACCACACCGTGACGGTCGTGCCGACATTAGCGCCGATAATGATACCGGCGGCGGCGGTGAGTGAGATAATACCGGCATTGACAAAACTCACCGTCATCACCGTCATGGCGGAACTCGACTGAATGAGGGCGGTAGAGAGAAAACCGGTGAGAAAGGAGGAGAGTTTGTTTTGGGTAACGCGTTGCAGCGCATCACGTAGCTGGATGCTGGCGATCTGCTGGACGCCTTCGCCCATCACCTTCATGCCGTAGATGAAGAGCGCCAGCGCTCCGATGATCTGAAGTATACCGTACCAGCCTAATTCCACCATAGGATGCGGACGTAAAGAAAATGATAAAATGGCGGTATGGGGCTGAACATCATGTAAATTCGGTGTCAGGAGAAATCGGGCCTGCCAGCCGAAAGAAATGATATACCTTTGTATCCCGTAGCAACCTCACAGGTCATGGTCAAATATATTTTTGTTACGGGCGGCGTCACCTCTTCCCTCGGCAAAGGAATCATTTCAGCATCTTTAGGTAAGCTCTTGCAAGCGAGAGGGTTATCTGTGACGATTCAAAAATTCGATCCCTATATCAACGTTGATCCCGGCACGCTCAATCCCTATGAGCACGGGGAGTGTTATGTGACGGACGATGGCGCGGAGACCGACCTCGACCTTGGCCATTATGAGCGGTTTCTAGGCCATCCGACGTCTCAGGACAATAATGTGACCACCGGAAGAATTTACCAAACCGTCATCAATAAGGAACGTGCCGGTGACTATCTCGGTAAAACGGTGCAAGTGGTACCCCACATCACGGATGAAATCAAACGCCGGATACGCGCTCTGGGCAAGACCGGTGAGTACGATATCGTGATCTCTGAGATTGGAGGTACAGTAGGGGATATCGAGTCGCTGCCTTATCTCGAAGCAATTCGTCAGATCCGTTTGGAATTGGGCTCGGGCAATGCCATCATCATCCACCTGACACTGATCCCCTACCTCAGTGCGGCCGGAGAGCTCAAGACCAAACCTACACAGCATAGTGTCAAAGAGTTGCTCCAAACGGGTAATCAACCGGACATCCTGGTATGCAGGACCGAACATCCGCTTTCGGATGAGCTGCGCCGTAAGATTTCTCTTTTCTGCAATGTAGATCGGCATGCGGTGATCGAGGCTATCGATGCCCCGACGATTTACGATGTGCCTCTGCTGATGAAGGAAGAAAATCTGGATAAGATCGTACTGGCCAAGTTTAATCTCGACGTGACTACGGAGCCCAATCTCACCGCCTGGAGAGCGTTTTTAAAGAAACTCAAAGAGCCGAAGCACACCATTCGAATCGGTTTGGTCGGGAAATACAACAAACTCCCCGATGCCTACAAGTCAATCAATGAATCATTTGTCCATGCCGGTGCGGCAAATGAGTGTAAGGTAGAAGTGGAGCCCATCCATGCTGAAGCGCTTGAGATGACAGATAATATCGCAGAATCACTGGCTCATCTGGACGGCGTGTTAGTGGCACCGGGGTTTGGTGAGCGGGGCATCGAAGGCAAGATCAACGCCATTCGGTACCTGCGTGAGCAACGAGTTCCATTTTTTGGCATTTGTCTGGGTCTTCAATGTGCGGTGGTGGAATTTGCCCGAAATGTATTGGGTCTCGAAGACGCTTATAGTACCGAGATGAAACCTGACGCGGCTCATCCGGTCATTGATCTCATGCCGGATCAGAAGAGTATCCGGATGAAAGGAGGCACGATGCGATTGGGGGCTTACGCCTGTGAAATACGGGAAGGTACGCTGGCTCATCGGGCATATCAGTCTACGCTGATCTATGAGCGTCACCGTCACCGGTATGAATTCAACAACGAATACCTCAAAGATTTTGAAGGCGGGGGTCTTATTGCATCAGGTGTGAATCCGGATACACGTCTGGTGGAGATAATGGAGTTGACCGGACATCCTTATTTTTTGGGGACGCAGTTTCATCCCGAGTTGAAGAGCACAGTGGAAAAACCACATCCCTTGTTTGTTGCCTTTATCAGAGCCTGTTTGGAATGCAAACTCAATGCCGGGACCCCTCCTGCGGAGAAGCAAAACAATGGTAAGCTGATCTCCAAGCAAGCGTAAGCAGGTCAAGGTTTTAATGGAGTGCCGGGCGTAAAGGGAGACCCAGCAGGATTTCACTTTCTTTATCGACCCACCACTGGAGCCGGTCGTAGACTTTAGCTTCCGGAAAATAATGGAGCGCCATCTTGACATAGATGTGTCCGTGTTTGGCTTCGGACGTCCACAGCATTTTATAGAAAGCTTTCAGTCCGGGGTCCTCTACATGATCTGCGACCAGTTTGAATCGTTCAGCACCGCGTGTTTCCACGACGGAAGCGAGTAGCAGCCGATCGAGAAATCGTTCTTCCAGGCCGTCATGCTGGGATTTGATCAGTGCTTTGATATAGAGGTCTTCATGGATGGAGTGGGCGAGTTGAATGCCTTGCGCGGCCATGATCTGATAGACCTGTTGAAAGTGTTCGAGTTCTTCGACAGCAGTTTCGATCAGTTCCGGAATGATAGCGGTGCGGTTGGGGTACTTGGCTACCAGGCTCATGGCAGTGGCGGAGGCTTTTCGTTCGCAGTCGGCATGATCCTGCAGGAATGCCGGAAAATCGGATAAAACGGTTTCGATCCAGCCGGGAGGACTGGGTGCGCTGATGTCCAGATTGAGTTTCATGTGATCTGGTGATCAGGAATAGATGAGGTAGAGGATGAGTATGAGCAGGAGGGTGACCACGGCCAGGGTGAGGAAGAATTTTTTCTCTTGTTTGCGGTCGCGGAATTTGCGTTGGAGTCGGTTTTTAGAAATCGTCATGGATGGTCAAATTTAGGGACTAAGCTACAAAATCCGGATAAACCATATATTCTAAATATACGAAACGTTTAAGATTATTGATAATGTATAAATGTATGTAAATGAATAAAATAGATATTTTCAAGAATTTTTTACACCCCAATTTTTACTCCCCTCAATAGCCACCACCTCTTCACACCCACAACCTGCAATTCCCCATATCCCCACACCCACCAGATACCCCTTGGTGTTCCGCTTTGTGTACTTTTGCCCTCCATGCTGCCCGAACTGGTCATATACCCCATGTCCCTCCCAGACCACCTGGTAGCCGCCGTCATCTGCATCGTCGCACCCTTACTCGCCTTCTCCTCCCGCAAAGTCGCAGAGGAAGACATCGATACCGAGCCCTTCGACAAAATCCGACTCTATCACAGCAACGCCCTGCTGCTAGCCGTCTTTGCCCTCGTCGTCATTACCGTATGGCGAATACCCGGCCGATCCATGGCCGCCCTCGGTTTTACCTGGCCACAATGGAACACCTGGGTCATCGTCCTGATGATCCTGGTACTGCTATTCTACGCCCTGGATATTTTTTTTCAGTACGGCCTGCGACGCTGGCGGGAACGCACCTTCAGCCAACGCAAAGAATCATTTCAGTTTGTTCCGGCAGGCCGGAAAGAACTCCTGCACTTTATGCTGCTCGCCCTTGCCGCAGGAATAGGAGAGGAGATCGTATTCAGAGGCTTCCTGATCCACTATCTTGTCTTCTGGACAGGCAATACCATCGTGGGGATGGTGGCCGCCATTCTCTTTTCTTCAGCCCTCTTTGCCTTTCTGCACGGATATCAGGGCGCGAAATCCATGATCAAAATCCTGATACTCTCCATGATGTTTGCCGGTATTTTTATCTGGAGCCGATCCCTGATTTTGGTGATGGTGATCCATACCGTCATCGATATGGTCAGCGGCTGGTTGGGTGTCAGGATCTTTCAGACGATGCAGAATGAAGTTCCTTCTGAAAACAAGGAAAGCTAAATCCGGGAGTAACCCTGATGAGTTTAACGGTGACCTTCATAAAACTGTACGATCCGCTCATCCACCATGATATCCCTGCCAGTGAGTTGCTTTTTTAAAAATACGCCCTCCAATGTTCGGCACCGACTGAGCGCTACATAAGTTTGCCCATGCTCAAATGCACCACGCCCCAGATCAATAGCAACACGGTCGTAGGTCATACCCTGACTTTTATGAATGGTCACAGCCCATGCCAGCCGGATAGGATATTGCGTAAAACTTCCAATAACTTCAGATTGAATAGGCTGGTCGCCAGATGGAGAAATCGTATACCGGGTGACTTCCCAGGTCATACGCGGTAGTTCGAGAAATTCATTTTCACCACTTCCATGTGGCAAGTGCAGCATGATTTTTTCTTCTTCCAGCGCATAGATCCGGGCCAGCGTACCGTTGACAAAACGTTTCTCCGGATCATTCCGGATCAGGATGACCTGAGCATCACAGCGCAACTCCAGTTTGTAGTCGGTGGGAAAAATGTTGGGATTGAATTCGCCCTTGACCTCACCGGAATAATACATGGACGGACCACTCAACCCGGCCAGCTTGTCTGCATTGATCTGACGGGCAGCCGCATTCGTACTACACAAGGTCAGATACGGCTCTTCTATTTCAACATCGGGCTGATAGCGTTCATTCAGACTGTCCAACTCGTCGTAGTCAAAGGACATCGTTCGGATGGCATCCAGCAACCGTATAAAATGACGCTCGCTTTGTCGGTATACATGTGTAAGCTCGATCATACGCAACGGGACATTTTCCTTCCACACATTCGCATCAAAAAACCAGGCACCCTCATAGACCTGACGGAAATATATTTTTTCTTCCTGCGAACTCACCACCGGAGGCAATTGAAACAAATCACCAAAGAGCAACATCTGCACACCACCAAACGGGAGCCCCGACTGACGATGCATTCGTAGTGAATGGTCGATCGCATCCATGACGTCTGCACGGACCATCGATACCTCATCGATGATGATGACCTCTACGGACTTCAGAAGCCGTGTCAATTGCCGCACAGGAAACAGCTCATGCGTCAACAGAAGTTTAGGGGCAAACCGAAAGAAGGAATGAATCGTTTGGCCCTGAACATTGAGCGCTGAAATACCGGTAGGGGAGAGCACCACTACTTTTTTTCGGGTGGTATTCCGGAATAACTGCAGGAGTGTTGATTTCCCCGTTCCGGCTTTACCTGTGATAAAATAGTGCTCTGAAGAATCTTCAAGCTGGCTGAGGATATCCTGAAAGGTTTTGTCCAGCATTAAAGGGTCTTTCATGATTTAGCTTTCACCAGCAGTACATAGACGGGAAAGTGATCACTATATCCTCCGGTATACGCGTTGTTGACATAGGACCTGAGTGGATACCCTTTGAAATTTCCACTTTTCTGCGTCATATAAGGGGGATTATAAATACCCGATTTATAATACCGCCACGCCTCAGACCCGAGTGCCAGTGAATGGCTGAGCAGTATCTGGTCAAAAAGACTCCAAGCATCCTGGTAAGCCGTAGTGCCAATACCTTTTTTGTAAAACGATAAAAACGGATTGTAAAGGTCTCTTGATCCGACCAGTTTGAGATTGCCGACAGACCGCAGGTGCTTGCGGACACTGGCATTGACGGGATCGTCGTTGAGATCCCCCATGACGATGGCATGCGGTATACCGGCATGATGCTGGAGACTGTCAAGAAACCTGCGGTTGTAGTCTGCCGCAGCCTTGCGAAGATGTGCCGTCGCTTGCTCGCCGCCGCGGCGGGATGGCCAGTGATTGACGGTCACGGCTATACGTTGACCCTGCAATGAACCAATGGCAATCAGGATATCACGTGAATATCGGGGTTCCTCTCCGGCGTTGTGTGTGGGAAGAGCATAATAATGGACCGATTCGGGTGTAAAATATTGAGGTTGGTACAGGAGGGCTACATCGACACCCCGACCATCTTTTGAGTCCTGATGTATAATCTTATACCCGCGACTGGCAATAGCAGGTTGACGGACAAAATCTTCGAGGACAGTTCTATTTTCAATTTCAGCTACGCCCAACAGAGCAGGTCCATCCGGGGTGTATTGTGTACCCAGCTCCTGAATGACCCGGGCGAGTTTGGACAATTTGTCGTGGTATACATCAGCCGTATACAAATTAGAACCATGCGGAGTAAATTCAAGATCATCCGTATCCGGGCTGTCCAGCGTATCAAAAAGATTCTCAAAATTGTAAAACGCAATACAGGCTACATGATACTCTTGCTGGGCGCCAGTGGCGACAGGCAGATAGAACCAAAGGAGTAGTGCAAACCACAGTTTCATAGCACGAAGATCAATTAATTTCCCAATAGAAAATGGATGATACCACAGGCAGGCTATACGTCCGATTTTACAGCGCGAAGCATCTCTCTTTTTCCCGGCGGACCCGGCAATCGGCTGACCTGG
The DNA here is from genome assembly GCA_041746735.1 of Saprospiraceae bacterium. Taxonomy (GTDB): domain Bacteria; phylum Bacteroidota; class Bacteroidia; order Chitinophagales; family Saprospiraceae; genus Opimibacter. The sequence continues at coordinate 11,144 of JBGTGP010000001.1, forward strand.
TATCCAGCCTGTAGCATTCGGCGACGTACTTCTCCCTGCGCACAGTAGGTCACAACACAACCACCTGGCTTTGTCATGGAAAATAACTGGCTGAAAATTTCCGGCCTCCAACATTCTGGTTGATCCGCAGGTGCAAAAGCATCAAAAAAAATACAATCAAACGTCAATGAATCGGAAATCAATTCCAGATGGAGAATTCTGGAAAAAGAAAAAGTCTCGGATCTGAATTGGGTGGAAGTATGCATCCGGTGAAAAATATCCCGTTCCTCCGGAAATGCCAGATACTCGGGATAGTTGAGTTTCTGCGCAATAATGGGGTCAATGGGAAAAGGCTCTATCCCGGTATAGGTGATTTCTTTTTCTGTCCGGATCGCATACAGGAATGCCAAAAAAGCATTGAGACCCGTGCCGAACCCCATTTCCAGAATATCCAGACGGGGTTGCTCTGCGCGAAACATGAGTCCTTCGAGGAGGAAGACATGGCGACTTTCACTGACGGCCCCAAAGGTGGAATGATAATGAACGCCCAAAGACCGGTGCCACAAGGTATCTGAACCATCTCGTGTGGGCATAAGGATGACATCATCCCAGCTGAGCACAGGGATATCCTCCGGACGATTCGATATGGGATCGGTGGCTTGGTGTCTCATACCTCTGATTCCGGGGTGAGGAAAAAGAGTGTCAGGTGTGCAGTTCCCTTACATCGAAGGATCAGGGGACTAGGAAAATGGGTTAAAGGCAGGTACTTCTGTGCAGGCATCAACGGAGAAGTCGCTGGGGCATCCATAGCCCTTATTACAGCTCGTAGTCATTGATACACAGGCCACTAAGCCAACCGCAATCAGAATGAACTTTAAAGAAGATACTTTCATGTCGGACAATGCTTTTCTTTGCTTTTGGTTATCAACAGATAACAGATATTAATCGTTTCGGATGCAAAATTATTTTATTCAGGCTGCTTTTTACCAAAACTTTAGCAAAAAACCTGAAAATACCCGTTCATGAGAATTCATTTTATAGCCATTGGTGGAAGTATCATGCATGGCCTGGCCCTGGCCATGCAGGCTGCTGGTCATGGGGTGACCGGCTCTGATGACGAGATCTATGAGCCCTCCCGGACCCGATTGGCCGATGCCGGCCTGCTGCCATCTCAGATGGGTTGGCATCCGGACCGCATCACACCAGACATCAATATAGTCGTATTGGGTATGCATGCCCGAAAGGACAATCCGGAGTTAGAACGAGCAAAGCAACTCAATCTGCAGATAGCCTCTTTTCCCGCATTCATCTATCAGATATCAAAAGATAAGATCAGAGTTGTCGTAGCCGGGAGTCATGGCAAGACCACCACCACCGGCATGATCGCTCATGTACTGGATCAGGCAGGAATGGCCGCTGACCGGATGATCGGGGCCAGTATCGGCGAACTCGCACCCGTACGGATCAGCGACGCACCACTCATCATACTCGAAGGAGATGAATACCTGAGCAGTCCTGATGATCCCCGTGCAAAATTTTTACACTACCAGCCCCATATTACAGTGATCACAGGTATAGCCTGGGATCACATGAATGTCTTTCCAACGTATGCGGACTATATAGAACCCTTCCGGCAACTGATACGCTCACTGGGCCCGGACGATACCCTGATCTATTGCGCCGATGATCATGATTTGGTGGTCCTGGTCCGGGAAGAAGAACCTCCGTGTATTTGTATTCCGTACAGTGCACACTCGTATACGATGTCATCAGGACAGACCACTGTATCGGATAATAAAGGCCAACTGTACAAATTGAAGGTCTTTGGGCATCATAATCTTCAAAATCTTAAGGCAGCGCAATTGGTGAGCACTATTTTAGGTGTAGAACCGGAAAGATTTTATCCGGCCATCTCTTCATTTTCCGGTGCGAACAGGCGTCTGCAGGTATTGCATGAGGACGAAAGGAGAGTGGCATATCTGGATTTTGCACATGCACCTTCCAAAGTCATGGCGACAGTAAAAGCTGTCCGCGAAAAGCATCCGGATGCTTTCCTTATCGCATGTCTTGAACTGCATACGTTCAGTTCGCTCAATCCGGTATTTCTGCCTCAGTACAAAGACACGCTATCAGCTGCGGACATGAAAATCGTCTATTACAGTGCGCATACATTACAGCAAAAAAAACTGACAGGTCTGTCTGCTGCGGAAATTTCCGGGTTTTTCAATGCGCCGGATCTGATCGTCGTCGAGACCCCGGGAGCCCTTGAACAACTGGTACGCTCGGTACAGCCTCAGCAAACTGTTACGGTCATGTTGTGGATGAGTTCGGGGCGGTTTGATGGGCTGAAACTATGGTAAATGGGGGTGAGGGGGTTAGAGGCTTAGGAGCTTAGGAGCTTAGGAGGTTAGAGGGTGAGGAGGTTAGGGAGTTCATAAGGGTTATGGGGGTTATCGAGACGGTCTTGTGCTGGGGCACAAGTGGGGTAAAAGGTAAAGGGTTAAAGGTAAAGCCATAGTCGAAGGGAGTAAACGTATGGTCAGGTCACGACCCGGGATGAAACGTATAGAAGATCATCGTATACAGCCTGATCTCACATAAGCCTGAAGGGCTTACATATACCAACCCCGGGTCGCATCCGGGGAACTTGCGCGTACTGCGCGCAAGTGGGGTAAAAGGTCTTGTGCTGGGGCACAAGTGGGGTAAAAGGTAAAAGGTAAAAGGTAAAGCCATAGTCGAAGGGAGTAAACGTATGGTCAGGTCACGACCTGACTACCCTAACCTCCTAATCTCCTAATCTCCTAATCTCCTAATCTCCTAACCTCCTAGATATGATTGTGCCAGCCACTAACGGATCTGGCTTCAGGATTTTAATTCAAACCAGCCCGGATCCATCTGATTGAAAGCATCCTGGCTGGCCGCCTCTGTGGTATACGGTATCGTGATTGTAGTCGTCGTACCGACGCCGTATTCACTATGGACATGAATTTCGCCTTTGAGGAAATTGACGCGCGCTGCTACATTTTCCGTCCCCATACCTTTGCGCCCGTCATGCGGATCATAGCCCCGCCCGTCATCCTCAACCATGATCTCGATGTCCTCCTCATTACGGATCACCTGGATCAAGATCTCTTTGGCACCGGCATGTTTAAGACAATTATATAACAGCTCCTGCACTATCCGATATATATGCAGCGTCACGCCGATTGCCAGATCCTGCAACGAACCATAATGAATAAACTCAATGTGAGGGGTATCCTCGGATTCAATACGGTTGATCAGATCATTGATGGCCGGCACGATACCCATTTTGAGCAATGCACCCGGCTGCATATTGTTGGAGATCGCCCGCACCTCGTTGCAGGCCGCATCCAGCAGGCTATAAGCTTTGGTGTATTCCTTCTGCTGACTGATGTCCGGATTTTTCGCCTGAATCGCATCAAAATGGAGCTTGACCGTCGATAGCAACCCTCCAAGACTGTCGTGCAGATCCCGCGCTATTCGCTCACGCTCTACCTCCTGCCCCTGCAGCATCGAACTGATCGTTTCGATCTTTTGATTGGTTTCCAGCTCATTGATCTTGCGCTGGTTGATCTCTTCGTTTTGCTTGGTGATGATCTGGTTGGCATTGAGACGTTCCTGATAACTGCGGATGATGATATATGATACGATCAGCATGATCACAGCCCCCACCAGAAGGGCATAGCTGATCACTTTTTGCATGCGGGATTTCAGCGCTGTTATATTGCGGTCACGGGCCATTTCCTGCAATTCACTCTGCCGCTCTATATCCTTGTATTTAATCAGGATCTGCTGGATAGAGGTTGATTTGCTGGCATCATTGAGACTGTCATTGAAATGATTGTACGCTTTCATCACCCGAAACGCAGACGGATAGTCCTGCATCAGTTCGTAACACGCGGCCTGCTGCCTGTACAATTCCCTTTTGACAAATATATCCTGCGCGGCCAGTCGCAATCCATGTTGAAAATAGTACAATGCCAGGTCATATTTCTTTGCATACATGTTGTACATTCCTACATGCAAATGAATGGAAGGCAGAAAGGACTGATACCGGATACTGTCAAATCTGGACAGTTCGATCTCCAATGAATCAGGCAATTCAGCAAACCATTGTTTCTGACCTTTCAGGGCAGTGATGGTCAGTCGGTTGATGGTCGACAGCAAGGTATCCTTCAGGTAGAAGTTGAGTTTGCTGGCCCGTTCCATATAACGGGCTGCTTCATTGGGTTGCTGGCGCGCGATATAGATATCTCCGATTTGTTGCAAGGTGCGCGCCTGCAAGAGTGAATCCTGTTGCCGCTCCGCAAAACCCAACACTCGATTGAAAAGCGTCACGGCTTCCGCATAGTATTCACTGCCGCAGTACAGCCGGCCCATATCCGACAGCGTCTGGTACATCCGTACAGAATCTCCGGCCCGCGCAAAAAGCTTTTGCGCTTCGATATAATTTTTTATTGCCCGATCCAGATTTTCAATCTCCGCCAGATCCCGCTCGGCAATGATCCGATGCGCTTCAGCGGCCCGCGTGTACTCCCCGTTTTGCGTGAGCTGAGTCGTCAGACGATAGAGCTCCGCACTGGACATGGACTCCAGTGCCTGACCGGACAGACGTAAAAATGCCACTACACATAGGCAGAGCAAGACCAGTCGACGACCGGTTGCAAATAGATTGGGTGTCATGCACGAGGTATCCCTCATTTCCTGATGTCAGTTCATGGAATAATCAACTACCATAATATACAGAGGAGAGACAATACCGCCTACCATTCAATGGCATCCATATGGCGCAGTATCAAATAAAGGTGGCTCGGAAACGATCCGACTATAAAGATGCGAATTGTATTTCAAAATCAGGACAGTTTTGTGAGCTGATTCTCAATCGCCACCCGTACCAATCCGGCCGTATTCCGCACATTGAGTTTGGTGAGGAGGCTTCGACGATGTGATTCCACTGTTTTAAGGCTGATAAACAACGTGTCGGCGATCTCCTGTGTCGTATGTTCCTTCACGATCAGATCCAATACATCTTTCTCCCGTCGTGATATCTTCGGAGGGAGCAGACTTGTTTTTTTACCCCCGCTGCGCTGGTTGACCAGACTTTTCATGATGGTTTCTGTCACCTCTTCACTAAAGTAAGATTGTCCATTGTAGACCGCTTCGATGGCATGGATGAGTTCCTTCTTGCCGGTGTTTTTCAGGATATACCCCTGCGCGCCGTATTTGAGAATCTCGGTGACAAAACTCTCTTCGTTGTGCATAGACAAGGCCAGCACCTTGACATCGGGATACTCCTTGCTGAGTTTTTGACATACTTCGAGACCATTCATGCCGGGGAGGTTGATGTCCAGCAATATGACATCTGCCGGTTGGGAAGCGAGTTTGTCAAACACTTCGGTTCCGGTATAGCATTTGGACACAACCTGGATATTGTCGATCCCGTCCAGAATGGATTCAATGCCTTCCACAAACATATTGTGGTCATCGGCGATCATAACGCGTATCATATAGAGTATGGTGTAAAGTGGTCTATCTCTGTCTAAATGTACGGAGAAAACAACTTTAAACCGTCATCCGTTCACGATTGACCACAATGTCCAGGGTCTCTCCCGTCAGCCGGCGTACCGTACAGTGCTCTCCACTGATGTCGATACCCAGAAATCTACCCCTAAAATGCATCTTGAATCGAAAACCCTTCCAGCCCGCCGGAAGTACAGGAGCTATGTGAAGCGTTCCGTCTTTGACCCGGACCCCTGCAAATCCACGCACCACCGCCATCCAGGTACCGGCCATACTGGTGATGTGAAGGCCATCCTCCGTGTCATTGTTGTAATCATCCAGGTCCAGGCGGGAGGTCCGAAGATACATTTCATCCGCTTTTTCGATTTTACCCAGACGAGCCGCCAGAATGGCATGCACACACGGCGACAACGAAGACTCGTGTACCGTCATCGGCTCGTAAAAGTCAAAATGCCGGGCGATGGTGTCGAGTTCAAAATGATCCTCAAAGAAATACATCCCCTGCAATACATCTGCCTGTTTGATAAAGCACGAGCGGAGTATCCGGTCCCAGGACCATTTCTGATGTATCGGTCGATGCTCTTGGGCCAGGTCAGATACCAACATGAGCTCTTTATCCAGAAAGCCATCCTGCTGCAGGAAAAGCTGACGCGTTTCATCGCGCGGGAAATACATACCCTCAGATTTGAGACGCCAGTCATCCACCTCCTGTGCGGTGAAATCCGTTTTCTCCCGTATTCGCTCCCAGTCGACGGGATATTGCGTACGGGCGATTTCGATCTGCTCCATAGCATACTCCATGCACCATCTGGCTATGTAGTTGGTGTACCAGTTGTTGTTGACATTATTTTCATACTCATTCGGTCCGGTGACGCCCAGCATGACCCACGCCTGTTTGGGCTCCGAATAGTTGACGCGCTGCGCCCAGAAGCGCGCTACAGCGATCAGGACTTCCAGACCGCCTTCGTTCATATAAGCAGCATCACCCGTGTACCGGATGTAGTCATAGATCGCATAGACCATGGCGCCATTGCGATGTATTTCTTCAAAGGTGATTTCCCATTCGTTGTGGCATTCTTCGCCATTGATCGTCACCATGGGATAGAGAGCAGCTCCATCCGTAAAGCCGAGCTTGGCCGCATTCTCTATCGCTTTCGGGAGGTGGAGATACCGGTACACCAACAGGTTGCGCGCTATCCGGGCATCCGCCGTACCGAGATAAAAGGGTATGCAATACGCCTCGGTATCCCAATAGGTGCTGCCACCGTATTTCTCTCCGGTAAAACCTTTGGGTCCGATATTGAGCCGGGCATCCTCACCGGTATAGGTCTGCCACAATTGAAAGATATTGAAGCGCAATCCCTGCTGCGCCATGACATTACCGTCGATCTCGATATCAGCACTGTCCCATATACGTTGCCAGGCCGCGATATGATTCTCTTTGAGCGATTCATATCCTGCATGTCTGGCCGTAGCAAGTTTTTTCCGACCTGATATTTCTTGCTGATCCGATGCAATGTTGAGACTGCTGAGGTTGACCACATATTTGTGCAACAGGATCACATCACCTTCATGCATCATAGTCTCAAATATCTGGTTCACTTTCATGGGCGCCAGAACGGAATCCGGCGTCAGGTCATCACCATTCCGGGTGACATGCGTATGCATCGCCGAACTGACCGTAAAAGCTGTTTTTTTCGTCGTGGCGGCAACCATAGCAAATTGTTCTTCCAGCGTTTCCGCTTTTCGTTCCCAAAACTGTTCACCATAATTGGAATCCTTGTTGTGCACATCAAAGTCGAGGAAGGACTCCAGCCGAAGCATACCGTGGTAGCCTTTGGACTGAATATGCACTCTGATAGCGGCGGTATCCGCATTATCCATACTGCAGAAGCGTTCAAAGTGAAAGTCAAGTTGTCCGCCTTCGGTTGGATGTACTGTAAAACTTCGGGAAAGAATGCCCAGTTTCATATTCAGCACTCTCCTGAAATTATACACCTCCATACTGGCCAGATCGAGAAGTTGGTCTCCGATCCGGATATGCATGCCGATCCAGTTGACGCCGTTGAGTACTTTGGCAAAATATTCGGGATACCCGTTTTTCCACCAGCCTACCCGTGTTTTGTCCGGATAGTATACACCGGCAAAGTAAGAGCCCTGCAACGTCTTGCCCGAATAGCCTTCTTCAAAATTGCCCCGAAGACCGAATCGTCCATTGCCCAGACTACAGATGCTCTCACTGACTTCCTGATATTCCGGATGAAATCCTTCTTCAATGATTTGCCAGGGATGGTGTTGGAGATATGTTTTCATGCTAATTGTTCCATAATGGATTGAGGACTTTCTTCATGGAGTCCCGGGATCACGATATCCGCCTGGTATAATATAGCCGGATCGCCAAGACCCACCACCTTGCAGCCTGCGGAGACCGCTGCCTGTACCCCTTTGGCTGCATCTTCAAAGACCACAACTGTGTCAGGCTCCAGCCGCAATGCCTGGCAGGCTTTGATGAAAATCTCCGGATGAGGTTTGCTTTCCTTTGCGTCGTGCCCGTCAAGAATAGCATCAAACAAGGAGGCTATTTCCAGTTTCTTCAAAACCCCGCGTGCATTTTTGCTGGCAGATCCCAGCGCGAGTTGGAGTCCTGCTTTTCGACTTTCCTGCAAAAAATTCAAAACCCCCGGCAAGAGATCAGCCGGAGTGAGCTGATCGATGGCTTCCAGATAGAGATCATTTTTTCGGGATGCCCATTGTTCTTTGTCTGCTGCCGACAATGTCACGCGATATTTTTGCAGCAGATATTCCAGCGATTCCATTCGGCTTGCACCGCGTGTGTGGATATCGTCCTCATCTGATATGACGGTACCGTGTTCGAAAAAAATCTGCTTCCAGGATTGGAAATGATGGATGGCGGTATCGACGATCACACCATCCAGATCGAAGACGAATCCCCTGAAGCCTTGAGGGGGTATAGCGGTGTTGTTTTTTTGTTCCATCTGCTTCAGCTTTTCCTGCACTGTGGTGTGTAGACCATTGCTTTTCAGGTGGCCAAAGATAGAACTCAGTTTTTGTCTGGCCGCCACACCTCCATAGGCATCCCGGATGGAGCTGATATAAGTGGCATAAACCCCTGCGAGTGTGGATTCATATGTTCCGGAGAGATGATGATCATACTGCATGAGGAGTTCTTCATTATTATGACTTCCGGCCAATCGTTCAAGAAGGCGATCACGCTGCAGCGATGCACTATACCCGAAGCAAAGTAGTTCGTCGGCTGCCAATTCACTGCCCGGTGCATAGAGGTCTTCCAGCGTGCGGAGCGCGCGCAGGGCCACCTCAGGGGATTCGGTATACAATTTATCCCAGGCTTCTATGTCGAGATGATCGAGGCTGAGCTCGAAGGCTAAAGCTTCAACCTTGGGGAGATCTCCGGTATGAAAGGCTGCCTTCAGTCCGGATTTTAGTGCCGCCTTTATGATAGGTGGAGTAAAGGAATGGCGATGCAGTCGGGTAAGGGCATACAATACATCTTCGGACTGACCCATCCGGCCGTATTCTAACATCACTTCGGGCAGACGACGATCGAGTATTTGGTTCGTTTCCCGGTCCTGGACCTTGATGGACCAGAGTCTCTCCCAGCGAATGAGCAGTACGCACCATTGAAGCTGGCCCTGCTGATCAGTAGTAGCTTTTTTTGCTGCTATTTTGATGGCAGCTTGTTGTGCTTTGCGTTCGGTCAAAAAGGGTTCGACACAGGCTAACAGAATGGGGGTATTGGGCAGGACGGTATAGTCTTCCCGCTCGCTGATCTCGAGAGCCAATTGCGTGGCTTCGGACTGGAGTCTCGGAGCCATAGGCAGTCGGCACATAGCCTCAAAATGTCTGGAAGCTTGACGGAGTTCGGTCGATAATTGATCCCGAAACTGGGGGAGTCGGTGGATGAGCCGGTGGAGATGCCGAAGTACGGCAGAAAGAATCTGCAAGGCGCTGGCAGGTGCTTTGTCGAGCAAGTCCTGCTGGACCTGATGCAAGAGGATGACGATGATATTCCGGATGGATTTGAGGTTATTCCGATTGACGCCGATTTGGCCGTATTTGTCGATTGGGGTGATGTCCTGGAGCAGCCGATGATAGTCCGGTTTACGGAGCAGATGCAGATGGCGGGCCAGCACTTCAGCCCGAAATGCACTATGGGATCTGCCATATCCCGTGATGAGTGCGCGGAGCTCATTGATTTTGAGTTTGCGTACGACTTCGCTTAGTGGATCCGGATCGGTAGTGGAGGTGCCTTTTCGGCGGCGGAGGGTGGCGTCTCGCAGGAGGTATAAAGCGGCGAGGGCATGCCGGCATTGTTTTGTCTTTTTAAAAACACGGCAATGGCACTTGGCGATGGCTGTACCATCCTCACGGAGTTGAATTTCCACGTGATAATCCGGTTGGCGGGACAGAATATGGTATCGTCCGCTTTCTGCCCTGGTGAGATCAAATTCATGCGTATCTTTTACCAGTGTCATGGCTTCCTCCAGGAGGTCCTGGCTGACATGGGTCTCGAAATCGAAAAGAGTGGTTTTCATGAATATGGTCTGAAAGCAGTACTTGCTTTTTGCAGTTGGAGGTAAAGCTTTCGAAATAAACCTTCATCAGATGGAGGCATTCCGGTTGCTTACCCATAAATTTGCTAAGGTAATGCTGTCCTATGGAAGTAAAAGATGTTTGTTTTGTACGTCATGCCAAATCCAGTTGGGATCATCCCGGGGTGAGGGATTTTGACCGTCCGCTGGACAAAAGAGGACTGCGGGATGCGCCGCTGATGGCTGGAAAAATGCGTGAACTGGGGCTGATTCCGGACTATATCATCACCTCCGGGGCACTTCGGGCCTTGACGACGGCCCGTTATTTCAGTGATGAGTTTGCATTGTCTCCGGACCAGTTCGAAATCCGCGATGAAGTCTACGAAGCGAGCCAGGAGACGATCTTTGAGGTATTGCGTTCAGCTCCGGATCATGCTTCCTTTGTCTATATGTTTGGCCACAATCCCGGATTTACATGGGTCGCCAACAGTATTTCCGGTGTGCATATCGACAATGTGCCGACCTGTGGTGTCGTCCATATCCAGTCCATCCTGACGCAATGGCAAAAGTTCAAACCCGAGTATGCCGGCTTTATCGGATTTCATTATCCCAAACAATATACGGAATGAGGTTTCCCGGTTTGAGTATAGTGATTCTCCTCTTTTTCCTGATGGGATGTGGTGGAAAATCGACATCGAAGGGTAGTTCCTTACCGGATGAACAAATGGCCCGCCTGTTGCTCGATATTCAGTTGAGTGAATTGTCGATGATAGGCCTTGAGAAAGATAAGAAGGACACCTTGCGGGGGTTGTTTCTGGAAAAATTATCTGGGATCTATAAACTAAGTCCGCAGGAAATAGAGCAGCAGATCATCCTCCTGGAGCAGGATCCGGAAAAAATGAACCGGATGTTGTTTCGGATCAAGGAGTTGACGGATTCGATTCAGTGAGTGGGGAGTGGGGTGCTTCGACCTGCTTGACACATCCTCGTGCTACAGCTCAGCAACCGTAGTGAGTGGTGAGTTGAGCTGATCTGCGGAATAGGAAAATACTCTGATATCCACACGGAACAAAAGGTGACTGAGCGGAGTCGAAGGCACCGACTCTGCTGTGCTTCGACTGGCATTTAAATAAGGCATCTGACATCACGTAACATTTTTTGAACACTTGTGAACTAAAAAATATGTTTAAGAATATCAGTCTTCGGACGATTTCCCTTTTCGGTGCCTTGTCCATTTTGTTGTTTTCGGCTGCCGTTATCTGGCTGGCACAACGATTGGGTATTGTGCCGTTTGACTGGCACCGTGGTGGTTTCGTTCTCGTGTCGATCGGGGTGTTTGCCTACTTCGCTATTCTGTATCTGATGGATCGATTTATCTATCGGCGCATCAAGTTGATTTATAAGATCATCCGGCGTTCCAAGATATCTATGCCGGACAAGCGATTGGCCGCACATCCGGACGAGCCTATCCTGGATCGTGTAGAGCATGAAGTCCAGCAATGGGCCGAGACGCAACAAACTGAAATCGAAACCCTCAAGACGCTGGAAGCATATCGCAAGCGGTTTATTGGCAATGTCTCTCATGAATTGAAAACACCGATATTTTCAATCCAGGGCTATATCTATACCCTTATCGACGGCGGTCTGTATGATGATCAGGTCAATATGAAATACTTGGAACGTGCGGCTTCCAATGTGGATCGGCTACTGACGATCGTACAGGATCTCGAAGAAATCAGCAAGCTGGAATCCGAAGATCTGGTACTGGATATCCAGAGATTTGATATCAAAGCACTGGTACGTGAAGTATTTCATGATCTCGAAGTCAATTCATCTCAGCGCAGAGTGGCGCTCAGCTTTAAGGAAGGTGCGGACAAATCCTTTCACGTGCTGGCTGACCGCGAAGGTATCCGCCAGGTACTGACCAATCTGCTTCTGAATTCGATTAAGTATGGCAATGAAGGCGGTACGACAAAAGTCAGTTTTTATGTCATGGACCGGCAGATTCTAATAGAAATAGCAGACAATGGTATCGGCATCGAAGAAAAACATCTCAAGCATCTGTTTGACCGTTTTTACCGGGTCGACAAGAGCAGGAGCCGGGAGTCGGGCGGCTCAGGTCTCGGGCTCGCCATCGTCAAACATATCATTGAAGCCCATAATCAAACCCTCACAGTCCGAAGTACGCCGGGTCAGGGATCTACGTTTGGGTTTACGTTGGATAAGGCAGCAGAGTAGGAACTTCTTGCGCGTACTGCGCGCAAGTGGGGTAAAAGGTGAAGGGTAAAAGGTAAAGTGGGGGCTTTCGCGTACTGCGCGCAAGTGGGGTAAAAGGTGAAAGGTTTTGTGCCCCGGCACAAGTTGGGTAAAGGATGAAGGGTAAAGGGTAAAGCCATAGTCGAAGGGAGTAAACGTATGGTCAGGTCACGACCCGGGATGAAA
>JBGTGP010000002.1:0-41290 GCA_041746735.1 Saprospiraceae bacterium
CTGAGGCAATCTTTGCCATTTCCTGGTCCGATCTTCTGGTATATGGGGTTCGACTTAGTGGGTCCTTCTTCTTGACTTTTTTCTTCGTATTTTCCATCCTGATAGCTTTTAAAGTGACAAGCTATTTCAGGACGAGACACAGGCTGAAAAGTGGTAATTAAATGGTTGAAGCGGGTAGCTCCTAAAGTAACGACAGGATTGTATTTTCGGGAGAGTGAAAACTGGTATCCCAGACCTCCAAATACATAAAAATCACCTTCGATAAATGTGCCGATGCCCCTATTATTCCTATCGTTCCTATTGAGTAATATATAACCAGGTTCCAGGCGAAGAAAGAAATATTTTGCCGCTTTCAACTGAAAGCTGGCGGCTATTGGAATTTCCCAATACCCGAGTTTTTGAAATTGGAGTATATCAACTGATATGCCTGCTGAAATTGATGTTGATATGACCCTGCTAGTATTTAAATGAACTCCAAGCCCAGTACCATTATCATGCGACAGATGTGTGGTACCAGCCACTGAAATTGATATTTGCGTTGAGCGAAAACGCTTCCGGAGCTAAGTAATATTAATAGAACAAGCAGCTGTTTCATATATGTAAGTTTGGTATTCATTTCCTTACTTGACAATACATGCCAAAGAACTGTTGCACCCAATCGAGCACACCGTTCGAGGATGCTCGTAGGCAGGCCGACCAGATTCAATCTTCCTCCTGGGTTTGATCCCAAAAATAAGTTCTTCCTCTTACAAGTCCTCTATCCCTGCTTGCTGGTAGACACTGTTATCATCGGGCCTTGAAGGCACTGACTTCTTATAAAGTAGAATCTGTTATGGGCAGTTTTTATTTCCACTCTTTGTCAAAGTTGTCAATATATTATGCTCATTTAAGCTCTGAAAGTATTAACTTTTTCATCTTAAAAGTATTCATCAAAGCCTTCTCTCTTACAAGAGAATCTTCGCTGTGAATAAGGTCGAAATATTCAACTGGAACTATCTGCCACGACAACCCATATTTGTCTTTGCACCAACCACAAACGCCTTCTTCTCCTCCGTTTGAAGTTATTGCTTCCCAATAATAGTCTGTTTCAGCCTGGTCTTTCGTATTTATAACAAAAGAGACAGCTTCATTAAATTTAAACAATGGTCCGGCAGCTAAAATACTAAATTCTATACCTGCAATTTCCATCACTGCCGTTTCAAAAGTTTGCCCACCCATTTCAGGTGGATTAGTAAATTGCCGATAGTCTTTGAGTTTACTGCCTTTAAAAATTGATAAGTAATAATTTACTACCTCTTTTGCGTCTTTTTCAACCCAAAGACAAGGTGTTATTTTTTGTTGAACTGTCATATTGTTTATTTTATTTTGTTGCTAACTTATAAATTTTGGGTGATGTAATATCCGATTCCTCCCCCTTTTCCAATCATCATGACTCTGCTGATGGAAGACCCATGTTATCTGAATGGCTTCTTCAAATGATATCATCTGCCAAAGCTTTGAGCAGGGCACTGTCTTCAATCAAAATTGTTCTTGAATGTCTCGCACGTTGGATACTGGCCTCATCCTTTCCCTGCAGGCAATGCAAATAGGCTAAGAGTTCAGATAAGACCTCATTTGGCACCTGATCCAGTGCTTTAATTACCTCTTGTTTTAATTGCTGGGTTGTCATTGTTTCACTTTTAGCAAAAATATGGATTTTGGAGTAGAAAAATTGGTATCTAAATATGTGCTATAACTTGTTTATTCCCGCAATCCCCTTAACCATCTAGCCTCAATCCAGTTCCCTCTTTCTTGGCTAGCTTCATCCTGTCACAAATATCAATGGTCTTTTACCAGCAGGGAATGCAGGTTTTGATATATAGAGATGAAAGGGTTAGGAGAAAAGGGGTACACGAAGGTCATGATCAAGTCCGTTGCTTCAAGGCAGGAAAGTTGAGCTGACATGTTTTTCAAACTTCTTTCGCATTTATTGTCTTAACATGAAAAGAATTTAATGAGAAGAATTATTATCAACAAACAAAATATTCCATAGCTAAAATCTTTAATTTGAACACACCCCCTTTGAAATTCCCCGTGATTTATCCTGAGATGAACATTTATCGTTTGGTTTCCTAAAATCTGAATAGAATTATCTTCATCATATGAAATGCTAAGAATATCGTTTGACCTAAGCTCTAAGTCTATAGAATTATGATTTGCAATACTGATCAATTCTTCATATCCATCAAATTTGAACACTCTAATATCGAATTGTCTTGATTCCATTCCTATTGAATCACTGATAATCTTTGATTTTTTGCCCCTAACTATAAATAAAGAGCAATAAAAGCTTTTTGAACATGAGCAACATTTTACTCTTTGTTTGTCAGAAGACAACTCTAACACTTGCCTGCAATCTTTATTACAGAAGGGGCAAACTAAATTGAATTTATCTGAATCATCATTTGTCTTTATTTGAATTTTCGCCATCCTTTCTTTTTATAAAACCCAAATACCATTTTCGTTTATAACATCATGAAATATCTGATAACTTGTTTATATCCCCAATCCCTCCCCCTTTGCTAGCCAATCCACGCCAACACTCCAGACACCCAAAGGTCCTTCCTCCATGAAACATCCGCTTTCTCCCCTTTTACTTTTGGCTTTACTCAAGGATATCTTGTCGGAAATCAACCCTGAACACCGAACAGGTTTGAACCAACAATGTCTGCCTGAAAGCATAGTTTTTCATAGGTGGAAGAAAATTGCTTTGGCTAAATTAAATATTTAATGATATATAATGCACCGTTTTGCCCTCTTTCTTGGCTAGCTTCATCCTGTCACAAATATCAATGGCCTTTTACCAGCAGGGAATGCAGGTTTTGTTATATGGGGGCTTAGAAAGTTAAATGCAGTGGACGGAGAGTGGTGGCGGATTCCGTAGTGTCGATTTTTACTAGCTGTTAAAAACAGCTTCACTGATTGCTGCCCTGAACGAGTTCTCTTTGACTTATCATACGCGGCCAATAATCCCCTTTAAAGGAGATCGTTCATCAGAACGAGGGGTTATAGACCTATGCTCACAGCAGTAATCATTAAGGCCGAAGGCCTCAATAGGCAGCGACATGAACGTTCCTAATCGACCTCTCACCCCTAAACTACTCACTACTCACTACTCACCACGGTTGCTGAGCTGTAGCACGAGGATGCGTCAAGCAGGTCGAAGCACCCCACTCACTACTCACTACTCACTACTCACCACTCACCCCCTACGCAGCACCAAAGCACTGACCAACGTCACCAGCAGCCCCACCGGCAGCACCTCGGAAAAGGTAATCAGTATGACAAACAATGGATTCTTGTACATCTCCCGAAACTGCTCCATCTGCTGAGTCTTGGCGGGCAGATCCGCCGGATCCACCTGGTTGAGCGCTATCGGAATATACTGGTCCAGAAAATCCGGAACAAACAGATAGTAGTAGAATAACCACACCACTACATACATCGTCGAGGCTACCAACGTAATGTAAAGACCCATCCTGAAGGCCCGCCCGAAGGTGATCTTTTGATCCGGTAGTTTCTGCCGGTAGTTTTTTATACCAAAAAATACCAGCGAAAATACCAGCACCATCGCAGCGTACCCCAGGATCTCATTGCCCCTGAAATCCGGATTGGCAAACATCAGTTGCACCATCCAGATCATATTAATGCACAAGATCGAGCCCAGCACACCACCGTAAATCCAAACATTCCTTTTCATATCCATAGTTGTTTGATGAAGACCCAAAACTAAATCGTGGCCATCCGATGAGTGTCATACTTTGGTACCATTCTGCGGCCTGACATTATTTCAGTACTAAAGTCGGATGCAGTCTATTCGATGATATTCAGGCGCTTAGCCTTTTCCAGCGTCTGGGTCCTGCTTTTGACATCCAGTTTGACAAAAATTCGCGAGACATGGGTCTTGACCGTACTGACGGAGAGAAACAAGGTGGCCGCAATATCAGCATTGCTGTATCCACGAGCCAGCAGTTGAAGGACCTCATATTCTCTGGGACTTAACTGAAGCTTTTCCAATTCCACCATGTTGATCTTGTCACCGGTTGGAGGAAGTGGTATGGTGTCCACCTCCGCAGCCCCGGGTGTGGACGAAGACCGGCCCAACTGCCGGGCCACCCATATCCCCAGGATGGTAAAGAAGACCGCGATCAAACCGGTGTAAAGTTCAGCGGCCAGATCCGTTATGAGAAATTTCCAGTGCAGCCATTTCAGGACAAACACCAGCAGCGCCAGCGCTACGCCATAAAGGACGAAGTGCCGGATAGTAGAGAACCGTTGCCTGATGGAGTTCATATATGAGCTGTAGTGAGACGTCTGATGAAGATTGTTTTATTAGCTGTAAATGTACATCATAGCCTTGTTGCGCGTCATGTCCCTTGTGCCATTTACCTTTGCTGCAAATCGTATATAAATTCAGCCGATTCACCAAACTTTAAGGCGAGATTGTATGTTTTCTCTGATTCACACCCACATATCGAAGAGCGGCAGGATGTTGCTTGCTCTTTTTGGATGAATTCCTGTTTTTGCACTAACGATTACCGGCCGAAACGTCAGGTTCCCTGCACAAGTAAAAAGTCATTTTTTCAGGTAAAAAATAAAATATAAACAATCGATAAACAATGGAAAATACAATTTCTCCCAGCACCTCCGCCGAAAAATCCAATGGCGAAAGTAAATGCCCCTTTAGCGGTGGCGCACTACGTCACAGTGGCGGCGGTGGTACACGTAATCGGGACTGGTGGCCCAATCAACTCAATCTGGGCATCCTGCGACAGCATTCGACCCTCTCCAATCCGATGGAGCCGGATTTCAATTACGCGGCAGCGTTTAAGACCTTAGATCTTCAGGCTGTCAAGCAGGATCTGTATCATCTCATGACAGACTCCCAGGACTGGTGGCCGGCCGACTATGGTCATTACGGGCCGTTTTTTATCCGCATGGCCTGGCATAGTGCAGGTACCTATCGCGTCAAAGATGGACGAGGCGGTGGTGGATCAGGATCGCAACGGTTTGCGCCACTCAACAGCTGGCCCGACAATGTCAACCTCGACAAAGCCCGCCTCCTGCTGTGGCCCATCAAACAGAAATACGGAAGGAAGATCTCCTGGGCCGACCTGATGATCCTCACCGGCAATTGCGCGCTGGAGTCCATGGGCTTCAAGACCTTTGGCTTTGGCGGCGGACGTGAAGATATCTGGGAACCCGAAGAAGAAATCTACTGGGGTTCAGAAGGAAAATGGCTGGAGGACAATCGCTATACCGGCGACCGCGAATTGGAAAATCCGCTGGCCGCCGTACAGATGGGCCTCATCTATGTCAATCCGGAAGGCCCTAATGGCAATCCTGATCCCATAGCAGCAGCCCGCGATATCCGGGAGACGTTTAAACGCATGGCGATGGACGACGAAGAAACCGTGGCCCTGATCGCCGGTGGTCACACCTTCGGAAAAACACATGGCGCGGCAGAGCCAGCCACGTATGTAGGACCCGAACCCGCTGCCGCCAATATCGAAGAGATGGGCATGGGTTGGAAAAATACGTTTGGCACCGGCAATGCCGGCGCGACGATTACCAGCGGCCTGGAGGGTGCCTGGACGACCACACCGACCAGATGGAGCAATAATTTCTTCTGGAATCTTTTCGGCTATGACTGGGAACTGACCAAGAGCCCTGCCGGTGCACATCAATGGATCCCTAAACACGGCATGGGCGCGGACACAGTGCCCGATGCGCACGATCCGGCCAAACGACATGTGCCGGTCATGCTGACAACTGATCTCTCCTTACGCTTCGACCCGGTGTATGAAAAAATCTCCAGACGATTTCTGGATCATCCGGATCAATTTGCCGATGCGTTTGCGCGGGCCTGGTACAAGCTCACGCATCGTGACATGGGGCCGATCTTCCGCTATCTGGGTCCTGAAGTACCGGATGAAGTATTGATCTGGCAGGATCCTGTACCGGCGGCCACCCATCCACTCATTGGTAAATCGGAGATCGCTTCTTTGAAAGCCAAAGTACTTGAATCGGATCTGACAGTGTCGGATCTGGTCACGACGGCATGGGCTTCTGCGGCATCGTTCCGCGGCTCTGACAAGCGTGGTGGAGCCAATGGTGCCCGCATCCGTCTGGCACCACAAAAAGACTGGGAGGTCAACAACCCGGCACGACTGAAATTAGTGCTCGGGAAGCTTGAGGCGATTCAGACAGAATTTAATAGTGGAGCATCAGGAGGAAAGCAAGTTTCGCTGGCGGACCTGATCGTACTGGCGGGTTGTGCCGGTGTGGAGCAGGCTGCAAAAAATGCGGGTCATACGATTACAGTGCCCTTTACACCGGGCCGTACGGATGCTTCACAGGAGATGACAGATGTGGAATCGTTTGTGGTGATGGAGCCGGCAGCCGATGGATTCCGCAATTACTTTGAGCCCAGGCATGCCGTTTCTGCTGAAAAGATGTTGGTCGACAAGGCGCTGTTGCTCAATCTTTCGGTGCCGGAGATGACGGTCCTGGTCGGTGGCTTAAGAGTACTGGAGGCCAACTATGACCAATCCGCTCATGGTGTATGGACGAGTCGGCCGGGAGCCCTCACACAGGACTACTTTGTCAATTTGCTGGATGTCCGCACGACATGGACTCCATCAGCAGATGACAAAGGAGTATATGTGGGACATGATCGCACAACGGGCGAACAAAAGTGGACCGGCACACGTGTCGATCTCATTTTTGGTTCGAACTCAGAGTTGCGCGCGGTAGCTGAAGTGTACGCCTGTGCAGATGCGGAGGAGAAGATGATTCACGATTTTGTATCGGCCTGGAACAAAGTGATGAACCTGGATCGGTTCGATCTGTTTTAACAGAGCTTTTTTGTTCTTTTTTTCCGCCCTCGGTCGCCGAAGCTTTAGCGAAGGTGACCCGATTGCTTGCACGCCTGGTAGTATTTTTTATGTGCTGTTTCTTGATGTAGATTTTTCTTATCGAGTCTCGTTGTGCCATGAAACAGGACTTCCTCGGTGTTCGGACAGTTGAGAGCGATAAAGTCTTTACTACCCGGGAAGATTTTTTTTGATTGCGCGCTGGTGCGGCTCAGGTTGCGTTGAGGACACCCCGGCGTGCATGAGTATAGCCAAGCGAGGAGGGTGACGCAGGGGTTGGGGGCTGCTATGAGATGCCAGTCGAAGCGCAGCAGAGTCGGTGCCTTCGACTCCGCTCAGTCACCTTTTGTTCCGTGTGGATATCAGAGTATTTTCCTATTCCGCAGATCAGCTCAACTCACCACTCACCACGGTTGCTGAGCTGTAGCACGAGGATGTGTCAAGCGGGTCGAAGCACACCACTCACCACGGTTGCTGAGCTGTAGCACGAGGATGTGTCAAGCGGGTCGAAGCACCCCACTCACTACTCACTACTCACCACTCACCCCCCAACCTCTCAACTCCTCAAACAACCCATCCATCATCTCATAATCCCGCATACCCGTCTCCGACTCTTCACCGCCCTCCAGACAAATACCCCCGGTATACCCAGACACCAGCAGTGACCGCAACAAAGAAGCTGTCCAATCTGCCTCCAAAAAAACACGTTCCGGATCATGGCCTCGTAGCTGCTCATCAGCAGAAAGAGCCGGATCATACGGTAAAATAATATATGCATGATCCTGAACCGTTTCGGCAGTATTTAAAGGTGTAAGAAAATGCATTACACCTTCCGGAAGATCCACCTCCATTGGTGGTATAGCCAGCACTCCATCCGGAGCCGCATCGATGATCGCCCTGGCCAGCAGCATGTCATCCCGCACATCCAGCTCCGCAACCAATCGCACACCTTCCACCCAGTCACGCAAGGTGTGCCAGCGCGAAAAGGAAATAGGATCTGCGTCAAGCTCCAGGCTCATCCAGTCCACCCCCATGGCCGCAAAGTAACGGGCATCAGTGAGATGCCGGATGTGACGTACCAATACTGTGTGTCTCATAGCACTGCAAAAGTAGGAAATGAGAGAATGCCAGAAGTTGAGGGGTTGAGAAGTTGAGGGGTTGAGAAGTTGAAGAGTTTAGTGTTTAGAGTGTAGTGTGTATTTGAAATGGTAGCCCAATCGATTAGGGTAAAATCATGTTAAATAGTTAAGAATTAATCTGGTATCTGGCATCTTCTGCTCTGGTATCTTATAAAAGAAACAGCATATGAAATACTAGAAGGCGTGCAAGCAATCGGGTCGCCTTCGCTAAAGCTATGGCGACCGAGGTGAGTTTTGAGAGCGGCTAGCTTGGTTACTGAGCTGTAGCACATGGATGTGAGGTAGCAAGTCGAAGTATGGTTACTTTTTGGGCGATGCAAAAAGTGGCAAACCCCTGACGAAGTCAGATCATACTCCTTCCAGCAGAAGCTCACAAGCTTAGTTGCTGAGCTGCAGCACATGGATGAGCGACAGCCAGTCGGAGCATGGTTACAAATATTTTGAACACGAGTACGCTGAAATATCAGAATGGATTGTTACGGCGTGATGTATCGAGACCGCGATATCATCAAAGAAACAAAGGATAGTCCCGCACCATCTTGGGTTTACCATAAGCATCATAGGTGATTGCACTAACCCACACATAATCATCTGGCAGAACTTTCGGTGCCGCCCTCAATCGGAAATGGTGAAATCGTCCATGAAGGGTCTGATGAGACAACTGCTGTACTATCGGGGACGATGATGCTATGTACTCGAATTTCTGATGACCAATGAGATCCTCGATATACAATGACATACGGCTTTGTAATGGCGCACGGTCTGAACGACGCTCCATCATAGGCGGAGTAAATAATCCACGCCAGATATCGTTTCCGTTTCTCCGCAACAAGAGGACCTTCCCTTTGTGATGAAGGACGATGAAATGAAAATATCGGAGGGTATTGCTCTTGGTTTTGGTTCTGACAGGAAGCAATCCTACGGTGTTATGTTGGAAAGCATGGCACTTTTTGGAAATTGGACATGCGCCACAAAGCGCTCCCTTTGGCTTGCACACCAATGCGCCCAAATTCATAATCGCCTGGTTGAACTCCCCGGGTGAAGCGCCTTTCATGTATTTCCGGGCGAGATCCCGGATGACATCATGCGTAGCAGGCAAATCAATGGAAGCTGTGATGCCGGCAAAGCGCGCCACCACCCGCTTGACATTGCCATCAACTACCGGATAAGGCAGACCATAAGCAAAGGAAGCAATCGCTGCCGCAGAATAGGGGCCAATACCAGGCAGTGCCAGAAGACCTTCATAGGTATCGGGAATTACACCCCTCAGATCGTGTTCAATAACCTTTGCGGCCTTATGCAGATTTCGGGCCCGTGTATAGTATCCCAGCCCTTGCCAATAGCGCATCACTTCATCTTCGCCGGCCCCCGCAAGTGCAGATACCGTGGGAAAGCGTGCAACAAAACGCAAATAAAAAGGCGCACCCTGCTCAATCCGCGTCTGCTGCATCACGATCTCCGAGATCCAGATGTGGTACGCATCCCGTGGACCACCATCCCATGGCATGGAACGGGGAAGGGATCGATGCCATTGCAACAGATGTCTGGAGAAAAAGGAAGCCACGATGACGCAAATGTAATAGGGGGATATCGAACAGAGCATCTTATGGGGGAGACAGACTCGTCCTGAAGTATCCCGGAGGTCAGAATCATAATCTTGTTATAGCCGTGTGAGAGGTGCATGATATCGATAGCCCGGAGGTGGGGCTCGACATCACCCCAATAATGCGTTTCTTCTTCAGCGGGATCGATGATTTGCACAAAACCAATTGGACGGTCGTGAAGACATGCGATGAACTGCTCCCGCCAGGGTGGATTTCGTTGTAATTCTTCAGCCCAGTTCCAATCGTCGTTTGGATCTGAGTCGATGACGTGAGGCTGGTTGTCCCAGTGTTGGAGGATGTCTAAGTCGTCTGGACTGGCGGGCCGAAGCGTAATGTGCATACGGGATCAAAATAAAAAAAGGCTGTGAAATGATCACAGCCTTTTGTATCCAATATATTTCAGATGACTACGGTCGTACCGTATAATATCGCTTTTCGATCATGTCTTTGAGCTCCTTGCGGGCAAAGAAGATCCGGCTCTTCACCGTTCCCAGCGGCAGAGTCAGGGTGTCGGCGATCTCCTGATATTTATGACCGAGGTAATGCATTTCAAACGGAACCCGCAGAGAATCATCCAGATTTTCCACCATGTTGGTGAGTTCCTTCATCATGATGTTGGACTCAGCGTTGTTGCGGATGGAAGCAGAGCCGCTGTTGATGTAGTACAGGTTGTCTGTCGAATCGATGATAGTCCGGGTCTTGACGTTTTTGCGGTAGTTGTTGATGAAGATATTCTTCATGATGGTCAGCAACCAGGCCTTGAGATTTGTGCCGGGAATAAACTTATCTACATTGCTGATCGCACGGAAAGCCGTCTCCTGATAGAGATCTTTTGCTTCCTCACTATTCTTCGTCAGTTTGTACGCGAACGTGTGAAGTGGACCACTGAGACTGGAGAGTTGTTGATTGAAATCGGTAGTTGACATGGTTTTTAATTTTTTGGTTATTCAAAGCTAAGTAATGCCTGAACAAAAACCAATAAAAGTTAGACAAAAAACACCGATTTAACTATAATTTAACGAACACCTACCCCATCTATAATATAACTATCTGTTATTCAATAATATAAAAAAATATAAAGATTTCAAATAATACTGAAAACATTAAAACCATATAATGGGAATCCCTTATTGTTTAGACAAAATCTAAGGGTTTACCTCTATAAGCTACGCTGCCTCACTTTTTATGTGTTGTCGTACCTGTGATAAAAAGTCCGCAGATAGCCCGTCATGACATGAGGTTTCGTCGATTGCTTTTATCTTGGTAACGCTTATGATTGAAGTAGCCATCATTGCAGGCGGACCTTCCGCCGAACGCAGCGTTTCGCTAAAAAGCGCACAAACGATTGCAGCGCATCTGCCGTCCGACAAATACAGTATCACAACGATTGACATCACACCTGATGGCTGGAAGGATATCGCCACGGGCACGTTCATAGACCTCAACCGGTTTTGCCTGACCGATGAACAGGGTCGCGAAACCCGCACATTTGATTTTGCCTTTATCACGGTACATGGCACACCCGCGGAAGATGGTAAGCTTCAGGGCTATTTTGAAATGAAGGGTATCCCCCATAGCGCTTGTGGGGTATTGGCCAGCGCCCTGACCTTCAACAAACAGATGTGTAAAAACTATCTGCGACCCTATATGATCCCCATGGCTGAAAGTATGGTCGTGACCATGATCGTCGGTCCCGAGGAGGTAGAGAAGGCCGGTATACATCCTCCGTTTTTTGTAAAACCCAACAACAATGGGTCAAGTTACGGTGTCTCCAAAGTCAAGGAATGGTCCGACTTGCAGGAAGCCATATCCCTCGCCCTCCGGTATGATCACGAAGTGATGATCGAACGCGCCTTGCAGGGCGTGGAATATTCCTGCGGCGTCGTTCGCGAAGGCAGTCGTATTCATATTTTGCCCGTGACGGAGATCCGGCCTCTGGGGGAGTTTTTTGATTTCGCAGCCAAGTATGAAGGCCAGAGTCAGGAAATCACACCCGCCAATCTGGAGGCTTCGCTTTTTACGCAATGCCAGGAACGATCCGGACTCTTATATCGTGCGATGGGATGCAGAGGCATGGTCCGCTTCGATTATATTCTGGAAAACGGAATCTTTTATTTTCTGGAAGCCAATACCACACCGGGGATGTCGGAAGCGTCTATTATTCCCCAGCAAGCTCTTGCGTATGGATGGACCATTGGTCAATTGCTGGACATTGTGGTGAGTGATAGCCTTGAAAATCCCTTCTAGATTTTTTGTATTATTGTGAGCAGCCTTGTTTGAGCATCATGTCTGCAGTAATTAATTTCAAAACCTACAAAACAGATCCGCATGGGAAAATTTGTTGTGACCACCAGAAAGAATGGTGAGTATCAGTTCAACCTGAAAGCCGGCAACGGCCAAACCATTCTCACCAGCGAAGGCTATACCAACAAGGCCGGCTGCATGAACGGCATTGAGTCCGTCCAGAAAAATGCATCCGACGATAGCCGCTTCGAAGTCCGGACCTCTTCTAACGGCAAACCATATTTTGTATTGAAAGCCGGCAACGGCCAGGTCATCGGGAATAGCGAAATGTATGAAAGCGATGCAGCCTGCGCGAATGGCATTGCCTCAGTGAAAAGTAATGCCCCGGGCGCAACGGTCGATGATCAGACCGGTTCGTGATCGTGGGGTATGTTGGGGGAATGGAAAATTTTATGGGGGATGGAAAAATTATATAGAGGAAAGGGAAAAATTATATGGGGGGTGGAGAATTTTTATGGTGGGTGGAAAATTTTATGGAGGAATGGGAAAATTTTATGGGGGGTGGAAAAATTATATGGGGGAAAGGGAAAATTTTTATGGATGAAAGGGAAAATTTTTATGGGGGAAAGGGAAAATTTTTATGGATGAAAGGGAAAATTTTTATGGGGGAAAGGGAAAATTTTTATGGGGGAAAGGGAAAATTTTTATGGATGAAAGGGAAAATTTTTATGGATGAAAGGGAAAATTTTTATGGATGAAAGGAAAATTTTTATGGAGAGGTTCAAAATTTTGAACCTCTCCATAAAAATTACCCCCATAAAAAATTGCCCATAAAATTTTTAAAACCTCAACGCGCCACCCACGTTGACCTGCACATCCCGACGCCCGGTCATCACCCCTGCCCGAAAGGCCGTCAATCCCAGCGGCACTATAAAAATGCCGCCACCCCACGCTGTGTGCCAACCTCCGTCCCGAACAGAATCAGCCGCCCGGTCCCACACGCGTCCATAGTCAAAGGATCCATAAATCCCAAGACCAAAAGGGATCATTCCCTTACTATCTACCAGCTTATATCTCAGATCCGTGGCATGGAGGAATCGCGCATCTCCCGCAAAACGATCACGACGAAATCCACGCAGCTTATCCGGACCGCCCAATGTAAGCGCATGGAAAAATTCATACGAACCATACATCTTATCCGCCATGATATGTGTGGCTACCACTACACGTGAAGAAGGGTCCAGCGGTATATACAAAGAGCCTTCTACAGCACCGATCATATGTTGTGCGTGCACCTCCCCGACAGATGCACGGCCTTTGACCGACATGGTCCACTCACCACCTCGGGTGGGAGACGAAGCATGATCGAGTCGTTCAAACCGATAACTGGCTGCAAGACCTGCATAATGTCTGGGCCCAAAATCCTCCTGCTCCAATCCGGAAGCAGGACTATAGATATAACGAGGCGTCGTGTGTTGGTCACTGATATTAATAAACTGGTAAGAAGGGGTGATCGATATCGCGCTGCCAAAACCAAATGACCGCTGCAGACGAGGTGACAGGATCACCTGGCTTCCCTTGACGATATGATAGCGGATCTTTTCATCAAAATTCACGTATACATTTCCGGCACCGTAATAATATTGTGTGAAAGTCGGGCCTGTGATATATGCATCCAAACCGAAATCATAAGCACCCACAACATTTTTCCAGGATCCGGCATAGCGTCCGATAAAACCAGTCGTGTTGAAAAAATAGGAAAGCGATGCCAGATGGTGGGATTTGAACGGATCAGCCCTGAAACCATAGCGGAGGGCCATAAAGTTGTAGGATATGCCAAAACCTTCATCCGTAAAATAGGCCGGCGATGGAAAATGAAGGCTTCGGTTGAGATCCCAGTCGGTCCGGTCATAGGCGTTGTTGAACGGCCGGTTGTGGATACGCCGGATCACCGGCTCGCCCTGAAGTGAGATCCCGTCTTCACGATCATACACCCATGGCTTCAGCCGCTTCGACGTATTGAGCACCACATCATGCCCCGATCCGCCAATGATGCGAATCCGGATGGAGGGTCGACCGGAACCTTTGAGGATAATCGTATCTGACTTTTCCAATGCATAGATGCGCAGTTCTTTCGTATACGCATCCATCAATGTGCGGGTGTAAAAACGGTGTACACCACTTCCGGTCACTCGATCGATGGTGACATGGAGATGGTCATCATCCTGTGCATCCAGCGTGATGATATCCTTATCATTTGTCGCGGGGAGCATGATGGTCCTCGCCAGCAATGCGTAATACTTCCGCGCATAGGCCTCCAAATCATTCCGGCGCACACGCAGTGACGACCGGATGCGCGCACCATCATGACGATCGATAGCTTTCGGCCATCCCTCAAACGCCTCGTCAATAACCGGATCTGTAAGTGCCTGTTGCAACTCCCCAGCCACCTCAATAAAATCCGTTTCATCCAACATGTGGAGAAAGGACCGGTCAAAATATTTGGCAGCCCAGACAAGTCCGCCAAGGTGATCTATTTTATCGTCAAAACGCCGGAGCGCCGGATTGAAAAACGGACGGCTGGCGATATAATCCAATAGACCATCATTATAGAAAAACACCTGATCCCGGTCACGTGCAATAGGCCGGTACACATGACGTCCCTCTTCTTCAAATACCGCCCAACGCCATTGATCATCATGGCGGTCCCAGTCTCCCAGCCATATATCAAAAAGACGTGCCCGCAATACCGCTCGCTGATCTACAACATGGCGGGATGAAGATGCCAGGAGGTCAATCAGATCAGCAGTGCTGATGGTTTTTTCTGTATAACCGAAGTTGGGAAAATGTCGGGTGTTGCCACCGGCACGTTCTTCAAGCAAGTACATACCATCTCCTGCTTCATGGTCGTATATATCCAGTGCCGGCTGATGAGGCACATATACAACCTGAGGATTTGTATGATACAACCCTGCAGCCCGGGCCAAACCCGGAATCACCAGTGCCCCATACGGATGCGAGGCCGCTATTCCATCCTGCACGATATTCTCGGCAAATGTACCTCGCAGAGAAATGGGCAAGACAGCGGACACGTTCTTGTCAATCGAACGGATTACATATTGCTCACCGGCATCATTTTCAAGACGAAGCGAGAGGGTCTGATTGCCGCCACCTAATTGAACCGGCCTTAATCCACTATAGACAGAGTCAAGCCACATCACCGGCACAGAGATCGGCTCACTCCATGCTTTTCTATAAAAATCACCTCGTAAGAATTTCTTTTGGCCATAACGAGTTGAGGCCGACATCTGCACATGATCATCATACGCCGTCGGAGCAGCATGAACCTGAGCAGGTATATTTTTTTCCCGAACGCCCGGCAGTATAAATTCATGCTTTGAGATCTGCATGAGCGTGTCGGTATCTGTGGCCATCATGGTGACCCGCAAGGTCCCGTTTTCTAATTCATCCGCCCGCACAAATCCAGTACTTTGAAAAATGAAAGCACCCGGTTTCCCTTTGAGATTTTTTCGTGTTTCGAAGCCGCTGCCCGCTACAAAAAAATGCTGGTCGGAAACAACATGATGCTGAAGGCTTTTTTCTTTACCACTGATGACAATACATTGTCGGCAACCCTGAATAGCAGATAAGAATGTTTTGCGGTATGTATCATACGCCGGATGACTAAAGTGCTGGCTGGAACTGACCAGTGACTTTACGCCCGTGATCAGCGTACCGATGACTGGCAGCGGAAGCAGATGATGGCTCAAAGGATACTGACCCGCGACAGGCCCCGTGACATAAATGGGATGATGTGTCGCCAGAAGAATATGATCGAAAGGATGTGCCTGGATAATGTCCCGGAGTTGAGCCCGCCACTCCTGGATATTACCCAGCTCACAGGCAGATCGCTTTTCCCCGGGCCTCAATATTGATTCGATGGCCCATTGGGAATCTATAAGTACCAGTATGGAATGATCCCCAAGACGTATGACTTCAGGGGTGCCACATCCTTTTGATGGTGAGAGCAGGCGGCCTTTCTTTTTTATATCCTTCAGCTCATCATCCAGCGATCGGATGGCAGCAGGAGATGTTTTTTTCCCAACACTCCATTCCCGCTGTCCTGGTATTACATGGAATAGGTCAAAACGCTTGTCTAATTGACGGATTTTTTCTGTTAGCATTCCAACATCGGTCATGTCGGCCGACAATGCTGTCAAGGCATCGATGGAAAGTATATCACCGAGCAACACAAGACCCCTGTGGGCAGAAGGCGCCGTACGAAGTATGGTATTCAGTACCGGGGTTTCCCGATCCAGAGGCAAGCCTCCTGCGAGAAATAGCGAAAACATCGGTTCTGATGATATGGCTGTATCACGAAGCTCAGTCAGGACCTCCTGAGCATGCAGGGTGTTTAACAGGCCGCTACAGACATATAGCCCTGTCAGGATCATCGAAATACATACGAGAGATTTCACGCCTCTGAAAGATAGGAATAAGACAGGTATGGTGAAAGCGGGTAGAATCAAAGAAATGACCTATGACCTTTGATCCGGTCCGTGCATGACATCATGAAATACCCTACGGCCGACCACCAGAACACAACCGATAAATCCTCCAATCAATATCCCGATCAACAGCGTGCGGGGCAACGATTTTTCTGTAGGGGCAATAGGCGAAAGCGGACTATCGATCACTTGTATAAACGGAGTCTTATTCCGGAGACTGAAGTCCGCTACCTCAGTATTTTTCAAGACTTCAGCATACATAGCACCGAGTGCTGTGATTTCACGTTGAAGCCTTATTTCGGATAGCTGATCTGTTCGCATCACCAGCCCCCGGTGTGTATCGCGGAAATTGGCTAACTGATATTCTGCACTTTTGAGTACCGCCAGCACGGAATCCCGTTTATGAGTAATGATCGTATAGGTTTTGAGTTGTTTTTCAATAGCCTTATTGACGTAATACGCACTCAGGGAAGTAAACATTCGTTGCGCCAGTTCAAGCGACAGCCCTTCGTTGGATGTAACGACATCAATGGACATGATATTGGTATCCTCATTGTAGTCGGCGGTCATCAGCGCTTTTTTGGGTTGCTCCGGAGGTCCGATGACAAAACCATAGAGGGCTATCAGCATTTCATTCTCCTGACGGTTGAAGGCCGGCAAACTGTCATGCGTAAAATAAAAGGGCCTTTCGTTTTCGCCTGCCGAACCGGTTTTATTCCAGTCATATTCACGCAGGATATGATTCGCAATATAATCCTCGGTGCCATCTATAGAGACGCGCGCAAAGAGTGTATTGGAAATGACACGCCGGGATTTGCTTAGCGCTAAAATCTTGTCGAGGTTAAATCGCGATGGACGTACTGATCCCAGACCAAATTGTCCCAGGATACCGGTTATACCTCCCGCATTGCCACCTTCGTCTTCATCTACACTAAAGGTGATCCGGGCCGGGTATACAGGTTCGAAGGTGAAATACCTGAACAACTGGATCCCAACTCCCAACACAACAAACAAGGCCGGGATATACCAATACCGCAATACCTCCCGAATCCAACTCCTGATCTTCAGAACGAGGTCACGGAGTGTAAAGTCATCGGTATAGCCAGATCTGTTTTCTTCCATGTTTTAACCGGATATAAGTTTCATGAGGTATTGACCATATCCGCTCTTCAGCAAAGGTTGTGCCTGTTGTTGCAATTGTTCTTTGGAAATAAAGCCCATACGATAAGCGACTTCCTCAATACAACCGATTTTCAGTCCCTGCCGCTTTTCTATAATGCGAACAAATTCTGTAGCATCATGCAGGCTGTCAAAGGTGCCCGTGTCAAGCCAGGCAGCGCCACGGCCAAAGGTTTTCACCCTCAAACGCCCTTGCTCCAGATACACGCGGTTGACATCCGTGATCTCATATTCACCCCGGGAAGACGGCTTGAGTTCCCGCGCGATGCTCACCACACTATTATCATAGAAATAGAGCCCAGGTACGGCATAATTCGATTTGGGTTCAATCGGTTTTTCCACAATCTCCAACGCCCGCATGTTTTCATCAAAGGTCACCACCCCGTATCGCTCCGGATCCGAAACCTGATAGGCAAAGATGACGGCACCGTCGGGATCCATGCAGTCGGCCAGAAAATCAGGCATCTGGGTTCTGTAAAAAATATTGTCTCCCAGAATCAGACAAACACTATCGTCACCAATAAATTCTGCACCGATCACAAAGGCCTGGGCCAGACCATTAGGGACATGCTGGATCGCATATTGAAAATTACAGCCCAGCGAACTTCCGTCCTGAAGCAGACGCACAAAACCCGCGTGGTCTTCAGGCGTAGTAATGATGAGGATGTCCCGGATGCCGGCCAGCATCAGCACCGACAACGGATAATAGATCATCGGTTTGTCATACACCGGGATGAGTTGTTTCGACACCGCGCGGGTGATGGGGTATAGCCGGGTGCCGGAACCTCCGGCCAGAATAATGCCTTTCACAAGACAAAACTAACAACTTAAAACCAAGCTTCAGTCATAGGATATCCTGTCAGGAAGGTTGCTGTGTGGGAATCTTTTCCGGACCTCCTCCCGCCCGATCATGGATGCACGTGCCTCCTGTACAGTAAGGCAACAACACTGTATCGATCCAGAGTTGTAGCGCATGTTCATGTTCGGCGGCATACAGGAGATGGACATTGGGTCCGGCATCCAGCGTAAAGCACACCGGTATACCTGTTTCTTTCCGGAAGCGCCATACTTCCTGTATGATGGAGAGGGTGCCGGGCTGCATGAGGATAAACGGCGTATCACCGCTCATCATCAGGGCATGCAATTGCAGGGCTTCACTCTCGACAATGCTGATAAAGGTTTGCAGGTCATCTCCCGTTTTCATGGTCTGGATGAGTCGACGGGTATTACGCTCCGCCTCCTGGTAGCGGACGGTGGCATAGGGGAGCTGATCCATCAGGGCATGCCCGGTGGTGCTGGACACCGGCTTTTCAGAAGCGCTGATGATCAGAATGGTATCCCGGTAGTCCCTGAAAACCGGAGCTACCTCATGGCCCCAGGGAATAGCAAATGTATCGGAACTACCCTGGGCAGCACCTGTTTGGCCCCACACGGCAGCGGTAGGATACAATGACCGGCAGGCACTACCAGA
This sequence comes from Saprospiraceae bacterium, assembly GCA_041746735.1. GTDB lineage: Bacteria > Bacteroidota > Bacteroidia > Chitinophagales > Saprospiraceae > Opimibacter. The sequence goes on from JBGTGP010000002.1 coordinate 19,060, forward strand.
ACCCATTCGTGCGATCTCAGAGGCTTTACGCCACCAGGATGCAGGGTCACGGGTGTTATCGTCATTACTTGTTATTTGATCATGGATATCTAACAGACACAACGCCATTGCACTCATCGCGCTGGCGGATGAGGCGATCCCGGCCCCATGCGGAAAGGTGTTGCGCGAATCGATGTGGACTGATGCATGTGACAACCAGGGCAGAACATCATGCAGCAGTTCAAAGAATTTGTGAATCTTGGGTTCAAAGGAAGGCCGGGGCTGTCCTTCATACAACACAGTGATGCCGGGGGATTCGGAAGTGGGCATGACCTCCAGTGTCATTTCAGTATGACAGGCCGAAAGGGTAAAGCTCAGTGATGGATTTCGGGGCAATTGCACACCATGTTTGCCCCAATATTTGATCAGGGCAATATTGGAAGGTGAGCGCCACGATGCTGAGTAGGTCGTCATGAAGCCTGGGCTGATTAACGCATAAAAGTAATACTCTCAATGTAGCGCGGGATATCCGGCCAGTTTCGCTACTGGACGTTGAGTTCGAAGTCGCGGAGGATCATGTCCAGAATCCGGTCATTTCCCGGCATGTAGCCTTCTTTGAGATCGTAGCCATAGAGCTTGCCTACCGTTTGCCATTTGGTCGCGGTCATTCCGCCCCTTACATCCTTGAGCACCGTATACATCGGGGTGTTGAGGTGCCGCTCGACCATTTTGACCAGAATTTTTCCCTGCGTGCGGGACAGGTTTTTGAGTGGATCCGTAAACTCTTCCTTCACCTCTTTCTGGATCGTTTTAGAGTACTTTCGGGCTTTGGCCCGGCTCATGCCGCGGGTTTCTTCTTCGTACTTCCGGTATAGCCGGATACTTTCGATAGCATACGGCAATACATCCATCGCATATCTTCGATACCGCATATACTGGCGATACTCTTCATCATGGGCAAAGACCGGCGGAGCTTTGATGATGACTTCGGGCACTGTGGCTACAACGATAGTGTCAGTACCCACGATCCGGACACGCATGACCCGGCCATCATGGTGCACAATAGTCGTATCATATACGGCAGGCGTTTGCGCCATGACATCCCCGGCCAAGAGCAGGAACCAGCCCGTAAAGAATAGGAATAGGGTCCGAATCATCCGCGAGTATAACGACGAAGTGAGTCCGGTAGTTTATCGGGCATCGCAGAAGTCACATCTGTAGGAGATCATTAACGGATCACGGTGACGTCCCCGGTAAAGACCATTTCCCGCTCCACATCCCGCTCCAGGTACACCATTTTGATGACATACACATAGACACCCGGCATGACATACGTCGCATTGAACCGTCCATCCCAGCTAAAGGATGTAGATGTAGACGCGAATACCAGATTGCCCCATCGGTCATAAATGGCCCCACTCATGGTCATGTTACTCAGGTCACTTCCAAAGAAAGGGGTAAAGACATCATTGACATTATCACCGTTGGGCGAGAATACATTGGGTATATAGATGTCGTTTAGCCGGATGCAATCATTTCCGTCAAACATCACCACCTCATCCGTGACGGTGATACAGGGAGTCACGACTTCCACGCTAAATGTACCTGGTAATGAAATGGTGATCATCGGTGCTGTAGAGCCAGTGTTCCATGTATAGGTTGCGGCAAAAGGCTGGGTGGCATTCAGCGTAAAGACCTCACCTTCGCACCACGAAATATCGTTGCCGAGATTGACCTGCGGCATTCGGTTGTCATAGGTCAAAATCAATTCATCAGCCACTGCACCGCAATCATTGCTAAGCGTCAGGCTGTAGGTGCCGGCCTGATCAGCCACAAGTGATGCAGCGGTAGCACCATTTTGCCAACGAATGTCAAACGTAGTCACCGGCGCAGTCAGGACCAGGATCTCTCCGGGACATAATGTCGTATCAGGACCGAGATTAAATGCAGGAGGCAACGCCATATAGCCAACGATCAGCGTATCCGCTGCGGAACCACAGCGATTATTTTCTGTGAGAATATAGGTGCCAGCGGTTGTCACAGTATAGACAGCCGTGGATGTACCATCCTGCCAGGCAATGGTGGTTTCTGTGTCAGCCAGAGAAACCAATTGCAGCATCTCACCGTCACAAAGGGTTGTGTCCAAACCCAGGTCCGGCATGGGTGCTGTTCCGGATATCTCTACCATCACGGTATCGGTATCCTGTCCGCAACTGTTGCTGACCGTGAGGCTATAAGTTCCCGAGGTACTGACAGTCAGGGTCGATAAAGTAGAACCATCCTGCCACATAAAACTAACACCGGAAATCGCAGGAGCTAAGATGACGGATTCGTTTTCGCAGGCGAGAATATCTGGTCCGAGGTCCAGTTGAGGACCATCCGTACTTTCAAATATGACCACTGCATCCGAACTGGAGCCACAAACAGTGGAGATCGTCAGTGCGACTGTACCGGGAGTGCTGATAGAATATTGACTGGCTGTGGAGCCATCATGCCAGAGATAGGTGACACCGCTGATACCCGGATTGATGATCAGTATTTCACCAGGACATAAAGGCAGATCCGCACCCAGATCCAATGCAGGTGGTACCGGCAAGCTCGTGATTTCGATCATGTCCGATGAAGTGCCACAACTATTGGAGATCATGGCGGTATACACGCCGGGACCGTTGAGCAATATAGAAGGGGAGGTGGAACCGTCAAACCACTCGATATCTACTGCCGGGATGTTGATCGTCAGCAAAAGCGTTTCGCCCGGACAGAGGGATGTATCATTGCCCAGATCCAGCGGCGGAGTAGGCGTCAACTGACCAATGGTAATGGTGTCGTAGGCCGTGCCGCAGGCATTACTGACGATCACATCGACGACACCGGGAGTGGTCACCAGAAATTGGTCATTTGTGGATCCATCCGGCCATTGCCAATTGTCTACCTGATCAAATGTCGGAGTTAATAAGATCGATTCGCCCGGACAAATGGAGACATTGGCACCCAGGTCTACCATGGGGGCTGGACCACCATCGGCCACCAATACGGTATCGGTGTCCATTCCGCAAATATTGGTTACAGTAAGGCTATACGTCCCGGGAGCGGAGATGTTGAGCTGATCATTCTGAGATCCGTCATTCCAGAGGTACGTAACACCTCCTATACCGGCATCGATCGTAAGGGTTTGCCCCTGACACAGTGTTAGCTGCGCGGGCAACATGAGCTGAGGACCATTACCATTGAATTGCACGACAATGGTATCTGACAGCGAAGCGCAAGCATTAGAGGCCTCCACATAATAGGTGCCGGACGTGGTCACCAGCAAGCTATCGGCAGTACTCATGTCCTGCCACAGGAATTGCGCTCCGGGACTGTTAGCATACAATACGACCTGCCCGGTGGCGCAAGATGAAATATCCGGGCCCAGATCCGGTGCAGAAATAGGAGCCTCAAAATTAATTTGAATCATATCGGACCCCGTCCCGCATAAATTGGAAACGATCAGTGAATAATTGCCGGGTCCGGTTACAGTATAGGTTGGAGCATTCGATCCATCCTGCCACAAATAGGTGCCGAGTACACCCGGAGCAGCCAACACAATGGTATCTCCGGGACATGCGGTGAGCGAAGGCCCCAGATCAAAAGACGGAGCATCATAATAGATCACTTGCATATCATCCGAAGCACTTCCACAGGAATTGGTCACGGTGACGCTATACAGACCTGGCTCAGTGATGACATAGGACGTTTGAACACTACCATCCTGCCACATATACAGGCCTTCATTTGGATCCAGTTGGATAACATAGGTTTCAAGATCGCACAGCTCAAGGACGGAAGGCCATAATTCGACCTCAGGCCATTCGAGCAGGGCGATTTCGATCTCGTCCGTCCGGTCTCCGCACATATTGCTGATCGTAAGTGCGTATACACCCGGATTGACGATGATATACGAATTGGACATGGAATTGTCCTGCCATTGGAAATTACCCAGAGAGGGTTCGAAAAAATACTCGATCTCGGTACCCGGGCACAGCACGGTATCCGCACCAAGGGTAAAGGGGGGTGGAATATCCACCATGTTGATTTCGATCTGATCTGACGTGAGACCACACCCATCATCCAGGGTCACCTGATAGATGCCGCCAGTGGTTATATTGTATATGGGTCCTGTCGAACCGTCCTGCCAGGTATATGTCCCGTCACCCGGTGGTAATGAAATGGTATAGGTGTCCCCTTCACAAAGAAGGACCAGGGGAGGTCCCAGATCTACGGGGGGCGCATCATAGATCGTGACTTCAATAGAGTCGATGCCCCGGTCGCATCCGGCGGACACGGTCAGGTAATACAAGCCGGAAGATTGTACCGTGATCGATGAGGTGGTGGCACCGGTGCTCCATTGATAGTTGACACCGGTAATGCCCGACTCAATTTCATAGGAAGTGCATGCCATTACTGGTCCGCCCAGATCGAAGTCAATATCAGCGGTCGTGATCGCTTCGACCTGTACATCATCTATATAATAATAAACCGAATTTACAAACGGCATACATGATGGGTCAACAACCGTTTCAGCATCGCTGTGAAAGTTACCAATCGTGATGTACTGCTCACCTCCTTCTGCAAAAAAGCAGCCTTCTACCAGCATCCATTCCTGTTTATCGCTCAGAAATCCGGTGCTGTATTCTATTTGGGGGGTATAATTGGTCAGGGGTAAAAATCCGGCGCCAACAGGCGGAGACGGGGTGAATAGCGCCCCCATCGTTTCTATGCCACAGGTATTATCTGCCAGACTGACATAAAAGGCCACATAATAATTGGTACCCGCCACTAACGGTTGCACCAAAGGCGCCATGACGTATTCCCGGTATTCAAACGCAACAAACCGGGAATACCCCCCCACATAGGCCTGTCCTGTCCGGGCATTCTGGAAACCAAAATTATTGGTGGGAACACCCACGGTCCCCGGGTTTGCACATACATGCAGGTAGTCTGCTGTGCCGGCAGTAGCACTTTGCCAGGGTGTACAAGGGAGCGGACCCCCTTGTCCATATCCTATGGGGCAATTGGTAAAATCTTCAAAACTGGGATTAGGAGCCAGATTCTGCCCCTGGAGACCCACCTGTCCGGTACAGAACACAGCACACAACATTACACCCCAGAAGGATCGGCGGGCAAAACGGAAAAGGGGGTGTGAAGAAATCAGGTATGCAGACATAGTTGGGTGAAATTGAATCAATAAATATAGGCATCCTCTGCATATCTGAGATACAATATATTTGCAGGACGCTGCCGCTGTCAGATCAATCTTTCCAGTAACCGGCGGGTGGCCGTGATTCCATGCTCTTCACTCAGCCGGGTCCCTTCATATTCGATACCGATAAAGCCGGAGTAGGTCGATGCTTTGACGATACCCATCATGCGGGAAAAATCAATCAGCGTGTCATTGCCCATAGGATCAAAGTCATAGGTTTTGGCACTGACGGCCTTGGCATACGGCATGAGTTCTTTGACGCCTTTGTATCGGTCATATTCTTCCACACAATAGTCTTCGCCCAGATCGTTGGTCTTTTTTGACAAACAGAAATTACCAAAATCGGGCAGGGTGCCACAATTTAACCTGCTCACTTCTTTGATGACCCCGGCCAGCCAGGCGCCATCCGAACTAAGTCCCCCGTGATTTTCAACCAGTATATTGATATCCATGGGTCGCGCATATTCCGCCAGACGGCTCAGACTATCGACCGAAGCACCTTGCATGGCTTTACGATCAGTTGACGACCCGTAGAGATTGACCCGTATGGAGTGACAGTCCAGCGCTTTGGCCGTATCTATCCATTTGTGGTGATTTGCAACGGCGATAGATCTTTGCTGAGCGTCCGGTTCGGCAAGCCCTCCTTCACCATCCACCATGATCAATAGTTGCCGGACATTCAAGTCCTTGGCGCGGGTATTCATTTCCTCCAGATACTCCTTGTCGGTGGCTTTGTCCTTGAAGAAGCTGTTGACATATTCGACGGCATATATCCCCAGGGAAGCAGCCTTATCAGCAAAAAGAAGATGATCCAACTGACCCGATTGCAAAGCCCTGTGAAGGCTCCACTGAGCCAGAGATATCTTAAACCGCTTCCCTGTGTCTTCGGGGCGCGAGGCGCTTTTTCCGGTGCAGGCCGGCAGCAGGCCGAATGAAGCTGCCGCCCATCCGGCGGATTGTAGAAAGTTTCGTCTGTTCCAAGTTTTCATACGCTTAATCCATTATATAGGTCAATCATGGGAAAAATCTGTGACCATTCTTTTAGCCTTCAGATATTTGAATATGCGATCTGACCCAACTTTTTCCCTCGCCAGACTGTCTATATGATGACAAGTGTCCCAAATTAAGATTTCTTATCCAAAAATGACCAAAAGATGAATACAATTACCGGATGCATAGCCAGTCTGCTCTTTCTGATGATCGCGGCATGTGATACAAGCAATGATATAAAAGATCCAGCGCCTGTGCAAGACTTTCGGGTGATTGCCGGGATGACACAGGATTTTGGATGGAATCTTTTTCAGACAGAAGCCACCGGAGAAACCAAAAAAAATGTCCTGCTGTCACCCCTCAGTGCGCAGGTGGCGCTAAGTATGGCCGCTAATGGTGCCAACACCTCAACCCTGAGCGAAATGCTGAAAACGCTCGGTTGTGAAAACTGTAGTGTAAACGATATCAACACTCAGACCGCCCTGCTTAGGACTCTGATGGAGGAGCAGAGCGGCCATCCGAGACTGGTGTCAGCCAATGGCTTTTTCTTTGACCCCAACCGGATTCGGGTACTGGACTCATTTCGCCAGACGGTCTCCACATCGTACAGGGCAGGTTTTGAAGAATATAATTTTAATGACCCGGCAACCCTTGCGGCAATCAATGATTGGGTGAAAGCCAATACCTTCGACAAGATTGATAAAATACTGGATCAGATCAAGGATGAGGATCTGGCTTTTCTCATCAATGCACTTCATTTTAAAGCCGACTGGGCTACAGGGTTTGACCCGCAATCCTCTTTTGACGGTCCGTTTACCAATGCTTCAGGGAGTCAGGTTTCCGTGAAATATGTATCGGCAGACCGGAATTTTTCAACCTCAGCCAACACCCTCTATAATATGGTCGATATCCCGTTCAGGGATTCCACCTACAGCCTGTCGTTGGTTCAACCCACACAGGACCCATATCCGGCTTCGTGGTTTTCCAATCTGACGCCTGATGTACTCAGGACGATGTGGGCTACGTTGCAATATGACAGAGCGATTGTCAGGTTTCCGGGCCTTGAACTCGAATATGATGCCGATCTGATCGGTACATTGAAACAGTTGGGTATGACACAGGCGTTCATACCGGCTGCTGCGGATTTTTCTCTTCTGGGCCAATCCCTCATCGGACCGACCCTCTTCATTCATCAGATACGGCATAAGGCGGTTTTGAAAGTGGATGAAAAAGGCGCCGAAGGTGCTGCTGTTACGTCCATTGGTTTTGGTACCACATCGGCACCACCGGCGTTTATTTACGATCGTCCATTTGTGATTGTCCTGCGGCATACTGCTACCAACACCCTTCTTTTTGCCGGGCTGATCAACGATCCTTCCTGAGTTGCATTAGTCCAGGAAGTATTTTGGTATGGCTGTTGAAATCTCCGACTCAAAGACTCCGTCGGCCTGTCCGGCGATGAGGGCATCCCGCTTAGCGAATTGATGCTGTCACGGGTAAACAAAACCGTATCTTATTCCTTTCGTGAGATAGCTTCCTGATACAGGCATGAAATCTCCGCGCTCATTCCACATTGGACAATAAGCCTATAGTTTTGATTTACAGTGTATTTTTGAGCCTCTAACAGCAAAACTTCCAGCGTGTACAGCTTACCACCGTTCTTCCGGATCACTCTTGTGCTGAGTCTTTTCATCTTTACTTTTTGCAAGAAAAAAGACAGCACCTCGGGGACAGCCGGCCTTTCCGCAGCACCACCAGCAGCGCTCTTGGTACAAACGCTGATCGTGGAGCCCAGATCCCTGACAGCAGAGATTGAAGTCCCCGGCACCATTCTGCCCAACGAATCCACAGAGATCCGTTCTGAAGTGTCCGGCCGAATCGTCAAGCTCCAACTACGCGAAGGAGCATCCATCTCTTCCGGCAGCCTGCTGGCCAAACTGGATGATGCCGAACTGCAAGCCCAACGACGTAAACTGGAAGTACAGCTCCGAATTGCAGAAGAAACAGAAAAACGACAAACGGAGCTCTTGAAAATTCAGGGGATCAGTCAGCAGGATTACAGCATGAGCCTACTCCAGGTCCTGAGTTTAAAAGCAGATATCGATATCATCAAAGAGAGTATCCGCAAAACCGAGATCCGGGCTCCATTTGCCGGTAAGCTTGGCCTGAAAAACATCAGCCCCGGAGCATACGTCACCCCGGCCGATATCCTGACCACGATCAGCCAGGTCAATACCCTTAAGCTACAGTTCAATGTACCAGAACGATATGGTGCTCAACTTACAGCAGGCCTACCGGTTTCATTTACGGTAGATGGTTCGGACAAACATTTTACAGCAACGGTCATCGCCTCAGAGATCAGTATCGATGAAGCCACCAGAAGTCTGGCCATCCGCGCACTGGTGCGCCAACAGGATCCTGCGCTGCTTCCCGGTGTTTTTGCCAAGGTTAAAATTGTATTGGGAAAAAATGCAGATGCCCTCATGATCCCCAACAGTGCAATCATTCCATCAGGGCGGATCAAACAAGTGTATCTGTATCAGAATGGCAAAGCGATGATGAAGGAAGTCACCACCGGCGTACGTGACAGCAGCAATATTCAGGTCCTGACTGGAATCCAAACCGGCGATACCGTCATCACCTCCGCCGTTCTTTATTTGCGACCCGGCATGACAGTAGAACGTGCAGAAGGACAATAAGCGCTGACGAAATGAATCTATCCGAACTCAGTCTCCGTCGCCCCGTCCTGGCCGTTGTCTGCTCGATCCTGATCATCATTTTCGGAGTGATCGGCTATACCTTTCTCAGTGTCCGCGAGTATCCGGCTATCGATCCGGCCGTGATCAATGTACGCACCTCCTATGTCGGCGCCAATGCGGATATCGTCGAGCAACAAATCACAGAGCCGCTGGAGAAAGCCATCAACGGCGTTCAGGGTGTCCTCAACATCACCAGTACCAGCGCTCAGGGGAGCAGTAATATCACCGTCGAGTTTGAACTGGGCGTTGATCTCGAGCGTGCTGCCAATGATGTACGTGATAAAGTATCGCAGGCGCTCGGCAATCTTCCTCAGGATATCGATGCTCCCCCAACAGTCAGTAAGTCCGATTCGGATTCAGATCCCATCGTGTTTTTGCAGATCCAGAGTCAAACCAAAGGCCTCATGGAGTTGACGGACTATGCGGAGAATGTCGTGCAGGAACAGCTACAGACGATCCCGGGAGTCAGCTCCGTCAATGTGTTTGGGCGCAGATATTCTATGCGCCTCTGGATCGATCCTTCCCGACTGGTAGCCCATCAGCTCACGATCTCCGATATCAAAGCCGCGCTGGACCGGGAAAATATCGAACTCCCTGGCGGAAAAATCCGCGGTGATGAGACCCAACTCATCATCAAGACCTTTGGCAAGCTGACCACGGAAAGCGATTTTAATAATCTGATCCTGCGCCAGGAAATGAACGGAGCCATTCGGTTCAGAGATGTGGGATATGCTGAGCTGGGTCCGGATGAAGAGGAACGCTCAAGCCGGAAAAATAATGTCCCTTCTGTCAACCTCGGTCTAGTCGCGCAGCCCGGCAGCAACCAGATCGAAATCGTGGATGAGATCTACCGCCGTATCGATGTGATCAAAAAGGATATGCCGGAGGATATCCTCCTCGAAGTCGGTTATGATCGCACCACATTTGTCCGGAAAGCGATTTTTGAAGTAAAAGAAACATTGCTTATTGCCATCGCGCTGGTGGTCCTGATCATCTTCTTTTTTTTCAGGGAATGGATTATCGCCCTTCGCCCGCTGATCGACATCCCGGTTTGTCTGTTGGGGGCCTTTTTTATCATGTACATCATGGGGTACTCCATGAACATCCTGACATTACTGGCGATTGTCCTCGCCACGGGGCTGGTGGTGGATGACGGGATCGTCGTGACAGAAAACATCTACAGAAAGATGGAACAGGGCATGAACAAATACAGAGCGGCGCTCGAAGGTTCCAAGGAAATCTATTTTGCCGTCATCGCCACCTCCCTGACGCTGGCCATCGTCTTTCTCCCCATCATTTTCCTGGAGGGTTTTGTCGGTCGGCTTTTCAGCGAGTTTGGCATCGTACTGGCCGGCGCTGTTTTGATATCGGCATTCGTATCGTTATCGCTCACACCGGTACTCAATATATACATGACCCGGAGGGGTGGACATCGGCATAGCCGGCTATATCAATGGACGGAACCGTTTTTCACCGGGATGGAAAGGCTCTATACCCAAAGCCTCACCGCCTTTATGCGCGTCAGGTGGATCGCATTGCTGATCGTAGCCGGATGCGCGTCGATCATTTATTTTGTCGGAAAAAAACTACCCTCTGAGCTCGCCCCCATGGAGGACCGCAATCGTGTCCGGGTCAGCCTCACCGGTCCTGAAGGTGCTGATTTTGACTTTACAGACCGGGTCACCTTTGATCTCGTGCAGGAGTTTCTGGATTCTATTCCTGAAAAATATATTGTCCTGTCTTTCGCACCCGGATTTGGTGCAGGCCAGGGCAGCAATGCAGCCTTTATCAGCGTCGGATTAGTCGAACCGGAAGAACGGGAGCGATCGCAGGATGAAATCGCCAACCAGATGAGCGGCATGCTGAAAAAATATACCAGCGTCAGAGCCTTCGCCAGACAGGAGCAAACGATTACTGTTGGTCTTGGCGGACGAGGCGCATTTCCGGTACAGTATGTACTCCAGCACCTCAATTTTGACAAGCTCAAGGAGAAGGTCCCCCTCTTTATGGAAGAGGTACGGAAAAGCCCCGTATTCCAGGGCTCTGATGTCAATCTCAAATTCAATCAACCGGAATTGCAGATTACCATCGATCGACTGAAGGCCAACGAACTGGGTGTATCTGTACTGGATGTCAACAACACCCTTCAGCTTGCCCTGAGTGGTCGCCGCTTCGGATACTTCATCATGAACGGAAAACAATACCAGGTCATCGCGCAGGTCGACCGCATCAATCGCGATGCACCGGTCGATCTCCGCAGCTTCTTTGTGCGAAACAACCGTGGTGATTTGATACAACTCGACAATCTGGTGCAGATGGAGGAAGTCGCGAATCCCCCAACGATCTATCACTTCAACCGCTTTAAAAGTGCCACAGTCCAGGCCGGACTCGCCCCCGGAAAAACGATCGGGGATGGCATCGACGAGATGCAACGAATCTCTGCAGACGTGCTGGACGAAACCTTTACCACAGCACTTGCAGGAGCCTCGCGTGACTTTGCAGAAAGCTCTTCCAATACGTCTTTTGCATTCGTGCTGGCACTGGTACTGATCTTTCTGATCCTGGCCGCACAGTTTGAAAGTTTTCTCGATCCCATTATCATCATGATCACCGTTCCGCTGGCGTTGGCCGGGGCGGTCCTGAGTCTGTATGTATTTGGGCAAACGTTCAATATATTTTCTCAGATCGGTATCATCATGCTGATAGGTCTGGTGACGAAAAACGGGATCCTTATCGTCGAGTTTGCCAATCAAAAACGACGAGCTGGTGAACAAAAACTGCCGGCGGCGATCAATGCAGCAGCAGCAAGACTTCGGCCTGTCCTGATGACGACGCTGGCCACCTCACTGGGCGCATTACCCATCGCGCTCGCTATTGGTTCAGCCGGTGGCAGTCGCGTACCTCTGGGTATCGTCATCGTAGGCGGTATGATGTTTTCGCTGATCCTGACCCTCTACGTCGTGCCGGCATTGTACAGCTATATGTCGTCCCGCAAAAAAGTAAATCCTTTCGATGCCGCGATTCAACAACCCATATTGAGTGATGTACATGAATAAGACAAAACGGAAAGGCTTGAGATCTGCCTCCTTGTACATGGGAAGTTGGAAACGATACGTTCCGGGCTTCTGGGTATGGATGTTTCTGATCACACCATCCCTCCGCGCACAGGATATCCTGACACTGCAGGAAGCTATTGGCATCGCCTTGCGCAACAACTACGATATCCAGTTGGCTCAAAATGATTCTCTCATCGCCGCCCTGGACTATGAATATCGCAATGCTGTTTTCCTGCCCCGGCTCAATGCCAATCTCGGTACGACCTGGACACAAAACAACAATAGTCAGGAGTTTTCCGATGGAACCAACCGGAGCGGAAATGTGGGCACCAACAATCTGAGTGGTTCACTGACGCTCAACTGGGTTCTCTTTGATGGTATGCGCATGTTTGCGACACGTGACAAAGCAGAGCAGATGATCAGCCTCGGAGATAAGGTGATCAAAAATCAGGTCGTCAATACCGTGGCCCAAGTCATCACAACCTACTATGCCATCGTCCGGGAAAAACAACAACTCCTGGCTATTGAAGAACAACTCCGATTCAGCCAGGCCCGTGTCGATCTCACCTCCCGTCGCCTGGAGATTGGCGCAGGCGCCAGACCCGATGTATTGCAAAGTCAGGTGGATCACAATGCCCAGCGTGCTGCCCGACTCCGGCAACAAACCCTGATCAGCCAACTCAAAGAAAATCTTAATCTCCTGATGTTTCCGGAACAGACCGGGAGTGGTCCTGCATCAACTTCGTATGAGGTTAGCGAACATATTCCACTGGAGCCGTCCCTCGCACTCGAAGATATCCTTCGGGATATGGATGAAACCAATCCCATACTGGATATCACCCGTAAGAATATCGACATCGCCCACATATCACTCCGGGAAGTCAAAGCCGACCGATGGCCGACGTTACAATTCAATTCAGCCTATAATTTCAACCGCGTCAACAACAACATCGCGCTCAATCCCTTTCTGCCACTGATCAATCAGAATCGCGGATTCAATTATGGCTTTACCGCTACCATTCCGATCCTGAACTATCGCAATACTCATCGGCTGATCCGTCAGGCAGAACTCAACATCAACTATCAATCTCTGTTGTACAACAGTCAGCGCGCTCAGTTGCGCCTTACGGTAGTCAATGCGTTTAAAGAGTATGAATTTCAGCAACAGGCGTTGGCACTGGAAGAAGAAAACATCGGACTGGCCCGGGAAAATGTGGAGATCATCCTGCAGACGTTCAGATTGGGGGGTGCCACGCTGATCCAGTTACGTGAGGCCGAGCGCAGCCTCGAAGAAGCCAACAACCGGCTGATAGCAGCACGCTATAGTACCAAGGTCGCGGAAACCGAATTGATGCGGCTCAGGGGTGAACTGGTGCGTTAGACAGGCAAGCCATGGCAGGAAGAGTATATTGCAGCCTGATTGGCCAGGCTATTGGTATCGTTTTGAAATTAAACCACTTTAAAATAATTAGGAATGCGATTATTGACGACTACACTTTTGATAGGCATGTTTTCAGGTATTGTGTTAGCACAGGAATGGGAACCTGTGACAGCGCCCGCCGGATTTCACACAGATCATTCTTTCGGATTTGCGATAGACGGGAAAGGGTATCTGGTCGCAGGCACCACGGAGTTTGAAGGACCGACGGATGCTTTTCTTCAGTATGATCCTGTGGAGGATAGCTGGTCGACACTGACATCATTTCCGGGAGCGGCGCGTGGATATGGTATTGGGGATGTGTGGGATCGCAAAGCGTATTTCGGTTTTGGTATCAGTACCTTCGCTTTGCTGCAGGACTTGTGGGTCTTTGATCCGGACGAAATGTCCTGGACTGAGCTCACCCCTTGCCCGTGTGCCCCCCGTCTGCATCCCACATTTGTAGCCAATCAGGGCAAGATATTTGTTGGCATGGGCAACAACAATGACGGAAATCTGAATGACTGGTGGGAGTATGACATTGCCACAGATCAGTGGTCCCAGAAGCCGGACTTTCCGGATACCCGTCGTCACCATCCCTATCAGTTTGCCATCGGCGACTATGTATATACCGGTCTCGGACACGGTAATGGGATATTCAGAGAATGGTATCGTTATGATCCAGTGCTGGAGGTATGGGATCGCATGGCCGATATTCCGAGCGAAGGACGTGTCGCGGGGACACAGTTTTCCTACAATGGTAAAGGCTATGTCCTGAGCGGCGACGGAGATGATCATTACTCCATGGAGACTGGCGAAATGTGGAGCTATGATCCCGTGAGCAACACCTGGGACAGCCTGCCTCCGCATCCGGGCAAGTCACGCTGGGCACCTTCATCTTTCGTCATTGACGGCGTGGTGTATCTCTTTAATGGCACCAGTTGGTTTCCGGGCACAGGATCGGTCTATCAAACAGAAGGATATAAATTTGATCTCGACGGCATGATTTCCTCAACAGACAATGTGCCGGCTCATTCTTCCCTCTTCACCATTTATCCCAATCCGTTTACAAACGAATTGATCATCAGAACCGAGGATATGACCTATGATGCTGTCAGGCTCTTTACAGTCGACAATCAACAGGTATATCAAGGGACATTTGCACCGCGGCATGATACCTCATCGTTGCCAGCAGGTATGTACAGAATAGAAGTCCGGCATGGAAATCGTGTGAGCAGTATGCTCGGTGTGAAGCATTGATGCCTGCACCGTTTTGATCTGCCCCTTTTTTCAACCTTTGCTCGCCGAAGCTTTAGCGAAGGAGATGCTTTGCTCGCTGAAGCTTCAGCGAAGGAGATGCTTTGCTCGCTGAAGCTTTAGCGAAGGAGAAAAACCAGCAGGTAGAAGATAGCCGGCAGATTTGTTTGTATGTTACAGTTGATGCCTTTGAAAAAGATCTTGTGCAACCCCTTCAGGGTTGGATGGTGGGGGTGTGTCATATACCCCGGGTGCGACCCGGGGTTAAAGAAGTGTAAGCCCTTCAGGCTTATATATGAGCATGCCCAACTTGATGGCTCAGGGTGATGAGTCCGGCGGGCTGACACACTTAAAAGTAAAGCTCAAGTCAACCTGTATCATGAGGACACAATAACCCCTAAACTCAAAATTTATCAGCTTCTCAACCCCTTGATGCCCCGGCGTTCACGCGTATAGCCTTGCGGAGAGGGTGACGCAGGGGTTGGGGGCGGAAGAGGGAAAGAAACAGGACGTCCCCGGTGTTCGGACAGTTGAGAGCGACATGATTCTGTCCTAATCGATTGGGCTAGCATTTCAAATAAACACTAAACTTCTAAACCTCTCAACCTCTCAACTTAATTGCGCGTTGGTGCGGGTCAGGTTGCGTATAGGACGCCCCGGCGTTCACGCGTATAGCCATGCGCAGAGGGTGACGCAGGGGTTGGGGGCAGAAGAGGAAAGAAACAGGACGTCCCCGGTGTTCGGACAGTTTTGAGCGACATGATTTATCCCTAATCGATTGGGATCCCTTTTCAAAATGTCCAACCATATAAAGCTGATAAGCTCCCTCAAACTGAACCACGCCGACAGACGACCGTTCACGACCGTTCACAACCGATTACCCCCGCTCACAACCATTCACAACCGGAAATGAGGACCGGTCGCGACCAATCCCTACATGGTGCCATCGACCACAACCGTTCACAACCGCTCACAACCATTCACAACCGTCCACTCCCGCCCACCCCTTATATTTGCACCTCAGATAAACTACCACCATGTCACTCGAAGCTATCATCAACGAAGATCTTAAGACGGCCATGAAGGCTAAAGATCCGGCAGCACTCAGAGGTATACGTGCTGTCAAGTCGGCCATCATGCTGTTCAATACCTCCGGTACCGGTGAAACCATGACACCTGAAATGGAAATCGCCCTGCTGCAGAAGCTCGTCAAGCAACGCCAGGACTCACTGGACATTTTTGTCCAGCAAGGCCGCGAAGATCTGGCCGTCATAGAACGCGAGGAGATCGACATCATCATGCGCTACCTACCCAGGCAACTTACTGCAGAAGAACTGGAAGCAGCGGTCCGGGCGATCATGACCCGGACTGGCGCTACCACGATGAAAGATATGGGCCGGGTCATGGCAGAAGCATCAAAAGAGCTGGCCGGAAAAGCCGATGGGAAAACCATTTCCACCATCGTGAAATCACTGCTCTCCTGAGCCGGTCCAACCTAAAGCCGGGGGCCAGATAGTGCCTTGTCATGTGTGTCATAGGAACAAACAGCAACGGAATACCAACTCCTTTGCCGCTGTCGTTGTTGTACCTCCTGTCATGCTGAGCATACTGATACGTCATATCATACCGCAGGGTTTTCTCCTTATTCTCTTACTGGCATTATATCCGGTGAGGGCACAGAGTGGATATATACCTCCAGCCATACCCTCGAAGTATGAAAAAGAACTTCGGGAAGCTGTACTCACTGCCCAGGGCGGACGTCCTGCTGTGGCGGAGAGCAGCATGCAAAGTCACATTAAAAAATTTCCCACCTGGACAGCGCCACGCCATGCGCTGAGTCAGTTGTACTACGAATGCGGCCGAAAGCAAGAGGCCATCGGCCACCTGGAGGATGCACTTCATATAGATACACTTTCACAGTTGGCCGAACTCTATACACTTGGCAGGATCTACGAAGAGATAAGTGCTCCGGAACGGGCATGGGCCTGTTATAGTGCCGTCATCGAAAAAGGAATCCACATGCCGGGGCTCGTGCAGCGGGCTACAGCCAGTCTGCAGGCGTTGGAAAAGAAAAGGGCCCTGTGGGGCCTGGATGCGGACGGGAAAGGAAAAGGGGAAGACGAAGCTATATCCCTGATCCCGTTTGCCAGTGAAATCAATACCCCGAATCATGAAGCATTGGGGCGTTGGACGCTGGATGGCCGGCAGATGATATTTACGCGGCTGCTATATCAACAGGAGGATATTTTTATAGCCACCCTGGATGACACCGGTGTGGGATGGATCATAGAAGATTTCCCTTTCAACACCCCTCAGAATGAAGGTGCGCATGCCATATCACCTGATGGCACACAACTGGTCTTTACGTCCTGCAACCGTCCCGATGGTCGCGGAAGCTGTGACCTGTACCTTTCGGTCTTGCGGTCAGGAGCGTGGACGACACCTGTCAATATGGGTGCGGTATTTAACACACCTTCCTGGGAAGGGCAGCCATGTTTCGGGCTGGATGGGATGACCCTGTTTTTTTCCAGCAGCCGGCCAGGGGGCATGGGGGCCCGTGATATCTGGTACTCCAGACAACTCGCTCCGGGCAAGTGGTCGGCTCCAATAAATGCAGGTCCTGGCATCAATACACCCGACAACGAAGAAAGTCCGTTCGTTCACTTTGACGGTCAGACCTTGTATTTTATGCGGGATGGCAAAGATGGTCTCGGTGGATATGACCTCTATATCGCCCGGCGCGCTCTGGACGGGACCTGGCAGACGGCCATCAACATGGGGGCTCCGATCAACAGTGGGGCAGACGAAGGGGCATTGTCACTTCACCCGGATGGCCGGACGGCCGTCATCACCCGCGAGTCGCCGGGACAAAAAAATGATTTGTTCTCCTTTGAATTGCCGGAGCCTTTCAGAGCCGTTCCTCAGCAGGCATTGTTTGTGACACTGCGTGATCAAAAGACCCGCCAACCTCTGCGAGGACGGGTCGAAGTATTTGAAGTCAGCCGGCAGGATACTATACGGCTATCTCAATGGACCGATGAAGCCGGCCAGGTCACGATCACGATCAAGCGCCACGCACCTTACGGCCTCATAGCATTGGCGGAGGACTATCTGCCTTTTTCTGGTCATCTGGAAGCTGATACGATGGCCTCTCGTACCCTGAATCTCTTCATGACGGCTGTGGAGGCGGCTGTGGATGAGGTGATGATCCTGCAGAATGTATTTTTTGAAACTGGTTCGGCACAATTGTTACCGGCTTCTGAGCCGGAGCTCAATAAACTTTTTGCCACGCTTATCCGGTGGCCGGGGCTGACGATCGAGATCCGGGGACATACCGATGATGTGGGTGATGCGCACTCCAATCAGCGGCTAAGTGAAGCGCGGGCACAATCTGTGTACGCCTATCTCACAGATCGGGGTATAGAGGCGGAGCGTCTTTCGTATCTGGGTTTTGGGGAGTCCAGGCCTCTCGAAGATAACGCTACGGCTGCCGGACGCCGGCTGAATCGCAGGACGGAGTTCCGGGTTCGGTCGATGGAGTGATGTGGATGGATGTTCCTTCACTCCTTTGGTATTCTGTTTTTCCCTAATTTAGTTTTCAGTTGAAAACAAAACAGGGATTATGGATTCACCAGGTGGAAGGAATCGAGACATAACGGCTATACTGCATGAATACAATGGACGGACAATGATCCGTCTGGAATTCAAGTATGACAATTCCATTATTGAGGAAATCAAAGCGATCCGGGGTCGTATTTGGAGCGTGACCTTTAGGTGCTGGTATGTACCTGATACTGCGGATAACAGGTTGCGGTTTGGGATATCAGATTTTGAGGAGGTGTCTGGCCATGCCCTGGAGGCGAGAGATGAGGTACGGTTCCACGCTGTGTGTCAGTCATTGATGGATCGGATGCGGGAGAAGATTCTGCTCAGGGCGCTGAGTCCTCACACGCTTAAGAACTACATGAATCACATCAAAGTCTATTTGAGGGAAACCGGTAAGGCCGCGAATCCGCTGGACATGACCAAGACTGATATTGAAAAATATCTGCTACGGCGTCAATCGCAGAATCCTACGAGTGAAAGCGATCGAAACAGTCATATCAATGCCATAAAGTTTCTATATGAGCAGGTTTTGGGGTATGACCGCATGTTGTTTCACCTTCCGCGACCTGAAAAGCCATGGCAGTTGCCGAAGGTATTAAGTGAGCAGGAGTTGGAGCGAATGTTCAGGGCTGTTTCGAATCTGAAACATAAAGCGATATTATTGACGGCCTTTAGTTGTGGCATGCGCGTGAGTGAGGTAACCCGGTTAAAAGTAAAGCATATTGACCCGGATCGAATGCAAGTATTTATTGAGCGTTCAAAGGGGAAAAAAGATCGGTATGTTATGCTGAGCCCAATTCTAAGAGATGTACTGGAAAGGTATAGGGCATTGTTTGGTATCCAACCGACCGGCTATTTATTTGAAGGCCAGAAGGCCGGGGATCCGTATAGTATTCGAAGTGCACAGATTATTTTTAAGCGGGCGATCAAGGCTGCTGGCATCCAAAAAGATGTGACTTTTCATGTATTGAGGTCGAGTTACGCGACGCATCTGCTGGAGAAAGGGGTAGACATCAAGTACATCAAGGATCTTCTGGGACATTTTGATATCAAAACAACAGAGCGTTACCTGCATGTGGCCCGGGAGAAACTGGTCCATATCCAGAGTCCTTTGGACTACCTGGATACGAACATATAAAAAGCGAAAGTTTGGCTTGTCGCCATGAACATATTAAAAAGCGTACCATCAACCTTTTGAAAATCAATCGGGAAATCTTATCTTGGGTCGCGGATATAACAGTGTTAGCGGAAATGGCGGGGCGACAGTGCAACTTTGAAACTTAGTGCATAAATTGACACTGTTTTACTCTCTGACAACATAACTTTTTGACTACATTTGACAAAACATTTTGAAATTGAAAACTCATCATAAAATAGTAAATGGCGACAGCAGACACATGACTGAGTTAGCAGACAATTCGGTGCATTTAGCTATCACTTCGCCTCCATATTGGCAACTAAAGGACTACGGGACAGACAACCAAATCGGTTTCCACGACAGCTACGAAAATTACATTAACAACCTGAATTTAGTTTGGAAAGAGTGCTACCGCACTCTTCACAACGGTTGCAGGTTGTGTGTGAACATTGGCGACCAATTCGCAAGAGCAGTTTACTACGGACGTTATAAAGTTATTCCTATCCGTGAGGAGATAATTAAGTTCTGTGAGAACATCGGTTTTGATTACATGGGTGCAATTATCTGGCAAAAAGTTACGACCAGCAACACCACAGGTGGTGGCGTTCAAATGGGTTCATATCCTTATCCACGAAACGGAATTTTGAAACTTGACTACGAGTTTATTCTTGTTTTCAAAAAATTGGGTGATGCACCCAAACCAACAAAGGAGCAGAAAGAACTTTCAAAAATGACTGCGGAAGAATGGAACACAAACTTTGCAGGGCATTGGAACTTTGCAGGAGCAAGACAAAGCGGACACATTGCTGTGTTTCCCGAAGAATTGCCAAAACGCTTAATCAAAATGTTTTCGTTTGTAGGAGAAACAATTCTTGACCCCTTTGCAGGAAGCGGAACAACAGCGTTAGCTGCAAAAAAATCAGACAGAAATTCCGTTGGTTTTGAAATCAATCCTGAATTTGTTCCTTTCATCAAAGAAAAATTAGAGGTTCATCAAAAGGATTTGAACGGAACAACTTATGAGTTTGTAACACAGCCAAAAACCATAATTGACTTTGAAACTGAAATCAAAAAACTGCCTTATATTTTCAAAGACCCACATACGCTTGACAAGAAAATTGATGTAAAAAAATTACAATTCGGTTCTAAAATTGACAAAGACAGCTCAACACAAAGAGAAGAACTCTTTACCGTTAAAGAAGTTATCAGTCCAGAGTTAATTCGTTTGAGCAACGACTTAACGATAAAACTAATCGGCATCAAGGAAGACCCAATCATCAACGGTCAAGCAACAAAATTTCTTACGGACAAAACAAAAGGCAAAAGAGTTTTCCTGAAATATGATGCAGTAAAACATGACAGCGAAAACAATTTACTCTGCTATCTCTATTTGGAAAATAAAACTTTCATCAATGCTCACTTAATCAAAAGTGGTTTGGTGCAAGTTGACAGCAACATGGATTTCAAATACAAACAAAAATTTCAAAACTTATTTCACGAAGCACATGCCCAAACCAGTAACTAAACGCTTTTCAAAGGAGTTCGGCAAAAAAGAGAAAGTTCTCAATTACGCAACCCAAACTTATCAGCTATCACGACCAAATAAAGTTGGAACTGTAATGGCTCTCATTCGTGAGTGCCAACCAAAATCATTTGAGCAATGGGAACAATGGTATTTTGAAAATGCCAACACAGACGGTAAGACACGAAGTAAAATCACCAAAGAAAGTTTGGAAGAACTTGGTGAAAGGTTGTATGTAAAAATCAAGGAGATTGTAATTCCCGAATGGACAGAGGCGTTTAACCAACTGACTTTGCAAGATTGTGTTGATTACATTTTCAATCTCACAATCAACAGGACTTATGACGGTTTCATTCGTGAAAAATCTGTGATAGAAGATAATCTTGCAAAGGAATTTCCAACTATAAAATTTGAAGAAAGCGACCCCGAACTTGACCATGCAGGCGACATTGATTATCTCGGTTGGGTTGGTAGAAAAGCGTTTGGTATTCAAATCAAACCTGTAACAGCAAAGGCAAACTTTGGCAACTACTCTGCTACAGAGAGAATGAAAGCAAGTTTTTCCGACTTCACTAAAAAATTCGGTGGACAAGTTTTCGTAGTATTTAGCATTGACGACAAAATAAAAAACGAAGAAGTAATCGGACAAATCGCAGCAGAAATAAAACGACTGACTTAACCGAGAGAGAGCCACATTCCGCTAACATGGGGTTTGCGATAGCGGGGGTTCCGTGCTTCGCAGACACATTTGTGCAAGGTGGAAGTTCAGTTCTCCGAATGGGGTTTAGTGCTAAAAATCCCCGCCATCGCAAACCCCCGAAACGTTAGCGGAACTATTTGAAAGAGTAGACGAATTATTACTGATGACTGACCAATAACTACATTTAAAATAAAAGTAAACCTTATGATATACTTAATATCAATGCCCGGTGGAATCGAATTGATAATACTCCTTCTTGTTGTATTAGTCCTTGTGGGAGCAATATTTGGTTTTATTAGGAGTAGGAGTAGACGATGAAGTAGACTTGAAAAGTCTCTCTGGACAAGAATGCAATATTTATGGTTGTTTTTGTTCTCGATGGAACTATTAACAAATATGCAAAGTATGCCCTAGGTTGAAAATCCAAACCTATGAAAAACCGCTAACATTGGATGCTCGTAAGCAGGGCTATCTGCATGGAGAATGAAAACGTAAATTTGGAAAAAGGAGCCCAGGAGACAGATTCATACTGAGTCGGCCTGCCTACGAGCATCCCTTCACGTTA
>JBGTGP010000003.1:0-45804 GCA_041746735.1 Saprospiraceae bacterium
AAGGGACAATTGGCAGGATCCATTTGATCCTTTCCAATATTTGATTATCATTGTAAAGTAAAATCCGGACTACAAAATGCCCGGTGTAAAGAAAAAACAGGATTACTCACAAAATGTGTAAGGTTTTTTCAGGACAAGACAGGGACGATCACAACGAATTTGGTTTTCAATTTACACCCCGAACATTGGTGAAATACGACATTACACCCAAAACAATACTCCGGGCCAATATCGGTACCGGATGGCGAACCGTAAACGTTTTCAGTGAAAACATAGGTTTGCTGGTCAGTTCAAGAGATATCGTATTTGCCGAAGCCTTACAACCCGAAAAGGCACTGAACTTTGGAATAAACCTGACACAAAAATTTGATACAAAAAACAATCGTCTGTCTGGTTATTTAAGTGCTGATTTTTATCGAACCAACTTCGAAAATCAAATATTTCCGGACTATGATTCGAATCCAACCAAAGCCATCCTTCAAAACTTTACCGGAACAAGTATAAGCAATGGATTTCAGGCAGAATTATATTTGAATTTTTTCGAACGATTTGAATGGAAAACAGGGTATACCTTCTTGGATGTGTACAGAGAAATTGGAGATACCAAACAGGTATTGCCCTTCAATGCCAGGGACAAAGTGCTGGCAACCTTTAGCTACAAGCCTTTGACAAACCAGTTTCATTTGGATATGAATGTGCATTGGTTCGGCCAGCAACGCTTACCCGATACCCGAATAAACCCAGAAGAATTTCAACGACCTGACTTTTCTAATCCCTACTCAGTCATCAACGCTCAGTTTACGTACAATTTCAAATCGTTTGACCTTTACGTCGGTTGTGAAAACATTTTTGATGTGCGGCAACATCAGCCGATCTTGAGTTGGCAGGATCCGTTCGGGCCCTATTTTGATACGTCTTCTGTCTGGGGTCCCACCCGGGGACAGGAAATGTATGTTGGTGTAAGAGTCAGGTTCCAATAGAACCCATTTATAGTACTTTCGCTCCGAAGGCAAAAACATCGCATTGACAAATCCAATCATACTATGAGCAAGACCCAAAAAAGAGCATTGTCTTCCAAACAGCAGGAATCACTCCTCAAGATTCTCAAAACCCGCTTTGAAAAAAACATGACCCGCCACAAAGGCCTCACCTGGTCTGCTGTGGAAAACCGACTGCTCTCCCATCCCGCTAAGTTATGGTCACTGCACGAAATGGAACAGACAGGCGGCGAACCGGATGTGATCGGATATGATAAAAAATCCGGAGAGTTGATTTTCTGCGATTGTGCTGCTGAAAGTCCCTCTGGCCGGCGGAGTTTGTGCTTTGACCGTAAGGCGCTCAACGATCGGAAAGAACACAAGCCGGACGGTAATGCCATGGACATGGCCGATGCAATAGGTATCACCCTGCTAACCGAAGATGAATACCGGTCCCTGCAACAATTCGGATCTTTCGATACCAAAACCTCCAGTTGGGTGCAGACACCTGAAGCCATCCGAAAACTCGGTGGTGCGCTGTTTTGTGACCGGCGCTACGATCATGTATTTGTCTACCATAATGGGGCACAATCCTATTATGGTGCACGCGGATTTCGCGGTATGCTGCGCGTCTAAGGACTATTGATGAAACTGATCTTTCCGCCATTTCCGCGGATTGTTTGCAATGTATTTTGATATACCCTTATACGCCTTTGCGTCGCGTATGATATGATCATAATATCGTGATTGCCAACGAAAATCCGTAAGGACCAACCGAGCATTTATTGTCACCCCGATTTTGAATCCCCGTATGATAGAGGCCAGGTTTTGGGATTGGGGTCCGAATTTGTTTTTCGGGGTGTCGTCGATATCTGGGGATGATTCCAGGGACGTGCGGGATGATTCCGGGGACGCCAAACGGCATGATGGCGGGGACGCCAAACGGGACAATTGTAGAGACGCAAAATATTGCGTCTCTACAATTGTCCCGCACGTCCCACCACCATGGTGATCATCCTGCCGGTCAATAATCACAATCCCATGCACATGGTTTGGCATCACGATATGGTTTCCCAATTTGACAAATGGAAAATGATCCGGGATTTCTAACCAACATCGTTCGGCGATCTTGCCGATTTCGGACATTTGCATGATGCCATCAACAACATTTCCAAAATGGCAGATTCGATTGCGCGTACAGATGGTCACAAAATAGGCGGCATTCCAACCATAATCCCAGGTCCGTAATCGCGTGGACGCAATACGATATTTGTTTTTGTACAGATGTGACATTTGTTTTCGAAGGTCTGGTGAACCTGAAAACTAATATATGGTCATCATCAGCACAATTGCAATAGGTGCTGTGCAAATGTGCACTGCCCGAAACTCACATTCGTAGCGCCGCTGCCACTATGTCCGCCGATTGCCACATTGTTGCTTCCTGATATATTCTTCCAAAATGAAAAATTACCTACTGCCGTATAGGGGATAGTAAATCTCGTCAACACGGGAGGTAGTCAACATGTATTCTGAGGCAACGGTGTCAGGGAATTAGAAAAAGGTCTGTTTCAAAATCTACTGGCAGTCAGTATCCGGAAATCGAATACCACATTCCCACCCGGAGTTGTATGGGATGTAAAGTCAAATCATAAACCTGGTGTGTTCGACAGGTCACGCTTACTGAGTCTAAACCGTTGAAATCCCTGCACTCACAACCACGAGGATGGAGCACACATCCTGATCAATCAGATTGTATAAAGGACAATTATCTCAATTGGTAATTGACCATCCACTGCACCCCATATCGATCTGTCACACTACCATAATATGCGCCCCAGAACATCTCCTGCAGCGGCATCGTGATCTGACCACCATCTGCCAGTGCGTTGAATAAACGATCGGTTTCTTCTCGACTGTCTGGTTCCAGATTGATGTGGACATTGTTGCCTGGGGTGACGGTAAATCCCATTTCTTTTGGCGCATCAGTACCCATGAGGATATGTCCGCCGATCATCGGCAACTCTACATGAAGGACCATCTTCCGCACCGCTTCCGATACCGGCGGTTGGGTCGGATCTGGCGGGATATCTTCAAACCGCTGAATACCACCTACAAACTCCGTGCGGAAGATGGACTGGTAGAACAGAAAGGCCTCTTCTGTAGTGCCCGGAAAATTGAGATAGGTCGAAACTCTGGCACGGGTTGAAGTTTTCTTTTGTTTGCGCAGATAAAATTGGGCAGCAATATATTGATCAAGATTTTCAAGCCCCATGGTAAAGCCTTCCCGAAAGCCCATCTCCAGAATTTTTTCCAGATCTGCCAGCGAATCAAAGGACAGTTGAATCGTCACTTGCGAGGTTTCTCCATTGGAGAAAAATGTATTGTCCCAACGGTTGGATGGCAGTGATGGATTGGGTACACCGTCAGCATCACAAAATTGGTCCGTAGCGGAAAAAGATTGATGTGGTACAATCTTTCCATAGACCGCTTTACACCAGTGCTCCTCACCCTCTGGTCCGACCATAGCATAAAGCCAGTAACCTCCTTCTTTGAAGTCCATAGATTTAGTGCGAGCGATCCAGGGCTTCGGTGCCCACCATAGATCCAAAATATCGGCTTCTGTCCAGGCCGCCCAAACGAGGTCTAATGGTGCATCAAAGGATCGGTCCACACGGATCGTGTGGTTCTCTTTATCCACGACGAATTCAAATAGAATGGCATTTTTCATTTTCTTTTGGATTTAAGTTGAAGTAATACCTGATCGAGCTGACCAAAGCGTTTGGCCATTAAGGCCTTAAATTGTTCCAGCCACTTTTCTATGTCTTTCATTTTGGCGGCGTTGAGGTGATAATAGATCTCCCGCCCCTGCTGCTGTTGTCGAAGGATCTCACATTCAGAGAGGATATGCAGATGCTTCGACACGGCCTGCCGGCTGCTGTCAAAGTGCGTAGCTATGGCATTGGGTGTCATCGCACTGGTGGTAAGCAACAGGATAATAGCGCGACGGGTAGGGTCGGCAATGGCTTGAAATACATCTCTGCGAGTCTCCATGTATGATATATTTGCAATTAATCGGTTGCAAATATAAGCGCAATTACATGGTTGCGCAAGTTTTTAACTTCTTTTTTTATTTTGGCTGGCACTTCGGTGTGGCTTCTCCTAAATGCTTTATGGAATGACACTGTAGATGTGTTAGCGATCATTTTTTATAAACCCTTATGAGTCCTATTGAAAAATATTTTGAAGGCGAACGCCTGCAGTGCACCCTGGTTTGATTCTGGCCATACTCTGCATCTTGCTTTCGGTGTATTTTCTGTATACCCACAAGCCGGTCCTCCGGGGGATGAGTTATGTTTTCCTTCCGTTAGCCACCGTGCTTTTGGTTATCTGTATAAGCATTCTGATCCGGACTCCGGGTGATCAAATACGTGTGACGAACACCTATGAAATCGAACCACACATAATGACGTCAGAAGAAATGCCCAGGATGATCAAGGTGATGAAAAACTTTTCTCTACTGAAAACCGTCGAAGTATCCCTGTTTGTAGCTGGATTGATACTGGCTTTTTTGTTTTGGCCAAAGGACGTCATTCGGGGAGTTGCCCTGGGGCTTATGATTCAATGCACCCTCTTGTATCTCTTCGACCACGTCGCATCTGCCCGGGGTAGTGTTTATTTGTCCTTTTTGAAAGCCCTATAGACCATATTTGCATCTGGTCAACCCAAGCACGTTTTTAATACTTTATATTCTGTAACGCTCGTTTCTAATCTCACAATCCAACAGCATGATATCGCTCGAAACTTTTCGTCAACAGTCTCTGTCCTTTCCGGAGGTCACCGAAGAACTTCACTTTGATATAATATACTTTCGGGTAAACAAGAAAATTTTCGCTACGTATGATGTTGCCCATCATCGGGCCTATATCAAAATGTATGTCATAGATCAGGACGTGTTTTCTGTCATGCACAAATCAACTTTTTTTCCTTTAGATAACAAGTGGGGAAAAAAGCTTGGGTGGACCTATGTGAACCTCAGAAAAGCAGACAAACGATTATTTACAGAAGCATTGACTGCGGCATATTGTCATATCGCCCCAAAGAAGCTGGCAGATCAGGTCCGTATTCCAGATTTATAGGTTCATCAGTTCTCCCGAGTTTTCCCTTTCAAAAGATGACGGATCAAGTCCATACCTAGGCCTTGGATGTTCCACGTGGAACAAAGCCGTTGGCTGCACTAAACAAGTAAATAAGATGAAAAGCGGAAATTCCTATAGTGTTCCACGTGGAACTTATCCAGAGTCCTTAAGGTTTGACCTCCCCTATATCCTGAAGAAATCCACCTAAAAGCCGATTAAACTCAGCTGAGTGCTCCATCATAGGCGCATGACCACACTGGTCCAGAATGTGAAGCCGGGCTTCCGGAAGTAATTCCTTAAACTTCTCCCCAACGAATGCGGGCGTAATCGTGTCCTGTTTTCCCCATACTAACAAAACCGGACATTTAATCTGATGTAATTTTTCACCCACATTATGACGCAGAGCTGACTTGGCTATTGCGATCACCCGAATGGCTTTGTTTCGGTCATTGACAATATCATACACCTCATCCACCAGGTCTTTTGTGGCTACCCCGGGATCATAAAAGGTACTCTCCGTTTTCTGCTTGACAAACTCATAATTACCACGCTTTGGAAATGTACTTCCCAATGGAGCTTCAAATAACCCGGAACTGCCTGTAAGTGTAATGGACCGAATCAACTCAAGCTTAGAAAGACTATACAATATGGCCACATGACCCCCTAAGCTATTTCCTACAAGGTTGAGACTTGTGTATCCTTTATACTGTACAAATTCCTGAACATGACTGACTAGACCCATAACAGACAACTTCCGAAGTGGCATATCAAAGATCGGGAGCATCGGGACTACCACATTCATCTTACCCTTAAATTGATTAATAATGGTAGCAAAATTGCTCAGTGCGCCAAATAATCCATGCAGCAGCATGAGCGTCTTTTCATTCCCGGCATCCGTTTCGATATACTTAAATCCGCCTTCCGCTATGGGTCTATAGTCCATATAAGATATTTAAAAACCTGATATTTAATGATATATAATTTATAATAAATTAATATATTTTAATACGTAGGCTCAAATAAACCAGCCAGGTTAATAATATTACACCCACACCCTGATGAGCCGCTCCTAAAAAAACCGGAATGGCACCCTTGCTATACAACAGGGTGAAGATACCCAGCACCACCTGAACAACAATAATGCCAAGCAGCCAAAAGCCAATCCTATGGAATTTCTTTGATGGCTCACGCCACCACCGATACACCAACCAAACTGAAACCAATACAATCAAATACGCCATATTCCGATGTAAAAACTGGACCAGCGCCGGCATAAAGGGTGAACTATCATACATCAGAAACGTATTGAGATTCCAATGCGACGTATCCAACAAAATAGCAGGTAAGTATGCACCATGCATCAAAGGCCATGTAGGATACACTAGCGAAGCTCGCATCCCGGATACAAAACCTCCTAAAGCAATTTGAATCACCACCAGAATAATAAGGACTACCAAACGCCTATGCCACCTCTTGCTCACCTCTACCTTCAGTATTCCCTTCTCCTTCTGCCAGGTATAAAACAAAGCTATAAATACTGCAATACCCAAAGCCAGGTGCATGGTTAATTTATAAGCATTGACCCAGGGCCTATCTATCAACCCCGATGTCACCATCACCCATCCAAATGAAGCTGCCAGGGCAGACAACACTACGACAATTGCAAGTCGAATCAATAATTTACCCCGTAAAGAACCTCGAAACCAAAAGAACAGAAACGGAATGATAAAGACAAATCCCATGGTTCTGGCCCAGAGTCGATGCACATACTCCCAAAAGAAGATAAACTTAAACTGAGGGAGATTCATTCCCTCATTGATCAGCTCGTATTGAGGTGTTGCCTTGTACAGTGCAAATGCTTCATCCCACGCAGCAGCTGTCATCGGTGGTATCGTACCAGTGACGATCTCCCATCGGGTAATGCTAAGTCCTGATCCGGTAAGTCGAGTGACACCTCCCAAAACAATCTGCACCAACACCATGACCACCCCTATCAACAGCCAGGTTTTAATCCAATTCTTATCCCGATTCAGGTTTTCGCTCATCCAGGTGCCAAAGATAGATCAAGAAGTCCGGGATTACCTTTGCTGTGATATTGATGATATTTTAAAGTATATATTCTATTCTATCATCATCATTAAGGGTGTTAGTTGGTGGAAAGTATTTTATTATAAGGTTTGGAAAAGAATAACCTCTCTTTATTCCACTCCAGTTCACACCTTTCTCCACATGTTAATTAATTGATTATCAATACTAATATATCATATGTTCCACATTGTGGAAAAATGTTAATATCTCAAAATGTTTAATAATAATTTTTTAAATATGTGTATAAAGGGCACGAGCCAAGTGAATAAAACGTCATCAAATAATCCGGATTGTGGACATATACTGGATATCGTCATCTTATCCACATTCAACGTACACGGTATCCCTTCAAAATGTTGAAAAATGTTTTTTACGGATCACTTAAAATGCTTTTCTTACATGTTATAATAAAGTATAATGTTTATAATTATTTCATCCTAACCTCCATTCATACATGAGAGCCGTCATACAACGGGTGAGTTCTGCCAGCGTGGTGAGTAATGGTATTCCTACAGGTGCAATTGACCGCGGGCTGCTCGTGCTGTTAGGTATAGAACATATTGACCAGCGGGAAGACGCTGAATGGCTGGCGGACAAGATCCGTCAGATGCGGATCTTTCAGGATCAGGATGATAAAATGAATCTGTCCTTCAAAGAAATCGGCGGCAGAATCCTGGTGATCAGCCAGTTTACACTGCATGCCAGCACTAAAAAGGGTAACCGTCCATCCTTTATTCAAGCTGCTCGGCCGGAACACGCCATACCGCTCTATGACTATTTTATAGAATACCTGACTCTAAAGACCGACACCCAAGTCGCTACCGGTCTATTTGGAGCGGAAATGAAAGTCACCCTGGTCAATGATGGACCCGTCACCATCCTACTCGATAGTAAAAACAAAACATAATGACGCTGAACGAAGCACAACAAAAAGTAGATACGTGGATCCAATCTTACGGTGGTGGATACTTCAGTGAACTCACCAATCTGGGTATCCTCACAGAAGAAGTCGGTGAAATGGCCCGTTGGATGGTACGACGGTATGGGGATCAGACCCCCAAGCCTTCCGAACAGCATATCGATATGCAGGCCGCCATCGCCGATGAAATGACCGATGTACTCTGGGTACTCTTATGTCTGGCCAACCAGATGAACATTGACCTGACCCACTCCTTGGCCCAAAACATAGAAAAGAAAACGATGCGGGATCACAGTCGACATACTAACAAAGACTGATGTCCATATCCATCTGATGTGGTGTTTTTTATTCTCGCAAATCACCAGGTGTAAATTGCTTGTCGGCTCTAAGTGCCATCCGGCACAACCAGACCGACAGGCCCAACACACCTGCCATTACGATTAAAGCACCGCCCATCAGCAGGTCAGAATAGGACTGAAAAATAAAGAAGTCATACATCCCGTGCAGCACCACGGGGATGAACAACGAATACCCCAGAAAGCGTTTTGATTCAAAACGATAACGCGAAAACAGGAATCCCATCACAATAGCAAAAAGGAAATGTGCAGGGATGGCTGTAAAACTCCTTACCATCATCGTAGACATCATGCCTTCCGTGACGACGTAGAGTGTGCCTTCGACCAGGTTAAAACCTGCCGCAATACCACAAGCATATAAGATCCCATCGGTATACCGGTCAAAAACAGGCCAGCGACGGATCCATAACGGCAGCCAGGCCCACTTGGCCGCTTCCTCGATCAGCGCAATCCCGATAAAACTTTCCAGAAAAACAAAACCCGGATGGGCGTCAATCAAGGTGTGCGTCATCACATACCACAGATATTCCAGCGCCAGCGCCACTCCTGCTGAAACGATGCCCATGGCCACGCAAAACAGAAGATGACGGGGTTTGTCATTCGAATGGCGACCTATACCCCAATACAGAATGGCACCATATAACATAACAGTCAGCGGTGTCAGCGCATGGATCATTTCTCCATACCCCTATAAAACCGAACGAGGTCAGCGATCATCTGGGTCGTATGCTCATACATTGACATGTGACCAACACCTTCATAAATGTGCAACTCCGTACGCTCGGCCAGATGGGCCTGATCATACGCCAACGCAACAGGTACTGCCCTGTCACTTTTACCCATGATGATCAGGACGGGAATATGAAGTTTCCTGAGGGTCTCAGCATGATCTTTACGATCACGTATCGCCTGTGTCCCGTAATACCACGCATCGTCATTGTATGACAATGCCCGCAGGGTCAAGAGATCTACAATCTCTTGCGGCTGGAAATTTTCCGGAAAAACCGTGGAAATCATCTTTCGTACAAAAGGCTCACGTCCCCGTATCCGTATATCTTCCATTGTTGCCGTTCGGGCTGTTTTCTTCTCCTCCGGATCTGCGAATACATGGCTATGGATCAATGTCAGACTCTTGACCCGATCAGGATACTGAGCTGCCATTTCCAAACATACATAGCCACCCATACTGTGGCCGACCAGGTGGACAGCTGGTGCCATATTCAGGTCCGGATCTTCCCAGTATTGGCGGGCCAGGGACTCCATACTATAGGCACTATCCACCGTCTCGGCGCCAAAACCAGGAAGTGAAAGCATCACGGTATGCCGGCCCTCAAATGCAAGTTCAACCGGCGACCAGATCCGGCGGTCAAAGCCAAAGCCGTGGATAAGAATTACAATGTCTGTCATGGCGTTATATTTTCGATAGGTGAATGTAGGTCAATTTCGGAGGATACACCGATCGCGGGCCAAACGCGGCAAAGAAAATAATACTGCTATCTTTCGGCACCAAAATCAAACAGAGGAATATGTTGCTGAACATTGGCATTGTAAAAGAAAGCAAAGACAAGAGGGTATCCATCACACCGGATAACATCAAGCGCTCTAAAATAAAGGACGCCACCTGGTGGATTGAAGCTGGCGCAGGAGCGGAAGCCGGCTTTAAGGATAGTATGTATGAAGGCCTGGCGCAGGTCAAAGACAGAGCGTCAATTTTAGCTCAGGCTGATGTCATTGTCTCCATTTTTCCTCCGGCAGACAGCGATCTGTCATCCATCCATGGCGGTGCACTCCTGATTTCACAGTTTAGACCTTATGTGGATGAATCCATCAACGCCAAACTCGCGCAGTATCCTTTTCGTGCACTGAGTATGGACATGATCCCACGCACGACGCTCGCACAGGCGATGGACGTATTATCCTCGATGGCTTCTATAGCCGGATATAAAGCGGTACTTACAGCAGCGCAACACCTGCCCCGATATTTCCCCATGATGATCACTTCGGCAGGAAGTATCCGTCCGGCCAAAGTCCTGATCATCGGTGCCGGTGTAGCCGGGCTACAAGCTATAGCGACTTCCCGCAAACTGGGTGCAGTCGTGGAAGCGTTTGATGTACGATCCGCGGCAAAAGAAGAAGTACAAAGTCTCGGTGCCAAATTTGTCGAAGTAGAAGGCGCCAAAGACGACAAAGGCGCAGGTGGTTATGCGGTCCAGCAATCCGAAGAGTTTCTGGCCCGACAACGGGCGGAGGTTCAGGCCCGCGCATCCAAAGCCGATGTGATCATCTGCACCGCCCAGGTCCGTGGACGTAAAGCACCGGTACTCATCGAAGCCGATACCATCCAGCGCATGCGACACGGCTCCGTGATCGTCGATCTCGCGGCATCGACTGGTGGCAACTGTGCCCTCACCCAAAACGATCAGACCATCCGGGTGAACGGCGTGACCATCATTGGAAATTCATCTCTCGAATGCGAAATGCCCGAGGATGCCAGCCAGATGTATGGCAACAATATCCTCAATCTATTAAATCATATCACTAAAGATGGCGCACTCGATCTTCGGATGGAGGACGAAATTGTCAAAGGGTCGGTGATTAAATAGGTCATCTGGTCTGTCTTCTTTTCCGGCTCAGCTCTTTGCACTTTGGCTACATCATTTCGTAGCCAATCTTTGAATGCGTATGTGGCTGAAATTTTCCGTGTAACTTAGACCTGCACTATGTCGGAGCTGGCACACAGGATCTATATCGGGGTGTTTATTACCCTGTGGCTAGCCACACTGATCATCCTGGTTTGGCTGGGTTCGTCGTATTACAGTACAAACATCGGTGAGCGACCTTTCCATGATGATCATACGATGCTCAAGCCAAGTGGCCCCATAGGGCATGGTCTCGGGATCGTCGGCACACTCCTCATTCTGATCGGTGTCTTTTCTTATATCGGACGGAAAAAGAAAAAATTCCTGCCTCGTGTCGGAGCGCTCAAGTACTGGCTTGAATTTCACATCTTCCTGTGCTCGGTTGGTCCGCTGATGATCCTCTTTCATACAGCTTTTAAGTTCGGTGGTATAGTTTCAGTGAGTTTCTGGAGCATGGTCGCCGTAGTTTTAAGCGGTATTATCGGCCGTTTTATATATATCCAGATTCCCCGAACGATACAGGGTCGGGAATTGAGTCTGACGGAAATACGGGACATGAAGGATAGCATGAGCCAGCAACTGAAGCAGAAATATAACCTGGATGACGCCATCTATACGCCATTGATACGGGTCACACAGAAGCAGTACGATCCTAAAGCAGGATCAATCCTAAACCGTTTTTGGCAACACATAGTCTTCAGTCGTGAAATAGAAAAAGAGACCCGAGGTATGCTGGCGCAGACCAGATTGACCGGCAAGGAAAAGCGCAGTGTGATGAAACTCGTCCGTCATGAAATCAAACTCAACGCCAGGATCAGCCGATTGCAGACCATGCAGAAGCTGTTCCGATACTGGCATGTCGCGCATCTTCCATTTGCATTGATCATGCTCGTGATTATGGTCATCCATGTGGCCATTACGCTTGTGTTTGGATACCGTTGGATTTTTTAAATGATGGACGTCCTGATCGAACAAGTCATTATTTACACTATTGTGGCCCTTCTTATCGGGTTCACCTTGTGGCTCTATATCCGGCACCTCAATCGTAAATCCAGGAAAACGGAAGAAAAGATAGAAAAGGCTAAAGAAGAAGGCCTGCATGAACCCGTATCGTTGCACCCGGAAATCGATGTCAATACTTGTATCCAGAGTGGTGCCTGTATCGAAGCCTGTCCGGAAAAGGAGATTCTCGGAATCCGCAACGGTAAGGCTACCCTTATCAATGCGTCAAGGTGTGTCGGCCATGGCGCTTGTTTTCACGCCTGTCCGGTCGAAGCCATTTCGCTCGTGATCGGGACGGAAAAGCGAGGCGTAGACCTCCCGCATGTCAAGCAGGATTTTGAGACCAATGTACCGGGCATCTACATTGCCGGCGAGCTGGGAGGGATGGGCCTGATCAAAAACAGTGTGGAACAAGGAAGACAAGCGGTTGAAAATATAGCCAGAGCCATCTCCAAAAGCAGGGAGGCCGAGTATGATCTCGTGATCATCGGTGCCGGTCCGGCCGGGATTTCTGCCACCCTGCAAGCCAGAAAGCAGGGGCTCAAGGCCATCACATTGGAGCAGGACACATTGGGAGGAACAGTCTATTCTTTTCCTCGCTCCAAGGTCGTCATGACATCACCCATGAATCTTCCGTTGTATGGAAAAGTCAAACTCACAGAAACAAAGAAATCCGAGCTTCTGGAGCTTTGGGAGGGCGTCTTGTCAACGAACCAGATCCAGATCCGCGAAAACGCCCGTGTCGAATCGATTTCCAAATCTGGCGAACACTTTAAAGTGCTGATCGGTAGCGGCGAAGAATTTCTGACCAGATCTGTCCTGTTGGCGATCGGTCGACGCGGCACTCCCCGAAAGCTCAATGTCCCGGGAGAAAATCTGGAGAAAGTGGCCTACCGCCTTCTGGAGCCGGAGATCATACACCAAAAAAATATCCTTGTCGTGGGTGGTGGCGACTCAGCTATTGAAGCTGCCCTGGCGCTTGCAGGGCAAAACAATGTGATCCTTTCTTACAGGGGTGAAACGTTTCAGCGTATAAAACCGGGTAACAGCCAAAAGATCAACGACGCGATCGCTCAGGATAAAATCGATGTACGTTTTAACTCCAATGTCATGGTGATAGGGGAAGATCATATTTCACTGTCCCTGCCGGGAGATGAGATACTGACGATCCCCAATGACCTGGTCTATATCTTTGCCGGTGGAGAACTGCCCACACAGTTTCTACAAAAAGCAGGCATAGAGATAACACGGCGATTTGGGCACGCGATTCTCAAACATGAAAAGAGACGCTGAGGGGAAATGAGAATTACAAATAGATATACCGCCCTGTTACAGACCACCTGTGTGATCTTGTTTCTGCTGATTCATATTCGGGATGGAGCAGCGCAGATTTCCCCGGGTGATCTCACCAAAGCTCATGCCCATCTCGAGGGCATCCTCAACTGTACCAAATGTCATGTGCTCGGCGATAAGGTGTCCAACGATAAATGCCTGGAGTGCCACAAGGACATCAAGTCACGTGTCGATCAGCGGAAGGGATATCACGCCTCAAAGGATGTATCGGGTAAAGATTGCTTTGCCTGTCATAGCGAACATCATGGCCGCAATTTTGAAATTATCCGTTTTGATGCCAATCGTTTTGATCACCAATTGACGGGGTATCCACTGACCGGAGCACATCAGAAGCAGGAGTGTGTGGCGTGTCACAAGAAGGAGAATATCGAATCCGCCGAAATCCGGAAGAAAGACCGGACATATCTCGGCCTTAATACCAAATGCTTCTCCTGTCATACAGATGTGCATCAGAATACACTCTCTACCAACTGCGCCTCCTGTCATTCGACCGCATCGTTTACGCCTGCGCCGGGATTTGATCACAACCAAACAGATTTCCTCCTTAAAGGAAAACATGTGCTGGTAGATTGCCGCAAATGCCATGAAGTGACTGTCACGAACAATGTCCCGTTTCAGCGTTTTGCGGATATTCCGTTTTCAAGCTGTGCCAGTTGCCATCAGGATGTGCACAATAAGCGCTTTGGTACAAACTGCAAGGAATGCCATACCGAAGAATCGTTCAGTCAGTTTGCCGGAAAAAGCAATTTCAATCATAATCTGACCGCATTTCCGCTTGTCGGCAAACATAAGCGGATGAATTGCGCTTCGTGTCATCAAATGGGTGCATCCGTACAGCCGGCACAGATATTTAAAGATTACAAAGGCAAAGATTTCAAAAACTGTAACCTCTGTCATCAGGATGTGCATGAGACAAAATTTGGGTCCGATTGCAGATCCTGTCATACCGAGGAATCATTCAGCACCCTACTTCACCCTGATCGTTTTGATCATATACTGACGGGGTATGCGTTGGAGGGAAAACACAGAAATGTGGATTGCCGGAAATGTCATACGTCCAAAATGACGGAACCGTTGGTGCACAACCGGTGTATGGATTGTCATCAGGATTTTCACCGGGGGCAGTTTATTCGTGATGTGTACCAGTCGGATTGCACGGATTGTCATACAGTGGCCGGATTTTCGGGTTCGACCTTTACGATTGAGCAGCACAATGAAGGATCTTTTCCACTGACGGGAGCACATCTGGCCACACCTTGTTTTGCCTGCCATCTCCAGGACGATACCTGGAATTTCAGGCTACAGGAACAGCAGTGTACCGGATGTCACACCGATATCCATGAAGGTAATCTCAGTAGGAAATATGATCCCGAAAAAACATGTACAGGATGTCATACCACCGACACCTGGTCGGAAGTGAAGTTTGACCACACGGCTACTTCTTTTGTACTGGAGGGACGTCATGAGGTTGTGTCTTGTACGTCATGCCATATTCCGGAGCCGGATTTTGGGACCATAAAGAATATACCGTTTACCGGCCTGGCGATGGAGTGTGTGGCCTGTCATGACAATATCCACGGGACCCAGTTTGAAGAATCAGGAGGCACCGATTGTCGGCAGTGTCACGATTTCCTGGCCTGGATTCCCGGGCGTTTTGATCATTCCACCGCCAGGTTTGCTCTTACCGGAGCGCACCTGAATGTTGCCTGTGACAAATGTCATCCACCCGCGCTGGTCGATGGAAAAATGGTGGTGCAGTACCGGTTGGAGCGCTTTGAGTGCGTGGATTGTCACCGGTGACCCGTCCGGCATAGCATCAAACAGGTTTTTTGGGGAGGAAAAGTGGCCGGTTCGGCAAAAAACAATTACCACTACATCCGGACCAAACGTATATTTGATCACCACACCATTAGAAGCAGCCTTACCGGCTGTGAATTGCTTACCTTTTTACACCATTACAAAATCCTGCAGGCGTAATGGCCTTAGTGGGAGAATGACTGCAAAAAGGGAATTTGTTGAGCATGCTATGAAAAGCATAATGAGGATTGTGTGTGGGGTCATCATTCTGGCCGGTGCGGTTGCATCTGCTCAATCTCCTCATGGGGCGTCGCTTCAAATCAATTGTAATGCCTGTCATACCTCAGACAATTGGCAAGTCAGGGCAGATTCTATATCCTTTGACCACCAGACGACCCGTTTCGGACTGGAAGGCCAGCACCAGGTCATCGATTGCCGTCAATGTCATATCTCTCTCGAATTTGAACGTGCCGAAACATCCTGTGCATCATGTCACCTGGATGTCCACCAGCAAACGGTCGGACAGGATTGCGGCCGCTGCCACGATCCCAGTTCCTGGCTCGTCAATAACATTGCGGAATTGCATCGGCAGGTTGCGTTCCCCTTGCTGGGCGCTCATGAAGCTGCTCATTGTGCAGACTGTCATACCGCAGAGACAGAGTTGCGCTTTATGCCGATGAGTACGGATTGTTTTGGATGTCATGCAGAGGAATTTACGACCACCACAAATCCGGATCATATAAAAGCCGGCTTTTCCACAAATTGTACAGACTGCCACCGCTTTGATGCATTGGAATGGACAGCTACGGCGTACAATCATGATTTCTTTCCACTGACACTGGGCCATGCGATTGATGATTGTGCGCGCTGTCATACCGGACCGGATTATTCCAAAACATCACCCGATTGCCTGGCGTGTCACGAAGCCGACTATATAGCATCCACCAACCCCAATCACATAGCTGCGGGTATAACGACGTCATGCGTGGAATGCCATACGACCCAACCCGGTTGGAGCCCTGCTGATTTTTTGCAGCACGACCTGCAATACTTTCCGATCTATAGCGGAGCCCATCAGGGCACATGGGATGCTTGTGCCACCTGTCATACCGACCCCAATAATTTTTCAACTTTTACCTGCATCACCTGTCATCTCAATCCGGAAACGAACGAGACTCATGATGGCATTTT
This sequence comes from Saprospiraceae bacterium, assembly GCA_041746735.1. GTDB lineage: Bacteria > Bacteroidota > Bacteroidia > Chitinophagales > Saprospiraceae > Opimibacter. The sequence continues at coordinate 16,459 of JBGTGP010000003.1, forward strand.
GGGTTATACATATACCAATAGTGCCTGTCTGGCCTGCCACCCCAATGGCGAAGCGGAGGGCGCCTTTGATCATAACAATACCAGCTTCCCATTGACAGGCGCTCATACTATGGTGGAGTGTCTGAGTTGTCATGCGGCCGGGTATACCGGAACACCAACAGCTTGTTTTGCCTGTCATACAACCGACTTCAACCAATCCGTCAATCCCAATCATACTTCGCTGGGGTTATCTACAGATTGTGCCTCATGTCACACGACAGATCCGGATTGGAATCCTGCGAGTTTTGATGTGCATAATGAATACTATGTGCTGTCCGGTGCGCATGCGATCATAGCCAATCAATGTGCAGTGTGTCATAACGGGGAGTATACCAACACGCCCAATACCTGCGCAGGGTGTCATTTACAGGACTATACACAAACCTCCAATCCATCGCATACGGCATTGCAATTTTCTACAGAATGCAATATGTGTCACACCGAAAGTGCCTGGGTGCCATCCACATTTGATCATGATGGACAGTATTTTCCAATCTACAGCGGATCTCATGGGGGGCAATGGAGTGATTGTATAGACTGTCACACCATGCCCGGCAATTTTAATGTATTCACCTGTGTCACGTGCCATGCCAATCCTGAAACGGATGAAGCGCATGCCGGCGTAGCGGGTTATGTTTACAATAGTCCGGCATGTCTGGCTTGCCATCCGAATGGAGAAGCAGATGGTGCGTTTGATCATAACATGACGGACTTTCCGCTGACCGGTGCGCATCTGTCGGTCAACTGTCTGGAGTGTCATGCAGGAGGATTTCAGGGGACACCAACAGCCTGTCAGGCTTGTCACAGCACCGACTATCAGCAGTCGATCAATCCGGGTCATGCTGCTTTAGGCTTGTCCATGGATTGTGCATCATGTCATACGACGGATCCGGGCTGGAGCCCCGCAACATTTGATGTGCACAATGAATACTATTTTTTGGCCGGAGCACATGTTGCCACCCAGTGCGCCACCTGTCACAACGGGGAATATACCAACACCCCCAGCACCTGTGCGGGCTGCCATCAGGATGATTTCAACCAGACTGTCGATCCACCACATGTCTCGCTGCAATTTTCCACGGACTGCGCTATGTGTCATACAGAGTCAGCATGGGAACCCTCTACGTTTGATCACGATGTGCAACACTTTCCGATTTACAGCGGCGCACACCAGGGTACATGGAGTCAATGCATGGATTGTCACATGACACCAGGGAACTTTGGTATCTACACCTGCACCACCTGCCATACTCCGCCGGAAACTGATGAGGAACATACGGGTGTCAGTGGTTATATTTATAACAGCACAGCCTGTCTGGCGTGTCATCCCAACGGAGAAGGCGATTTTGGATTTGACCACAACATGACGCAGTTTCCACTGACGGGTGCACATACGATGGTCAATTGTCTCGAGTGTCATGCCGGGGGTTTCCAGGGAACACCGACGGCATGTGAGGCATGTCATCAGGTGGACTATACCCAGGCGATAAATCCCAATCACGTCTCATTGGGCATTCCGATGGATTGTGCATCCTGCCACATGACCGAACCCGGCTGGAGTCCGGCGACGTTTGATATTCACAATCAATACTATGTCCTTCAGGGTGCACATGCATTGTTCGCAAATCAATGTGCGACGTGTCATCATGGGGATTACAACAACACACCCAACACCTGCGCGGGGTGTCATCAAGATGACTACAATACGACCATCAATCCGCCGCATACCGCTCTTATGTTTCCGAACGACTGCGCGCTGTGTCATACAGAGAGCGCATGGATGCCGGCCACCATGGCCAACCATGATGATTATTATGTGTTGCAAGGTGCTCACGCGTTGATCGCCAACGATTGTGCGGCATGTCATACCGGTGATTACAACAATACCCCCAACACGTGTGCCGGATGTCATCAGGACGAGTATACTCAGACTACAGATCCACCACACATAGTGCTGGGCTTTGGGACGGATTGCGCATCCTGCCATAACGAAAGTGCCTGGCAGCCTTCTATGTTTGATCACGACGGGCAATATTTCCCGATCTACAGTGGAGACCATCAGGGCGTCTGGAGCCATTGCAACGAATGTCATACCGATCCCAATAACTTCAGTGTGTTTACCTGTATCACCTGCCACACCAATCCGGAAACTGACAATGAGCACACCGGGGTCAGTGGCTATGCCTACCAGAGTCCGCTTTGTCTCGCCTGTCATCCAACGGGAAGCGGAGATATGTCGTTTGACCACAACAACACCAATTTTCCACTGACAGGAGCTCATCAGATGGTCGATTGTCTGGACTGCCACAGCAGCGGTTTTAGTGGTACACCTACAGCCTGCAACGCTTGTCACCAGATGGATTTTAACCAATCCACCAATCCGAATCACGTGATGCTCAATCTAACGACAGATTGTGCATCTTGTCATACGACGGCCCCGGATTGGAATCCGGCATCCTTTGGTATCCACAATGAATATTATCCGTTGGTCGGAGCACATGCCCTCATTGCGGACCAGTGCATCACCTGCCACAACGGGGATTACAACAATACACCTAATACCTGTGTCGGATGCCACCTTGATGATTACAATCAAACACAAAACCCGTCACACACCGCCCTCAACTTTTCAACAAATTGCGCCTCTTGCCATACGGAATCGGCATGGTCACCTGCGGAATATGCGGAGCACGACAACGCGTATTTTCCAATTTACAGCGGAGCACATGCGGGTGTCTGGGATCAATGCAACGAATGCCATACCAACCCCGGCAATTTTGCAATCTACAGTTGCGTCATCTGTCATACGAATCCGCAAACCAATCAGGTGCATGCAGGAGTCAATGGATATATTTATGAAAACTCCGCTTGTCTGGCCTGCCATCCTACTGGTAACAGTGATGGTGCATTTGATCATAACAACTCCGGTTTTCCTCTCACGGGGGCACACATTTCGGTGAGCTGTGTGGAGTGTCATTCTACAGGCTATCAGGGTACGCCGACCGAATGTGATGCCTGTCACCTGCCGAATTATAATCAATCGACCAACCCGAGTCACCTTTCATTAGGCTTGTCGACCAATTGCGTTACGTGTCATACAACGGATCCGAACTGGAATCCAGCGTTGTTCCCAAACCACAACGATTACTATCCGTTACTCGGGGCTCACGCCGCTATTGCCAATCAGTGTGTGACATGCCACAATGGTAACTACAACAATACACCTAATACGTGTTATGGATGTCACCAGGCCGAATATAATCAGACCAACAATCCCAATCATATGGCGGCTCAGTTTCCGACGGACTGTGCGGCCTGTCACAACCAGAATGCCTGGATTCCGGCCAACTGGGACCACGATGCACTTTATTTTCCCATCTATGATGGCAAGCATGAAGATGAATGGAATCAATGCAGCGATTGTCACTCCAATCCAAACAACTACAGCATATTTACCTGCCTGACCTGTCACACCCTAAACGAAACCAACGAAGAACATGAGGAGGTGACAGGATATCAGTACAACAGCAATGCCTGCCTGGCTTGTCACCCGGACGGAGAGGATTGAGCCTATGAGAAAGAGCGGAACGAGGCAGCATTTACTTTTAGGGTTGGCACTTTGTGTGAGCCAGGTCGTGATGGGTCAAACGAAGGTGGACACTCTGGCCGGCGAAGTCTCCTATATGAGCTCACAGAATGTGTATGTCCGATTTCCGACAACAAGAGATATAACAGAGGGTGACACACTCTACAGGCTCAGTGAGATGGGATTGGCGGAATCGGCGCTGATCGTCAAATACCTTTCTTCGACATCGTGTGTTGGGATACCATTACCGGATCAGGTATTTGAAAAGGGCATGAAGATCCTGGCTCTGAAACGGAGAACAATTTTAGCAGAGCCTGAAGAGACGGCAGAGGATCTGCATCGGGAGATTTCGACGGAAGAAGAAATTCCGGACGAAGTACCGGTCAAAGAAAAAGTAACAAAACCCCGTGGGGAGCTGCCGAAGGGCAGGATCAAAGGTCGGATCACGGCAGCGTCCTATTCAACCATGTCTGGTCAGCAGGCTCAAAACCGTCAGCGCCTGAGGTATACCATGACACTCAATGTTGAGCGTATAGGCAATAGTGCGTTTTCGGTCGAGAGCTATATGGCCTTCCGGCATACGATCTATCAGTGGCAGGAAGTGCAGGACCATTTTAAACGCACCTTTAAAATCTTCAATCTGGCGTTGCGGTATGATGCAAATGAAGCAACACGAATTTGGATCGGTAGAAAAATAAATCCCAACATCTCCAATATCGGGGCCATTGATGGTGTGCAGGCTGAAAAAAAATGGAACCGTTTCCTGACCGGTGCGTTTGCAGGGTCGCGACCGGATCATACGGATTATGGATTTAATTTTAATCTGGTTCAGTATGGTGCCTATGCCGGGTATACCACAGAAGGAAAGCAGGGAAGTATGCAGACGACAATGGCATTTGCAGAACAGCGAAATGGCCAGATGACCGACCGGCGCTTTGCCTATATACAGCACTTCAATTCCGCGATACGACGGATCCATATTTTTACCTCTTTCGAGTTTGACTTGTATACCCTTGAAAATCTTTTACCCAAAAACACAATTAACCTTTCCAGTGCCTATTTCTCATTGCGGTACAGAGTTTCAGACAAACTTTCGCTTTTCGGGTCCTATGATGCCCGAAAAAACATCATCTACTATGAGACGTATCGTCATTTTATCGATCAGTTGCTCGAAGACGAAACGCGTCAGGGCTTACGGTTCAGCTTTAATTACAGACCCCTTAAACGAATCACGCTGGGCTCCAATGCGGGGTATCGTTTTCAAAAGAATAATCTCTTCCCGTCAAAAAACCTCAACACCTATCTGACCATCTCAAGAATTCCAAAACTTCAAATCGGGGCAACCCTGTCAGCTACGCTCCTCCAAACGCCATATCTGGATGGTTTCATCTATGGCATCAGGATCTCCAGAGATCTGATCAAAGGCAAAGTGTACGGGGAGTTACAATACCGGAAGGTCGAATACCAATACCGAAACGTGGAAGTACCGATCCAGCAATCCATTGCCGGTGTGCAACTTTCCTGGCGCGTGACTAAAAAACTATCAATGGCCTGTAATTATGAAGGTGAATTGTATAAGAATCAGCTCAACCAACGGCTGTATGCCAATTTAATCCGACGATTTTGAGCGTATTAACACGGTTTGGTGTTGCAGCCAACAAGGCGTATCTTAATCCAACCATTTGCATCTATACAAAAAACATGAAAGCACGACTCACTTCCTTTTTTATCCTTCTTTTCCTGGCGGCCTGTCAACAAGGCCCCAAAGTCATAGAAGCCATAGACAGCCCTGTCACAGCACAACCGGATCTGTCGGATCCGTCGGCCAATCTCCTCCACAAAGTGGTTGCGGAAGAAGTGCTGCATACTTCGCGGTATACGTATTTGTATGTTACGGAAGAAGATCAAAAATTCTGGATCGCCGTTCCGCGCAAAGACGTGGAAACCGGCGTCACCTATTATTACCGCGGCGGATTGAAAAAGACCAACTTCAAAAGCGTGGAGCACGACCGGGTCTTTGAGACATTGTATCTCGTTTCGGATGTCAGCCGGGATCCAGGTATGGCCGGATTACCGTCAGGCCATCCACATACTCAGGCGGGTCAAACCATTGCCGGGGATGAAACATCATCGATTACACCTCCACCCGGAGGTATCACGATCGCGGAGTTGTTTAAAAACCCCGCACAGTATGACGGAAAGACGGTACGTATACGAGGCCGCTGTGTGAAGCTCAACAACATGATCATGAACCGCAACTGGATTCATCTGCAGGATGGTTCGACGGAAGACAATACAGCAGATCTCACGGTCACGACGACAGACATGGTGCCCCTCAATGCTATAGTAGCGTTTGAAGGGCGTATAACATTGAATAAGGATTTTGGTGCTGGCTACAAGTATGATATCATCATGGAAGAAGCCAGGCTGCTGCAATAGCCGATCATCGCCACCCGGTATCTTTCAGTTTTTTTCAACAGGCACACAGACGGATTCATCTTTATGAAGAAAATCATAGATCGTTTTTTTAACACCAGCATTGCGGGTCTGTACATGATCCTCTTTGCCCTTGCGATTGGAATCGCCACCTTCATTGAAAACGATTATGGAACCAGTGCAGCCCAGAAGGTCGTCTTTCAGGCGCGCTGGTTTGAGTTGCTCCTTTTTCTTTTTGGCATCACGATCATCATCAACATCTTTCGGTTCAACATGATCCGACAGCGCAAATGGTCCATCCTCCTGTTTCATGCATCGATCATTATTATTCTGTTGGGTGCTGGCGTCACACGTTACTTTGGGTATGAAGGCATCATGCATATCCGGGAGGAGAGCAGCGCTAACAGTATTATTTCATCAGATACGTATCTCGTGTTTGAAGCGCAGCAAAGTGGAAAGACCTACAGGTTTGCCGAACCGGTGTTGTTTGCTTCTCTGGGCCGTAACCACTTTAAGGAAACCTATCAGATCGGTCAGGATATGATAGATGTGGAGTTGGGAGGGTTTATTCCTAATCCGGAATATACATTGGAAACCGTAGCAGGAGGAAAACCCGTCCTGAAACTGGTTATTGCCGGCAATAGTGGCAGGGAGGAGTACTACCTGAAGTATCAGGAACTCAAAAACTTTCGCGGTACCTGGTTCAACTTCGGACTGCCGGAGCAACCGCAGGCGATCAATATTTATTATCGGAATGATTCATTGGTTTTTTCAACACCTGAGGTATTGAGCCAGATGATCATGGCGACCCAGCAAAAGGATACAGTGTATCCCGGCGATTTCAGTCCGCTGATGGTACGATCGCTCTATTCGAACGACAAGATCAATTTTGTGGTGGGTGATTTCAATCCGTCAGCCGAAATGATGATGAAATCCACCGGCCCCAAGATGAAAAATGAGAGCATCGCAGCGCTGCAACTTCACATCGCGATCAATGGTCAGCCGTCTACGCTCTATGTCTATGGCAACAAGGGCATGGAAGGAGAGCCGCAGCGGGTCAGCGGAGGCAACACCACACTGGCTGTCGCGTATGGTGCCAGACGGATACACCTTCCTTTTTCCATAGGGCTGCGCGATTTTATTCTGGACCGGTATCCGGGCACGAATAGTGCGTCGTCCTATGCGAGTGAAGTGACGCTGATCGATCCACGAAATAATCTGCGTCGAGATTCGCGAATCTATATGAACAACATCCTGGACTACGACGGGTATCGTTTCTTCCAATCTTCGTTTGATCAGGATGAACTCGGTACAGTGCTGAGTGTCAATCATGACTTCTGGGGCACCTGGATATCTTATATCGGTTATTTTTTACTCACGCTCGGTATGGTGTTGACGCTGTTTGACAAAAAGAGCCGCTTCAGTGAATTATCGCGCCAGCTCAAAGAGATGGGACGAACCGAAAAATCAGGTACACTGGCAGGGATGTTATTGCTGGCGATCTGCCTAACTCCGGGAAAAACTATGGCCAACAACATCGAAGAGGTACATGTGCATGTTATTCCCAAAGAACATGCAGCCACATTTGGCCGGTTGCTGGTACAGGATCATCGCGGCAGGATGAAACCGGTGAACACCATGTCCAGCGAAGTGCTGCGTAAAATTTCCAGAAAAGAAACACTGCTGGGGCTCAACCCGGATCAGATCTTTCTCGGTATGACACTGTACCCGGAGGAATGGACCCGACAACCCCTCATCAAGATCAGTGACGAGAAAGAGATCCGCGCCCTTATTCCGGCAAAGGGAACATTGGCGACATTCAACGATTTCTTTACGGCGGGCGGGCAGTACATACTACGAGATCAGGTAAGACGTGCCTATAGCTTGCAGCCGATAGACCGGAGTGCTTTTGACAAGGAGATCATGAAGATCGACGAGCGGGTTAATATCTGTAATATGATTTTTACAGGCAGTATGTCGAGGATCTACCCGGTCGAGGATCACCCCGAAAACCTCTGGCTGACGCCAGCAGATATTGTCAAAAGAAATTACCAGGGACAGGTACCGGCTTTTGTGCAGCAGTTTTTTCCCGCGTACATTAAAGCCGTGCAGGAGGGCATGGCCTCTCAAAACTGGTCCGCTGCTAACGAACAGGCAGAAGAGCTTCATCAATATCAGCAAACGAAAGGAGGTGCTATCGTGATATCAGATTCGCGGGTCAACATGGAGATATTGCTCAACAAGATGAACGTCTTTTCGCGGCTGACCAAAGTCTATGGATTGCTGGGGTTGGTGTTTCTTATTTTCTTTTTCTCCAAAGTTTTCCGCCCCGGGACGGAGATGAAGTGGCCGGTGCGGATCGCATTTGGATTGATGACGGCGGCATTTTTGGCCCACACCGCAGGACTGGCTATACGATGGTATGTGTCGGGACGTGCTCCGTGGAGCAACGGGTATGAGTCAATGATATATATAGGATTTACTACCGTACTGGCCGGGCTGATCTTTGCGCGAAAATCCCTGGGCGGGATGACGGCCACGGCCATTCTGGCCTCAACGATTCTGATGGTGGCCGGGCTGAGCTGGCTGGACCCTGAGATCACACCATTGGTACCAGTCCTTAAATCCTATTGGCTGACCATACACGTATCGCTCGAAGCCGGTAGTTATGGCTTCCTCATGCTGGGTGCGATTGTCGGCCTGCTCAACCTGGTGCTGATGATATTCATGACACGGTCTAACGAGCCGCGTCTGTCCCGCACAATCAAAGAGATGACGATGATCAGCGAGATGACACTTATCGGAGGTTTATTTATGATCAGTATCGGCACGTATCTCGGAGGTATATGGGCCAATGAATCGTGGGGACGCTACTGGGGATGGGATGCCAAGGAGACCTGGGCGTTGGTGACGCTGTTGGTCTATGCGTTTATCCTGCACATGCGCTTTATCCCCGGCTTACGGGGTCCATATGCCTTCAATGTATCATCGCTGTTCGGTTTTGCCTCGGTCATGATGACCTACTTTGGCGTTAATTATTACTTGTCTGGATTACACTCCTATGCGGCGGGTGATCCTGTACCTATTCCACCGTCGGTATATTATACCGCCGCGTTTTTTTTGGTGGTGAGTTTGCTGGGGTATTGGAGATACCGGAACGTGATGGGATCGGTGAACAGGTAATCGAGCGATTGATATCCGTTGGTATGTAGATTCCGGTGGCGTCATACTGGGCAACAGGATACTTACCTTAGTAAAAGCAAATTAAAAAAGGTAAAAGGTGAACGGTAAAGGGTAAAGAGGAGATATGTGCCCCGTATGTAGAGTCTGATTGATGGGTGCGCCATGTATGGCGTGTCAAATGTATGCACCCCCACAAAAAAATTTCCTAACAAATTTTTTATATTTGAGACCAGCCGCAAGGCGGAGGCATTTGATTTTTCACGCACTCATCAAAATCAATGAAACCGATTCCTGGTATTTCGATGGTTGTGATTTTATTTTGGGGCATTCTGCTTTCCTGTGGGAAGCCGCAACCGATGACCATCATCACCGGTCGAATGGAAGAAGGGACATCTCCGTTTCTTGTATTGTGCAAGGATTCTGAACGGTATGGCTTTCGGGACTGGCTTCCCACCCTGGATACGGCTCATCTGGAGGAGGATGGCAGTTTTCGTTTTGCCTTTGAAGCAAAGGAGCCTGACTTTTATCAGTTGTGTGATGACCGCGGATATCCCGTGACCGTCAGTCTCTGGCTTGCACCCGGAGACAGTCTGGATGTGATCGGTGCACGAAAGGAAAACAGAATGGTCTTCCGGTATGGCGGTGCCCATGCAGGAGCCTATGCGTACTATACACAGCGTGACAGCCTGTACCGGCAGGAACCCCTATACGGTGATGCTTACGAAGATGAATATGAGTTGCCGATAGATACATTTACGCAACTCCAGCAGAGGCGATTGGACTGGGAGAAATCACTGATCCGGTCGGTATTTGGCGACACACCGGAATGGCAACAAATTCGACGACATGTAGAAGACGAGCGCCGGTATTCCAATTATGAAAATTATTTCAGGTATCTGTACTATCACTATTACTATACACAGGATACGTTTATATACCTGATCCCGGATACGACCTTTTATGCCTTTATGCGGGATATCGACCTGACGTATGTACCATCCTCATATATGTATGAATATCAAAGATTTCTCGGGGCCTATATTGAAAACAGAATTGAATATGTATATGGTGATTTGCCGGATTCAACACGGTTTAGCAAGGATTTAAGTCACCGTTTTGAGATTATCCGGAAAGAATTTACAGGTCGCGCCAGGGATATGGCGATACTGAGTATGGGACAAAATTTTGGACATGCTCTTGAACACGATGATTTCTTTGAGATTACGGACAGTCTGAAAACGTTTTTAACTCAAGATGGAACTGATCCGCTGGTTCTCAAGAAGTTTTTGGCGATCAAATCAGGGTATGACCAATTAAAGCCTGGTGCACCTGCACCTGATATCGCGCTGCCGGATATTCAGGGTGACACCATCCGGTTATCGGATCTCCGTGGCAAAGTGCTGTATATAGATTTTTGGGGTACCTGGTGCTATCCATGTTTGCAAGAGCTGCCCAACAGTCTGGTGCTGCATGAAAAATTTAAAGATGATCCGGTGGAGTTTGTATTTATAGGATTAGAGTCCGGTGAAGAACAGGTCACCCGATGGCGTGAATTTATCACAGGTCAGAAAGGAATCAGCTATGCATCTTTTCTGCCCCGGCAGGTATATCCTGGCATTCATCTTTTGGCGGAAGGGCAGATGGGCAATCCCCAGATCCGTCCGTATAAAATTTCCTTTGCACCTACGTATATGTTGATCGACGCGGAAGGACGAATTGTAACAGCTCGTGCACCTCGTCCGGGACGGGAGAAAACAGAAATGATGATTCGGGACTTGCTGGCGACTATGTGAAATAGGACACTGACGGGAGATTTATTATAAAAAGCATATTTCCTGTTTTCTAAATCAGCCCTACTTCACATGAGAAATCATCACCCTACTGATTCTGGTGGATCATGACCGCGGAGTAGGTGTTTTTCATACGAACATAATACACTCCAGTGTGCCACTCTCGAACGTCTATCAAGTGCTGATCATGAAACGTATCCCCAAACACAACACGTCCCAATTGATCCACAACATCAACCCGGCCACTGTAGCCCGGACATTCAATATGTAAATACGCTGAAACCGGGTTGGGATAAACCCGCAAAGATGAGGTCGGATCCGTACCCACATGACTGGCTCCGTCAAGTCGCAACAAGACATGACGACGCACCAGTTGTAGATTCGGAAACTGGGTATTAGTCATAACACTATAATACGCGCCGGCTTTACTCGCATCAAAATCGTCTATCGTCAACATCTCTTCTGTAGCACCATCCAGTTCTGCACCATTAAAATACCATTGATATTGTGTAAACACACCACCGGAGCCGGCTTCCATGCTGAATGATTGACCAACCTCCAGTAGTGTGTCTATAAATGACAGGGTAGAATCCTGAGGATTGTAGAGAATAAGACCTATACCAAAATTAGGCTCCAGATCATCAAACGTGAGTGCATTTCCATCAACATGCAGCCGGCTGAGATTGTGATCTGAAAAATCACCAATACAACGTAGTCCGCAATAGCTGAAATACAGATAAGTAAGGCGATCCGGATTGAAATAGAATTCACTCAGACAGCCCCGGAACTGATTGCCCGACATGGACAAATAATACATCTGGGGGAGGTAGCCCATAAACTCCTGAAGATTTCCCGTGAGCTGATTGAAATCAAAGTGGGCTTCGGTCATGTTTACAAAATTGCCCATGTAAATCATAGAACCCGAAAAAGCATTGCGGTCCAGGCCCAGGTATTCGAGCTGTGACATTTGTTCCAGAGCGGGCGGCAATGGACCAGAATAATTATTGGAAGCCAAATCCAGGTGAACCAGCTTACTGAGCGTAAAAACGACCTCCGGAAAAGGGCCAGATAACTCATTTCGATAGATAGTGAGATCTTGGAGTTCTGTCAGGTTTGAAAATGTAGCGGGCAAAGAGCCAGTCAGTTGGTTTACAATCAGATTCAAAGACTCCAAAGCAGCCATATCTCCCATACTTTCGGGGAGTTCACCACTCAGTTGATTCACGCCCATATCGATCAATCGAAGGCCTGTGAGCGTACCGATGGAAGTGGGCAGTGCGCCAGCGAGATTGTTGTCATACAATCGAATCTCTGTGACGCGTCCATTCTGGACGGTGATGCCGTGCCATTGTTCGACAGGGGTGGCGGTCAGCCAGCCGGTTTTTTCCGTCCAGTTTTCTCCGTTGGTTGAATGATAGAGATCCACCAGCGCCAGGGAGTCTGCTGGCAGCACTTGTGCAGAAGTGTGTGAAAGAGGATATGCAAAGGCAAAGACCAGATAAAGTAAAGCGTGTTTCATATTCCTTAAGATTTGATTTCATAACAACGGCGCCGCATCGTGGTGTTCGACACCATACAACGGATAAGGCAGACCAGATAAAGGGTGTTGGATAAGCGAAAATAAAAATATTTTTAATAAAGGATGTCGGACCCTCCACAGGACATGGAGCAGCTTGCGCTGTAGAAATCGTTCATAATAGCCATGAGTGCCTCATAGAAGTACGAAACCGATACCCTGAAATGTCCTTGTTTGCTGCAATAGCATAGTACCCAGAAATCAGTCTTGACGAACTACCCGTTCCACACCCGACAGATCTCCGCTGACGATGTGCAACAGATACAATCCTGCTGGAATTCCGGTCATTGACATTTGAAGCTGATATGTCGAAGTGTGTCGCGTAGATGTGATCAGGGCACCATTGCGACAAGACATTCCCCAATCACGCTTCGCATCACGGTTGGAACCATGGCCTGCTCATCTGAGCGTTGAGGTCCAGAACTGTGTTCTTTTACCACGCCCTTATTCACAATTGCGGATCACAATCAATTCAAGAGCATCAAGCTCCAGCGCGACCAGATGACCCAGGCCAGGAACTTCTTTTTTATAGCATCCTCCATCAACATTGATTGAAGAGGAAAGTCGGGAAGCGGCAATCTCATTCAGTGTGACAGGGGTATGGCCATGTATGAGTTTGCGCCCACCTGTTTTGGCCAGATCGACATACGTATCGCGTGTCCACAACAGGGCAGCCTGGTCCGAAAAAGGATCATCCAACTTAAAATTTAAACCGGCATGGACGATGATCCATTCATCCATGATATGATAGAGCTCAGTTTGAGTGAAAAACGTGATATAGGGTTCCGGCAATTCAAACGAATCCCGGATTCCAAAACTCTGCAGGGTGGCCGGTGCTCCGTTTTCCATCCATTCTTCATGGGCGACATCATCCTCGAGCGTGTCAAGTAAAAGTTGTTCATGATTGCCGCGCAGGGTCCGGATGGAGTATCCCTGTTGGCGCAGCTCCAGGATATAGTCGATGACACCTTTGCTATCGGGTCCGCGGTCGATATAGTCTCCTACGCAGATGATCTCATCCTCTGGTTGGGGTTGGATGCCTTCCTCAACGAGACGGCGAAAGGTTTTGGAGCAACCATGGATGTCGCCGATGATGTAAGTGTGTTGTTCTTTGACGTTTAGTGGCATGGGGTGTGGTTTTTTAAAAAAACAGCACTTGTTGTCCCGCAAATAATGATCTTCTGAGCGCGATATTCCTGCTTTGGTACTTGATTCACTCTGGCATACCAATTCCTTTAGCTTCGTGAAAGCACAGTAATGTAATACCCGTGATTTATTACAACAATAACCAAATTGTACCCATGTTTTGTGGCATATTAACCAGAAAATAACCCTGTTGTTGGAGCAAACTCCAACAATAACAAATTATGCCCAGCAGGAGCTGCTGTTGCAGGAGTTTGCTCCTGCAACCCGGAAAATTGATAAATCATCTGCCTTATACTTTTCTCAATTCCTCCATCATGGCCGGTCGATGCCTGTACATGGCCATCAACTTCTGGACGATTTCGTGGACGATCTCCCCATAGCCCAGTTTTTTCATGGTCCGTAAATCTTTCGTCAGATCGACATAGTCTCTCCGCTTGGAGGAAGCATGTGCTGATGTCACCAGGGCGACCTGTAATAACTCACCAATCTCTATTTTGTACATGGGGATAAGATGCTGGGCATAGCGAGCTAATCTATCGAAATTATAGCCTTGCGTAGTGGCTTCATGCTGTAGATAACCAAAGAGATTGTTCCAATCTTGTTCTTCCAGCAGTATTTCCGGAATCAATTCCCGAGTCTGCCAGTTTCGTGAAACAGACATTTCCTCTATCAATTTGAGAGACGTGGTTCTCCATTCCCGAAGAGGTGTGTACTTTTTAATAATTTGAAAGTAGGGCATTTTGTCACGCCCATGATCGAGTAATTGGAGTCGGGCATACTCGATGATACGAGCCGAATCACCTTCACCTTCAGCAGCTTTGATCAGCCAGTCATACCACTCTGAAAGGAGGCCCGGTTTAGCGTTTTTATGTTCTTCAATCGCCGCAATGGCCAACTGCCGGACACGTTCAAAATCATGGCTTTCAAACGCCTTTTGTAAAGCTGTTTTTTTCAGGGCCGGGTTGCTCAGGTGTTGAGCCAGATAATGTTGTGCTTCCGTTGTATCCTTCCTTTTCGATAATAGCGAATATATGAGGGACTGTCTGCGGTGCAAATCATACTCACCTTCAGCAGGCTGATTGAGTAAGTTGAGTACCAATGTCTCTTCTTTTTCGGTCAGAATCAGGTTCAGAGCGATCTCTACCATTCCCAGATGCCAATCCCATCCTTCATATTCCCCGCTCTGGTATTTTTCCACCGCATAATCAAAAAGGCGCTGTCGCAATTCGGTCTGTAATGGCTTTTGGCTCAGCGTTGATAGTACGCCATAGGCAATCTCCAGATTCGAACCTACATCACCGTCGCTGTCATCCACAAACTGAAGGGCTTTCGTCATTTCTTCCAATACCGCCATACTTATGAACATAGCACTTCGGTCATTACCGTTTTCTGTATGGGTTATCGCGCGATATGCAATGGTAAAAACATGACTGCCTACTTTTCCCGCTGATCTGTAATCGATAAAACCTTGCCGGCCTTTTGCAGACGAGAGTATGGTTTTGATCTGACGTCGGTAAGTTTCAACAGATTCATGAGCATTCTTTGCACCAAACACAGCAAGGAAATCAGCCTGGCGGGTTTTATCGTTCAGTACATGGTGAACGAGATAATGTTTCAATTCCTCCGGTGACAGCCCTTGGAGGATATCGTCAATCTGTACTTTGATAGAAACTTTTTTAGATGTATTAGTTGTGGATGTCCTGCGCTTTCTGGGTGTTGCTGGTGCATCGAGATGCTGTTCCAAAGGTTTTATTTCCTTCAACAGATGCTCATCTTGAATCTCCCGGGAGGTTGATTTTGGTCTTCCGCGTGGCCGCCTTTCTTTTTTTGGAACTTCGCCTGGTTCATTGAGCTGGAGCGTGTCTTGGGTGAGATGAAAGATCACAGCAGTGATGTGTTTGCAGACGGGACCATCCGTATATGGACAATCACACGTATAATCGATGATGATTTCCCGATCTACGACTACTGTAACCTCATACTCATTCGTGCCCTGGACGAAAAAAGAGAGTTCACCATCACGGCCCTCTCCCTCTTGCAGAACAAGTCCTTTTTTATAATAGGTCAGGCCTCGCTTCAGGATGGTGGGGTCGATGAGTTGCTCGAAGTTGCGCAAGGGAATTTTCATGTGGGAAAGATAATGTTGTCTTGAATTCCTATGTCAGATTTGGATCGTTTTATCAGTCAATAGTTGCCATGGTGTGGTAACACCCGGAAGGGAGCAATCGTGTGTACCTTGGTGTCTCCGTCTCCTCCGCTGCCTGGCATCGGGATGGATGAGAAGCCTCCTGGCTGAGTGAAAGGAAAAATGATCCTTTATAACATGTTCCCGATCGGGAATAATTAATCAAACCTCCTCCATTTTTAGCATAATCTTCCCGATCAGGAATATTTATTTGCTTTTGACCTAAAAAACACTTAATATTACCGATCGGGAATCTTTTACATATGAAATACACACCTGAAAAAATCGGAGAGATCGTCCGGACCGCCAGAAAATCACTGAGGGTATCCCAAAAGGACCTGGCCCTTACCTCTGGTACAGGGGTACGGTTTATCATAGAACTGGAGAGCGGTAAGCCCACCTGCCAGTTAGGCAAAGTACTCACCGTGATGAATACCCTTGGCATAAAAATGGACCTTCATCTCCCGGTGATAACCTCTTCATCTCAGATATGACATGGCCAGGACATTAGATGTCTATTTACTTGAGAAACTGGCGGGCCAACTCGTTCAGGAGGATGATGGCCAGCTCACCTTTACGTATGCCGAGAGCTACCTTACTGATCCAGCGGCATTAGCCTTGTCCCATTCTTTGCCATTGTCTGGAGAAACCTATCCCTCAAAGATTTGCAGAGGATTCTTTTCCGGAATTCTCCCGGAAGGAGAAAAGCGAGAGATCATCGCCCGGAATCTGGGTATCAGCGCCAGAAATGATTTCTCAATGCTCGAACGTATAGGAGGAGAATGCGCCGGAGCTATCACCTTTATACCTATCGGTACAGCTTTTCCACATGAAGTATCTCAATACCGCCTCCTGTCGGAAAAGGAGCTTGCCGGTGTATTGAGAGAGTTGCCACGTAAACCATTACTGGCAGGCGATGGCCAGGTGCGGTTATCCCTAGCAGGTGCCCAGGAAAAGATGGCCGTGTATGTTGAAGAGGATGCTATATCTATTCCACTTGGTATTGCGCCAAGTACACATATTATCAAACCCGATATACCTCGGTACGCAGGCATGGTACACAACGAAGCACTGTGTATGCGTCTCGCACAGCATATAGGGCTCCATGTAGCTCATGTGGAGACTCAGTCGGTGGAAGGAATTGATTTCCTGCTGGTAGAACGATATGACCGGATCCCTTGGTCGCCTGAAGGTAATACATCTGCACCACGGGCCCACATTGTGCGCAAACATCAGGAAGATTTCTGTCAGGCCATAGGTATCGTGTCGGAAAGGAAATACCAGATCGAAGGTGGACCTTCCATAACTGACTGTTTCAGATTACTCAGGGAAGTTTCCAGTTTCCCTGTCTTAGATCTCCAGCGGCTTTTGGATGCCATCCTCTTTAATTTTCTCATTGGCAATAATGACGCGCACGGAAAAAACTTTTCACTGCTTTATTCGCATTCCCCTGCAACGGGTGAGTTGACTACACGACTAGCTCCATTGTATGATCTGGTGTGCACAAGGCATTATCCGGACCTTACGACACAAATGGCTATGGCGATTGGAAAATACAAATCAGATCGAATCCTTCCAAGTCACTTTGAGCAAATGGCAGAGGAAAGTGGTCTGTCAAAATCACTTGTCAAAAAACGAATTATGGAAATGGCTCAAATCATTCTCGAGCAAATAGATGATGTCATCACCGATCATCCTGTATCCGGAGAAGTAGCCAAATGGATTCGCTTGCATACGCAGGATGTCTTAACACAATTTCAAAGGAAATGAAAGTAATGATTGACTTCTACAACCCTGGAGGTTGAGCAGGAGTTGCTGTTGCAGGAGTTTGTTTCAGCAACCCGGAAGAGGAATAATATTTGTATAATTTTATGGTCATGACCCATATTCCAATAAAAACGGACCTCAGCGACCTCAATGACGAGCAGCGGAGGGCGGTAACCAGTGAAACTCGTCAAATCCTGGTTCTGGCTGGTGCCGGTTCCGGGAAAACAAAAACCCTCCTCCAAAAGATCATCTACCTCATCGAAGAGAAAGGAGTGAGCCCTTCTTCCATTCTGGCCATCACCTTTACGAAAAATGCAGCCAACGAGATGATCGACCGGCTAATCATCGCAGCGGATAGTTCAGGGAAATATGAAAAATCCCTCTCTGACAAAAAAGTCAATGCAGCAACCAAAGATCTTCTTAGACTTGAATATCGAAACAAGTTTAAATGGATTTCAGGACTAACGATCCGTACTTTTCACAGTTTCTGTTATTCCGTACTTCGCCATCACACTCAACACCGTACATCTAGCACGCAACCGCATCATACAATCTACAGGCTGACCGACAATGGCCTCAATTACTTTTCACAAAAATAGAATTCAATACTCTGAAGACCAATGACTTGAAATCCATCAGACTGCATATCGTCACACGCTTATGAAATCGCTCCTTATAATTGCCATTCTATCCATTTTAGTGGGCTGTAAGTCAAATCAATCAAACTCAGAGCCTGATACCCCACCCACATCCTCTGTCCCCGATCCACCTTCACCCACTGAAAATCCAAGCAAATTTGGATTGTCCAGCGAAATCATTCCCAAAATCAATCGGGAAATGGGCCTCGGAAATTTACTAATATGGGCCAACGATGCAGATCCCGGTGACACTCCTAGTTGGTTCACAACATTAGAGTATAAAGTGGAAGACACAAAACTGGATATTCAAAATTCAAACAATGTTATTGAGTTGAGTATTGGCTCAAAAGGGGTATCCGGAAAATATGTTGAGTTTTTCACCCTGGATGTCAAATTCATGAATCCGAAAGATAAATCCAGAGCAAAAAAATTGTACCTCGAAAAGGTAGCTCTTCTCTCAAGTCTGTTCAATATTCCTCTTCCCAATGAAATTACTACTGCCTTGCAGAATGAATCAAATGCCAACTTTAGTATCGGGGACTTTGAATATGAAATTCAGGAGTTTGGCGCTGCCCGCCGTTCGTTATCTTTGACTATTCGATAATATTCCATTTGAGTAGAATTGCAGCTGATTTAGTCAACGCTTATTGACCTAATCGTAACCATCTTTTAAATCGTATAGCTGATTGGTACCAAATCAAAATCCAGAGCAACTCGCCCGCGACCGCATTGATGCGGCCCTCAGGCAGTGCGGGTGGACCATCCAGGATAAAAAGAAAATCAACCTCGCCGCCTAAGGTGTTTCTGGCCCCACCTCAAGGAACTAATTTCCCCACTGGTTTATACGTACTGAATGTCATAAATTATACATAATTATGGTTTATATGGATACCAAGCTGACCCTCAAACTAGACCAGGAAGTCATCGAAAAGGCAAAACGCTTTGCTCAGGGGCAACAAACCGGCCTTTCCCAATTGATAGAAAACTACTTGCTCAACCTGACGCGTGAGGAAGGCCCGGCTATCCCAGTCTCTCCATTGGTCAAAAGCCTATCCGGGATCATAGATTTACCTGCCGAATCTGATGTACGCAAAGGATACCGTGAACATCTACGGCAGAAATATGCCTGATGGAAAAGATCTTTGTTGATACGGAAGTCATTCTGGATTTGTTGGCGGATAGGAAACCATTCTATGACCACGCTGCCAGCCTGTTTTCACTGGCAGACGCGGGGGCTTTAGAAATTTACATATCCGCCCTGACTATTCCTAACTTACATTACATCATGAGCGGAACTTTGCCTTCAGCTGAAGCCAGCAGGCGACTCATGCAATTCAAGACCCTGGTCAAAGTAATTTCACTAACTGACAAAATCATTGAGCTGGCATTGTCATCGGATTTCCATGATGTAGAAGATGCGTTTCAATATATTACCGCCATTGAACACCATATTCCAATACTCATTACACGCAATCTCAGAGATTATAAAACGGCTACTATTGCGGTCATGACTACAGAGCAATTCCTAAAAAGTAGGGACAGGTCGCGACCTGTCCCTACATCAGGGTCCCTATAGGACATGCGCGACCCATCCCTACAGCACGATTCCATTCCGGACATACGCGACCCATCCCTACATCACGATTCTAAATAGGAAATCCGCGCCTAATCCTCACATCAGGATTCCGTATCTTTCACTACCGTTGAAAACATCTTTCTTATGCTTCACCATAGAAAACCTAACCGGTTGCGCGAGTTTAATTACGCGCAGGATCGAATTTATTTCATTACCACATGCGTTCATGACAGGGTATGCGTATTTGGCGAAGTTGCCGCCAATCAAATCATATTGAATGAATGTGGCATAATCGCCGATCGGCAATGGCCGTGGTTGGAAAGTCAATATCCGTATGTCCGTGTTCACACACACATAGTCATGCCAAATCACGTGCACGCCATCATTGAAATCAACAGGGAATTTATTCAGCTGGAACAATATATTAAAATCAAACCCCTGTCAGAATTAATCGGTGCGTACAAAACCACGTCATCCAAACAAATCCATCGGATCCAGGCGCCAGATGAATCCTATCCGTATCAATCCTTTTGTTGGCAACGTTCTTTTCATGATCGCATTATCCGTAACCAAAGAGAATATGGAAGGATCGTCACATATATTGACCAAAATCCTTTGTCTTGGTCACAGGATGAATTTTATCAGTGAATAAGAAAGGGTAGCATATGCACTACTTTCGAAAATCTCGTGGTGCTAGAGCGCCTACTGTTGAAAACCAATGACGAACCGGAAAAATACTTAAAGCGGATTGGCTTCGAACACGGACCGCTGCAACGAGGTGATATGGTAGCCAAGATCCATTACATGAAGTTGTCCGCACTCATGAGAGACATATTGTACAAGTATAAACAAAAGAGATATTCAGGGATGCCGGAATATTACCTGGATAAAAGAAAATTACTTGGGATGATGAACCTAACATCTGACGTCATGACAAACGATGCTCCTTTTTTTGACATCATGGACCACAGTTCTTCTCCGGAGGAAATGGGATTGAAGATCATCCGACATTATTATTCGGCAAAAAGCGATGAGCGATGCAAAGGGAATCCTGTGGTATCGGTTGAAAAAAAGGGCGTATTCCTCTTTTTACGGATTACTGGATCGTCAATTGTATTCACCTGAATTCCTGGGAGGGTATGCCATGTCTATGCTCAGTTGTCTTCATCTCATCGACCTTTCTGATCCGTATTGGACACGGAAAGAAGTTCGTCATCGTCTGAATGAAATCTGCAGGGTGTATCAACGCATTCGTTCCAGGGAATTGGCCTTTGGCAAGAATCATTTTCCCAACACGGTCGCAATTTTCCGTAAGAAGAAGGCTCCTGATCTGCTTTTGCTGCATACCATTTTCATCAAGCATATGATCTGCCAATTTTCAGTAAAGCAGACTTCATATAGAAATCTTGTGAAGGAAATAATCAGGTATTGTATGGAGTCAGGTATTCGTTTCAGATTTTCTAAAGCGCAGTTGAAAGAAACCTATTTTCAGCTGAAGGAGATGCCTGAGTTGAGAGAATATGGGAAATTGGAAAAACTTAAGCTGGAGGTGTGGTAAAGTAAATCGCTATCTGAATTGATAGGAGCCTATAAAACCACCACTTCCAAACAGATCCATTTGCTCACTGCTCCTGATGAATCCACACCCTATACTGATTTTGTATGGCATCGATCCTTTCGTGATCACGATTGAGGTTATTTTAAATCCGCATTAAACCCCACCTCCGGCAACACCACCCTCACCTCCACACCATCTTCCACCTGCCAATACACCACAAAATTGACCTTGCCAGTAGGGACGGGTCGCGACCCGTCCCTACTGGCAAGGTGGATGGTCTGCTGAAACTTTTTCGAGAACCGGACCACAAAATTTCCGTTCATGTCCTTACATCCATCTTCATTGACCTCAAGGGGATCACCGGCGATCAAGGATTCAATTTGTGATTGTTTCGATGCGAAGAAACCAAGGTTAACATCTTCATGCGTGAGCAGGTAAGACAGTTCTTCCGGTCGTTTATACTCAGTCTGATCTATTGTATAAGGCACCTCTGCTGAAATGGGCTTTAAGAAATCACTGTTGGTCAGTATGAACAGTTTACGCTTGGCACGAGTCATGGCAACATAAAGTGCCCGCTTTTCTTCATCCTTGCCCGGTGGTCGTGTGACGGTGATAAACACATTGTCAAATTCCCGGCCCTTTGATTTGTGATAGGTTGATACCAGCACCGCGTCAGACTGCTCGTAGATAAAATCCTCCAACTTGGATTCCTTCACAAAGGACACCAAGTCTGATACATAAAGGTCTCTTTGATTGGCTTCTTCAAAATTCTTCCACAAGCGTTGCATCATAGGCATCCAGTGACTTCGCTGGAATTGTTGCTTACATTTCCTCTTGGCCTCGTCCCAGCTCTCCTTTGAAATCGTCACTACATTGTCGTTCTGGATCATATCCACAAATGCCCGCACCTCTACTACATTCATCAGACCGCACCCCTCATTGGATTGAATGAGTCTGGCATTGACATTTTGCTTCCGCAAGAGACTACATATCTCCGCAGCCTCCTGATTCAACTGACACAAGACGCCCGTAGTACCGGTCAATTCCGCTGTAGCTACCTGACCAGCCACCGCCTCTGACAAATGACCGTTTTTGCATTCTATGATGCTGACCACACCTTCCTGACCCGAAACGGACACAATCGGCATGGTCTTCAGTCTCTTGCGGATCGTTGCCACATACCGGTTAGAAAACTCAACCAGCGATCTGTCACTCCTGAAGTTGTCCAGCAAATCGTACCGCTGTGTCTGGTCACGGGTGATAAATGTCTCCAGGTACTTAGAACTTGACAACCGAAACTCGTATATATTCTGATCGTCATCCCCGACCAGGATGATGCGCATATTTTCATTTTGTCGGGCCAGGAGTTGGATGAGTTCATATTCATCCGCACTCATGTCCTGGGCCTCATCAATGAGTAAAAGCAGCTTTGCGATTCGATTCGGTTCCACCTTATCTTCCCGAATGCTGGTGATGGCACTCCGAATGATGTTATCCGATTGCCGCAAGTCGCCAATCTTTCCAAGCAGGTCGAAACAATAGGAGTGAAAGGTCTTGATCTCGATAAAGGCTGCGGCATTGCCAATTAGGGTATACAAACGTTTTTTAAATTCTGTGACGGCTGATCTCGAAAAAGTCAGCATCAGAATTTGTTCATGTTTCAGATTTTCCAGCAGGTAAGATGCAGCAAGCTTATGAACAAGGACTTTAGTCTTCCCACTACCCGGTCCCGCCAGCACAGCAGCGTGCTTTGAGGTGTCCTTTATGATATTCACCTGCTGTGGAGAAAGTTGGTTTACAAAGAGCTCATTAAACTTTCGTGGAGTGATCGGCCTGCTGATAAAATCCTGTCTCCCCTGGAAATACTTCCTTAAGAAAGAACTGTAATTCAGGTGGAAGTAATCCTCGACAAATTGGACTGCTCCCTTGTAGTCATTGATCATCTTGCGGGCATACTCTCCGACGATATGCACCTGCTGGATCTTGTTTTGGTAAAACTGCTCAAGACCTTTGTAGTCTTCCACTTTGTATTGAATCCTGTTATTCGTTTCCAACTTCTCTAACATAAGTTTCTGGTACAGGACCAGAAACCCGCCTTCAATGGTCAGTGCTTCGATTCGGGAGAGATAAAAAATAGCATCTTCTATCTGGTCACGGGTCACATGAAGGAATTGCAGGTCTCCGGATCTCTGGAGGTCCTCCTGAATTTCACCTACCGAAAACTCAACCAAAACTTCTTCCCCAAATGACTCCAGTGTATGGGACTTTTCGATCAGATTTCTGGCAATCGCCGGAGCGAGCGTCAGAAGACTGTTCACCTTGTGATTTAATAATTCAATCGATTCCCGGGGTGTCACCTGGACCACATTTTTTTCCGGGTCCCGATACTTAAACCTGATCCAGTTTTTAATTCCCAGAAACAGCAGTGCAGATCTTATCTGCTTGACCGTAACCTCCGATTGGGTGTGTTTCTCAATTTCCTCTCTCATTTCTTTAAGCCTGAGGCTCTTCACATGATGCTCGAGGTATTGAAGGACGTACGAGAGTATAGATCGGAATTCTTTTATCCGGGCGAGGAACTTTCCTTCAGGGCTATTTTTCCTGATGAAGGCCGTGAGGTCCTTTGCGTCTGACAAAAGTTTCTCCTGCCGCATCATGGAGACAATATGGATCACGTCCGGGAGCGGTATGCCTAGGCGATCAGAAAGATAATCTACTCTTGTCTCGCCATCTTCATCCTTTGCCTCTGATCTGCGCTTACTGGAAATCAGGCTCTTCACGATCCGGATGGCATTTACCTTTTCCTGTTCTGCAAACATATCAGATGCATTGATCCTGTCAATGGCATCCTGCGCCTTTTTATATTGAAGACTATCTGCGTAAACACTGGATTGATTGTTTTTGCGTTTGATGTAGCCGGCTTCTTCAAGAGCAGCAATCGCTGTCTTAACTCGAGTTTCAATTTCCGCCACAGAATCATCCCAACCTGCTTGCCTGGCGATTTCAAGAGCAGAACGCGAAATTGTTTGGCGAAACTTAGTTAAATCTTTGATCGATTTCCAGATCTGATTGATTTCCTTCTGCGTAAGCCTTGTTTGGTTTTGTAAAATGAAATGCTTGTTGAGATCTTCTTCATCAAAAAGTATAAAGCAGTTGGCTTCAAGCTTTTCATCTCGTCCTGCGCGTCCGGCCTCCTGTACATAGTTTTCCAGTGAATCACTGATATCGTAATGCACCACTGCTCCGATATCTTTTTTGTCTACCCCCATACCAAAGGCAGTAGTCGCCACCATGATACTGACTTCACCGGCCAGAAATGCATCCTGGTTTTGAATTTTGATATTGGAATCGAGCTTGCCATGATAAGGACGTGCTGCAAGACCGTCTTCTGATAATTTATTGGCCAATTCCTCCGCTCTCTTTGTGCGCGATACATACACTATGGATGGCACTTGCTGTTGGGTTAATAAATCCCGCAATGTGGAATATTTTCCTGTGTCATCGGTTTGCTCATACACACCATACTTTAAGTTCTTTCGTGATTCCTTTGACTGAAAGACCCCCAGCGTTATGTTCAACTTGTCCATAAAGTATTGCCGGATATCATTGATGACCTGCGGCTTGGCAGTGGCTGTAAAACAAGAAACTGGAATAATCTCTTCCTGCTCCCGTTTTTGCCGGATGTTGTTGATAAACTCACCGATATAGAGGTAATCCACCCGAAAGTCATGGCCCCAGGATGAAAAGCAATGTGCTTCATCGATCACAAACCGGTTGATCGATCGGCTGAGGATGAGTTTTTCGATAGAAGATGATCGCAAGGACTCAGGCGATATATAGAGCAGATGCGCCAGTCCTTCACTGACCCGTTCAAAACTCATGCTTCGTTCAATAGGATTCTGCTGGCCATTGATCGTGACAGCGGAAGTGATACCTGCTTTCTCCAGATTATCCACCTGGTCTTTCATAAGGGACTGCAGGGGAGAGATGATGACAGTCAATCCCTTATTCTGCAGCCCCTGCATCAACGCCGGAAGTTGAAACGTAATGGACTTACCGCCGCCAGTAGGGAACACCGCCAGGAGAGAATCGTAATTTAATGCTGCCTTTACCGCATTCTCTTGCAAGTCCTCACCACCAAATGTCCTGAATGCGTCATATCCAAAAATTGATTTCAAACCTGCATGGGCATCATTTGACTGATTGCAATATGGACATCCCTTGATACACCTGTTGCTACGCAACAGACGCATCACTTGCACGATGTCGGGTCTTGAATAGTTGAGCCAACGCGGCGCAATAGAATATTGGTCATCAGCCTGTATGAGCGCCAGGCCATAGGCTAATTCAGCCGGATGTTGTTGTATGATTTTATCCAGGTCAACGTTTTCGCAAATTTGATTTTGAAAAGCGGACTTGATAGCATGGATCAGTGAGTCAGGAAATGCATCAAATTCAATGTACCCAAAGAAAGCCTCAAACTCGCGCACTGATCCGAGAAGCCCGAAGAGGATGGATTGGAACTCCGGTTTCAATTTCCGGAACTCATTCAGTTCATCATAGAAAAGCTCTCTTGCCTTGATGGCGTCATTGAGGGGATTGTTGAGTTCGTCCGTGATGAGCTTATCGTCCTTTACCAGTTTGTGGTATGGCCTTGAAGGGAACAACAACGGTGCCAGGTCAAGGGTATCGATGATCCGGACATTTGGATTGGCGCTGTAGAGGTCCTTGGAGATAAACGACAAGTCATGACGGAACACATTATGTCCGGCAAGGAAGGGCGTGTCACGGATGAAATCAATAAAACCGGATAACTGTTGGCTATGGAATTGTTGGTTGGGCTCCTTAAAAGCTCCGATAGCCCGCACTTTGGTGCCGGTGGTAGCGATCTCTGTATCGAAGAAAGCGATTGGTTTCATTCAGTCGCAGAATCCGGGAGTTAGGGTAAGATAGCAAGAAGGGTGCCGAACCAGAAGTATTCCAGGTATCTGTTTGAATGATACATGTTGAAGTACAAATAAAATTGCCCATATTTGCGTTTATCAATCCAATCACAATTATAAAAATTTATATTTGCGTTTATGCAAGCACAGGACATTCGAGACTTCAAGGCCGGAAAATGGATTCAAAGGCTTGAATATAAGAGCTTTACTCCAAATTTTATTACCCTTCAATGGGTTATATCAGATCCGGAGCTACAGCAGCGCCTGGATGAAGCAAACCGCCAACTCGGTCGCTTGGATGCCTTTTCTGAATTGGTACCTGACGTTGATTTCTTTATCAAAATGCACATCACCAAAGAAGCCACCGTCTCCAGCAAAATTGAAGGTACCCAGACGTCCTTCCAGGATGCGCTCCTGGATCAGCTGGATGTGGATCCTGAAAAAAGGGATGATTGGAAGGAAGTACACAATTATATCGATGCAGTTAATGTGGCTATTGAGGAAATGGATAAGTTGCCCATATCAAACCGACTTATTCGCCAAACGCATCAAATACTGTTGGGTGGAACACGAGGGGAACATAAGTTACCCGGTGAGTTTCGAAGAAGTCAGAACTGGATCGGTTCGAGCCTGAAACACGCCGTGTTTGTACCGCCAACGCATGAAGAAATTCCGGAGCTGATGCAGGATCTCGAGCAATTTATTCATGCTGAAACACTTGAATTGCCTATTCTTGTACCACATCTTATTAAAATTGCCCTAATCCATTACCAGTTTGAAACAATTCATCCTTTCCTGGATGGAAATGGCAGAATAGGCCGGCTATTAATAACGCTTTACCTCATCGATAAAAAATTAATGCGCAAGCCCGCATTATATTTATCTGATTTCTTTGAGCGAAACCGCATGGACTATTATGAAAAACTCAATGCCGTACGCCTGCATGACAGATTGGGAGATTGGATCCGTTTTTTTCTGCAGGGCATTATAGAGACCGCTGGTAATGGTATTCTTACCTTTCAGCGGATCATCGCACTGAGAGACGAAATCGAACGAAATCAACTGGTGACCCTCGGAAGAAAACAAAGTGATGCCTTACAATTGGTTCATGAAATGTATAAACAACCCGTATTATATGGCACACAGATAGCTCAAGTCTTGGACAAACATCCATCAAATGCAAATAAACTCATTGCTGCATTGGTGGAGTTGGGAATTCTTACCGAACTTACCGGATATAGTCGAAACAGGATGTATGCATTTAGCCCGTATATTGAATTGTTTAATTAGCTTTAGGCTTGCGATATATAGCCATTACCTTAACCTATTCGTTGTGTCAGTTTAGAATGGAAAGGATCCAGGTTTTAAAGTTTGGAGACGGAGGTGGAGAGTTTTAGGTAGGTGCTGAGGGCAATAATCAGTTTCCAGTTTTTTTATCTTATTTTAGGATCAACACCCATTATCTCCGTATATTGAAATATGTCAATTTTATATATAATGTAACGAACATTATATAATATTGAAATCCACCTACCTCTCCCTCTTCGTCAAATGCCACCCGCTCCCATGTGGACATTTGTAGGGATACAAGACGATCTTTTTCTCCCGCCGCATCCATTCCGCCGTGCGGAGAGCCTCATCTTTGGAGGTATAAATATCTTTTAAAAATAAGCCCGTGTCTGTACAGAAATAGCATTGTCTTTTTGTGTTCTCTGGTGCTAAGTGCCAGTAGCTACAGGAGCGGCATTGGATAGGAAAGTATTTTACTGTATCTCGGGAAAGATATTCCCCTGCCAGTTCCGCCGCCGACCGGCTATGGTACTCTTCGAGAAACTGACCGTTGGGACCTTTACAGGTAGTGCTTTTCATGGAGGGTAGGGATGTGTTGATTGATCAACCGCCACAGATGCCGCAGGCTTTGCCTTCCTTCGCATGGCCGTATCGACCCTTGGATTTGGCGAACCATTGACAGCGGGCATTGTGGCGCACACCACTATTGCCCGATATCCAATATCCGGTAGCATCAGGGTCAGCTGATCTTTCCTGTGCAAAGCGCTCCTCTATCTGGGCAGCACTAGTTTCAAAATCCTGAGGATAATACCACACAGTAACCTTGTCGCCCAGCCCGGCATATTGAAGTGTCGAGTTAAGCCGGAGTCCCATCTTCCAGTCCTCGGCATCCAGCACGAGCAGGACGATGCCCGGAGACAGATTTGTTTGAAGGGCATACCATAAACTTTGCCCGATGGCATGTTTCCAATTGGATGCACGCTCTACCTCTATGGCATGGGTCCTGGTCACAATATCGACACGTCCATTCTCAACCTTCACTTCGGTCTGGCCATCCAGGTGACGGGCAATCTCAGTGACGTACCACGCCTCCGTCTGTGCATGCGTAAAAAACGATACCAGGATCAGGATGATAGACAGGACAGGGTTTCGCATAAAAAATGTATTTGTGTATTTATTTCAATCGGTAAAATAACAAATTCAATCGTGATCAAGATGTCGTTGCTGTTGGGTATGGACGCAATATACATGGACGCAATGTATGGACACAATATGTATGGACGCAATACGTAGAGACGCAATATTTTGCGTCTCTACGTATTGCGTCCAATGGTGGGCATCACGATATGGTTTCCGAAACCCACCGTCTGAATTTCATCTCATCTAAAGCATTCCCAACCATCCAACCCCTGCGTCACCCTCCGCGCTAGGCTATACTCGTGAACGCCGGGGCGTCCTCAACGCAACCTGACCCGCACCATAGCGCAATTAAGTTGAGAAGTTGAGAGGTTGAGAGGTTGAGAAGTTGAGAGGTTTAGTGTTTATTGAAATGCTAGCCCAATCGATTAGGACAGAATCATGTCGCTCCAAATTGTCCGAGCACCGCGTTGTCCTGTTTCGGAGAAGTTTAGAA
>JBGTGP010000004.1:0-66922 GCA_041746735.1 Saprospiraceae bacterium
CTTCTTTGGATCATGTAAAGCCCAGGCTATTAATCCCTACGAGTGGCTAAAAAATACCCTGGAGCGCATTCCGGAAACTAAACTGTCTGAGGTAGAGAGGCTGCTGCCAGGATATAAGGTGTAGTTAGCCGGAGGGATACCTTTAATGCTTAAATAGTTATTTGTAATACTACGCTGAATTAAATCTTTGAGGCTCTCTGATTTATGCAAGTTCTCATCGATTTTTGACACATAGACATTAACCTGATCAAAAGTCAATGTAGTCACATAGTAATCCCAATTCCCAATTTTTGCCCTAAGAGCTGGTATTTTCATAACTGAAATGCTTTAACAGCTGGTCGTATTTCCGAATCCGGGATTGCATCATTGAAGGGTAATAGCAACGAATTAATCAGTTTCTTTTCATAATCAATAATGGTGGCATTTTCATCCAACAACATATAGCTGAGATACAAATCATTAGACCAGTATTTAAACATGGTGGTTATTTTCGGCCTTTCATCCTCCCTTGCATACTTTGTAAAATACTCCTTACACCTTTTTCTGATATTTTGACTTTCGGTCAGGAGAGCTCTTCCTATATAAGCAGGAAACTCCGTTCGACCTTTGATCACTGGACTATTTATCGAAAACATGTATAAGCCACCCTTATCGTTTGGCAAATTATCAATAGCAGTACTAAAGCCTGTTCCATCTTCATTAAGGTATTTGATGGTAGTCCAGTTTTCAATATTCAAATCTAGAGCAGTTAAATCATACTTAACCCACAAAGCCTGATGCAATTTATAAGGAATAGTTTGTAGCTTAATTTCCTCTCCTAATGAAAACGCACTATTGAGCATAACTTACATTTATTCTTCCAATACTCCCAACAAGTGTTCCATGCCGAAATTTAACAAAAAATCACTATAATAGCTGTCAAACACATCCCGGATGTACTCGTCCACTGTCACGTCCTCCGTTTTACCATCCTTAACGATACTCAAAGAATAATTCCTCTTTTTCGTTATCATGTAAAGAAAAAGCGTGTGAAAAAAAACAGAGGCTAGATATTTCTTCTGTGATATCAGGATTTGATCTTCGGTCTTCAGTTTGGATCGGTGGTTCAAAAATACCCGGCTATCGAGATTGATATAAATGGTTTCGAGTTTGTCGCCTTCCCCTACAGGGTACATTACAGTATCATAATTCATTGGTATACCCTGTTCCTCCAGCATTGGCTAATCCTTTTCAGACACTTTCTTCATATCTGGCAGTCCGATATTGTCATAAGAATCTTCCTCTTTCGGAGTCGGTTCTTTCGGTGATTCGGGATCGATTATTTTGACCAAGATGATCTCTTCTATTGGCTCTCCGACACCATTGAGTGAAACCTTTACTTCCACTTCATCACCTACTTGAAGCTCCTGAGTAGGGCTGAGAGTGATCTTGATGGTGCCATTATTTGGACTGCTGCGTACAATGTTTAGTAGACTTGATATGTCTTTTTCCTGTCCAGACTGATTCCCGCCCTTAGCATCTGAACTCTTGATTTTTAGTAGCCCGAGTTGCAACTCTCCGGATTCCTCGACACGATCAAAGTAATCATTAGCTACATCTGTATCAAACTTGATAGTTTTCTCTCCATTAGCCGGAAGTGAAACTAAATTGAGGCCATCTTTCTTTTTATTCATACTAAACAAAGATGGAAAGCGCTTCGGAATGAAAGGCTTTTCATCTGTTCTATCCTTTGGGGCCTTTTGATTATGTTTTTTCTTGTCCTGCCGCTCCTCCAGTTTCAGGGTATTTTGAAGTAGCTTGAATAGCTCGCTGTCTTTCGGCAGATTCTTTGCGAATGATTTGAGTAATTCAGAAGTATCTTCACTTTCTAACCCGATTGACTCCTTGCGTTTACGATTGATATCATCCAACTGACTTTTCCGCAGTCGCTTTCCAAGAAACTCACGTAGTAATGTGGCTTCATCACCCTTCTTTAAACGCTCCCTGTCCGACATAAATAATTCTTCCCGGAAATCAGGGATCATTCCAGTGCACTCAACATGGATCAGAAGATAATCTTTCAATAGGTTAAACTTTAGTGTGCGAGTTATAAATTCAGAGGAATAGCTACCCTGGACCTGTCCATTTATTGAAAAGAGTACAGCCATATCATTCTTAAAGAATCGATCTCGTATGACACTCTTTGACTTCTTGACATCTCGACCTTCAAGCTTAGGTTTGAAAACGTAGCAGGTCACCTTAGCCTTTCCGAACAATTGGTCATCGTACTCTTCAGAGAAGAACGAATCCACATAATCATTTCTATCTGCTTCGAGTCTTCTTTTCAGACCGAATAAATCCAACTCCAACACCTTATTGTTTGGATATCGTTCTTTCTTGTCTACTGTTAGAATGGGCAATACTGGCTCAAAAAGAAATTCGTTTAGACTTTGATTCAATTCCTGAGCAAACCCAGAATATCCCGATGGAAACTGATAAGAATATAGCTTGATGACGGTTCCAGTATTGAATGATCGTTTGTGCAGTTTCAAATCCATATCTCCTGACTCGAAGGAAGGAATATTCCCACCAATTCTTAGGTATTCAAAATAACTATAACGTTTGGCATCTCCTGCATCTCCAATTTTTCTCTGTCGCACAAGTGTGAATCCAAATTTACCTAATTTGTCGAAGCGTCTTGAACCAATCAATTGGTACCGTTTTTTGCCACAGAAAACCAAAGCGCCACTTCCCCCCATGTTATATTTCCCTTGTACAAAATGAATATTGACTTTGTTTCCCTTTGCAAGAGATAAAAATGTTTTTTCGAAATCCTCTGGATGCTGTCCTTCGCCATTGTCATAAATAATCACAGAGGTATTCCTTGGTGGACCATCGGCTACAATTTGGATTTCTTCTGCCTGCTGCCTTCTGTAAGTTTGCAGATCCCAATGCTTATGGGCAGGAAAGAATTTAGCAATAGCTTCCTCCATTGTTCGTGGGGCGTCGGAAGACTGCGGATTAATTTCTGCCTCCAGACATTTCTTCATTAGAATTGCGTCAATGGAATTGGTTACCTTTTCTACAAGAGCGGCTATCGGATTGGATTGCTGTCCGCGAACAATACCAAACAAACGTTCGTCACCACCAAAAGGGTGCCAGTTATCATTATAAAAAAAATCTGGATGTTTCTTTATTATCTCATCCACTGCATCTTCAGTGGGAGCTGTATACAGCTCCTCAAATATTCGTTTGTATGTTGTACTCATGAAACTCCGTTTTTCTGAGATTTAGCTAATAGATTTGTAATGGCCTCCAACACGAAAGAGATCTCCTCTAAAGTATTAAATCGTCCTAAACTAAAGCGGATGGAAGAAAACGCTTCCTCTCTGGTCAATCCCATAGCAGTAAGGACATGGGATGGCTCCATTGAAGAGGATGAGCAAGCTGACCCACTTGAAACTGCTATATTTCTTAATCCCAGGATAATTGTATCAGCATCCATATCTTTAAAGCATATGTTGCTTACATTAAATAGACGTTTCTTAGAATTGCCGTTAAGAGTGGCAATTTTTAGCTTAAGGAGTTCGCCTTCAAGTATATCGCGGAGTTGCTTTACAAATAATGCGTCTTCATTCATGCTTGAAATTGCTATTGATGCCGCCTCACCCATCCCCACAATTCCTGGCACATTTAGTGTCCCATTTCTAATTCCTTTCTCCTGACCGCCGCCATGGATCAACGCTTGTAAGTTAACTTTATTAGGACTATGTCGACGCACATATAATCCACCCACCCCTTTAGGACCATAAAATTTGTGACCAGAAAAAGCCATCAAATCAATATCCATATCATCTACGGAAACAGGAATTTTACCAATAGCTTGTGTGCCATCAGTCATGAATAATGCGCCATGTGCATGAGCGGCGCCTGCAATCTGCTTAATCGGCTGAATGACACCGGTTTCATTGTTAACCAGCATAACATTGACAATAAGCGTATCGCTTCGAAGAGCCGCCATTAACAATTCAAGATCTACCAAACCATCTGACTGCACAGGAAGATACGTGACCTCAAATCCCTTTTGTTCAAGATGCCGGCAAGTATCCAACGTGGCGGGATGCTCTGTCTGAAGTGTCACAATGTGTTTGCGCCTGTTTCCATATTCTTCGGCTACTCCCTTCAATGCAAGATTTATTGCTTCCGTTGCCCCTGAAGTAAAAACTACTTCATCCATCTTGCATTCTAAAAGCAGAGCCACTTGCGTTCTAGCCACCTTCACTGCTTCACTCACCCTTGATCCAAAAGCATGTATGCTAGATGCATTAGCATAGCTTTCTGTCAAGAAAGGCATCATAGCTTGTAAGACACGAGGATCGATTCTAGTAGAGGCATTGTTGTCTAAATAAATGACCTGGTTGATATCCACTTTCTAATACTAATTATATTTTTGACAGGAGCTAGACTGGCTTAACCATGAGTACTGATGCTCGTATTCTTGGTTTTGAGTGTTCGTTGAGCGCATTTTGTAAACTTGATGTTGAGAATTTAAAAATTTCTTTGAAATCGTCTTCTTATTAAAAAGCCGCCGGCAGCTTCCATCGCTTGAAAGGCAAATTCTTCATCCTTAACCACATCATACAATTGATCAGCCAGCCAAAGAATCAACAATTCATCTTTTTTAGCTTTAAGGGTATCAGCTAAAATGTTTAACTGTCGACGTTTAAGCTGGTGCAGACCTTTCTTAATCTTACTTAGTTGAGCAGTGTCCATTTCCAGCAATGGTGCGACTTGACTCAGATACAAACGCA
The DNA here is from genome assembly GCA_041746735.1 of Saprospiraceae bacterium. Lineage (GTDB taxonomy): Bacteria > Bacteroidota > Bacteroidia > Chitinophagales > Saprospiraceae > Opimibacter. Next base: position 4,791 of record JBGTGP010000004.1, read on the forward strand.
GTTTTTCAAGAAGTTTACGGATCTTTTCGTTGAATTGGCCTTTCATAGATTAAAATTTGACCGATCAAATTATGGCTAAAATAGCAAAACATCACCACAAACCGCCAGATGGATTGACTAGGTTGACTCATAGCACAATGGCCCCAGAGCTCAGATCTATAAAACCAATTTGGTGGTAGTGGTGGAAAAGAGCTACAGACGGAAAACCAAATTTTATCTTAGCGGCCCGATGATCCATACTTCCGACAGTAAATTATGAGTTATTCCATTCCAACGGACTCTCCCTCACGACTTAATGACAACACCTGATATGACGTTTTTCAAATCCATCACCTTCCTGATCCTGTCCCTGCTGACCCTGACCACGGCGAGTGCCCAACAGATCAAAGCCGTACAGCAGATCGAAGGCATACCGGAAAAGGTCCAGTACCGGGCCATTACCCATGATGCCTCCGGCAACCTCTATGTCGCCACCAGCGCAGATGTATTTCTGATTCCGTACAACAGTCACCGCGCTCAACCCATGTCCGCCGGTGAAAATATCATGGATGTCGACTGGTCTGCTGATCACGGACTGATCCTGCTGGACAAAGACGGCACCATCCGGTTTACCGCCACCGGCAAAACCCTCCATGTAGAATCCGGCAATGGCGCCACCTGCATGGACGTCACCAAATCCACGATCTGGGTCGGCACCGGCCACGGCGTATATACCCTGTCCATTCCACAGGAGAAGATCACCAAACATTACACCTCCGCAGATGGTGTGCTGGTCAGTAACGAAATCACTTTTATCCATACCGACCCCTATCAGGTGAGGTGGATCGGATCCAAAGCCGGTGTGGTCCGGATCGATGGAAAGAAATGGAAACTCTATGAAGACAAGAAATCCGTACATGCCATCACCTCCACCTCAGAAGGAGCCTGGATGGCCGCGTCCGACCAGATGTGGCTGGTAGACCGATTCAACCGTTGGTATCCGATCGATGCCTGGCGCGATCTGGTAAAAGGCCCTGTCAAAGCCCTCTCGTCCGACGCCAAAGGACTCATCTATATCGCCTCTGACATGCTGGTCAAATATGATCCCTACCAGGAAAAAATCCTGAGTATGAACGAAGGGGGTGAGATGGATCAGACGATCCTCCTTTCGCAGGGCCCCGGCAAAAATGTCTGGATGGCCGGCCATAATGGTATCTCCCGGATCATCGAAGACACCACCCGTGTTCTCACTCCCGTAGTCAAAGGCGACGCGCTGGCCGCTGTGGTCGAAGTCCGGTCACTGCCCGTTTGTTCCGGTATGTCGACCGGCCATCTCCTCGCCAAAGCCGCCGGAGGTACTCCACCCTACACCTACGCCTGGAGTGCCGCCACTGCCACCGGCCCGGAAGCCACCGGCCTGGCCCCGGGACTCTACCAGGTCACGATCACCGATCAGGCCGGAAAGTCCGTCCTCGCCAGCGCCATCATACCTGCCTCGCCCAGTCTGACGCTCACCGCTGTCGCAGATACCAAAAGCTCCGACAAGCTGGCCGAAGATGGCAGTTCCACCGCCACCGCCAAAGGTGGCGTACAACCCTACCAGTACCTGTGGAGCAATGGCGAGACGACCCCTAAGGCGGTCCGTCTCAACGAAGGCACTCACAATGTCAGAGTCGTGGATGCTCACGGCTGTATCACCACCCGCGCTGTATCTATCGAAGCCGATAAGGTGCTGAAGTCACTTGATATCACCAATCTCTCCCTGGGCCAGACCATCCGGGTCGACAAACTCTACTTCGATGCGGACAGTGCCACCATCCAGCCCGCTTCTCATGCGGTACTGGAAGAGATATTTACCTTCCTGGCCAGCCATCGCAATGTCATCATCGAGGTCGGAGGACATACCAACAGCCTGCCCGAAGATGAATACTGCGACCGCCTCTCTACCTCCAGGGCCCGCAATATTGCCGAGTATCTCTACCAGAAAGGCATCCCCGAGCAACAGATCTCCTTCAAAGGCTATGGCAAACGGCAACCCATCGCCACCAATGCTACCGTCGATGGCCGCCGCCGAAATCAACGCGTGGAAATCAAGATTGTCTCTCTGTAAGGCCCCTGATATACTATAGAGCAGTAGGACTCCTGAGCCTTGACCTACCGGGTGCCAAAGGTGATCAGCGTCTGCACGTCATAGACCTCTCCCGGTCGGATCACCCTGAATGGAAAACCCGCATACTGCCCACCACCAGGAAAATGCTGGGTCTCGAAACAAATTCCGGCATACGGCGTATACCTGCGCCCTCCCCGTGCAGGACCTTCCAGACCATTTGCACTGTAGATATGAATTCCATCAGCGGTGGTATGCACATCCATGCACCGCCCGGAAACCGGATCCAGCAGCGATGCGGCATGCCTCATCTCACCAGCCATCTCCGGCAAGACCCAGTAATGATCTATTCCTCCGGCGATCCGAAGTTGAGGATCATCCTGCAAGAGCGATACACCCAGTATCTGCGGTGACCGAAAATCAAAGGGTGTGTTATGCACCGCCTGTATTTCTCCAGTAGGAACTAGCGTTGACTCCACAGGCAAATAATGGTCACCGGATACCTGAAGGGCATGTTTCAGAATGTGATCGTGTCCACCCGACAGATTAAAGTAACTGTGTTGCGTGAGGTTGACCGCTGTAGTCCGGTTTGCCGTAGCCTTGTAATGCAGCAGCAGTGCATGTTGATGAGTCAGAAAATAGCGCACATACAGATCCAGATCTCCGGGATATCCTTCCTCCCCATCCGGACTTCGGTAGTGAAAGTCAATCCCAACACCTGTGTCAGCTTCAAAAGTCCGGACCTGCCATATCCGTTTATCCAGACCGTTGTGGCCCCCATGCAGATGGTGTGGTGGCTGATTGACCGGCAGATCAGAATGCGTCCCGTCTACTATCAGATCACCATGCGGAATACGTCCGGCACAGCGGCCGATGATGCAGCCCATATAATGCGGACTCCTTAGATATCCTTCCAGACCATCATACCCGAGCACTATTTCGCCCGGCGTGCCATGGCGGTCGGGTATCATGACCGAGGTCAGGGTACAGCCGTAGTCCAGTACCTGAAGACGGATACCACTGCGGTTGGACAGGGTATATTGCGTCACCTCTATTCCCTCGTCCGTCATCCCTATTACCTTGCTGTCGATCACGGTTTATTTTATTTTCATTTGGCGTTCACCTGGCAATTTTTTGAGGACACAAGTGTCCAAAATATTCTATTTCTAAATGATTGTCACTTTTTTTTCCGGAAAAAAAGTAACCAAAAAACCTCGTCGCTCCAAGAAACTCACCTTGGTCGCTATAGCTTTAGCGAAGGCGACCCGATTGCTGTCACGCTTGTAGGTGTTTCATATCCTGTTTCTTTCAGGAGATGTTGACCAGGGGAGTCTTGTCTTTGCATGAAACAGGGCGTCCGGGTGCTCGAACAGTTTGGAGCGACATGATTCTAACCTGATCGATTGGGGAATAGAATTGATTCGACATGAAATAATTGTATAATCGCCGGGTAATCAAGGGAGTTTTTTTGTGAGTAAATTATTTTAAACAATGTGATTTGTGGAAGAGAGAAGCTTGTGGTTTAACTCAATCTTACCCTCACTGTCCCCACAATATCTTCCAGTGCTTTTTCCACGACCAGCGTATCCGGATGCCGGACGATGATATAACCTTCGCCCTCATAATTGAGTGCTTTCTCCTGGCCGGGTTTGGGGATTCGGATATCGGTGATGATGTCGGCATAGACGGCGCGGATATGGTCCAGTCCTTCCACATGCGTGACCCGTCCGGACCCTTCACCTCTCAGGTATGCGGCACCGCTGCAGTATTTGATCTCCAGGGCCACTGCTTCATCATATACCATGAGTCTGGCCCAGGCTTTGACTACATCGATATCACAGGCGCGGGAGATCAGCGTGGTAAACTGGGCACCTGGCGGACGTGCACCGATCTCTGATATCGCGATGCTGCCATCCGGACGTCTGAACCATTCCGTATGACTGAGGCCGGTCTTCATCCCCAGCACGTCCAGCGCTTTCTTACCCGACTTACGGATATCCTCAAACATCCGGGAGCCCGAATCCTTGTGCAGGATCACCCGCCACTGGATCCAAGGATGTGCCATCACCTCCAGCGGTGTCGGGAAATATCGGTTGATCGTCTGGCCCAGGATTTTTCCATTCAGCGAAAAGGTATCCAATGAATATTCTTCGCCCTGGATAAATTCTTCGAGGATCACCCCATCCGCAGTGACATGGCCCAGGGTCGTAAAGGCGGTTTGCAATTCTGCATCCGATCCGACCCGGAACGTCGTCTGACTGCCCGCACCTGCTACCGGTTTGACGACGATCGGATAGGGGCATTGGCGGACAAAAGAAAGAGCGCCATTGAGATCATAGGTCACGGCATGCCGGGCGCAAGGGATGCCTTTTTCTTCAAAAAGGGTTTTCATTCTGGATTTGTCCCGAAAGTTTTGTGCGGTATCAGGATCCATTCCCGGAACGGACAGTGCGATGCGGGCTTCTGCCATGGGGACCTGGAGCTGCTCCGTGGCCCCCAGTAGTCGATGGAGCGGTCCCATGATCTTCTGCACCTCCGTGAGGGTTTTGATCAGGGTCCATTTGTCCATCGCATCGGCTACCTGCCGCGAAAGACGGATCCGACTCTGCATCCAGTCCGGTAGACATGAGACCGCTTCCTGACTGATGACAACCAGACGTATATCGTACAGTGTGGTGAGCGCTTCTATAAACCGGACGGCGTTGGGTGTAAAGTACGGGGCGATGTAAACAACAGGCTTCATGGGGGCAAGTTAAGTGAATTGTAAAAAGTGGTGAGTGGTGAGTGGTGAGTGGTGAGGTGGTGAGTAGTGAGTAGTGAGGCGTTTAGAAGTTTAGAGTTTAGTGTTTAATGGAAATGGTACCCCAATCGATTAGGTATGATCATGTCGCTCTCAATTGTCCGAACACACTGAAGTCCTGTTTCGGAGTTGAGATGTTAAGTGTGGTGAGTAGTGAGTGGTGAATGGTGAATTAGGAGTGGTGAGTGTGTTGGATTCTCCGCTGCGCTTCGATCTGCTGCATTCGCCTAACGGTCGGAATCTCCGCTGGGCTCCGACTGGCATCTCCTGCTTTCCGCCTGGCGGTCGGAATCTTCGCTGCGCTTCGATTTGCTGCTTTCCGCCTTGCGGTCGGAATCTCCGCTGCGCTTCGACTGGCATCCGGAAAAAAGTGACAACTTGATAAAATTAAAATATTTTGGACATTAATTTCAAAATATTAATCGTCCGTATCGGATGACGCCTGCTCCAATTTTCCATATCCTCATGACCGCCATCATCCTCATCTTCATCACCGGATGTATGCCGGCTGAATCATCGCAATCGTCCGCCATGGAATCAGATACTGACCGACAAAGCGCCTATGCTGATCACCCCAATGCGCTGTACCCTGTTCGTGTAAAGGAAAAGTGGGGCTACATCAATCGCACAGGAGCTCTTGTCCTGCAGCCGGCCTGGGCAGATGCAGATGATTATTATGAAGGCATGGCCAAAGTGGCGGTAGAAGAACAAAGTGCATGGAAATATGGCTTTATTGATGCCATGGGCAACTGGGCTATAGCACCCGGCTTTGAGAAGGCAGGTCATTTCTCTGAGGGTATGGCGTCCGTTCGAAAAAACGAAAAGTGGGGTTATATCGATTCGGAAGGCCGGGAAGCCATCACCTGCCAGTATGAAGATGCCGGTCATTTCTTTAATGGTGTTGCGGCGGTTAAGCAAAACGGGTGGACAGGTATCATCGATCGTTCGGGGCAATGGATCCTGGAGCCGACGTATACGGTTTTGGTGGGTCACCCCAGATTTAAAGAGGGGCTGGCACCGGTATTTAGGGTGGATGAGAAAACCGGTTTTGTGGATACGACCGGTCACTGGGTGATACCCCCCACATTCCATTCTGCAGGCAATTTCGTTGACGGTAAGGCATGGGCCATGGTTCGGCGTGAGGATGAGAGAGCAGAACATGGGTTTACGATCCGGGGCGGATATATCGGAATGGATGGACAATTTATCATTGAGCCACAATATGATTTTGGTTGGGATTTTTCGGATGGCTATGCCATCGTCTGGACCCGCAGCGAAGACAAGAAAAGCAAACGATGGCAGGTGATCACCCCAACAGGTGATGTGGTCCTGGGTGACCTGCCGTACCGGAGTGTCGGTTCATTTCATAAAGGGCTTTGTCCGGTGCAGGGTGAAGACATGAAATGGGGGTTTATGGACATCTCCGGGAAGATCGTGATTCCGATGGTGTATGCCGGCGTCAGTCATTTCCACCATGGACTCGCCCGTATGGAGACAGGATCTGCCTTTGCGAGCAAGATCGTATATATCAATGTCCGCGGTGAAGTGGTGTGGGCAGAAAAATAGACTACTTCTTTGCCGATCAGAAACGATCTGGCAGTTCATCCCAAATTTTCAACAACTGATCGTATTGTGATACTTACCTGAGGGAAGATCGGTCACCTTTGCGCCGCTACGTCGGAAATGCACTATCGCATTTTTCCAATACTACATAACCGGAAATTCATTACAAGATGATCAACTTGAAGTCAGTGATTGTATTCCTTTTCAACCTGTTGTTATTACTATCGTTGCAGGCGCAAACGGAATCGATGCAATCTTTTAGTGTCGCTGTTGGGCCCTCTTACATAGCGCGGCAGGACCTGATTTTTTCTCCATTTATTCACCGGGACCTTTCACCAATTAATCTGGCACTGCAATATCAGAAAGACAAAAAGGTCCACCAGTTTGTCCAGCTATCTTATACCACGTTTCAGCCGGAACGCAAGACCCCGTACGAGTTTATTTATGATGGTAAGGTAGAAACGGCCTATCCCCACTATTTTACTCTTGTACAGTTGGGGTATGGACAAGGTCGGCATCTAGGACCAACGGGTGCATCAGATGCTATGCTGGGAGGTGCGGTACGACTGGATGTTCAGGCACTGGACTATCAATACGGGCGTTCAAGTTTTTTTGGGTATTACGCTACCCTGGGTCTGAACGCCTGGTATCAACATACACTGATCAAGGGAATACGACACCAGTTGAACGGCCGTATCGAAATACCACTGGTATCATGGCTGGCCCGATCCCCGTATCTGATCAATGATGATCCCTATATCGAAAACACCTTTTCGCACAATGGCGTCAGCACCTTTTTTGCGTTCCTCGGTGACGGTCATCTCGCGACCTGGGATCAATTGCAACGCGCAGATTTAGGCCTGCACTATCAGTATAAGCTGGGAACACGGTTTTCACTCGGAGCGGATTGGCAACTCCGGTTTATTCACGCACACAAGCCGGCCGATCTCATATACTGGCAGCATGATATTCGGATCAGGATGGGTGTTCAACTTTAATTTTTTTCATACAACCATAATCTAAACTTCCAATGCAAAAAGCACTATCACTACTGATGATCGCGGGAGCGATGATGTTCCTGCCTTCCTGTTCGCTCTTTTTTATCGAGGAGCCCGCGGACCATCCTGAGGCTTTGTTTGATCATCTTTGGACGACATTTGATCGCGACTATGCGGTATTTGAAGAGCGGGGCGTCAACTGGCAGCAGCAATACGACCATTTCCGTCCTTTGGTCAAGGCCAATACATCGGAGGATGAGCTCTTTGACATCTTCAGTGCCATGTTGTTGCCGCTGGATGATGGCCATGTCACCCTGACTGCACCTGGGAAGGAAGTATATATCTCCAACACTATCCGTCGGGAAAAGACTGATGATGCACTTTTCAGTCCGGAGGTTATACGGACATATCTCGAGCCGGGATTTGTAGCGGGCGCCGAGGATGAGTTTGTATTTGGAAAGATCAGAAATGAGAATATCGGGTATATCAGTTTTGCCCATGTTAGAGAAAATTTTTTCAACCTCCATACCTTTCTCAACACCTACCCCGATGTCAAAGGATACATCATCGATCTACGACACAATGACGGAGGTGATTTCACCTACTGCTATAGTGAGATGGGTCGATTGGTGGATCAGGATCGTTTTGTTTTTCGTAGTAAAACCAAAAATGGTCCGGGATATAATGACTTCACGCCCTGGTTTGAATGGTCTGTTCGTCCTGCGAGCCCGTATGTCCACAAACCTATAGTCGTGTTGATTGACCGGTATACGATCAGTGCAGGGGAGCGAGCTGCTATGGCCTTTGATGTGTTGCCGAATGTCTTGCTCATGGGCGAGATCACCAATGGAGCGCATGGTACGATGATCGGACGTGAGCTGGCGAACGGATGGTTTTTTTCACTGGTGACGCAGAAAGTTGAGCTATCTGATGGTCTGTCGTACGAGGGCGTTGGTATAGCCCCGGATCTGGAAGTCACGAATACGCTTGAGGAGATATTAGCGGGGACGGACAGGGTGATGGAGCGTGCAATTACAGAATTGCGGTAACTTTGGGTATGCTCAGATATACCGCATTCCGTTTTTTCTCCCTGATCGTAGCGCTCACTGTATTTGTATCGTGTAAAAGCGGGGAATCGGAGTTGACGACCTTCTACCTCTTGCGTCATGCGGAAAAGGCGGTGGACGGGACGGAGGATCCGGATCTGTCGGAGGCCGGTCGAGTGCGTGCGGAGCGACTTGCCGTGATGATGAAGGGTCGGAACATAACGCGCCTGTATTCGACCGATTATAAGCGTACCCGGCAGACGGTGGAGCCGTTGGCCAGCCTATTGGGGATTGAAATTCGGATCTATGACCACCGGGATGCTGATGCCGTAGGGAAAATGATCCAGGACTGCCGCGGGAAAGTAGCGGTGGTCGTCGGTCATTCTAACTCTACCCCTCGTCTGGCCAATACGATTATCGGCCGGGACAGCTATCAGGATCTGGACGAAAGCGAGTATACCCGGATGTGGGAGATCGTGATCAAAGGGGACCTGGTGGAAGACAAGGTCCTTACCTATTGAATGGATGGACTGAATAGAAATTTAAAATCCGGATTGTGCCCGATGATATCCCGGTAATTGCATTTTTTAAGTCAATAAAAGTGGCCCTTTAATTTATATAGAAAGTACACAACTTTTTGGCTTATTTCCATGTTATAGTATTGAAATCACTACCCCGAAAGGATCCTGGCTTGCAGGATTTTAATATCAATTCATACCACTTTATGTATTGTGAATTCAAACCGTAATTCTCTTAGGAGAAGTGGGTCGGTATTGGTCAGTAGATGACAACAGGGAGAATGGAATGGTAATTATATAACTTTAAAAATTCAATAGATCATGAAAGCATCAAGTGTAGTATTGGGTATTCTGGCCGGAGCGGCTGTGGGTGCCATATTGGGTGTATTGTTTGCGCCAGACAGCGGAGAGAATACACGAAAGGAGATTTCCAAAAAATCCCGCAAGTATGCGGAGGAAGTGAAAGACAAATTTAACGAGATCGTCAGTGATGTCATGCAGCATGCTGAAAACGTTAAAGAAGATGCGGCTGCTATGGCGGACCGAGCAAAAGCGAAGGTAACAGAGGCTGCCAAGAAGGCCACACACATGAGTTCATGATCCCGTCATATCTGAAAACAAATTTGATGCACCTATCTGACCGGGAGTGAGGTACGCTCATAAGTGCGGATCTTACTACCGGCGGAAGGTCGTATACACCTTGTTAAAAACCATCATTTATGCAGGACGAGATCAAGTACCAAAACCACCCGGACAATGGACGGGAAGATCCTGAAACGGAGTCCGTCTTTCAGGAACAGAAGGAATTACTAGAAGAATTGTTTGAAAAAACCGAAGGATATATTCTAGACAATGTTGAGCTGATGCGGCTCAAGGTGCTGGATCAGGTGGCCGACTCTGGTGCAGCACTCATGGCCAACGGGATCATTCTGATATTGGGATTGGGTGCTTTTGCATTGCTGAATTTTGGATTGGGATTTTGGCTCGGAGAAATTTTGGGATATCCTCATCTTGGCTTTTTTCTGATCGGTGGCTTTTATACCCTCTTGACAATTGTCCTTCTGTTGTTTAAAGAATCCATACTGGTCAAGTCATTTCGCGATTCCATTATTTCACACTTACTAAAAGATAAAACGCATGAGTCGTCCGACCCCAAGTGAAATACTGGAACAGCGTATTGCGAGCCTGAAAGCGAAGCGTCGAACAGACCTTTTTGAACTCAGAGCCCAATTACGTGAGACCGGACAAAGCCTCAAGCCAGCGAATCTGGTAAAAGGGGCGGCACGTGATATCCTGGGAATGACAGGGGTACCTTCCATGCTTTGGAAAGCCGGACTAGGGCTTGGCCTTGCCCTGATCATGAAGAAGGTGACCCGTCCATCACGAAACCACACGCCAGAACTACCAAGATCATCCGGTGAGAAATTATTGCAGTCCGGGCTTTCCCTGCTGACAGATCCACGGACCGCGATATTGCGCACAGCAGCCATATATCTCGTTCAACGACTTTGGATGGGATTGAAGAACAAGCGGACCAAAAAACGCAATCGTAAAGCAGAGCGTTTGGCCCTCTCTGCTGAAAGCGAAGATTAATCTCCCAATTCAGATTTTTATACTCAGGGTTTTCCCTGCTTTATTTATTTCAGTATACGACTTCAGAACATTTTGATGTTCTAAGATGTAGTATTCACATAGTTTCCCTGATTTCCTCCCTTTATGGTTTTCACTCCTGGCAAGTTGATCATCGCCTGCACAGTTGTCTGTTTGACAACCAGGAAACACGCAGGTTTTTGATCCGGGTTATTTTGAAATCAAAATCTTAGATCATGGAAAATTTGCTGTATATCGTTGCTGTAGTGCTCGTCATTTTGTGGGCACTGGGTTTCTTTGTCGGAAGTGCCGGCAGCTTGATTCACCTGTTACTGGTCTTTGCGGCTATTGCGGTATTGCTCCGCATCATCCGGGGGAGAAGTCCGGTGAGTTAAACATCAAAAATATATTTTTCATCATTAAATCAATAAAACATGAATACGTCAAAAGTTGTAATAGGAATTGCGGCCGGTGTAGCGGCCGGAGCGCTCGCTGGGATCCTTCTGGCACCGGATAAAGGTGTCAACCTCCGCAAGCAGATCGCTCAAAAGACAAAAGGGTATGTGGACAATGCAAAAGGCACGGTCACAGACTTTGTGGATGGTGTGTTGCATGCAGGTGATGCACGTAATCGAACCGATAATGGATCGGCCCGCGATAAAACACGTACCATCGGTGTGTCTGATAAAACCTCCCGTCAAACAATCTGATAAATAAACCTATCCGGGTGCACAGGTGTGTCCGGACTGATCAGAAACGGGACCCACTGACAGGGTCCCGTTTTTATTTTATGCAGGTCATGCCTGGCAGATCTTGCATTGATTTGTTCTTTCCCGTGGTAGTTGGGCGTCCTTCAAATTAGAAGATTTCGACATGATATACATCCGTTTCACTTCGGACGATATCACCGACAAAAAAACCACCTGACTGAGGGATTTCTTCTTTGAGATCAAAACGATTACATGACTTTGGCAGCCCGCTAAAGATGAGTGTAAACTGTCGTCTGACCCCCGGAGGTACTGCCAACCATATCGGAAAAACGGGAATATTTTCCACATGTAAAAGATCACTACGGTGCTGTATGTCGTGTGCGATAAGGTAGGTCGTAGGCCATATACGGATATACATCCCATACGGATTGGTGCAGGTATAATGGCAATGGATCGTCACCTGCTTTTCTTCCCGGGTTTCTTCCCGGAGTTGTTTTTTCACCGACCTGCGCATGCGGGTTACTGGTGTACGGACCGGACTAACGGACATCTGAATCTTCACATCTTTTATTTTCAATGACTCAAGTTAGCAAATGATCACCTGTGCGGTGGTGCATTTGTTTGGCTGAAACAAACTCACAAGCCCTCCCTAGCATAATGGGTTAAAGTGAAGTTGCAAACTTCAAAAGAAACATTTCTATGCGAAGTTGCAAGCTTCGAATATTGAAAAACTTCGTCTTGCGCGTTCTGCGCGCAAGTTGGGTAAAAGGTGAAGGGTAAAAGGTAAAGAGACCACGCACTAATCACCACGCACTACGGTTGCTGAGCTGTAGCACGAGGATGTGTCAAGCGGGTCGAAGCACCCCACTCACCACGGTTGCTGAGCTGTAGCACGAGGATATGTCAAGCGGGTCGAAGCACCCCACTCACCCCTCCCCACTAAAGAAATCGCCGGAAATAACTACCTTTGAAAGGATACCCGTTTTCTCAACAAAATCAATACCAACATGTCTCTTTCCCTTCTCACCAAGTATTCGCGTGAACAATACCAAGGGCTCACGATCACGCCTTTTCCGACCAAACCCAGTGCCTCATCTTCCGGCACTATCGATCCCAATGTCACGATTTCGCTGGACGGTTGGGTCGACGACAATCTCATGGCCTTTACCATCACCAATGCTCCATCCACCAGCACCGCCCTGGGTATTTCATCTGCCTCTGCTGATACGGTAGCCATCGCTATCACCAATGACAACAATCCGGCGGCCGAAACAACTTATTGGACCGTCAATTGCGGAACAGACGGACCATCGTCCAATTGGTCCCTGTCCTTTGCTGAAACAAGTCGCGCCGGCTCCGGCACATGGGTATTTACCAAAGGAAAAACAGGAGAAGATCTCCCCTACTAATCCTGTCGCTCTTTTCCCGGTACACAAGTGGATCTTCCACAACCTGGGCTACCTGCATGATGCTGTTTACAAAACACCTGTGGAGATGTTTGATCCTGGTCCTGACGGGGATGTGGCCATGCATGACTGTAGCACAGTCTTTTACGTATGACCAGAGATCCATAGACAGCATCATCCTGGTCGTGCAGACAGATCAGGATATGGACTCCGGTACAAAATCCGATCTGATGGATTCGGTGTTTCAGATTGCCGTCCAGCATCAGGATCTCTGTCTGCAGGTACATGCCCGGATCCGCCAATCCACTCACCTGGACAATATGGGCATGTCAGATTCAGCGCTGGTCCAGCTCTATTGGGCCAACCGGTATTACCGATCCCCCTGCGACAGCAATGTGCTCATGATGCTCCTGGGCAATCTCACCAATGTCTTTCTTTCGCTGGGCGAATTTGCACGAGTGGATTCCGTGAGTCAGGTGGCGCTGCGATTGTGGAATCTACAATGGAACGTCAGAGAGCCACGCTATCAGGTACTCAACAACCTCGCCATCGCCAAAGCCTCCATTGGCGACAGTCTCTCTTCTATAGGATTTTTCCGCCAGGCGTATAAGGAAGCCTCTGCTGCTGACAATGAGGAGTACATTCAGAAAAGTCTGCTCAACCTCGGCACCATCAAAGGGATGTATGGTGATCTCGACAGCGCATCGTATTTCCTGACGCTTGCCGCACACAATGCCAAAGCCGGAAAAGATATCTACCAATACATGACCCTGCTCGTCAATCTGGCCAATGTGGAAATGGAGCGTCAGCGGTATTCCCGCGCGGCGGCGTTGCTGGACTCCGCTTATACACTTGCAGAAGAGCGGAAGTATACCGAGATGCTGGCCAGCACCCAGCATGCCCGGTCGGCGCTGTTTGCACGGATGAATAAATACAAAGAAGCCCATGGCTTTCTGGAGGCCTATCTCGTGTATCGGGATCAATACCTGAACGAACAGCGGGTGAAGGCCGTCACGGAGATGATGGAGAAATATGAGTCTGAAAAAAAGGCCCGGCAAATCCAGCAACTCGAACTCGACAAACTGGATGCAGCTCTTGAAAATGAAAAGATCACCAATGCCCGCAACCGTTATCTCTATACCGGAGCTGGTGTACTGGTCATCGCACTAGGCTTATGGAGCCGGCTTCGATATGTACGCAAATCCAGAGCCGCTATTCAAAAGGAAAAGGATGTGTCGGAAGGACTGCTGCTCAATATCCTGCCTGCCGTTGTAGCAGAAGAGCTCAAGGCCAAAGGGTTTAGTGATGCCCGTCATTTTCAAACGACGACCATCTTGTTTTCGGATTTTAAAGGCTTTACGACGATTTCAGAAATAATGAATGCCACTGAACTGGTAGAGGAAATCAACACCTGTTTTAAGGCTTTTGATGAAATCACTACCCGGTATAGTGTGGAAAAGATCAAAACCATCGGGGACTCGTATATGGCTGCCGGCGGGATCAATGATACCGCGTCAGGTGTGAAAGAAGTCGTGATGGCGGGTCTCGATATGCAGGACTTTATATTGGCCCGAAAAAAGGAACGCGATGCAGGCCAATTGCCGGCGTTTGAGATGCGGGTCGGTATCCATTCAGGTCCGGTGGTGGCCGGCATTGTCGGGGTCAAGAAGTTTCAATATGATCTCTGGGGAGATACCGTCAACACGGCCAGCCGGATGGAAAGTCATGGCACTCCCGGTCATGTCAATGTGTCTGAAGAAACTTATCGCTTACTTAAAGATGATCCCGCATTGGTCTTCACGCCCAGGGGCAAACTGCATGTCAAAGGAAAAGGGGAAATGACCATGTACTATGTCAGCCGTGTCTGAGCTGTAGGCATGGGTGCAATAAGTGGCTATATTTAACGGTTGGAGAACAAAAAAGACGTGGCCCGGGTACAAAACCATCCGTCTGCCGTCTTGGGTATGATCCGGAACGCATTAACCAGTAGGTCCAATATAGTCCAGCCTCAACGGCGGACTTGCACACATGGAGGAATCGAAGCAGTGGGAAGCGCTTAAGGCAGGAGATATACGGGCGCTCAGCGTCCTGTATCAGTTGCACGCGGACAGTCTGTATCGGTATGGTATGGTCCTGTGCCACGATGCCGATCGGGTGCGGGATTGCCTGCATGATCTGTTTTTGTTTTGCTGGACAAACCGGGAAGGAATGAGTCTTCCCACACATGGCAAAGCGTATCTCATGGTTTCACTCCGGCGCAGGATCTTTGAGAAAAATGCTAAAACTCCGTCCCTGATCCTATCACTGGAGAATGCCGACCCGGAGACGTTGTCGACTGAGGATCATGAAACCGCCTGGATTAGAAACGAAGATGAACAAACCTTCAACGAAAAACTGAAGAAAGCTTTGTCGGGCCTGAGTGAACGGCAACAGGAAATTATTCACATGAAATATTTTCAGCGGATGGACTATGAGGATATCGCCCGTATCATGGATCTCAATTACCAGTCAGCCCGCAATCTGGTCAACCGGGCATTGACGGCCCTTCGTAAGGAGATGGCGTAGGTCATCGGGATGATCAGCGTTTGGATGTGAGTACATTTTGCTTGAAAATAGCTCTATAAAATGGCTGTACGTAATTGAATTTGTATATCAAACCATTTAGAACCTTCATCACACCATACTAACTTTGCTCTGAGCAGCCTATAAAACATCTATGAACAAAAAAACGCATTTCGGTCTGGTGGGTTTGACGGTCATTTTGATCACCATCAGTTCGTGTCAGAAAGATGACACCTTCAACTATGTGGTGGACGCACCATTGCAGGACTACTTTGACCGGTTTGCTTCAGCGGCAGCAGCGCGAGGTGTGCTGATCGATTATGAATCGCTCCGGATCTCCGGCAGCCTCCGGATCATCGCGGCAGCCCAGGTCATCGGACAATGCATCCACAGTGATAAGGAACCCAATACCGTCGTGATCGACCGGCTCTACTGGACGCACGCCACTGATTTGGAAAAGGAGTTTTTGGTCTTTCATGAACTGGGTCATTGTGCACTCCACCGGGGACATACCGACCACAGTAATGGTCAGGGGGACTGTATCAGTATCATGACTAGCGGCACGGGAATCTGCAAGGTCAATTATACGGCATCAAACCGCGAGTCCCTGTTGGACGAACTCTTTATGCCATAACACACGATTGGAGTCATGGAAGAAAAATATTTAACCCACAATGCCCTGGAACTGGCTGCTGATGACACGTTCATCCGCTGGGTTTTCCATGCTGAAAATGATGCGCACTGGACGACATGGTTATCTGCGCATCCGCAATATCAGGCTACCGTGGAGGCTGCGCGTTCGCTGGTACAATCGTTTTCTCTGGCAGTTCCTGCCGGGTTGACATCGGCTGAACAGAAGGAAGTATGGAGCAGGATAGAAAGCAGTATACAGACCGCATCTAGGCCAAAGACTACATCATCCCTCACGTCACGGATTACCTGGGGGCTTGCTGCTGCGGCATCGTTGGCGCTGTTGATCTGGTACAATGACGTGACTTTCTCCGATAAAATATTTGCCCGTGCCGGAGAACAGAAGGAGGTTATCCTGCCTGAAAAAAGTACTGTCGCGCTCAGCGCCGGATCCCTGGTGACCTACAAAGGCGGCACCTATGCTTATGACCGTACAGTCTTGCTGGAAGGCGAAGGATTTTTTCACGTCACACCCGGCACCACCTTCACCGTCAGAACGGACTTTGGATCGGTTACTGTGTTGGGCACCAGTTTCAATGTACTGGCCAGAGACAGGCGCTTTGAAGTCACCTGTTTTACCGGCAAAGTGCGCGTAGAAACCCACAACGACCATGAAATGATTCTGGAGGCCGGTCAGGCATCCCGACTCGACCCAGACCATACTGAATTGATCCGTGACACGATCTCGACGGCCCAAACACAACCCGAATGGATGTCCGGCGTATTCCGTTTCCAGGACCAACCCCTGTGGGTCGTGGCGGCTGAACTCGAACGTCAATACAATATCCGGGTTCGTCTTGCCAAAGAGCTGAAGGACCTTCGATACACCGGCTTGTTTGAGTCCGGTGATCTGGAAAAAGCACTTCAACTGATTACCTGGCCATTGCACCTGACCGCCACGGTCAAAGGAAACAATGTCATACTGACCCGCTGATCTGATATGCCGACATTTCGCCTTGGCATATATATACTCTTGATTTACGGACCGCTCCTTTCATTTGGACAGCCTGCAGGATACGACTCCTTTATCACCCGGCTTACAGACCAGTATAAGGTAGACCTTGCCATTGCTCCGGAGTTGATCCCGGCGCTGGATTCTATCCGCGGATTGGGTCTTCATATTCAATCGCTGGATGAACTGCTTTCACGGTTATTGCGATCATCCGGTCTGGTGTATCAGGTCGTGGAAGAAAACAAACTGATGATCCGCAGGGATGTCCGAATTCCCGAATCGCTGGCCCGCGGTATCCTGCGCGGCAGGGTGACGGATCTGCAATCAGGCCAGCCCCTGCCTTTTGCTACCATCGTTGCTACAGCCTCTAATAGCGTCTGCAATACAGATGATGCAGGGTACTTTTTATTACCTGTCACGACCCTCGAAGGCGATGTACAGATCCGCTACCTGGGCTATGAACCTCAGGTATTGCCAATCACCTCCTTCCTTTCAGGTGAACCACACATCCCTCTTCGTACCCTCGAAGTACCGTTGAAAGAAGTGATCATCGTCGTGCCATACAGAAACATGGTGCAGGACTATAGCTCGCAGTCGATCCAGTTGAAGGGGTATGCGTTCATTTCAGAGAACCAGTTTTTACGATGGAACTCGGAACGTCTTCTTCGGAGCATGACCACCTATACGCATTTCTCTTCCGATCAGGGGGTGCGAATCAGAGGCAGTCAGCCCGGCAATTCGGTCCTGATCCTGGACGATATTCCGGTGTATGATCCGTACCACTTCTATAACATCTTTGGGCCCTACAACGGACATTTCTTCACCTCAGCGGAGGTGTATAAAAACAACTTTCCGATTCAGTATGGAGGCCGCATCGACGGTCTTATTCGGGTGCAATCGGATCGTGAACGGCCGGATTCCCGCCTGCTCCTGGATACGGATCTGCTGCTTACATCCATCACAGGCGAACTGGCCCTGTCTCCGAAGCTCTATATCACCGGTGGAGGAAGACTATCCCATACGGGTATTCTGCATCCGGCGCTGCGTGATACGACCGTGAACAACTTCAGTCTCCCGGGACGTTTTCGGGATGAAAATGAATGGTCTACCAGTCAGGAACCACAAACGGATTTTCATGATCTCAATCTGGGGATTACCTGGATGACCGGAAGAAAAAGTGCAATTAAGCTATTCGGGTTTGACAGCCGGGATCGCCTGGAGAATACCGCTTTCACTCAATTTGATGCATTTATTCAGGGGCAGGAAGTAGCGTCTATCCGACAGGTCTATCGAAGTCAGGATGAATGGAACAATAGGGGTTACTCTGCGAGATTTGAAGGCGGTGAGTATGATCATACCTGGTATTCATTGACCCTCTTCTACACCCGGTATGAGAAAGAAGCACGCTATCTATCCCGGCTGACTGATGTACGTCAGGGGATGACCCGGACCCTTATCAACGGAGGTTTGCAGGATAACAGCATTTCGACCACAGGACTTAAAGTGTTATTTGGACATCAGTTTCATTCTTATTCAGGCATTACTGGTGGGCTCGACTTGCAGGAGCATCATGCAGAACTGCTGGCCCGGGAAAACGGACTTCAGTATGCTGCGCAAAACAAGCACGAAGGAGAGTACACCTTGTTTGGTGAATATCAGCATGGACGCGGGCAGACATGGGAATGGTCGGCGGGCAGCAGGATCACCTGGCTTCGTCATTCCGGCAGCCTACATATACTCCCTCACCTCCGGGTGGGATACAGAATCGATGATGCGTATTCCCTCCGGGCATCCTACTCCGGCAGTCTTCAGGCCGTGCAAGCACTCACGGTCGAAAATCGTTTTGGACGGGAGCTCGATTATTTTGTGCTCAATGATCCGGAGACAGGCCTACCTGTGCTTCGCTCCGACAAGTTTATGTTCGGTGCAGGCTTTACCAGCACGCACCTCAGCATGGATGTGGAAGTCTATTACAAATCATCAACGGGACTGACCAGTGTGCGTTCGCTGAGGCCGGATCCTTCTTTTGCCAATCCCGCACCTCCCGGAGAGTTTTACCGATTGTTTTCAGGAGAAGGGTATACGATTGGTACAGACATATCGATGATCTATAAAAAGAAAAACTGGGAAGCCACCGTCCTGTACACCCTGAGTCGCCTGGCCGAGCGATACGACCCGATATTCAGGGGCCGCTATTTTTCGCCGCAAGAGGATCGTCGTCATCAGCTCAAAACCGGTGTGATCACAGGTTTCGGCCGCTTTCAGGCATCTGCTTCGATGCATTACAAGAGCAAAGCTCCTTACCTGAGTCTGGTATTACTCGATGGTCGTGATGGAATCGGTACCGTAGACCAGGGAACCGTGAGACGATATCTTCCACCCTACTTCAGTATGGATCTGGGATTGGATTATGCATTTAAATTCGTGAAGCAACCTACTGTGATCGGGATATCGCTGATCAATGCGACGGATCATCAGAATATTCATGATCTTCAGCACATTGGTCGGATTACCCGTACAGGCGCAGCCGGACTCTACGTCACCAGTCAGACGGAGTTGCTGGGTCGCACAGCGAATGTGCATTTCCGAATGGTGATTGATTAGTAAATAATCACTGGCATGATCAGCATCATAACCTCTTCATGTTCCAGTTGCTCATCCGGATAGATCAGCACCGGCTTGGAGGGCACGGAAAGGGTCATGTGGATATCTTCCTGAATCAGGGCATTGAGCAGCTCAATAAAGAAGCGCGCGTTGAAGGCAATATCCATAGCGTCTCCATCATAATCACAACTCAGTTGCTCGCTCGCTTCATTGCTGAAGTCAAGATCCTTGGTGGTGATCGTCAGACTGTTGTCCGCCAGTCTGAAAAAGACCTGATTGGTGGTGCGGTTGGCAAAAATATTGATGCGTCGCAGGGCGCCCATGAGCAGGGTGCGGCTGATGTGCAGCGTATTCTTGTTATTGACCGGGATGACGGCATTAAAGTCCGGAAAAGGTTGATTGATCAGACGGCAGATCACCTCTGTGTCTTCAAACCTGAAAAAGGCATGGGACTTGTTGTATTTCAGATGCACCTCGCCTTCTGCCGGAGTTGCCCCTTTGAGCAACGCCATGGCTTTCTTGGGGACGACAAATGAGCCGGTTTGCTCGGTAGACGTACCGAGGGCATGGTATCGGACGAGTTTGTGGCCATCGCTGGCGACAAAACTGATTTTATTGAAATCCACCACGACATTGACTCCGGTCATGGCTGGCCGCATCTCATCAGAGGTGGTGGCGAAAATGGTATAGTTGATCCCATTGAGCAGACGCTCTACCGGCATGCTGATCTCTTTATCATCCGAAGTCGGAAGCGCCGGAAAATCATCCGGTGGATCAATCGCCATTTTGTACATCCCGGTTTCGGTGGTCAACACCAGTGACCGTTGCTCGACATCCGCATCAAACGTGACCTGCTGATTTGGAAGCGCTTTGAGGGTTTCGAGCAGGATCTTGGCTGGAATGGCTACTGCACCGTTTTCTTTACTCTCCACAGGCATCCGGGTCGAAATACTGGTTTCGAGGTTAGTCGCCGTGATCGTCATCGTCCCTTTCCGGATCTCTACGAGAAAATCTTCCGTGATGGCCAGCACAGGATTGGTGTGGATCGCGCCGGCTACGATGTTGAGATGTTTCAGCAATTCACCAGATGAGACTTTAAATTCCATAGTTTTTTTGCTTAAATACTGTTGCGTTGTCAAACAGCAAAGTTAAAAGGAGATGTGAGATCTCTGTCCTTTTCAGCCCGTAGTTCTTAAAAATATGGCCTTTCACCCTTTCACCCTCTCACAGGGACGATATCCTTTCTACGCTTTTCAATCTACCTTTGTCCTATGGCTTCAATTCACCACGGTCCGCCTGAGATCAGGTCCATTACAGAACTCTTCCTTCCCCCATACGATACGATCATGCTCCCCAACGGTATGCCCCTGTATATCGTACGCGGCGGATCTGAGCCGGTGATGAAGATGGAGGTCGTATTTCGGGCCGGAGCAAGCTATGAAGCAAAACCTTGTGTTGCGGAAGTGATGGCCGGACAGATGTCAGAAGGCACGCAGCACTTGACCTCCGCTGCCCTGGCCGAGCGTATTGAGTCCCTGGGCGCCACCCTCTTTACCCGTGGCGGAGTGGATACAGTAAGGGTTAGGCTATTGACACTGACCCGTTTTTTCCCTGAACTGGCTGGACTGGTCGCAGAAGTCATCCGCGATCCGGCGTTTGATGCCGGCGAACTGAAAGTCTACACGGAAAACAAAGTGGAGCGACTTAAAATCGACCTCACCAAAAACGAAGTCCTGGCCTACAGGCATCTCACGGAAATCATCTTTGGCCCCCGGCATCCATATGGACGGAACAGCTGGCCGGAAGATTACCTGGCGATCACGCCCGGAGATTTACAACAACATCACCGGGACCACCTAAGACCCGACAAAGGTTTTGTGCTCATTTCAGGCCCGGTCGGTGAACCGGAGTTCGAACTTATACGGCAGACGATTGGGATTTGGGATCCGGCTTATACAAATGGTGCGGACATCATCATGCCACCTCCAAATCATACCCCTGCCGGTGATTATGTCTTTGAGGGTCCGCAAAAACATCAGGCGGCTATACGGATTGGGCGTCGGCTTTTCCCTCAGTCCCATCCGGATTTCAATGGACTTTATGTGCTCAATACGATACTCGGGGGGTATTTCGGCAGCCGGCTCATGACAGAGATCCGGGAAAATCAGGGCCTGACCTATGGGATCTATTCCAGCGTGGATTCCTTTGCTACCGATGGCTGTTTTTATATCAGCACGGAGACTGCGACGGACAATGTGGACAAGGTCATTGGTGCCATCCGGGCTGAAACAGAGAAGCTGCGTACCGAGCTCATCCCAATCGAAGAACTGGAAATGGCCCGGAACTATCTTATGGGACATCTGATGACGCAGATCGACGGGTGTTTTGCCACGATGGAGTTTATCAAGTCGATGAAGATCGAGTTTCTGGAAGACCGTTCATTCAGCCAGCTCATCGAAATGATCCAGCAGATCACACCGGAGATGCTTCGTGATCTGGCCGCCGAATACCTGAGGCTGGAAGACTGGTCGACGATCATCGTCAAATAGGGCTTTTCGGGGAGGATTAGCCGCCTGACTGGCTTTAATTTCCAATATTTTGAAAAAAGCGGTTTCTTTGTATCCCTTTTGGACCAGGTACGGAATCGACCCATGCGAAATTTCCGGCAAGTTGGGGGGAACCATTATCATGTTAATTCGCTTTTGAGCACGAATAGCCGGAAAGGCCAAGTCATTTTAGGGTCATGAAATTATTCAGTCTTTTTGTTCAGGAAATCGCCATCGACCTTGGTACAGCCAATACGCTGATTATCCAGGACGGTGTTATAGTCATCGACGAACCCTCTATCGTAGCGATTGACACCCGCACGGGCCAGACCATAGCGGTTGGCAACCGGGCCATGCAGATGCATGAGAAGACCCACCAGTTTATCAAGACCATCCGCCCGCTGAAGGATGGGGTTATTGCAGATTTTCAGGCTGCCGAAAATATGATCGAAGGCATGATCAATATGATCGGTACCAAACGCCGTTTTTTTACCCACCTCAAAATGGTCGTCTGTATTCCCAGCGGGATTACTGAGGTCGAAAAGCGTGCCGTTTTTGATTCCGCCGATCACGTGGATTCCAAAGAGACCTTCCTCATCTTCGAACCTATGGCTGCGGCCTTGGGTATCGGCCTGGATGTAGAAGAACCGATTGGCAACATGATCATCGACATCGGGGGAGGTACCACGGAGATCGCTGTCATCGCCTTGTCCGGGATTGTCACGGATCAGAGTATCCGTACGGCAGGTGATGAGTTTACCGAAAATATCGTCGATTATCTCAAGCGCAACCAGAATATCCTGATCGGTGAACGAACCGCTGAGCAGATCAAGATTCATGTAGGATCGGCCCTCAAACAACTGGATAACGCGCCTCCTGATTTTTCAGTAAGTGGACGTGACCTCATTACCGGTATCCCGCGTCAGATCACCATCAACTATGCGGAGGTCGCCGAAGCGCTGGATGAATCCATCAACTCAATCGAAGAGGCGATCCTGAAAGCCCTTGAAAATACACCTCCCGAACTGGCCTCCGATATTTACAAGACCGGGCTTTACCTGACTGGTGGTGGTGCCCTATTGCGCGGATTAGACAAACGTATATCCCGTATTACCAAACTTCCTGTTCATGTCGCCGAAGAGCCTCTGCGGGCTGTCGTACGCGGCACAGGTATAGCGTTGAAGAACACCGACCGCTTTTCCTTTCTGATCGATCGCAAGCGGGTCTGACACCCGCCTTAAATGGTCCCTTAGCGCTATCTTCGTCCGGATACAATGAACAATCTCCTTCAGTTTGTCATCCGTTATTCGGCCTTCCTGCTCTTCCTGCTCCTGGAGATCATTGCCTTGTTCCTGGTCGTCCGGTACAATGAAAATCAACGCTCCATTTTTGCCAACTCCTCTAACCTTATTTCCGGCAAGCTTTATAAAATGGCCGATGATGCTGTGAGGTACAACCGTCTCCAATTGATCTCCGACAGCCTTGCGAAAGAAAATGCCCGGCTTATCGAGCGGATCTTCAATCTCGAATTGAGTGTGCAACGTTTTACCCCTTCAGATATGCCGCTGGACAGTTGTCTACTGGACCCCTATCGTATTATCGATGCCCGCATCGTGAGCAATTCCATTCATTTGCGCAACAATCAATTTACACTGGATAAAGGTACCCGTGACGGGCTGCGCAAAGGGATGGGCGTCATCAGTGCACATGGTATAGCCGGCATTGTCGATCAGGTAGGCGACCGGTATGCCACCGCGATCTCGGTCTTGCACAGCGCCGCCCGCATCAGCGCATCCATCAAACGCAATCAATACTTCGGATCCCTGGTCTGGCGGGATATCGATCCTGGACATATGATCCTGGAGGCCATTCCCCGTCAGGCGGAAATCATCGTCGGAGATACGATCGTGACCAGCGGATACTCCTTTATCTATCCCAAAGGAATCTTTATCGGTACGGTCGCACAGGTCTGGACCGAGGGAGGCAGCAATTACTATACAATCAAGGTCCGGCTTCATGAAGATATTGCCCGGCTGGATCGGGTCTATGTCGTGGATTTTACCGACGCATCATTTCCTCACAGACCCACAGAAAAACAATGAGCAATCTCCTGGTACGTCATATCCTGCGAGGACTGCTAATACTCCTGGTGCAAGTATTGGTCCTCAAGCGTATCAGCTTGGGGTCTTCGTGGTTTTGGCAGCATGCCGAGATCTTAATCTATCCGGTGATCATCCTGCTCCTGCCGTTCAGACTGGCGAGACAGTATGTCATTCTGATCGGTTTTTGCACCGGACTCATGATTGATGTTTTTTATAATACCATTGGAGTTCATGCGTTTGCCCTGACCGCCACCGCCTATATCCGCGGGATCTTGTTGTCGTATCTTGAGCCCAGAGGAGGATATCAATTGGTGATGAGTCCCACCCATCATAGTATGGGGCTCAACTGGCTGATGACGTATTCATCAATTGCGATGCTGTTTCATATTCTGCTGTATGAAATTGCGGAGGTATTTACGTTTATATATATCGGCAAGATCCTGTTGAAGACCAGCATTACCTTTATCTTGTCCATGGCAGTGGTGACGGGATACCACTTGTTGTTTAATCCCCGCAAATAATGAGTCGCGAGCGACATACAAACCGTTCTGTTTTAGTTCAGCGGATCATGATTCTGGCTGCGCTGGCGCTGATCATTCAGACCGGCTGGCTTCAGCTGGTGGATCCGACGTATGGCCAAAAAGCAGACCGGACCACCCTGGTCCGACGCACGCTGTATCCAGCCCGGGGTCTCATCATGGACCGTACAGGCCATCTCATGGTGTACAATATTCCGGTTTATGATCTGAAAGTGATTTACAACCAGGTTCCAAAAGATATCGATACCACACTCCTGTGTCATCTCCTGGAGATCGATGGTTCTCAGTTTCGCGAGCGAATGCAAAAGGACTGGAAATCCCCTCGTTTTTCCAAGTCCGTACCATTCAATTTCATGGAGCATATTCCGGCAGACCGCTTTCAGTACATCCAGGAGTATCTGCATCTCTTTCCTGGCTTCTATGGTGAGCTGAGAAGCGCCAGAGGCTATCTTGAAAACCATAGCTCACATATCCTGGGCTATATCTCAGAAGTCGATCAGCGTCGCATCGATCAGTCCGAAGGCCTGTATATACCTGGTGACTACTGTGGCATGAGCGGTGTGGAAAGTTATTATGAAGCCCATCTGCGCGGGGTCAAAGGATCGTCCTATATCCTCAAGGACAATCTGGGACGTGAGGTAGAGAGCCTTGAAAAAGGCCGGCATGACTCGGTGGCCATCTCCGGCGACAACCTGATTCTGACGCTGGATCATATCCTGCAGCAGTATGGAAAAGAATTGCTGCAAAACAAGCGTGGCAGTATAGTCGCTATCGAGCCGTCGACCGGAGAGATTCTTGCGATGGTGAGTTCTCCGGGTTATGATCCCAATGAATTGTCGATCTCCAGGGCTCGTGGTGCTGCTTTTGCCCGGTTGCAGCAGGATACGCTCAAGCCCTTGTTTGACCGCTCGGTCATGGCACAGTATCCTCCCGGCTCTATTTTTAAATCTTTACTCGCCCTTGCCGCTTTGCAGGAAGGGTTGTTGCAGCCCAACCGAACGATCTACTGTGGAGGTGCCTATTATTCCGGGAGCTTACGCCGTGGCTGTCATGGTCATCCGACCGCACATAGTGTGGCGGCGGCGGTTCAGTATTCCTGTAACACCTACTTTTTTACCGTCTATAAAGATGTGATCGACCAGGCTGGATATACATTTCCGGAGATCGGTTTGCGAAAACTCAACTCATACCTCACTGAATTTGGGCTGGGGCACAAAGTCAGTGCGGATATAGCCGGTGAAAAGGCCGGTAATCTACCGGGACCATCGTATTTCGACCAGGTCTATGGTACCGGCAGATGGCGATCACCTTATATCCTGTCGATGGGTATCGGACAGGGCGAGCTGCAGTTGACGACCCTACAAATGGCTCATGCCGCTGCCATCATCGCCAATGAAGGCACATATTCGGATCCGCATATCCTCAAGGCGCGAGTCTCTCCCGGACAGGAGATTGTAGAGGAATTTTATCCGCGTCGCCGGGTATCAGTCGATTACCGACATTTTGAACCCGTGATCGCCGGGATGAGTGGTGCCGTACGCGCGGGTACAGCCACCATGGCCTGGCATCCGGAGATCGAAGTGTGCGGCAAAACCGGAACCTCCGAAAATCCACATGGCGAAGACCACTCCGTCTTTTTTGGTTTTGCGCCCCGTCACCAGCCCCGGATCGCCATCGCCGTCTATATCGAAAACGCCGGTTGGGGTGGTAGCTATGCTACACCTATCGCGGGATTGATGTTGGAAAAATATCTGCGGGGCGACATTATCGAAAGCCGGAAGTGGATCGAAAAGCGAATGCTCGAGGCAGATCTCATCCATCCAAAGAAATCATAGCATGATCATCAGTGCTATTGCAGCCATGAGCTCCAACCGTGTCATCGGGGTTGACGGCGATCTGCCCTGGCATCTGCCACGCGATATGAAGCACTTCAAGGTCACCACCATAGGGCATCACGTGATCATGGGCCGCCTCAATTTTGCTTCACTGGATTACCGACCCCTCAAAGGCCGTGTCAATATAGTGCTGACCCGCGATCCTTTCTATATCACCTCCTCGGCCATCGTCCTGCACAGCATAGAGGACGCCCTGAGCTATGCGTATGAAGCCGGTGAGACCGAAGCCTTCATTATCGGTGGAGGTGAGATCTACAGGCAATCTCTGCCATACCTTGAAAAAATTTACCTCACCGAGGTCATAACCGAGCTCCCCGGAGACACTTACTTTCCGGAGATCGACATGAACGCCTGGACCCTTGCCTCCTCCCTGCACGTAGAAGCGGATGAGCGCAATGTGTTTCCCATGCGATTTGATGTCCTTCTCCGGAAGGGCTGATGGAAGAGCAACTATTACATTTTATCTGGCATCGTCAATTGTTCGTTCGGGATGATCTCCTTACTACGACCGGACAGGCTGTGGCGATCCTGCATAGTGGTACGCCCAATCATGACCAGGGTCCTGACTTTCTACAATGTCGCATCCGCATCGGAGACCAATTGTGGGCCGGCCATGTGGAGATTCATGTCCGCAGCTCGGCCTGGTATCTGCATACACATGATCATGATTCGCATTACAACAATGTCATCCTGCATGTCGTGTGGCAGGAGGATCAGCCGGTGTATACGCAGGATGGTTATCGGATACCGTGTATCGAGCTGGCCGGCCGGGTTGAAGTAGCATTGCTGGACCGGTACCGCCATCTGATGAACAATGAGGAATGGATCCCCTGTGCCTCTGCCCTTACAGACGTATCGGTACTGGTCCGCACGGCGTGGCTGGACCGGCTGATGGCCGAACGTCTGGAAGCCAAGACGGAAGCCATCCTGCGAGTGCTGAAGGATTCGGACGATAACTGGGAGCAAACTTTCTATATCATGCTTGCCCGGCAACTCGGTGCTCCGGCCAACAGTGATGCAATGGAAATGCTGGCGTCGAGAGTTCCGCTCCATCTGTTGCGCAGACATGGCGACCGGCCGGATCAAATTGAAGCGATCCTGTTTGGGACTGCCGGGATGTTGGGGCGTGAACTGACGGATCCGTATCCGGTGCGGATGAAAAACGAGTTTGATTTCCTGAAAAAGAAATATGCGTTGCTGCCCATGCAGGCATTGCAGTGGCGTTTTATGCGGATGCGGCCGCCTCATTTTCCTACGATGCGGATTGCGCAGTTGGCGGCATTGATCCACGCTATGCCCTTTTTTGTATCGCTGTTGGAGGCCGGGATGTATGCTGCAGAATGGATGACCCGTCTTTCCGTCCAGCCATTGGATGCATTTTGGAAAACGCACTATCACTTTACGGCTGTGGCGCCGGGGGCTTCCGGAAGGTTGGGCGTGGGAACAGTGGGTACCTTACTGATCAATGTCGTGGCGCCTGTCCTTTTTCTGTATGGCAAGCATCAGGGCCGGGCGGAAATGAAAGAGGCCGCTATCCGGTTATTGTCTGAGTTGCCGTCTGAGAAGAATGCTATTGTCACCCGTTGGCAGCGTTGTGGATGGATCGCGGCGGATGCGGGACAGTCGCAGGCGCTGCTTCATCTCAAAAAGCAGTATTGCGATACGCGGCGATGTCTTCACTGCGCGGTAGGGATGCAGGTGTTGAAATGATGGCTCAATGACACTTGAAGGACTGATACAAAAACCTTCTGTTATACAAATATGATCCTTCCCGAAACTAAAAAGGGTGCTACTTAAAATGCGTTTTCTTGAGCTTTGATGCTTTGCGAATGGCCTTTCTAATACTGGATAATCGTTCCTGGATTACATAATTCTCATAAATCAGGCTGTTGCCGCGAATTATATATATTTTATTGTACGTTGAAAATATACCGGCCTTTTCTTGCTCTGATATAGGCATAGTCTGCACACGTGTGTTTGGCATAAGAAGCAATGAATCCTGGAAAGAGGCTTCCTGACCGTCTGTGATATATGTTTTAGAATACGGGGAAATCATTTTCTCCAATAAAAATGATTTAGTCTCTTTAGTGCATGATCCGCAAAATGACGTATTCACTGTGAAAATGATATGTATCTCACTTTCTTCCATATCCTGAATGGTAGGTATGGTTCTAAAAAAATAGCTGAAATAGTCCTTCTCTTTGACTTCATAAGCATTTCTCGACGTACAGGCCATCGCAAAAAGGAGCAATATAGATGGGCTAATAGTCGTGATACAGATCCTCATGAAATTCAATTTCGAGCAGATTAAGATGTGTACTATTGGGCGACTGCAATGGGCCATAATTAATCAAAATTCCTGATGGGGAAGGGATTGCTACAGAAATAAAATTACACTGCTCTGGCAATAAACGTTCTGACAATATATTAAAATCTTCATCCATTACCATGACAGATATTCTCCGATCCTCCAATGTAGAATAAACCCCCTCTGCTACCTGAGAAGGGATAGGAAGCAAATAAAATCGAAAATAGAGTTTCTTGTCAGGATGGTACACAAGATGTTGATAAAACCCATTCACTTTTCCGTGTGTCCACAGGTCATCACGGGTATACTGCTTTGGCATTGCAGGAGTGGTCTGTGTATGGTGTCTGCTTTTGGCACAAAAAACGTCTGACGATTTGGTGTGATGATGAAACCGTCGTATTTCTGGACTGTGCGTATACATATAGAGAATAGAGGTGTCAGAAAAATATCTATTCCCCGCGTGGAAGAGTCCATAATAGGATTCAGACCAATGTGTCAGTAAAGAATCACCCGTCAGATATGACTGTCCCGATGCATACTCATACACCATGGCATTGTAAGGCCGTCTGGATTTACGTCCTGGTTTTATTTTCTTTGTATATTGGATTGGAATAAAAAGCAATGAATCGTGTGTGATGAAGATTTGGTTATGGTGTGAAAGGTTAAAATCCAATTGATACCCTGTTTTCCTGAGCATTTCACCTATATTCAACTTGCGTATAGTGCCCGCTGCCGTCAAATAAATATAACCCTCATCATCATCATCCAAAAGAACCCAATGGTTGAGATCTTTTGAAAAGAAGCTGTACATGCCGCCACAGAGGGTCACCTGATCCGGTAGGGTAATTGTTTTCACATATTGAAAGTCAGGTATTCTATACACCCGTAACTGTGGAGGCTGGCAATCCGGCAAGACTATATAATAGGTATCTTCAATTTTCGAAGGATAGAGAACGTACGTTCCGGGTGCGATAACTATTTCGAGGCTATCAGGAAAAGACAACAATTTAAAAAATATACTTGTGGAATCAGAACATGGAAAGTTATCACATTCCTTCATGGTTGGAATTAAATCCTTCTGAATAATTCCAGAACATGAAATTAAACAAAATACGCTGAAAATGAATATATGGTGGATTAAATACACCTCGATTCTTGCTAAAGTGAATTTACTGAGCATTTTGCTAAAAATAATTTGGAAAAATAAGCCAAATTTTATGGTATTTACTATTAAATTCCTGCTATCTCAACTTCAAGATAGTTTTTCGAACTGAAAAAACCACAGTCGAAGTAGGTTGAGATTGAGTGGTGAAATTTAATCCGTCATAAGATGTTTAATTGTTTTATATATATGCAAGATACGTTATAATCTGCCAATCCATAACATGATATCTTATTTGGAAGTGTGACAAATTGCAGATTTAATTTTAGCTATTTTGAATTAAAAGAAATGGGCTGCATTGATCACATTCGAGAATATACCGGTTAGGATGATTTGTCATTGTCTCAGCCATCACATTTTTGTTACTCCTATTACCAATCAACTCAATCACCCTTTCATCTCTCATCAAGTGGTTCCATCTTAAATAAGAGTAGTTCTAGAGCAGGTGGGGGGGGTATTGTTATGTTGAACCTGATCTCGCCCTTTTGTCCAATTATATCAATGGTGGTCACAAGCAATACTGCAATAGAAGTTGACAGGGGGGGGAGTTATGTAAAGAAAGGAATCATTCCAACTTGCAACAAATGAATCACTCTACTCCTGTAAATTGTACTATAACGAACTAAGCTTACCCTAATTCTGGAAAAGTTTGTTGACCTTGAAAACTGAATGATTATCCTTATTTATTCCTTAGTCGAAATAGGATTTACACTGCAGATAGCACAAACACCTTAAGGCAACAAAACTGGATGTGCAACAATCAATTGCAGTTTATACATGGCAAGCAATCAAATGCCTTTGTGCAATCATCAGGCGTTCCTTTTATACATTTTATATGTTTCTGATTATTCACCTCTGGGCAGTACAAGGTAGTATATTTTTTTCCTGCTACCGCTATATGCCCCTCCCAGTCATTTCGAAACTCAGCCGGGATTGCAACTCCAGTTGGTGTTATCCAAACTGAATCGGTTATTGATACCGCAGTAAACGCATCGGAAATGATGTTTTTTTCAGTTGCATTTGTTAAATTCAAAAATGTCAAAGTTGACAAGAAAAGTACCAATCCTAGAACTACAGTAATTCGTGATTTCATGATATTATATTTTAGTTTCGACAAACATAAATCTAATATTTCATAACTTAGTACACATTATATATATATATATATAATGTGTACTTATTTAACAAACAATATGTTGTATATATGTTGGCGTTCCAGCTGTATTGTAATAGCTTCTAATAAACGCCACAATTGTGGTCTTGGTTTGTGTTATTAGAAGACCAAATAGATTGTAAGTTTTATGAAGTTTATATTACCGGGAACGTACCAGTATGAGCCCTCCGAATCGAACAGCGACAAATCATATCGCTCAAAACTGTCCAGGCACCCTTGCGGCTGTTTCGTGCAGTGACAGGCGGGGGTGAACGATTGTGACTTGTAGCGACCGGTCGTGACCGGCTGTAAACAGATGTGAATGGGAGTTTTCTGTTTTCGCCAGGGCTTTGGCGACTGCAACAAACATTGTGCTGAAGGACATCAATCTACCCACCAGCGGCACTTACCAACTGCATTACAACGATGATGGCAATATCAAATCCAAGGCTGTGTATTTATGTCCAAAACGTTTGGCGAGATATTCATTGGTCAGGTGGCCGCGATAGGTATAGACGCCATGGCGGAAGCCTGCATGATCATTGAGCATGGCCTCGATGCCGCCATAGTGACCGGCTTTGACCAGCAGGGGGGTAAGGATATTGCTTACTGCCTGGGAAGCTGTTCGGCTGACTTTGGATGCGATATTGGGTACGCAATAGTGGAGCACACCATGCTTGACAAAGGTAGGAGCATCGAGGGTCGTCACTTCAGACGTTTCAAAAATACCGCCCTGATCAATACTTACATCGAGGATGACACTGCCCTCCTTCATCTTCATGATCATTTCCTCCGGCACCAGAACCGTACTGCGTCCGGTAGGAGAATGTACGGCTCCGATCACCACATCCGCACTGAGGAGTTGATGCTGCATCTGGACCGGATTGAGGGTAGAGGTAAAGAGGCGGCGTCCGATGATCTGCTGGATCCGCATCAGCTTGTAGACATTGTCATCAAACACGCGTACCGTAGCTCCCAGCGCTAATGCCGTGCGGATGGCAAACTCTCCCACTACTCCGGCCCCCAGGATCACCACCTTGGCGGGTGGGACACCGGAGACACCACCGAGCAATACACCTCTCCCGGTCTCCGAGCGACAGAGTAGTTCCGCTGCTGTCTGGATCGCGGTGATGCCCGCGATCTCACTCATCGTCCGCACCAGCGGGTACGATCCGTCCGCGGCCTGGAGATACTCCATCGCGACCGAGGTCACCCGGTGCCGCAGCAGGCGGTCGACATACGACTCCGACAGAATCGGCAACTGCAGCGGCGAGATCAGGCATTGATCCGGATGGAGAAGTTCGATCTCATCGATGGTCGGCGGCGCCACCTTCAGGAGGATATCACACTTAAAAACTTCCTGCTTGGAAGGGGCTATCTCTGCTCCGGATTCGCTGTATTCATGGTCGGTATAGTTGGATCGCAGGCCGGCTTCGGTCTGAACGATCACGCGATGTCCCTGAGAGACCAGCGACCGGACCGAATGCGGGACGATCGCGATCCGGTTTTCCGAAGACGACATCTCACAAGGGATCCCGACGGCAAATTGACTGCGGCTCTGGGTTACGGCCACTTTTTCAGGCATGGTCTCCAGGCTGAATCCGTATTTATGTGTCCACTGCGTCATGGGTGGTGATGTTAAATGTTCGAATAGTTTCGGTCTCTGCTGCAATCGTGACCTGGAGATGTGCCATGGTAAAGGCGTCTTCTGCGATCTCCGGCCACTCAATCAGGCAGAGCTGACCGGAATCAATATACTCTTCAAATCCGATCTGTGCAAGGTCTTCCTTTTTTTCCAACCGATACAGATCCATGTGGTAGATGGGTCCCAGGCTGGGGGAGTGGTATTCATTGACCAGGGAAAAGGTCGGACTGCTGACGGGTTCGGCGACGCCCCAGAGGTCACATAAGTTGCGAACCAAGGTGGTCTTACCGGCCCCGAGATCTCCGGTCAGGAGGATGACCTTATAGCCCTGCTGCACCAGTTTGGTGATCGCTTCAGAGACGGCGGGAAGGGCTTCCAGAGATGGGATGGTATATTCCATAATGCAATGATAGGTTGGGGGAAGGTAAAAGGTGAAGGGTAAAGGGTAAATTAATAAAGATGGTTGGTTAGGAGGTTAGGGCTCTTGGGTTGGATTGACAGGCTACTTCTTTGGTTTATAAGGGTTAATGGCTTAGGAGATTAGGAGGTTAGGAGGTTAGAGGGGTTTTTATCGCTTTCACCCTTGTATCTGGTTTCAGCCTTGGTCATTGGATTTTTGTTTAAGGGCTATAGCTGGGCTGCTCTGTTGGGTTTTGTGTATTGTGTTTTACTTATTTTCATTTCCATATTCTACTACAACCCCAAAATCATGCTGGAGCGAAAACCAGGCATGATTGATTGGGTAGAAGACTTAGTATACACAGGACTTTTGTTTACTGCCGCTACCATGTTAGCATACGAAATTTTACAAAAATAGTCTATACGGCTATTACATTTTTGCCGTAGAAAGTGACTCGCACTTCAACTTGCTTGTACCGGTCCATTCATACCCTCAAGGCAGGCTTCACTGAGTATCCCCGAGATTAATGTCTCGTACCAGAAAAGCCATTTCATCATTCATCTAGCCCGACGCTGACCTTTTTGTCCAACTCCTCTTACCTGCCCCCTTTTATTCGCATCTTTAGTCCCTTGAAAAAACTCAGTTCCCGAAAACTTTCCGCCATTATGTTTACCGACATCGTGGGGTATACTGCCATGATGCAGAGAGATGAGGCTATGGCGGTCCGGATGAGGGAGCGCCACCGGGAAATATTCAATCAGCAACATGCTTTGCACCAGGGTGAAATCATTCAGTATTTTGGAGATGGTACACTCAGCATTTTCACCAGCGCCGTACAGGCAGTCACTTGTGCCATTGCCATTCAGCAATTATTACGACAAGGGGATTCAGTGGTGCCGATACGGATCGGATTGCACATGGGAGATATTGTGCACAGTCATACAGAAGTATATGGAGATGGAGTAAATGTAGCAGCCCGGATCGAAAGCTTGGGTATTGCCGGTGCCGTCCTGGTGTCAGAAAGAATCAACGACGAACTCAAAAACCAGCAGCAAATCCCCACCCGCTTCCTTGGAAGATTTGAGTTGAAAAACATCGCACAACCTCTGGCTGTATTTGCCGTAGCTACCGACGGACTCAACGTCCCAACTGCGAAGGATCTTCCACAAAAACCCGGGACCCCTACGAAGTCCATTGCTGTGCTTCCCTTCGTCAACATGAGTTCCAGCACGGAAAACGAGTACTTCAGCGATGGGATGACGGAAGAAATCATCAATGCACTCGCTAAAATCAAAGAGCTGCGGGTGACGTCCCGAACGTCATCTTTCTTTTTTAAAGATAAATCAATTCCGATTTCCAGGATCGGGAAGGCCCTCCATGTTTCGGCGATCCTGGAAGGAAGTATACGCCTGGCCGGAAACAGGATGCGGATCACGGTGCAACTGATTGATGTGGCGGAGGACTTTCATTTTTGGTCCGAGACGTTTGACCGGTCACTTGAAGATGTATTCGCCGTGCAGGATGAGATAAGTTTGTTGATTGCGGATAAGTTGCGTGAACATCTGGGTCATTTTCAGATTGAAGACAAGCTTGTGGTGGCTCCTGATATCGATGTGAAGAGCTATCAGGATTACTTAAAGAGCAGATATCATATGCTCAAAATGAGTAAGTCTGATATTGAATTGGGTCTTGCCCTTCTGCAAAACGTGATTCTGGAGAATCCTGATTTTGCTTTGGCCCATTTAGGCATACACCATGGATATGCGATGTTGGGGACGCTTGGACTCATGCCGGCCGATGCAGCCTTTCTCAAAGGAAAACCCTTTCTGGACTGCGCCATAGAACTGGATCCAAACCTGCCGGAATGCCAGCTTCAACTGGCCTGGATCAGCTTCCTGCAAGATTGGGATGTGGAGGGGGCATATCGCCATTTGCAAAAAGCCTTTGAAATACGTCCCGTTGTTGATTTCTATCAATCCATGGCGTCTGTGCTGGTAGCCGAAGGAAAATTTGAAGCGGCGCTACATCATATTGAAATCGCAAAGGAACTCGATCCTTTTTCGGAAATCAATTATCATCTCCATGGCTTTGTCCTCTACGCACAGGAGAAATATGCGGAGGCCATTGAGCAGTTTGAAAAAAGCGTTAGCCTTAAACCCGATTCGCAGGTTTCACTAATGTACTGGGGGCAAGCCATCTTGCTACAGGGACGTGCGGAAGCGGGGCTGGTCTTTTTCCAAAATCTTTCTGCGCAAACGGATTACCTGTTGAAATTGGGAGGGACAACACTCGCTCATGCTGCTATGGGAAATAAAGATGAAGTACGAGCCGGAATGGTAAAACTTGACGCGGGTCTGCAAACAGAGTCAATGGACAGGGCGCTAAATCTTCTCATCTTTTGTCAGACGGTTATGGGGAATCATGAGGAGGCCCTTCGCCTCATGGAGCAGGGGGTGACCAACCGGCTGCCTATGATGTTGTATCTGCCCATTGAACCCATGCTCAAATCTCTTCATGCGCATCCACGGTATCAGACGTTGGTGCGAAGGATTTGGGAATAAAGAGTTTTGTCTGAACGGGAATGAGGGCTAAGGCAGGCCTCATTTTTGTGAAAATGCCAACACCCCATCCTCGGGAGCGTGGTGATCGGATTTTTATCACCAGAGCCTTTTCGATGACAGCGCGTGGAATGGATATGTATTCG
Organism: Saprospiraceae bacterium; assembly: GCA_041746735.1. Classification (GTDB taxonomy): domain Bacteria; phylum Bacteroidota; class Bacteroidia; order Chitinophagales; family Saprospiraceae; genus Opimibacter. The sequence continues at coordinate 40,770 of JBGTGP010000004.1, forward strand.
GTCATCTCACGCGAATCCTTTTGTGTCGGACTGCGCAGTAATCCTTATTTTTTTCCTACTTTTAATCCTCATCTACCCTTACATCGTTTCCGGACATGGTGTACAATCCATGAAGATCCTCCACATCCTCATTTGGCTCTCCAGCATTGGAATAGCAGCGGCCCAGCCATTTCCCTTTCATGGATACGATATCTATGACTACCTCGTCACCGCCTATCATCCTGCCGGCTGTAACCCGGACTACGTCACCGGCCTTCCCAATGATTCCACCTGGGTCAATATGTCGACCAACACTGTCATGACTGGCTATTTTGGGATGCAATGGATGGACGAGGATGGAGACGAACTCCTGCTGGAGACCAGTTTCAATCCCGACAATTACAACGTGCGTTTGATTCTCGAAGGCGGCCTGTTTTCCAATGCTGTCGGGGTAAACATAGGCGATTGGATCGATCTTCCACAAGTCCACTGGGAATACATCTTTGAATTTTGTGGACCTGGAAATCAACTTTCCACCGCCTGGCTTCTACCGATGGACTTTGCTTCCTTTGGTGTCACAGCAACGGACATCGTGATCGGGGTCGAAATTACGTTTTTAACCACAACCGGATTACCCGATCTGGCCGGCGTCTATATCATCACCCCTCCATGCGCATTTTTATCGTTGGGCCCCGATGTTTCTCTTTGCCCCGGCGAAACTACAGATATCGATGCCACCGTACCCGGAGCTACCTATGTCTGGCAGGATGGTTGGACAGGTCCCATATATCAAAATGCCGGCCCTGGTGTGTACTGGGTAGAAGTGACCGTCGATGACTGTACGCTCATGGATACAATACATGTGACAGAGGAGCAAGTCAACCTTAATTTGGGGGAGGATGAGGTCCTGTGTCCCGGCGAAACCATGTTGCTCGATGCCACCACTCCTGGCGCTACGTACAACTGGCATGATGGTTCATCACAACCGACCTACACCGTCACACAAGAAGGGCCCCATTGGGTGATCCTGTCAGTCAATGGATGCCAATTTGGTGATACCATTCAGGTGGAGTTTACCGACCTGCCGGCACTCGATCTCGGACAGGATACCCTGCTCTGTGAAGGGGCTGACCTTTTACTTGATGTGACAACACCAGGAGCAACATATGTGTGGCATAATCAAAGTACGGTATCTACATTTCTTGTCGTGGCTCCCGGAACGTATGCTGTAACTGTCACCATTGACGATTGCTCCATCAGCGATGAGATCGATGTGCTCTATGTCTATCCCGAACCAGTCAATCTGGGACCTGATCTGTACTTGTGTGCAGGGGAAACCATCATCCTGGAGGCCTTTATGCCCGATGCTACATATCTATGGCAGGATGGTTCAGAACAACCCACATACGAAGTGACACAAACAGGTATCTATTGGGTGATCGTCTCCCTGCATGGATGCACAACAGGGGATATGGTCGAAGTGGAATACTCGCAAGAAACCGGACCGGATCTCGGAAGTGATTTTACTTTATGCCCGGGTGAAACCGCGATACTCGATGCAAGCACCCCGGGAGGTTCATACCTCTGGCAGGACATGTCGACCGGCCCGACATTCACCGTAAGTACGGCTGGTGTGTATAGCGTAACAGTGAATCTTGGTGGTTGTACCTTCAGTGATGCTGTTGTTGTAACCAGTGTAACAGACCTATCAACCTCTCTGGGTCCTGATACTACTTTATGTCAGGGAGAAAGTCTGGTACTGGATGCCACCACACCCAATGCCACCTACTTATGGCAGGACATGTCGACCGGATCGACGCTGAACGTCGATCAGCCCGGAACCTATTGGGTATTAGTTACAGTTGATCATTGTACTACCCTCGATACGATCGAAGTTCAATTCATACAATCCGTGAATATCAATCTGGGCGTTGATAGCATACTTTGCCCGGGTGAAAGTATCACCCTTACAGCATCATTTCCGGGTGCAACCTATCTCTGGCAGGACCAATCTGTGGATTCCACTCTTGTCGTGACAGCTCCCGGTACATATTCAGTAACGGTTTCGGTTGGAAATTGCAGCGCGCATGATACCATCCAAATCGAATATGCCAATACACTGAACGTATATCTCGGCAACGATACCACGTTATGTCAGGGAGAAAATTTAATGCTTGATGCCACTATACCCGGTGCGAGCTATGTGTGGCAGGATCTGTCCACCTCCTCTATGCTTTTCATTGACCAACCCGGAAACTACTGGGTCGCCGTTTTTTTAAACGGATGCACTGCTTCGGATACCATCCAGGTGTCCTATCTGACACTTGCTTCCTCCATCCTCGGTCCGGATACTACATTGTGTGAGGGTGAGACACTGATACTCGATGCACAAAATCCAGGCGCTGGGTTTGTATGGCAAGATCTTTCTACGCAATCTACGCTGCAGGTCGATCAACCCGGCACGTATTGGGTTGAAGTCAGTTTGAACCAGTGCAGCATCCGTGATTCTATTCACGTCGACTACTTGTCTTTCATTCCAATTGCTCTTGGTCCGGATACGACCTTGTGCCCCGGAGCCACTTTACTATTGGAGACCAACATACCCGGCGCATCTGTTCAGTGGCAGGATCTTTCCACAGGGCCTTCATTGCTGGTCTCATCACCAGGCCTGTATTGGGTGACGGTACAATTGGATGCGTGCACAAATGCGGATACAATTGAGGTGGCCTATGCCGTAATGCCATCGATCTGGATTGGCGAGGACACCACGTTATGTGAAGGAGAAACACTTTTACTCGATGCAGGCCCATGGGGTCAATCCTATCAATGGCAGGACCATACAACCAGTCAAACGCTATTGGTCACACAGCCAGGCAGTTATTGGGTGGAGGTGATGGTGGACCAATGTGCATTGCGCGATTCGATTGATATAGGTTATTTGGTCATATCCTCCTTCACATTGGGTGTAGATACTTCACTGTGTGAGGGAGTAGCTATGTTGTTGGATGTGACCACACCAGGGGCTACATATCTGTGGCAGGACCATAGCACCGGGGCCACCACAACAGTTACGCAAGCAGGGCAATACTGGGTCGATGTAGTTGTAGGAACTTGTCAGGTCACGGATACGATTGAGGTGCAATACATCGACACTCCGCCTGTGGATCTTGGCCCTGATACCCACCTGTGCAGTCAAGAGACACTGACCCTGGATGCCATTATACCCGGTGCTTCGTATGTGTGGCAGGACGGTTCCACACAATCGCAATTACTGGTTTCGATGGAAGGAACGTATTCAGTTCTTGTCCTTTTAGATCAATGTACGGTCACGGATACGATACACATTTCAATTCTCGATGTGCCCTCGATCGATCTCGGCAATGATACATCACTGTGCCCGGGTGCTACACTGACGCTTGAGGCAAATTTACCAGGGGTACAATATTTATGGTCGGACTCTAGCGGTAGTGAGTCATTGGATGTCACGCAGCCGGGTGTGTATTGGTTGGAATTGAGTGTTGGGCATTGCAGTACAGCTGATACCATTGTGATTATATGGGCTGAAGCTCTGCTCTTTGATCTGGGTGCTGATACTGTATTATGTCGTGGAGAGACTCTAATTCTCGATCCGGGGATAGAGGCTGATGTGGTCTACACGTGGCAGAATTTTTCGAATGCAAGCACCTTTTTGGTGAATGAAGGCGGATTGTATTGGTTACAGGTCACGGATCCATGTGGCCAGACTTCAGATACGATTTCCATAGCTATGGAAAATTGTGATTGCCATATCTATGTTCCCAATGTGTTCACGCCGGATGGAAATAGCATCAATGATTTGTTTCTGCCCCAGGCCAGTTGCCCGGTGACAACCTATCAGCTAAGCATCTTTGATCGTGCTGGTGGGTTATTATTTGAAACCAGGACCTGGGGTACGGGATGGGATGGCTTGGTCCATGCAGAATATGCCCAGGTCGGCGTATATGTGTTTCTGCTGTGGTATTCGTTTGAAGATGGAGAGGTACGGAGTTTGTATGGGGATGTGACTGTGGTGAGGTGAAAAATGGACCAAAAGTTCATTATTTTGGAAATAGAGGTACGATGCTACAAGAGAGCACTGTGAGGTGATGTTTCATCAATACAACTTCAATGACAGGGCGTGGAATGGATGGGTAGGAAGTGAGGAGTGAAGACCCGCCCCCTTTTGACGCTTGTTACATATTGCGGCAAGTGAAGGGTGAATACTATTTGGGAGATACTCCGCTGTTCGTTCAGCGAGTCATTTTTCCCTTACCCGGTTGTTGGAGCAAACTCCAACAACAGCAAATCATGCTGAATCAGCCCTCATCATGAGCAAACCAATAGAGTTTGATGTAGTAGGAGCAACCTCCTGCAACCCGGAATCAGGTGGAAAAATTCAGTTTCGTGGCATTCCAACTGGAGTTACACTTGTATCATACCTTTACCTCAATCGCAGGCGGTATCAACATATACAGCAGCGGCGTCACAATACGCGACAATAGTGTCGAACTGATCAGTCCCCCGATCAACACCAGCGCCAGCGGTGAGATCAATGGCGACTTCTCCAACACTAGCGGAATCATAGCCCCGATCGCCGTGACAGATGTCAGCAGGATCGGCAGAAATCGCGTCTCTGCTCCATTGAGCACCGCCTCCCGCAAAGGCATACCCCGCTCCCGCAATTGATTGGTATAATCCACCAATAAAATACTGTTCTTGATCTCGATGCCCATCAACGCAATAATCCCCACCGTCGCCACAAAAGACAAGGTCTCCCCCGCCAGATACAAGATCCCCAAGGCCCCCACAATGCCCAATGGCACCACCGACAACACAATCAACGTACTCTTGAAAGTCCTGAACTCCAATACCAGGATCGCAAACAGCCCAAACACCGTGATCAACACAATACTCCCCATACCCCCAAACGATTCCGCACGCGTCTCCTTTTCTCCCGCGGCTACAAACCGATATCCCGATGGTAAGGTGACATCCTGAAGCTTTTCCTCAATCTCATCAAACATCGCGATCGTATTGAATCCCGTTTGCACAAAACTGGTCACATTGGTATACCGCTCTTTGTTGTAATGCCGGATCACATTCGGTGATTCACCCGGCTGGATCTCTGCGATCTGCGACACCGGAATCATCGCCCCGGACAAGGATGACACATACATTTTGTGAAACACCTGCAATGCCTGATCCGGATCAAAGTCCTGCAATGTCACGCGGATCTGATATTCATCCCCGTTTTCATCCCGCAATGTCTGATGCGGTAATCCCGCAATACTGAGCCGCACGGTGCGTGCCACTTCTGCCGGCAGCACCCCCATGATCCCGGCTTTCTCTTTATCAATGATGATATTGAGATCGGTCTTCGGCAGGCGCAACTGGTTTCCCACATACATCGTCCCGGATGTGCGTCGGACAACATCCTCCAGGATGTGACTATAGCGTGTCAGTGTATCGAGATGGTCACCCAGGATCCTGAACTCAATCGGTGCTGGAATCGGGGGTCCCTGCTGAAACATTTTGACCTCCACCTTAGCTCCGGGGATCTGGTCATAGCGCGCGATCAGCGAATCGGTCAGCGTAATCATCTCCGGTACTTCTATATCAGGTCGGGTCTGGACAAATAACTGAGCGTAGTGCGGGGTAAAATCCTGCTGGAATACATTGTAATAGACACGTGGATTGCCCTTGCCGACATTGGTACTCACACTGATGACATCCGGTAGTTGCAACAAATCCTGCTCGACCAACCGTGCGATACGATTGGTCTCTTTTAAGCTGGTGCCGGGAGCTGTATGAATATCCACATTGAACATAGGCTTTTCAGAAACGGGAAACAAACTGAAGCCAATTGCCGGCACCAGCGCCAGGCTACTCACAAATATCAGCGCTGTTGCTGACAATGCCAAGACCGGATGACGCAGCGACCAGTTCAATACCCGCTGATACGGCGCATTGATATATTTTTTGAACGCGCGTAAAAACATATTGCCATCAGGTCGTTCATGATTTTTCAACATGATACTCGCCAAAAAAGGTATGATCGTCAGCGACACCACCAGCGAGGCCAGTATCGTCATCAAGACCGCCATTGGTAATGGACGTATAAATTCACCGGAACCCTCCGGCAAAAATGCCAAGGGTAAAAACGCCAGTAACAATGTAGCGGTACACCCGATCACCGCGATTGTGATCTGCTTTGTCGCCACGATCGCCGCCTCCTTCCGCTTATACCCCATGCGCATAAAGCGCTCGATATTTTCAATGATCACAATCGAATCATCCACGAGCAATCCCAATGCGATGACCAACCCTACAATGCTGAGCTGATTGAGTGTATATCCGGTGTATTGCAGCAACACCAGCCCTACGGCCAATGACAGCGGAATACTGATCATCACAATCAATCCGGCACGAAACCCCAACGGCAATAATGTGATCAGGACCAGCGACACCGCAATCGCAAAATCACGACCCAAACCATACAACCTACGTCTTACATTTTTCTCCTGATCAAAACTGGTCTCCATCTGAATGTGGTCCGGTAGTGTAGGCCCGAATTCATCCAGCACCTGCTGTATCGCTACGCGGTTTTGAACGATGTTTTTACGATCCTTAAGTGCTGTCACGACCCAGATCGCCGGTTGTCCGTTGAAGCGCGCGATGTGCGTCTCCTCTGCCCGATCCATGCGGATCATTGCGATGTCATGCAGATGTACTGCCTGGCCTTTCGGCGTTGTTCGGATTACGATATTCCGAATGTCTTCCAGCGAGGTGAGCTCACTGTTGGTTTTGATGTTAAAGCGCTTGCGTCCCAGATCCACACTACCCCCAGGTATGTTGACATTGTGCGCTTCGATGAGTTGTAATACCTGGTTGAGGCCGATGCTGTAGGCTGCCATTTTATCCAATTGCAATGCAATCTCAATTTCTTCCACCGGTTCAGCCTGTACGTCTACCCATTTGATATCCCGGATACGTTCGAGGAGTTTTTCCAACTCTTCCGCTTTGTCACTGAGTTCTTTGGGCGTAGCTGTCGAAGACACGAGTGCGGTCTGCAGGATCGCTACATCCGACGAAGCGGCGCGGATCACATCGAGGACAACGATACCAGACGGCAGGGATGCACGGATCTTATTGATTTCCCGAATGACATCATTGTTTTTGTTGTCCACATTGACCCCATAGTTGAATTCCAACTGCAATATCATGAGTCCGTCACTGCAGTTGGTCTGCATTTTTTTAATGTCATTGAGATTGTACAACACATCCTCAATGGGATCAGCGACGAGCTTTTCTATATCTGCCGGACTGGTACCCGGATACACAGCGAGCACGATAAAGATGGGCGCCCCAAATGGCGGATCTTCACCTCGCGGCATATTGACCAGCGCATTGATACCCAGGACAAGGGCCAGCACAAAAAGAATGATCGTAAACTGATAATTCTTAACAGAGAAGGAGGTAAGTGACATGGCGTGGTGGATAAGTGTGGAAATCCGTTACGGCATCTAGGAGATCCGCGGACGTGAGTATTCCGGTTTATACATGGTCAGATTGGATGAGGACTGTTATTGGTTTTCGATGCGGATGGGATCACCATCTTCCAAAAATCCGCTGCCGGCCGTGATCACCTCCGTGACACCTTCGAGGCCGGAGTATATAGAAATTCTTTCTCCATGAAAGGCCTGGATGCGGACAATCTTTTTGACGGCAATTCCATCCTTTGGTACAAATACGACTCCGGTCCGACCATTGGACGACACGAGGGCCTCTACCGGGATGACCGGATAGGCGGAACCAACGGATGGTTGGATTTCCAAATTCGCCAACATACCTGCAGCAAGTCGTTTGTCACGAGCAGAAATAGAAATCTCAGCATCAAACGTACCACTCATGGGATTGGCTACGTCCGACAATCTAAGGATGGTTCCTTCCGGATTCCAGCCCGGATATGCATCCATGGTGATATTGACTTTATCACCCTTCTTAAGTCGGCCCCAATTCTTATCTGTCAGGCCGGCTACGATCTTCCAATCCGATGACGTTACGCCCATGATGTAATAAACTGGTATGCCCGGTCCGGTGATCTCGCCTTCACGCAGGAGTTGTGTGATGACTTTGCCCTGGATCGGAGAGCGGATCTCGGACCAAGTCTGATTAAACTCTGCGATCTGCAATGATTTCTTCGCCATATCCACTGCCGTTGTGACATTCTGCAGTTGCTCGAGTGTAGCGATGGAGTCCTGGTAGAGGTTGGTCACGCGCTGCTGATCCCGCAATGCTTTGTCCAATGCGTATTGTGCCTGTGTGACTTGCGCGTCGATTTCGGTGAGGTTGAGGCGGGCGAGGATCTGTCCTTTCTGCACGGCATCACCTTCCTTCACAAAGGTGCGGGCGATGACTCCGCCAGTCTTAAAAGACGGACGGGCTTCGGTATCGGACTGGATGGTGCCCGTGACGTGGATGACTTCTTCGGTCGTCTCGGGCATGATTGGAGCAATCCGGACAGCGTAAGTGTTGAGTGAGGCGGCTGATGTTGTCATCACCGCGGTGGGTTCTTCCTTCGATGTACAGCAAAAGAAAAACACAACCAGCATCATGGGTAAGAGGCGAGTTAAGGTCTGGAACATGGTGTGTGGATTGGTGATTATTTTTCAATAGGTTCAACTGCGGTCAGACGTTCGATGGTGACATGTCGTAACCATGCCTGATAGCGGGCTATATTTTGCTGTAAGCGGGCATGTGTGACCTGCGTGCGTGCGTCAAGCAATTCGATGTAACCGGCAAGGCCTTCTTTATATCGACGTAGCATTTCCTGATAGTAGCGTTGATTTGCCTCATGGAGGGATGAATAGCTTTCATAGAGGGCTACATCGGCAATCATACGCTGCACTTCATTTTGATACTGCACCTCAAAGGCCTTACGGGTCCAGTTGTATCGCGCCTCTGTCGCGTCGATGTGTGCTTGCCACTCTTGCTGCCTGAGCTTGCTTTTGCGATTGTCCCAGATGGGTATTTCGAGCTGGATACCGCCCAGATAGTAACCACCCCAGGCCGGAGCGAAGGCTTGTGAGCCTGCCTCGATTTGCAGACCGAGGGTGGGGGCATGTTGTTTTTCTTCGAGCTTCAACGCAAGGCTTTGGATACGCTTGCCGGTTTCCAGTTGCTGCAGTTCTTCACGTTTTTGGATATCCGCAATCGTCACCGGTATATCAGGGATGGCATCAAGGTTGTCTTTTAGAATCGGTGCATCTGCAGGCTCGTGGAGTAAGAAGTTAAAATAGGTGGCCGCATTGGTGAGATCGGCTTGTGCTTTTTGTATTTGGGCCTGAACTTGTTCGAGCTCAGCATGAATCCGCATCCGGGCGGAAGGAAGGCCCTGACCGTTTTGGATCAGCGCGTCTGTGATGCGTTTATTTTCCTGAAGCAGGAGGAGGCCTTCGTGAAGGATCGATACGACTTCGGCGGCTTGCATCCATTGCAGGTACACGGATTTGACCTCATGGATGAGATCGCGGGATGCTTGTCCGGTCTGCTGGGAGGCCAGTGTGAGTTCTTCTTCCTTGATCAGTTTGTTGTATTTGATGTCCGGCTGAAGGATCGGCTGCCGAAGGCGAAAGCGAACGTCATAAAAATTATTGGGTAGAAAGGTTACCTCCTCATTCCGGATCTGTTGGAAGTTTTGCGTTCCGGTGAGATTGTTGAGTGTGGAGTAGACATCATTGAGTAAAAATCCGACGGGCAGTTCGATGCTGCGGCCGCCGCCGGCCAGGGTGTAACCGGCTACAAAATCAACTTCAGGGCCGGCGAGTTTGCCGGCATGGGCCAGAGCAAAGGCCTGCTTTCGTTCCAGGGCTTTGCGTTCTGTGATAGTTTGATTTTGACGGAGTGCCAGACGGGCATATTCGTCCATGATGGCCTGTGCGCTCAGGTGTAGTGGGCCGGAGGAGAGCAGCAAGAGGATCAGATAATAGCGGTGCATAGGATGTGATTTCCGTTGATATGGGGATCAGGCGAGGCTTTTTTGCACCATGTCGAGAAAGATATCATAGGTGCGAAACATGAGTGCCTGTTTGTCTTCTACATCATAGATGTGGAGGCGTTCTTTGTTGTGCAGGGAGACGAGTCCATGGACCTGGCTCCAGAGCAGGAGGGAGATGTCATCGACCTGAATATCCGGGCGGAAATATCCGGCAGTGATGCATTCGCGGATATTGTCCTTGAGCATATTGATGGCCACGGCACCGTCTTTCCAGAATTCTTCCTTCACGGCCAGGGCATCCATCGTGCAGGAAAGGATAAACATGAGTTCGTAGTCCTGCGGATTGTCGATGCCATAGCGGATATAGCTTCTCCCGGTGGCCTGCAGGCGCTCGAGGGGATCAGGGATATGCTTTACGGAAAGAAAAAGGGCTTCGATCTTGCATTCAAAAGCTTTGTCATGCAAGGCGAGGAGGAGCTCGTTTTTGTCTTTGAAGTGGTGATAGATGATGCCGGGGCTATATTCGATCCGGCTGGCGATCTTGCGGATACTGGTGTTTTCATATCCTTCGCTGAGAAAAATTTCCCGTGCGGCACTGAGGATCAGATCCTTTACCCCTTCCCGTTCTCTTTCTTTGCGCTCGGCGATACCCATAATCAAACACTTATATTAATAAAAACACTGCAAATATATTGAACAGTGTTTAATAATAAATGACTGTTCAGTAAATTTTCTTAAAAAAATCGAACTCCGGGCAGTCGATAGGTGTTATTTTTGAAAAATGTCGTTTATTTTTTGCCAAATGGCTAAATCATCCACAAATGGAAAACAGGAAAGAAAAAGAATCCGGTGGACCTCAGCGGTCTAAACGACTGACGGCAGTACGTACAGGTAAAAAACCGGAACAACGGTCGGCGGTGCAGAAGTTGGATCAGGAGTTTAAGCTCTATATCGCAGCCCACAACATGCCGGTTCGCCAGGAGCTCAATGAGATCACCTTTGCCGGCAGTCTCAAGGATCGGCTTCTGATGGCCATGGTGATCCGGCAAGGTGTACCCTATTCCTTTTTTGAAAAAATAAAAACGCTCTCCCCTTTCACTTTGGCGGAATGGGCGGAGATCCTCAACATCTCTACCCGTTCGTTTCAGCGCTACAGAGAGGACAATCAGCTTTTCAAATCCCTTCAATCCGAAAAGATCATTGAGTTGGGTGAATTGATGTTGCTGGGGTATGAAGTCTTCGGAGATGGCCGCAAGTTTCTGCAATGGTTGCAGATGCCAAGTTTTGCATTGGGGCAGCGCAGGCCGGCGGATCTACTGGTCGACTCTTATGGTCTGGAGTTGGTTTCCGATGAGCTCCACCGCATAGAGCACGGTGTTTTTTCCTGATGTTGCTCTATCGGTTGTCACCAGGCAAATATGGTCCGTCTCTCAGTGGTGCAGGTGCGGCTATCCGCGGTGGCCGGTGGAATAGTCCCGGTATAGATATCATCTACACGTCGTCCAACCGTTCGCTGGCGATGGCGGAAGTGGCGGTGCACTTTTCCATTGCGACAATGCCCGAAGGCTACTATATGATGACGCTGGAGGTGCCCGACGCAGTGTCGATACGACATTTGCCGGATGAAGATCTGCCCCCGGGTTGGCAGCTGTGGCCTCCGATACATGAGACCCGCCATATCGGTGACCGGTTTATAGAAGAAAAAACAACTTGTCTGCTCCGTGTCCCATCTGCCGTCACTCCTGGAGATTACAACTATCTGATTCATCCACAGCATCCTGAAATGGGTCAGATACGAATAGTCGGATGGGAGCCTTTTGTTTTTGATCGTCGGTTGTTCGACCGATAGGGATTGACGGTCCTGAGCTTATATGATGTAGATCAGCTTTTAACTCGTTTGGCCATAATCACGATCTGTCCCAGATGGTACGCATCGTGCTGGAGGATGCCCTGGATATGTTCATAATAGGTCAGCTCATTGACCGGGTAGATTTTTTCAAAATCTTTCGTCTTGAATGTCTGCATAAACTTTATCCACGCCTCTTGTGAACGCTCCAGGCGTGCAAGCAAGTTTTGCCATGCACCATCACTGGTATCAGTGATGGGTTGGATATAATTATTCGCTGGGGTCTTGATGATTTGACCCTGCAGGCGCTGCAGTACATTCTCACGCCAGCAGACCATGTGATGCGTGATCTCCCAGATGGTATTCCAGGTGGCATAAATCCGCTTCGCAGCCTGCCGTGCTGTAAGTTGCTGTAGTGTCGGCAGGATCGTCACTTCGATCCACGGGTGACCCGTGTAGAGATTTTCAAAGAGATGGGTGATACGGTGAGTTTCCCTCATGTTGTAGTGTGATTAGGTTTGAGGAGCGGAAGATAGCAGATGTATATATGTATCGGCGAGAAGTTGGTTTGCTGAACCGATTTGGAACAATAAATCTGGAGTTTTAACGGCTTGTATTGACATCCCGAACCATGAATTCCAGTTTTCCGCAGATTATATGATGGTGAAGAAAGGTAAAACAGATTTGCTCCTCCCATCTCCTTACCTTAGTCACCACATTCCAAAACCAAAACGACCATGAGCCTCGGCAAAATCCTCGTCACCGGTGGCTGCGGATATATCGGCAGTCACACCCTCGTACACCTCATTGGCGCAGGCTATGATGTCGTCTCTCTCGACAATGGCAGCAACTCTTCCTTCAAGGTCCTACAGGGCATCGAAGCCATCACCGGACTGAAGGTCACGAATATCAATACCGACCTGAGCGATACCAGCATCGCACTGGAAGCTGTACGACGCTTTGGCCCCTTTGATGCCATCATCCACTTTGCTGCTTTGAAGCGCGTCGAAGAATCTGTGCGGCAACCCGTCCGCTATTTTCGCAATAATGTCGGCGGTACCCTTACCACCATGGTCCTGATGGAAGAACTACAGATCCCGCATCTCATCTTCTCATCCTCCTGCACGGTTTATGGTACACCGGACCGGCTGCCGGTCACTGAAGACACCCCAATGGCAACGGCCGAAAGCCCATACGGCGCGACCAAACAAACCGGTGAGATCCTCTATGATCAGTTTTTCAAACGCACCGCCGGTGTCAGTGGCATCTCCCTGCGGTATTTCAATCCCGCCGGTGCCCACCCCTCCGCTCTGATCGGTGAAGACTCGACACAAACGGCGACCAATCTGGTTCCGGTCATTACAGAAACAGCCATCGGTGTGAGGGACCATTTTACGGTATTCGGTGACGACTATCCGAGCCGCGACGGAAGCTGCGTACGTGACTACATACATGTCATGGACCTCGCCCATGCACATACCCTGGCACTCGAATACCTGCTTTCAGGTAAAAACAAACAATCCTACGAAGTCTTCAACCTGGGCATCGGCGAGGGTGTCACCGTACTGGAAGCCATCAATGCCTTCGAGTCCGAAACTGGCATCAAGCTCAACTACCACATCGGGCCCCGTCGTGCCGGGGATGTCGCTGCTATCTATGCTGATAATACCCGCATCACTCAACACCTCGGTTGGGTGCCCCAATATTCCATTCGCGATATCATGCGGACCGCATGGGACTGGGAACAAAAAAGACACCTCGACCGGGAGACATGAAACAGGGATTGCGTACACAGAGGTTCGTCTTCCGATGTATACTGGCCATGATGTGTTGCCTTCCTGTCCGGGGTGTCAGCCAGATCGATTCTATCCTGCTGCTCGAGCCGGTGCATCAGGCTTTAGCCGTAAAGCAACTTTATGCAGGATTACTGACAGAGGATACGACAACTGTTTTTTCACGTATTGCACAATTTGAATCCAAAAGCCGTCGTCAAGGTGCGTCATTACTTGCGCAACAGTTCCACAGTCTGCAGCACCGGTATCGTATCGATATGCTCCCCGCTCAGGATCCGCTGCGGATACAAATAGCCCTGACCGCGTTGGAGGAAGCTTCACGAAAGGGATGGGAGGCCATGGAGGCAGAGTGGATGATCCGCAGCGGTTTGCAGTTTTTTGAAATGCGCCACTATGGTCCCGCTTTTGAATACCTGCTCCGCGGACATCAGCGCAGCATGGAACTCGGATTTGACCGCTATCCCCATCTGCGTGAATTCCTGCTGGTCACCGGACTGGTGCATTATGAGTTCGGCGATTATGCGACAGCGCTGAAGTTTTTCAAATCCATCCTGGAGGTACGTGATCAATGGCCCGATCCCTGGAGTCTGACCAATGCTATCAATACAGCGGCACTCTGCTTTCAGCAAATAGAGCAATACGACTCCGCCCTACACTATTTTACGCTGGCACGTGACCATACCCTGGAGGTGCTGCAAGATACAGCGTATGCCATCATGATCGACGGTAATCGCGCCACGGCATTGCGGCGTCTGGGACGAATCGATGAAGCCCTGGATTTGCTGGAACAGGATTACCAGTTGAGCCAAAAAAATGACATGACCGGTAGTGCAGTCAATGCTGCGCTCGAGATGGCATCCATCCACCTGGACCACGGAGATGCTTTAGCTGCCAGCACGTATATCGAATTTGCGCGGCAGCATATAGAGCGCGATCAGGCACGACCGCTCCGGGTTTTTTATGAAAATTCATACCGGTATCACCGGGCTACAGGTGCATGGGCACAGGCCTTCACGTATCTCGATTCGGCTCAGGTGCTTCAGGACAGTCTGCGCAAAGCCCATGATAACCGGCTCTTGTTGCATGCCCGACAGCAGGTAGAGGTGGAGAAATATCGACATGACTTGCGAATGCTGGAAGCACTGCGCGAACGTCAGGTACTCCTGCGCAATGCGGCCCTGATGATCATTCTTCTAGCCGGTCTGGCCGCGATCCTCTGGTATCATCGCCGTTATGTCCAACGGAAAAAAGACCTTGAAATCGCGGAGCTCAGCAAACAACTGACAGAGGAAGAACTCAGCACTGCACATCTTGAGTTGCAGGCCTTCACCCGTGTTCTGAGAGAAAAAAATGCTATGATCGAGTCGATCCATGACCAGTTGAGTACACTGCAACAGGAGGCAAAACCCGGAGTCATCGCGGAATATATGTCTGCCCTTACGAATCATACCATTCTGACCGAGGACGATTGGCAGCAGTTTCGGATTCTGTTTGAAAAAGTATATCCCGGATATTTTTTCCGGATGAAAGATCAATTTCCCGATATCACGCCGGCGGATATGCGGCTTTTGGCACTGACCAAACTGCGGTTGTCGCCCAAAGAAATGGCCGCTCTACTGGGTATTACATACGATGCAATAAAAAAATCTCGTCGCCGACTGCGGCAGCGCATCAACCTGCCAGGCGAAGGCAGTCTCGACGAAGTCGCTGAATCGATCTGAAACCCTTTATTCACAGCGGTTCCGACGTTGTCCCCCGATTTGTCCCCCTCATTGTCCCCCATCTGTCCCTATTTGTTTCTTGCAGACATGGTATGGACAGGATCACTTTTGTCGGGTGCAACCACCACTCCTTTCCAATCCTCCGGATCGTAAAAAGATGAGCCTGCTCTGGCTCCTGATCCTGCTCTGCGCCACCCTGGCAGCCTTTACCTGGTGGATGTTTGAGCAACGAATTGGTCATATCGATCAACAAATTGAAATTCATCAAAACTTTAAGCAATGATCCTACCACTACATTTATCTGAAAAGAATCAACCCCTCGAGTCGACATCCTTTCCGATACTGCAACATCCTTTTTCTGTGTGGAGAAAAATCATGAAAATTCTCGCCTTCGCCTTCACCTTCTGGTGTATAACGATGTCCGTTTCCGCGCAGCATGTCGGTATAGGCACCACGAACCCGCAGTATTTGCTGGACGTCCATCAACAGGAAGAGGAGGGGCTCACGGTGGCCCGCTTTAAAACCAACCACCTGTTTTCAGATATCTTGTTTGAGAGTGAGCATGCTTCCCTGAGGCTGGGCGTGTATGACAACCTCGGAAGTATAGGCACCACGAATCCCTCCGATTTTCTCATCATGGCCAATAATGTATCGGGGTTTAGAATGAAGCACAGTACACAATATGTTGGACTGGGCCAATCCAATCCTGAGCATCGACTTCATGTGTCGGAAAATCAAAGTAACAGAACTACTGCCCGCTTTAATACGATTGGAGGGTATAGCGATATCCTGGTTGACAATGCCACGCAGAAATTATTACTGGGTGTAAACGTGGCAGGAGCCTATGTCGGCACGCAGTCGATGGACGATTTGCAATTTCTGACCGGAGGAGCTGCCCGGATGACGATCCGCCAAAGCAATGGGCATGTGGGTATTGGTACAACCTTACCTGAAAGTCGAATCCATGTAAACTCCGGTCAAAACCAAACTATTGCCCGATTCAGATCGAACTTCAGCATCGGTGATATAATCCTGGGATCAAGCTCTGGTGATATGACGCTGAGTGTCACTCCGATTTCAGCCAGTATCCAGGCAATTTCTCCACAGGATCTGATATTGGCCATGAACAATTTCGAAGCATTCATTATCAAAAACAACACGCATTATGTCGGCATCAATCATTCAACACCGGATCACAGGCTGCATGTCCTGGAAAGCTCCAGCGCCTTAGCCCGGTTTCAATCAACATCCAATACCAGTAAGCTGATGGTCGATACAGGCTCCAAACAAACGCTGTTAGGTACTGATCTGACAGGAGGTTATGTCGGCACCAATTCCCCTGACAACTTTTATCTGATGACGCATCAAACCCGTCGCCTGACCGTACAGCATACTACTGGAAATGTTGGTATCGCGACCGAAACCCCGCAGGCTACCCTTGATGTAGATGGAAGTCTGCGTACCCGGTACAGTGGCACTCAGGTCATCACACCTTTCAACTCTACCGGTGTTCAAACGGTGACGATCACCATTCCGGAAGTGCCGGCCGGATGGAATTTCCTCAACACGGTCGTCCTGGCGAGTAATGCAGACGGCAATGCGGTCTTCACCATCAACCAGACCAAGTTGACATCACTGACCACCCTGGACCTCGTATGCAATGTGACCACGACCGGATTAGCGCGGATCAACTGGGTGATCTTTAAGTTGTGATCCCGCGTGTGCTTAATAAACGCCCCATATCCTGCAGGTGCTTATCTTCGGGGCTGTACTCCGGATATCCCGTCTATGAAGATCTTTAATCTTGTTCTGGCCGCTCTCTTTTTTCTTTTTGCTGCCGTGCAATTCAATGACGCTCCTGATGACATTATCTTCTGGGTGATGATTTATGGGGGCGTAGGTCTGGTCTCGGTGCTGGCCGCTTTTGACCGGTACAATATGTGGGTCATCCTGCTGGGCCTGGCCGCTACGGTATTTGAACTGTTTCGCAAGTTTCCAGCCTTCGCCCAGTGGTGTGCGCAGGGGATGCCCTCGATCGTCGGAGAGATGCAGGCTTCTTCACCGTATATAGAATTGGTGAGAGAATTTCTCGGTCTTGTCCTTTGCTTTCTGGTGCTGGTCTTCCATTATGTTCGGTATTCGAAAAAGAGAAAGATGGAGCAGGAGTGAAGCCATTACTGGACTGGCCAAATGTACAACGCCGGCTATATCGCGAACGACCTTTTTGCCCGCCTGCAAGTATCATCATGGATTTGCTGTAATTTGGAGTCAGCAGATGGCATCACCACTTTATATCAGACGTCTTATCGTCCTGTCAGCCATGTTCCATATGATAGGGTATGGACCGGTTGGTCATGCACAGCGGTTGATCCAGTGTGATCAACTCACCTCCGAACAAGGGCTTTCAGCCCATGTGGTGTATAGTCTGTATCAGGATCGCAGTGGATTCCTGTGGGCCGGTACAGATTACGGACTCAACCGATACGACGGCTACCAATTTCGGACGTATCACAAGTCTAACGCCGATACCACCACATTGTCCAATGAAGGTATATTGTGTATGACCGAAGATGAGCAGGGCTATATGTGGATCGGTACCTACGAAGGACTCAATCAGTTGGATCCTTTCTCAGGTCATGTGAGACGGTTTGAAGTGCCGGGCAATTGGCCCGTCAATGGTATTGTAGACATCGGGCTGTATGGTTCATCCCATCTCGTTCTCATCACCCCTGAACACCTTTTTCTGTTTGATATCCTGCAAAAAGAATTCAGCACCGTTGTCGTCCCTCCGGGAGTGACGATAGAGCGAAGACAATTCATTCGTTTTCCTGAGGGCGGACTTGGTGTGTTATGCCGCTTTGATGGAAAGGAGGACGGGATCGCGGTTATCGAGGATACAACAGGCCTGATCCTGACACAACGTTTGTCCGATATTCTTCCTTCCATTCGGGAGCGTCATCTTGATTTTTACTTCAGGGACACATCAGGATTTCATTTTATTTCCTCCAGGACCGACCGATCCTTCAGTGTCTATCACAAAGCCGGACATATTCTTACAGCCACTCATCGTGAATTGGCTTCTGAATCCCCGCTCAATTTTTACTGTGCTATTGAGGTACATCCCGATGAGGTATGGTTCGGGACCAATCATGGTGTGTTCATCTATGACCGGCAGTCCCGGCAGATGGGGACTGCTGTAATGCGTATGCCATTTCATTCCGGAGCCCACTTCAAAGATATACGGGCAATGACGTTGGATCGGAGTGGTATGTTGTGGATGGGCACTTTCGGAGAAGGTCTGTTGACCAGCCTCACGCGATCATCTCCCTTTAAGAACATTCCGCTATCCGATATTATCCGTCATCCTGACAAAGCGCTGATCACCGGATTGTATCACGGACCCCATCAAACGTTGGCGGTAGAATTGTCATATAATGACTTCAGTTTGTGGCATCATCATTTAAATGCAGGTTATTTGACAAAAGCAGAATTGACAATAGACCAGATAGCTGAACTCACTTCCGGGAAATCTCTTGCGGAGGCAAGTCCTTTTCACCGACAAATGATGGAAGACATTAAAGAAGGTACAGCCCTATCCGGACACCGGCGATTTTTGTTTCCCAATGATACAACCATGATTCACTACCGGATCGGAATACACATCAACACCCTTCACCACCGGAAAAAATTTCTGAACGAACTCATCAAGCAACTCGTAGAGGATCCTGACTATTATTGGATGACGACCTCCTCCGGATTATATCGGATAGACAAAAAGACACTGAAGGATACAGTCTACAGGTTTGATCCGGAAGATCCATACTCCATTTCGGAAGATATCCTTTATCACGTCCATATCGATAGTCAGTATCATCTCTGGATCGGGACAAAGGGAGGAGGGTTGAATTATTATGATCGGAACGAAAACCGCTTTTATCACTATACCACCCGCGATGGTCTGCCGGACAACGTGGTGTATTATATACTGCCAGACCGGGATGGGCATCTCTGGCTGACCACCAATAATGGTCTCTCCCGATTTGATCCCCGCAACAGGACCTTTACCAACTTCAATCGTCGGGACGGATTGATCAATGCCGAGTACAATACAAGAGGAGGCCTCATGATGCCGGATGGTCATCTCTATTTTGCGGGGATCAACGGGATTGATTACTTCCTTCCGGAGGAGGTAGTGCCCTCCAGTCTGATCCATGGCGTACATATCGCCAGATGGAAGGTAAATGATACAGACATGACCACTCGGGAGCTTGTCAGACTACAGCACCACCGGAATCATGTAACCTTTTGGTTTACATCCAATGATTTTGTAAAACCGGCGCTCATCTATTTTCGGTACCGTATCAGCAATGATGCTTCGTGGACGCGGGTTCAGGGAATAAATACGGCCTCGTATCACGATCTGCGAAGTGGGACCTATACGTTTGAAGTACAAGCTAGCGCGGACAATTATATGTGGAGCGATACAGCCGTGCAACGCTTTATCATTCTAACGCCCTGGTGGCGTGCGATGTGGTTCTGGATGCTGTGCAGTGTGGCCCTGCTGATTTGTGTATATGCCCTGTATCGCTTCAGATGGCTTCAGGTCCGCCGGATACAGACCTTACGGGAGAGCATCTCCCGGGACCTGCATGATGAAGTCGGGTCAGCACTGAGTAGTATTCATCTCTACAGCACCGTAGCTTCAAGATCCATGCAGCATGATCCTCCAGGCGTCTCGAAGGCGCTCGGACATATCCATACCAATACGCAGCAGGTGATGGAAAAGATGGGGGATATCATCTGGGCGATTCAGACCGGTGAGGATGGCCGGATCACCTTTGAGCATAAGGTCAAGAACTATGGATTTGAATTGCTTGCACCCCTTAATATCAATTGTACATATATGGTGACAACAGAGGCCGAACAAAAACTTCGGCACATGGGTCTTCGAAGAAATCTACTGCTCATCACCAAAGAAGCCATCAACAATATCGCCCGCTACAGCCAGGCTACTGAAGCGTCTGTAGACTTGTCTCTTCAGGGTAATTATTTTAAGCTTCGTATCCATGACAATGGCCATGGATTTGATCCGGACATCCAGTATCAGGGCAATGGACTGAATAATATGAGAAAGCGGACCACAGAGATGGGAGGTACGCTCAGGATAATGTCTTCCGTTACAGATGGAACTACCCTGATATGTATGATCCCCATCACTAAGATTAGGGATATGAGGAAAAACGCTGCACCTTAACTTCGCTCCATGATCCGGACCCTCATCTACGATGATAACCTGCAGCGCCGGGAGAGCCTGAAGGCTGTATTGGGACTTACCGATAACATCATCTGCGTGGCCGATTTTCCGGACGGGAGTCATGTCCTGCAGGATATAGAGCAATATTATCCGGATGTCGTGCTGATGGATATCGAAATGCCATTGGTGGATGGGATTAGTGCTGTGCGACGGATCAAAGAGCATCATCCGGATGTCCGCGTCATCATGCAGACGGTGTTTGAAGATGAGGATAAAATCTTTGCGGCGCTGCAGGCTGGAGCAGAAGGGTATATCCTTAAAACTGCTTCAGCCGAAAAAATCACACAGAGTATTGAAGAAGTCTATCGTGGCGGAGCCTATATGACCCCTTCTGTGGCTCTGCGGGTCATGAAGTATTTCAACCAACCTCACCACGTCCCACACGAGCAATACCGGATGACAGGCAGAGAACTTCAAGTCCTGGGATTGCTATCAGATGGCCTGAGTTATAAGATGGTCGCGGATAAATTGGGGATCAGCTATTATACGGTCAATGACCATGTGAAGAAAATTTATGAAAAACTTCATGTCCACTCCCTGAATGAAGCGGTAGCGCTGGCCTTCAGGAAGAAAATTGTCACCTGATCGTACCCCTACATTAAGGGATTTTTCCCTTTCTCCTCTACAATACATTTGTTCCATTCGGTTGTTGATGGCCTTTCATGGTAAGACGAAAAGCATGATCTGCTGATGGTCGTTCCGGAAAGGGGTCACCGATAATTAAATTGATCATAGCCATGTCGGCACACCAAAGACCTCACAAAGCATTTGATCATGATAAAAAAAATTGCACTCATCTGTTTTTTTCTGGTGGCCGGAATGGGCATGGTGTTTTCCCAGACGGGCAAAGTCGGTATCAATACGACAACGCCACTGGCCGGGTTGCATGTACAGGATAGTAGCGTGCTGTTTCGGGGACCCCATCCCTTGCCCGGCACTCCCGGACCTCCGCCGGTAAGTGGTGCTGGCACGCGCATGATGTGGTATCCGGATAAGGCTGCTTTTCGGGTCGGTAATATCAATAGTCAGCAATGGCACAAAGACAGTATTGGCGTATACTCCCTCGCTTCGGGCTATGCGACGAAGGCAAAGGGTGAAGCATCAATAGCTATGGGCTATTTGTCCGTGGCTACGGGTAGTAATGCTGTAGCTATTGGACGTTTGAACAATGCATCAGGCACATATTCAACAGCATTCGGTAATCAAACTCGGGCTTCAGGGTTTTGGGCTACATCGATGGGATTCGATACGAGAGCGGCAGGAAGTGCGTCTACCGCCATGGGATTTCTTACATCGGCAAGAGGCCTGGCATCCGCTGCCACTGGATACTATACCCGATCCAATGGTTATGCGTCGCTGGTGACGGGAATGTATAACGACTCGCTGGTGTCGCCGCAGATATCGGTCTTACCAACGACTCCTTTGTTTATTATCGGAAATGGAAATGATGAGAATTCGCGCTCAAATGCGCTCATTGTGAGGAAAGACGGCCGGGTAGGTATTGGCACGAATGCCCCTGTGGCTAGATTGCATGTGCAGGACAGTAGTGTACTTTTTTCAGGCCCCGCTACACTCCCTGATATTGCTGGACCTCCTCCCGTAAGTGGTCCCGGCACGCGGATGATGTGGTATCCTGAAAAAGCGGCATTCAGAGCGGGACGTGTGGATGGTACGCAATGGGATCAGGACAGTATTGGACGATATTCCGCTGCATTCGGAAGGGATGGCAAGGCAAAAGGTGAAAACTCCTTTGTAGCGGGTACCACCAATACAGCCACAGGAACAGCAAGCTTTGCTGCAGGGGGGAGTCTCTATGCCAGATCCGGAGTTGAGGCTGTTTTTGGATCGTTTAATACGGACTATACGGCGATATCGCCCACATTTATTCATCCGACGGACCGACTTTTTGTGATCGGCAATGGCACAAGTCCACTCAATCGCAGGAATGCAGTCACCATACTGAAAAACGGCAGGATGGGCATCGGTACAGATCAGCCGGCTGCCCGGCTGCATGTCAGGGACAGTAATGTGGTTTTTACAGGCAATTCAGACACCCTCTTCTTCCTTCCATTTCCACCCGTAAGCGGGAAAGGTGCGCGTATGATGTGGTACCCGGCCAGGGCTGCCTTTCGAGTTGGATATGCTTTTGCCTCCGAATGGGACCGGGATAGTATTGGATTGCTCTCCGTTGCCATGGGAGCCGGAGCTTTAGCTCGTGGATATGGCTCGGTTGCTCTTGGTTATGACGTCAAAGCATCATCCAGCCATTCAACCGTCGCTGGTGGAGCTTTCAATGAGGCTATGGGATCCTATTCCTTCACAGGTGGTGGCCTGGGTCTTCAGGCGCGTTCCTTTGGAGAATCAGTACTGGGTATGTACAATACCGAATATACAGGTTCATTGGTTGATATGAATCCCACCGACCGTCTCTTTGTGATCGGCAATGGCACCGGCCCCTTCAATCGCAGCAATGCCATGACCGTCTTAAAAAACGGGAATGTCGGCATAGGCGTAGACTCGGCCACACATCGGCTTCATGTACGGCAGGATGGTAACTCCGGAGCTATCGCAAATACCAATGCCGTCGCCGTGTTTGAACGCAACGCTGACGCCTTCATCAATATTCTCACACCCTCCGCCAATGCCAGCGGCGTGATCTTCGGCAGGCCCGGCAGCGACTCACATGGTGGCATCCATTACAATCCCTCCAATGTCACTGATGGTCTGGCATTCCGCACCGGTGGCAATAATACGCGTATGGTGATTAGCAGCGGTGGCAATGTAGGCATCGGCCATACTACTCCCCAGCGTACACTACATGTGAGCAACGGATCCTCAGGCGCCAGTTCCAATTCAGCAGCAGTGGCCGTCTTCGAGAGAAGTGGGAGCGCAGTCATCAATCTGCTTACACCCAATGCGAACTTCAGTGGTATTCTCTTTGGTAACGTCGCTCATGATGGTCATGGGAGTATTGTGTACAATAATGCAACTGTCAATAATGGCCTGGCATTTCAGACCAATGGTGGTATTACACGGATGGTCGTCACAAGCGCAGGCAATGTTGGTATTAATACGACATCCCCTCAAGCAAAACTCGACATAGAAGGCAATGTCAAACTCGGCACGACCGGCTCAGTACTCGCGCATGTCATCAA
Organism: Saprospiraceae bacterium; assembly: GCA_041746735.1. Taxonomy (GTDB): domain Bacteria; phylum Bacteroidota; class Bacteroidia; order Chitinophagales; family Saprospiraceae; genus Opimibacter. Next base: position 64,593 of record JBGTGP010000004.1, read on the forward strand.
GACAACTGTGAATGTAAATCTGCCTTCAATCCCGGGACTTGCATCCGTCACACAAACATTCACCGTAACCAATGCGGAAATCAATTCTTCTGTGTTAATCTCACCTGCCACTGCACTCGCCGACGGCCTCATCATCTCCTACGCACGTGTGAGTGCTGCAAATACAGTCGAGGCTAAGTTTATGAATGCAACCAGCGCAGCTATCAATCCCCCAGCCATGGATTTTTTTATTACCGTCATTAAATAATTGTAAAGTGTGTAGCATCACACGGATTGAGTTTGCTAATCACTCAAAAACGATTTCAGAAATGAAAAATATGCTTATCCCTGCCCTGATGTGTGTGACCCTCTTGTTGACAGTCAACCTCTCCGCACAAAACGATGGCGACTACCGCACGATCAATACTGGCAACTGGACTGCCATTGCGATCTGGGAGCGCTTCAATGGTGCGCTCATGGATTGGGAGGCGGCGACGACTGCGCCCAATAGCAATGATGGTGTCATCGCCATACGTGCAGATCATACGGTCACGGTCAATGCAGCCGTGACCGCAGACGAAATCGTCGTAGAGAGCGGTGGCATACTTGCTATTACAAGTTTTGTTCTTACACTGAATGACGGACCAGGGGATGACCTCGTCGTACACGGCACCCTCAACCAATCGGGGAGCACCCTTGGTGGTGCAGGGAGTACGGCCAGGATCGCAAGCGATGGCGTCTTCAACGCGAGTGGTAATGCAAAGACATGGAATGCAACTGTGACCAACGATGGTATGATCAATTGGTCCAGTAACAGTCAGACCACAGCGACTGCGCTCTTTACCAATAATGGTACGGTAACCATTACCGGTAACACTACGCACAGTGGAGCCGCAACCAACAATGGCACGATCACCAAAACCAGTTCTGGTTTATCTCAATACAACACCGGAACCTTTACAAACCATGGCACGATCGATGTCCAGGCAGGAACGTTACGGCATACGCAGACCTTTACAAACCATAGCACCCTCATGCTGACTTCCGCTACACTTCTTTCTGACGGACCCTACACGCATGAAACAGGCGCCACGATCACAGGATCCGGTGTGGTGGACATCAACAATGCGTTGAATCTTAATACGGACCTGGACCTTCCCGCAGGCATTTCATTGGACAACGCCGGCACCATCACTGGAGATGGAAATCTCACACTGAACAGCAACTTTACATTTTCCGGTGGCACGATCTCTGGCAATGGCACATTCGTAGTCAATGGTGATATCGCGTGGAGCGGCGGAACCCTTGCCCGGGCGCTGACCATTCCCAATGGCAGAACCATGACCATTTCCGGGGGTGCAAAAACATTCTCAGCACCACTTACCAATGACGGAGTTATCAACTGGACTGCAGCAGTGATCACAGGCACTGCATTACTCACCAATAACGGCACCCTCAATATCAGCAGCAACGTCAATCATGAAGGGGCCGGCGGAGTGGTCAATCATGGGATGATCACTAAGACAAGTGCTGGTACGACACGATATCATCAGGGCCCTTTCACAAACCATGGCACGATCGATGTGCAGGCCGGGACATTCAGGCATTCGTCAAATACATTTGATAACAACAGCATCATCACACTCACCTCTGCCACATTGCTGATCAGTGACAACTACAATCACAATACCGGAGCGATGATCCTGGGCAGCGGTACCCTCGACAATGACGGCACTATTACGCTCAATGTAGACCTAAATCTTCCCGCAGGCACCATAGTAGACAACTCCGGCACCATCACTGGCCCCGGCGACCTGACTATCAATAACGATCTGACGCTGTCAGGGACGATCTCAGGCACCGGTGTACTGGCAGTGAATGGTGACATCATCTGGACCAGTGGTACTCTTGCGCGATCCCTGACTGTGCCTGTAGGCAGAACCCTGACGATGAGCAGCAGTCTTAAAAACCTGAATGCCACGTTGACTAATCAGGGCACAAGTATATGGAGCGGGGGCGGTGTGACGCAGTCATCCATGCAAACCGGCTCATTTGTCAATGAGGGATTATGGATATGGAGTATCAATAACACAAATGGATTTTCTGTCAATGGTGGATTTTTCAATACCGGAATCATGCGCAAAACAAGTACCGGTGTAAACAATAATCTGCAAGGAGGGCCTGTGACAAATTCCGGCGCAATTGAAATACAGGCCGGTACATGGGGGCAAACATCTGCATACATTAACAACACCGGTGGCACGATCACCGGCACAGGCATCTTCCGGAATAGTCAAAGCATGACTCTGAATGCTGACCTGGAAATTCCTGCAGGTATCGAACTCCAAAAC
>JBGTGP010000005.1:0-62663 GCA_041746735.1 Saprospiraceae bacterium
CTCACAGTATGCCTGGATGGTAAGGGTAGACTTTTGTTGTTTCAAAAGGTGGCGTTGCCATATCGATACTTTATCTTTCATGCACGCAAAGCAAGGCACTCAGGTTTGATCAGGCAAGATGTGGTTGGTCGGGCGGATACCTTAAATGTGGGCTCGGAGGTCATATGAATGGGCTTCTTCCTCTACCAGTACAAACAGCAGCACAAGTTAACGAACAATCTTAAACGCGATGTATCCGTTCTGTGTCGCCATATACGTGCTTAACCAGATAGGTAACATCATCTCCGTGCTACGCGCATGCTGAATGCCCCCTAAGTCTATAATATCCGTCCACTTAAACTGTTGGAGGATCTTTTCCACCTCCTTTTTGGCCTCAGCATTGTTTCCGGCCATAAACATGGTGGCGTCACCTCCGCATTTGGTTGCGTCGACCATGACTTCGCAGTTGACGATGTTTAAGGTTTTCACCACATGTGTATCCGGGAGGAGCTGCTGGATCGCCTCACCTAATGAATTTGTATTCGTCAGTTCTGCTATGAGTGTGGGTGGCATCCCTTTTGAAAAATCAAGCGGGTTGCTGATATCCACCAAGATCTTTCCTTCCAGGTTTTGCACACCGGCCAATTTCACTACGTCCAGGGCATGTTCACCTTTGGTGCAGTTAAACACGATTTCGCCAAAGGTGGCGGCGTCCGCAAAGGTGCCATGAGACGCGTTCTCGCCATTCGCATTTGCCCATTCTGCTGCCTTTTCGTTTGTGTTGTCCCTGGAGCCCATCTTCACTTCGTAGCCTAACGAGATGAGTTTTGATCCAATGGAATTGCCGACCATTCCAGTACCTAAAATACCTGCTTTTTTCATGGTTTGATTTTCAGTTATACTATACGCTCCGAATTCCATTCCGCATTCACATTAGTCCAAGTCTTACTGCTCAATACTGCTCCTCTTCATCATCCAATTTCCAAATTGCCTGATCACCGGTAGCATTAAAACCGAAATGACTACATTAAAAAACAGATGTGCAAACGCAATTTGGTAGCCTACTTCTTCTGCAAGCATATCGGCCAGGCTAGCAAACCCACTGATCAATGGAAAACAAACGATGGCTCCAAAGCAATTGAATATAAAATTGGCTTTGGCGGCAAGTTGAGCTGATGGCGTCATCTGTAATGAAGCCACCAGTGCGGTACTGGTAGACCCTACATTCGAGCCTATGATAATGGCAATCGCTGCTTCGATAGATAATACGCCTTGCTGTGCCAGAATAATAGAAAGGCCTGTGGTCACAGAACTGGACTGCACCAGTATCGTGATGAGTATCCCGACTATCAATCCCAGCAAGTGGTTGTCCGCCAAAGCTAAAACCTCAATCATTTTCGGGCTATCCTTGAAGGGCGTTAATGCCTGACTGATCAATTCAAGGCCGAACAAAATCAGGCCGAAATAAAAAATGGATTTACCTGCCGTTCGTATTCGGGTGGGGATTATGCCAATCAAAGTTCCGAGCACAATAAATACAGGTGCTATTTGGCCGACTTTAAAAGATACCAACCATGCCGTTGCGGTAGTTCCCACATTTGCCCCCAGCATCATCGCCAGGCTGTTTGTAAACGAAATTATCCCCGCATCAATCAGGGCCACCGTAATGGATGAAACAGCACTACTGGATTGAATCAATGCCGTTAAGAGCGCCCCCAGGAAAAAACCCGACATCTTGTTTTGAGTAACTTTTCCAATCCAGATTTTAAAATAATCCGAACCTATCTCCTTGACCTCCTGACTGAAGCTGTTTAATCCATGCAAAAACAAAGCTATCGCGGAAAAAACGAGTATCGTGGCTTGTAATGAATTCATGACTTAGAAAAGTAATGTTTCCACCAGCGGGTTCAGCGCTTGAGATAAAGGATTGGGGGTACCATCTAAAGATCCTGTATCGTGATTCTTCTTTTTTCCTTCAATGCCTTAAAATGCGATGGAGTCAACCCTGTGACCTTTTTAAACTGGGATGATAAGTGAGCAGCACTGCTATAATTGAGTTTGTGCGCAATTTCGGAAAAGGAATCCTCTCCAAATATGATCAGCTCCTTAATCCGCTCAATTTTAAGCGCAATCATAAATTGCTCAATAGTCGTGGCTTCCACTTCAGAAAAAAAATTAGACAAGTAGGTATAGCTATGATTTAATTCCTGGCTCAATAAAACAGAGAATTTAATATGGGACTTATCATCTGACTTGTATACATAATCCACCATGACCTTTCTGATCTTCTCAATTAAAACACCTTGTTTCTTTTCCAACAGCTCTAACCCGGCCTTTTTGATGATGGTATTGAGATGCAATTTGTCCGCATCAGAAATTTCATCCTTCGTTTCTATTTCACCCAAATCCACTTTGAGTGGAGATATACCAAGCTCATTTAAAGCTTCTTTCACCAGAATTTTGCAACTTTCGCAAGCCATATTTTTTACATAGATTTTCATTGCTTCGTTTTTTAGATTGTTCCCTGGACAATAGTTCGGACGCTGTCTAAGGATCACTGATATCCGATGGCCGTATGTCTACCTGTCATGTGTAACCCAAATTAAGTCAGATGTAATATATCCAATCTCCTCTGCCATCTTAAGATACGTATCTTTCATCTCCACAGGTATCGTTGTCTCACGAGATAATATCCATAAATACTTAAGACTCTTACCGGCAATCAGTGCATATCTGTATTCATCATCAATGGCAATGACATTGTATCCGGCGTAAAATGGGCCAAAGAAGGATACTTTAAGCATGCCAATGTTGTCCTCTCCCACGAATTTTGCTTTGCCGATGGCCTGTTTCCATTCTCCCTTTTTTGTATTATACCCTTGATTTTTTACCCGAATAGTACCGTTGTCATTTAAGGAATATTCTGCAGTCGTGTTATTCAAATCCCTTTCATACTTAAAATCGAGTCTGGCAATCTCGTACCATTTACCGAGATATTTTAATGTATCGAAAGGTTTTACCGCTACAGCGCCATCAGGGATTGTAGCACATGCGTACAATCCTGTTATACTAACGCTAATGAGTAGCATATTTACGAATGGTCTTGGCTTCATTTTTCTTCATTTAGTTTACCTATGCTCTTCATATTACAGGTTTATTTTGATAACCGGGCTGATCGCTAACATCAGTTCGCGCAAAACCAAACACCAGTCAATCTATATATCTTTCCTCAAATATGAGGCTTTTCGCTTGTATTCTACCATTACCGCTATTGAAGTTGTCATTTCCCACAGGAAAAATACGAAATCCAGATGTCGTATCCTATGAAGCCAGGCCGAGTATAGGGTTTTAGCAGGGAGGGTGAAGCATGAGTCGCCTTTCGGCCTCCTGTTCCAATAAGGGTCCCTGGAGCAATTCAGATTTCAGTTTGCTAGAATTCCACCCCGGATGCACGAGACGCTCTCAATACGTTGCATTATCAAAATCAAATCCATATCATGGTATTAACGTTTATTCCACTTTCAAGTTTTTCCTTTTTCCTTACTTCTGCCTTCAGTGGAAGTAAGTACATTTTCATCTTAGTATCATACCAAATTGCTGTTTTCCACTCTGTTTCGTGAATCTTTGCAGTTGCTTTCAGTCTTCCCCAACCCTCCTCCTGCCATTTAAAAATTTCACGAATCTCAGTTGATATGTCATGAGGAAGTGAAACAAAATACCACCCGCCTTTTGGCGAGGCATATTGCCAAATTGTGGCTGTGAATTGATATTTTAACTTTTGTTGCAATGGTGGGTATCGCTTTGTATTTGCACGCGGTCCAGTGGTCAATGTATGGACGGGAGGTCAAGATTGTGGCTGTGATAATACATTACCGAACCATCTCTACAACCCAGAGTCCTCTCAATTCATTTACACCGTACCCCGTTGCCTGGTCATCAGGATAAAGGGCATGAATTTTATCAAGTGTAGCATTGGAAATATCCACGTGGGGTTTACCATGGCATTGCAGACACATAGCATTTGTTACGATCGGATAATAACCCACCATTTTACCACTCTGTTCGGTAACGGTTGGAGATAGGTTTTCCCCTTTTGCGAGATTGGATTGCAGCAATGCGATCTGCGTCATTTCCATAGTATTGGCTTTGTTGGCGGGATTTCTAGTTCTATCGGTGACCCGTCTGATACCGGCATGATGTACCCTTGCAAGGCTATCGGTAAGTGGATGTGCGCGCACGTTGCAAAATTCCAGCGCATACAAGGCACCGTCTTTGTCGATCGCTTCAAGCAAATTTTTCGCCAGCACGGACTGGGTGGCATTGACATATTGTTGTCCTACTTCTATATAATAGTTGCTGGTGCTGTCTGTGCGGTTACTGTGCTCATTAACTGTTTCCTCAGTAGCAGTCTGCTGTCCGGAACGTTTACAGGAATAAAATGAGAAAATCGATCCGGACAGGATCAAAGCAAATAATAGAAGACCTGATTTCATATGGAAAGGCATCTCATGGTACAAGACAAACAACCTGAACTGCAAATTAACTGTTCTTTTCTGCCCGCAGCCAAAAATGTGCGAGTTAGGTTTTACTTCCAGATAGCTTTCATCAAAGTTAGTTACTTTCTGACTATGTTTATGATCCTGTATACCACCTGTCTCCTATCGCTTAGGCTTTTATACCTTCTAAGCCTTTTCATCACAAATCCTCCTCCCACCAACACTAACCCGATCAAACCCATCCACCAGATTTTGCCTTCCCCAGGACGGCCCATGCTCTCCGTATCTCCATACAGTGAGACTCCGGCCCAGAAAAACGGATGCGCCATCAATGGATCGGCAGTCGACAGAAAATCTGTTTTCGCTTTCTGCAGTGCGACATCCTTTGGTTCACCTGCCGCGAGATACTCCAGGAACCTTTGTACGATGTCAGCCGTGGATGCATCATTCGCACGCCAGTGACTCATGACAACACTTTTACTGCCCGCATAACTGAATGCACGCGCAAGGCTTAGTGTTCCTTCACCGGCAGTGAGATCACCATCTCCGGTGCTGCAGGCACTGAGAATGACAAGATCCGCGTCGACTTCCGCATGATAAATATCAAACATGGTCAGTTGACTCGTCGCCGAAATTTCGTGGTCACCGTCATCCGGGAAGAAATACAGGCCGCTCTCCAGCGGTGCATCAGGCAACAAGAATGTATGGGTGGCCAGGTGGAGGATCCCCGTATGACCGGCAACAGCGCTGAAGTTTTCATGTGTCGCTTGTTCCCGGAAAAATGCTTTCCCTTTGAAAAGTTTAGACCCTCGGGTAATCTCCGTTGTGCTTGCCGGCAAAGGAGTAAGATCATCCCGCATGGCTAAATAGGGCATCGAATGCGCCTGAACATCATCAAAAGGCGCAAATCCGGCATAACGTAGCGTCGGTGCATGAGCCGGATTCCCTGCGATGAATGCATTCAGGGAATGGGCATAGCTGATAGCATAATCAGACATCAACCACCTCACACCCTTAGGATGGTTATCGCTCACGAGCAGATCAAACGGGAGATAGCACAAGGAATGATGAGGACTCACCGTGACGCGTTGTATATCATCTCCACTTAGATAAGGCTCTAATTTTTCCCATAGATGCTGATACAACACGTGAGAGGTCTTTGCATCAAACTGTCCGGCAGATGACATCACGTCCCGTTCCTTCAGACTGGCGATCCATGTAGTATAGGCAGGCTTCCATGTGAAAGGAAACCAGATGAACTGCTTGCCTGAAATATAGAAAAGATGCCCTTCGTCTCCAACGAGAAAATAGGACAGAAAGGCACGATCCTCACTCCGCAGTTTCGTCTGCAGGTCATCCAGGTTAATATCTCCATCCCTAAACTTCAGTTTAAAATAACGCGGGTGTTCCTTCTCCATCTTCTTCAAAAGCAGGAGTTTCTCGTCTTCAAGTCGGACCACCTGCCTTGACCAATGGTACGTAGAATCGTCCTCAGTAACTTTTTTTTCGCGCATCCGGGTTTTGAGATCGTAAATGTCATGCTCGATACCATTTAATTCTGCCGTGAGGTCTTCCGGCAGACCTCCGAACGTTTTGGCATTGCGTTCCATCATGGCAAGCCTGAGAATGGAAGCCTTACTTTTTTCAGACACATGGAGGGCGGACCGCAGATATTGCTGCTCACCCGTCAATTGGTAAAGTTTGATGGCGGTCTTCAGGCTCGCATCATAGATTTCCACAGTTTTGGAGAAAAGGAAATCCTGCGATTCATCCGAAGTCAGATCTCTCCGCATGACATCAATCATATCCACAACTTCAGCGAGATCTTTCCAGGCCGTGTGGAGCAGCGTGGGGTCTGTGCCATCCGCCTGGGCATAACTTATATCAGCCCGGGCCTTCATCGCGATCGATCTGAGGTAGCGATACTCAGATGAAAAGCCAAGGGCGTTGGGCCGCATACCTCTTTGGTGCAGTACCTGGAGTAAAGAATCTGCGATGTGCCGGCCTTTATCATACTTGCCCTGGAGCTTATAGAGCAAAGCCAGCCGGATTGCATTGTCAAAAAGATGGGGAAAGAAAACTTCATCATTTGACTGCATCACGGTGATGGCCTGCCGGATAAGTCTGATCGCCCCATCGAGATCTCCTTTGGCCTGAAGACATTCGGAAAGATTTGTCAATGAAGCCAGTGCATAAGGATGCGAAGGGCCAAGTCTGCCGGCGATGATCTGATAGGATTGTTCATATAGCGCAATCGCTTTTGTTAGGTTACCCTGTGCGAAATGAATACCAGCCAGTTCGCCGATCGCTCCGCCATACTCCGGGTGAGCAACCCCATATCGCTCTTTCATAATCTCCAGGAGCTTCTGATTGTATGGAATCGCTTTTTCATGATCACCGATGTCCAGATACACTCTGGCGATATTTGAATAGTACTTCCCTACCGAAGGGTGATTGGGCGGGTAGTGTTTCAATTTGTATTCGAGCGCGGTCAGGGCATAGTCCAGTGCTTTTCGATAATCCTTCTTCTTGCGGTAGAGCATGCCCATATTATTGTAGATCCTGTTGTGATTTTCATCATCCGCACCGAGCACTTTGTCAAAAATTTGTTTGGCTCTCAGGTAACAAGACTCTGATGCTTCAAACTCATCGAGCTTGTAATAATCGATGGCCATGTGCATGAAAATCGTCCCGACTCGCTCGCTTTCCGGACCATGCAATGCTTTCGCGATGGCCAGCGCTTTTCCATTCGCTGCTGTAGAGGTCTTCAAATTCAACATCTGGGAGTAGATCACAGCCCTATCCATATAGATACCAACGACTGCATCGTGCTTTTCTCCATGCACGGAGATGCAGGCTATCAGCGCTGTATCCAGGTAGGCGATTGCTTTTTGAAGGTAGCGGAGTTTTCCATATGTGTTGGCGGCTTTTTGATATAATGTATAATGACTCTCTTTTGAGGCAGTTGTTCCTCTGGCCAGCTCAATAGCTTCTAGAAAGGTCTGAAGTGCTTGTTTATAAGCTCCGTCGGCGTATAGTTCCGAGCCTTTCTCGCGCAATTGATCGACCGTATGTTTCGGAGATGATTGTGCAAAACCTGCGATACTCAGGACCAGGAGTACGATAGAGCAGATGGGCCTGATGATCGCTTGCAGATGATCTATTCTGCCATGGTTACCGGCAGATGTGGCTTGTTTGAAACTTTTGATCATGTTGTACCAAGTTACTGTAAATAATGTAGAGGGGCTGACCACGTCAGAAATCGCAGTGCCTTTGTTAGACCTCTGAACCGTCTTTCACAGCTTTTTCTTTAGGTCTTTGGCTGAACAAAGAGCTGAAGCAAGCTCTGGAAACCAACGTGAGCATACATTGATGATTCCCCTCTCGCTTCCTGGCACGAAAGGGGAATCATCAGACGTATCTATTCCTTGCGATCAATGTGTCGCGAGCCATTTTATTTCGTCCTGTGTCAGATCCCTGTCATACATTCTAACATCATCGATCACCCCTTTGAAGAAAGAGGCGATTTTGTTTTGCGAGTGATGCGCGCCGATGAGTACATCCGTTTGGGTATCGTTTGGTTGTGATTTAAATGGGTCCTGCGCTACCAGTTCGCCATTGACATAGATATAGAGGTGCGCTCCATCGTACTTCGTCAGCACGTGATTCCATTTATTCGGTTGAATAGGCTCAAGGGCATTGGAGGTCCACGGTACGACATTTCTATATGATGCGGCAATGCCGTCAAGCTTGACCCGCAGATACCATCCTGCGCTCACTCCGCCATTCCATTTGGAGATGATGGTCCCAAAAGCGCTATCCGGTTTTACCCATGATGCGATGGTATAGGGTTTGATTCCTCCAAAGCCAAAGGAAGTGATGTTTCCGAGCTGGATATAATCCGTCTCGCCGTTGAACTGAAAGGCGCTATTGTCTTTTCCCTTGCGGTCTTTTGCGGGGATGGCTCCGACGACGGCGCCATGATGGCCTTTCGTGCTCAGGTCATTGGCATTGCCAAGGAAATCCCAGTGGCCGACCAAACCTACCCGCAGTGAGGTTGGTTCTTCTCCCGTCGGAGTTGCGGTATCATCCTTATCACAGCCCATGAATACAATTAAGGCGATGATGAGACAAAAGAGGGTTAACAGATTGGATGCTGACTTCATGATTTGTGTTTTTAGTTGTTGAAATAAATAGACAGAACACGATCATATAGCGATGACTGACGAAAGGTTACCCGGGTGTGAAATTTTGATTCGGGTATGTGGGGTCGGAAGTATTTGGCTGTCAGATGCTTGCCAGAGAAATCTGAGCTGGTCATTCCTACAGATATCAACCTCATGGAGATGGAAATCTGGCCGGCTAGGAGGTCATTCCTCCTCTCTTTGTAAAAAGTAAAAGCGATCTTTGGTATTCTCACGACCTACACGTTAATCCTTCCTCCAGTTGATTTTGTGTATATTTCACTGGAATGAGGGCATTTTGTCCCGATGTGCGGCCTCACCCTTTATTTTCCATAAAAAGGGTAACCTTTATCCATACTTTGCTATATGATCACAGCAGCACATACAAAAGACCTTCTCCTGCTCGAAGGACTCAGGGAAGGAAAGGCTGATAGTATCGACCGGATTTATACGGTATGCTATAGGCAGGTGCGTGTGATGATAACGAACAACGCGGGTACGGAAGATGACGCAAGGGATATTTTCCAGGATGCCATGATGGCCCTGTATCGCCGGTTGCAGGATGATGATTTTGCACTGACTTGTAAACTCTCATCCTATCTGCAGGTGGTCTGTCGCAATCTCTGGTTGTACAGACTCCGAAATCAACCGGAGATGACAACCATGGAAGAGATCGGTGATGAACGTGTACAACTCGATAACACCGTGATCGAGGAAATCACGCTTACAGATCAGCGCAATCTGATGTACAAACACTTTGAAGCGCTTCCGGAGGACTGCAGGAAAATCCTTGCCATGTTCTTCGATAAAGTGCCGATGGCGGATATCGCTACAGCACTGAAGAGTACAGAATCGTATATCAAGAAGAGAAAATTTCTCTGCAAGAGCCGGCTTGTGGAGCAAATCAAAGCGGACCCGGTCTATAAAGAATTACGACATGGCTGATCAGCAGCGACATAAGGAAAAATTATGGTCTGATATTGAAAGATATCTCCAGGACCGCATGTCGGCTGAAGAGCGTCAGGCTTTTGAGACCGAAATCAATGCCAATCCAGAACTGAAGGCGGAGCTCACGCTGCACCATTCCCTGCATACCATCCTGGGGAATCCAGTGGAACGAAAGTACAGGACAACATTACTACAGACTTCAAGTCAATGGCACGAGAGAAATCCGGTCTCCAGGCCACGATGGACTCTTCCGGTCAGGGCTTTTATTTCCATCGCCGCAGTCCTGTTGGTGGTCATCATGATCACCACATGGTATGACAGAGAGAGCAGCACGGATGTCTTTGCACAGCACTTTGAACCTTATACCATGATCCTCACCGAACGGGCTATTGGAGATACAGCTCAGACTTCTAAGTTGTTGTCACAGGCGATTGCACAGTATCATTCCGGTCGTTTTGAAAGTGCGGCCAATACATTTACACAACTCCGCAACGCAGGGATGGATGAAGTGACAATACAATTTTATGAGGCCGTGTCTTTATTAGGAAGTGGAAATCACGCAGAAGCCACACCACGTTTTCAGGATCTTCTCGAAAGACCTGATCACCTCCTGAAGGAACAATCACGATGGTACCTTGGTCTTGCCCTTTGGCAGGGTGGAAAAACGGAAGAAGCTATGAACGTCTTTCAATCGATCAAGCCTGGTGAATATCAATACGTAAAGGCAGAGAAAATAGCTGCTCTCCGAAATTGATTCGCGTGAAGCGCATAAGCGCGCACGAATTTGATACAGCAAGAAAATATTCAGTTGCACTATGAAAAAGATACTCCTTTTCATCACCATCCTATCCGGTGCCATACCGATGCATCTCCATGCGCAGCTACAGGATGAATCATTTCATTACGGCTTTAGTATTGGAGGTACTATGTCAAAAATCGGTGACATTCACACGACATTGATCCGGCCCGTCTTTTCCGAGGAAACATACAACACTTCGGAAGAATACAGAATGGGCGTGACAGCCGGATTCTTTATCTATTACCGGTTTGAAAATTCAAAATTTGCCATACAGCCAGAGATTTCTTATGCCATGATGGGGGGTGACTTCCTGTATGATGACATTGAACATCTGGAATACACCATCGCCTTCAAATACCAGTACTTCAATCTCGCGACGCTGGTCAAGGTATATCCTGCGGGAGGTCTATTTGTAGGTCTCGGACCCCAAATCGGACTGAACACCAATAGAACCAATCTTTCATACATATCCAACATGCCGGAGTTGGGTCCTGATCTGCAGATACAGCAAAGCCTAAGGGAAGTTCTAAAAGGTAAAAGTGACTTTTCGATTCTCGCCGCACTGGGGTATGAATTTGAAATGGGGCTCACGTTTGAGGCCAGGTACAAACTGGGACTGGCAGATGTGATCGAGACACAGAGCAATGGCTTCAATTTTATTGAGAATGAAAACTGGTCCCGTGGATTTCAGTTTACGGTTGGTTTTGCTATACCCTTTTACAATTAATCATCTGGTATGATGCGGACTACTATATACGCTCTGGCGTTACTTCTGTTGACAGTCACAAATTCGTCGTCACAGCATGTCGTACGTCCGGATACCTGGCTGCGTACCGTGAAGAATGATGCCGGGGACTACCTTCTGAAAGAGCATATCTCTGATAAAATCATCCATCGGCTATCCCCCACCGAAAACCAGCCCCTGATCAATTTCAATCCCGCGATGCCTGTCAGTGGGGCTGATCGGGTGCTCACTTCTCTATATTACCTTCCCAAAACCATGATATCCGTGGCTTCGTCTGATTTTTCCAATGAACAAGCCATCTGGGCACTTTCAGACACAGAGAGCACAATGGCCATTCTGACAAATAGGCGTGTGGCAGATCTGAGCAGCTACCAGTATATCAATTTTCCACAGCGCATCATTTCACAACCCATGCTGAGTTCGTATATCCACGAACGAGAAAAGTCCGAAAGTGAGACTGAATATATTCTTCGCCTTGGAAATCCTTGCATCGAAAACCTACCCCTTCATCCCTTTACCGGCCGTATCGCGGAAGTCATGCTCTTCGATCGGGTGCTGAGTCGCGAAGAGCGCCATGTGCTCGAATCCTACCTCGCTATTAAGTATGGATTGACGCTCACTGCATTTCAGTCCCCACAATATGTGGACGCGCAAGGACATATCCTCTGGGATGGTCTGTTGGATCATGACTACAACTACCGGATAGCCGGCATAGGCAGAGATGATGTGACAGGGCTTTATCAGAAGCAATCTACGAGCAGTGTTGAACCTGGCACAGTGATTATCTCTGCAGGCCCCTGCTCAAATGACAATGCCGGGAATGTCACATCACTTCCCAATGGCGCTTTCCTGCTATGGGGTGATAACAATGCACCAATGGTGTTGGAGGAAAAAGCAGGGCAAAAGTTGTTTTTCCAAAGACGGTGGAAAATAGCGGCATCCTATTGGCCAGATTCACTGACGACCACCGTGATCTTCGACAGAAGCAAGATCAACACGTTTCTACAAGACAATGAAATGTACTGGCTGGTCATTGACAGGGAGGGCAAAGGAATTTTTAACGAGGGGCGTCCCGAGTACTTTCCTTCAGTCCTGTCCAAAGACAGAATAACATTTCATGGTATCTCCTGGGATACGGATCACTCCGCTCAAGATCATTTCACCCTGATGATCGGTCCCAGGTTGTTTGCTCATGTTGATGTAGAACAACCCACGTGTGGCATAGACCTTTCGGGCCGTTTGCATATCAGTCCGGTTGGAGGTACACGACCATACACATATGCAGTACTTGGTCCTGACGGATATCATGAACAATGGACGAGCATGGACAAATCCGTTCACATCTTAGAAAATCTCAGCCCGGGTAAATACACGATAAGGATGCGGGATGCTGGTCTTCTGGAGTATGAAGAACATCTGCTTCTGGCTCATTCTGCCATGCAGGGAATTGAAATGGATCAGCAATATTTTCTACCCATGGCAGGCACGTTGAGCATTGACTTATCAGATCACGACTTTGAAGAACTCCGTTGGATCTTTCCCACAGGGCAGGAGGTTATAGCTCCAGCAGTGGTCATCGCCGAACCGGGGATATATACGCTTCTTGGAGAAAAAAATGGTTGTATCTCCTTCGGTACAATTGAGGTCAGACTTCTTTCCGAAAGTGCTTTTCACCACTTTATCGTCTATCCCAATCCGACAAGTACCGGAGATTACCAGGTACAGGTAGAGCTTCGCCAGATAGGTGATCTTGAAATGGCCTTGTACACCACGTCGGGTGTCTTTGTGGAAAAACAAATTCTACAAGGCCGAAAGCTTTTTACCTACATAGGCCGTATCAACGGACCCCATGGTGCCTATATCATGACATTGAAAGCGCAAGGCCAAGCGGTTACCATTCCATTGATTTACCTAAACTGAAATCATGCTTCTGTTGACCATCATCATACGAAGAGTCATACCCGGTATACTTTGCTTCTTGTTGTATAGTCCGCTGACGTATGGGCACGATCGACCTACACTCATAACTATTATTCAGCCCGATATTACAAAAGGCATTATAGGTTCTGCATTTCCGGACAAGGCCGACGATCCTTCCGACAATATCTTTCATTTTCATCTGGAGGATCTTCCCTGCGAACGTCAGCATGTCGTATTGGTCTTTGAGGTCTATGGCGTAGCCGACCGATCATCAATGGGAATCAGCATCAATGATGAACAGGCGATGGGCGGCCAACTGATCCGTTTGCACCATGCATGGATAGATCAAAAACATCCCGTCAACCCGGCAAGCCTGAGAGCAGGAAACAACGTACTCCGGTTTACAGCACCAAAGAATACGGGTGTCCAATATCAGGTACGGAAGGTGCGTCTGGAAGTTGTGGATTCCGCGACACCATGGGATCAAAGAGGAATTCATCTTGATCAGCGCATCATGTATGAGAATGGAGGAGTGGTGAGCGGTTACCTGACGGGACGAGATGCGCAATGCGCGCAACTTTTTGTGAATGAAAAACCTGTCCGAAACCTGGACGCGACGTTTGACCACTATTGGACACAAGATTTTTCTGATTCCCAATGCATCACCTTCCGCGCTCGTTTTGCGGATGGTGAAGTGGTTTCAAAGTCTGTCACGCTCACTTCTTCCGGATGTGCCGATATTATTGCACTTCAGGGAGAGCGAGGGGTAAAGTCTGCATTTTCCCTTTCACCGCTCGAATCTCAGAAACTCCGGTTTCTCCATGCCACACTTGATATTCCAGCACAAGCCGTAGAGCAACACCAACACATTAAACTCACCGCTCTCCGGACCATCGATGTCAGTGCTTTTCAATCCGGCGTATACAATACCACCGCGTATGCCTCCGGATATCGTTGTCTCCCGCACGGCATGAAATTCAGTCAAGCGATTTCAATCTCTCTGGAATATGACCCGATGCGGATTCCTTCAGGATATACGGAGGAAGATCTCCGGATTTTTTATTTCAATGAAACACGAAAGAAATGGGAAGCGCTTCCGCAGGGGGAAATCCACCCTGCCTGCAAGACGATCACGGCGTATACCGATCACTTCACTGATTTTATCGCCGGTGTGATTCGCGTACCTGAGACGCCTGAAACGGAATCGTTTCTACCTACAACCTTGAATAGTATCCCGCAAGCCTCTCCTGTAGCCGGAATTGATTTTATACAGCCACCCTCGGCGAATGGCATGGGGTCGGCACGCACATCATTTCCCATCTCCGTCCCGGAAGGAAGAAGTGGCATGACGCCTTCATTGGCCGTCATGTATGACAGTGAAAATGGTAACGGATGGTGCGGATTGGGTTGGGATATCGGCCTTTCCCGGATCAATGTAGAAACGCGCTGGGGCGTACCGCGGTATCTGCCGGATCTCGAATCCGAAACTTACCTCCTTGATGGCACACAACTGGCTTCAGTGGCTCATCGTCATACCTTACAAAATCGGTCAGCAGAGAAACAATTCTATCGGCGTGTCGAAGGAGCATTTGAACGCATTATACGACATGGTAATACTCCGAAAAATTATTGGTGGGAAATCACAGACAAGACTGGTACTCGCAGGTACTATGGAGGAAGACCGGGCGTCGGTGTGGATCAGACGGCGGTCCTGAAAGATGCGACGGGCAATATCGCTCAGTGGTGCCTCACGGAAGAACGTGACCTAAATGATAATTCCATACTCTATACCTATAGCATGGTGCAGGATCCGGGTATCACCGGAGGTAGTGTAGCCGGGTTTCAGATCTATCCAAAGGAGATCCGCTACACAGGTCATGGGGCAGAAGCCGGACCCTATCTAATCCTCTTTACACGGGATCGCGAACTGGGCGAAAGCCGCCGGCCAGACGTGGGTATCTCCGCCCGCATGGGTTTTAAGCAGGTGAATGCAGATCTGTTGCGAAAAATCGAAATCGTATTCCGCAGCGAACCTATCAGATCATATACATTCGAGTATCAGACGGGTGCGTTTTTTAAATCATTGTTGAGTGACATTGTTGTTCTTGACGAAACAGGGCAGGAGTTCTACCGGCACACCATGGACTACCATGACGATGTGCGGTCCGGTGGTCACTATATGGCTTTCAGGCAGGAAGAAATGTGGAATGCTCCGGCTGATGATATTCGCGGGAATATTCTCACAGGAAACCCTTTGTTTCCCAATGAAACTTCTGTCCTCGGTGGATCTTCGAATACCGACTGGTCTGTTGGAGGCGCACTCACGGTCGGCCCTCTGGGAAATTTAGCAGCTAAGACCAATACAGCCGGGGGTAACTATACCTATGGCAGTTCGAGCGGGCACGGACTGATCGCCTTCGTCGATATCAATGGAGATGGTCTGCCGGACAAGGTGTACCATAAAGCAAATAAACTCTCCTACCGACCCAATCTGACAGGCCAGGGTGGGCAAAAAGCATTTGGAGAAGAGCGACTCGTCCAGGGCCTCAATCAATTCAGTAAATCAAAAACAACCAGTTCGGCGGTCGGTGCAGAAGCACATCCTGCTTTTGCCTTTGTCGGCTACACGCATACCACAGTGAATACATCGGTCAGTACTTATTTTTCCGATTTCAATGGCGATGGGTTGATCGATATCGTATTCGAGGGTAAGGTGTATTTCAATCACATCAATGCGAATGGCGATCCTGTTTTTACACTCAACAGCGGTGACACACCTAGTCCGATTGAATTGGGTGCCGGCATCGATGACAATTTATTTACCATAGACTCGATGGAACTGGAGGACAAGATCGATGCCTCTCCCCTGCATGATGTAGTCAGGATGTGGGAAGCCCCTTTTGGCGGGCAGATTCGTATCGCAGGGCCGGTTCGGCTGATAGAAGATCCAAGTCCTGAATCCCAGGCGTATGACAAGAAAGACGGCGTCAGTGTAACTATACAAGTCAACGGCGCGGAGCGTTGGCGGACCACTATAGAACCCGATGATTTCGCAGAAAAAACACCAGCCAATGTGGGTAATGTCAGCGTCAATCTGGGCGACCGCATCTACTTCCGGGTGCAATCCAGATTTGACGGGGCATACGATCAGGTGCATTGGAATCCTGAGATCTCGTACCTCACACAACCCATTGAAGAAATCGATGCCAATGGTAAGCCCAATCATCTATACACAGCGTCTCAGGATTTTCTTCTGGCTTCGGCACAAGTCGTGAGCCTGCCACTGGATGGTACAATCAAGATGGAGGGCGCATTTCAGAAACCCATCACCTCCGATGATGTACGGCTTCACATCTATACTGTGGATGACAATGCCGTGTTGCAGATATTGTTAGATACCATCTTTGCCTGGGATTCAACTGTCTTCTATCCGCTCCTGCTGGAAGACATCATAGTGGAGGAAAATGATGAGTTATATCTGAAGGTCCTCAGCCGTACCCAGGTGGAATGGCCGGCTATCCAGTGGATGCCCTTATTGTCCTATACGGCCGCAGCCGATGGCTCCGCGGTCACATCACCGGATGGCACACCCTTGATCACCTACTGCCCATCCCCCGAATACCAGATGTACAACGATCCATTGAGGAAAACCAGACCCTGGATCGCTGCGTCGAGTGGAATTGTCACAGTCCATCAAGCCTTGACGTTCAACGGGACACCCAATGGCACCATGGACCTGAGTCTTAAAGGCGTGAAAAAGCTTTATGGCGTGCAGCAGGTGAATGTCAATAATGGGGTATCGGCAATGACCGGAACGTTGCAAGCTGAAGTTGAAGCGGGAGATACCTTGTATGTTGAGTATCATACCACAGATCGTGCGTTAGCTCTTGAGGTACAGGACGCACGTGCAGCCCTTGTACTGATCGGAACAGATACTGTAGCGACCGGACTGCATACCGAACGTGATTCGTCGGATATAATATTTGGGCCACTGTACCGCGGCTGGGGACATTTTGTCTATAATGGCAACAGGGACAGAGCGGATATGCCGATCAACGAAGCCGAGCTGATGATCGATGATGATATTGCCGATGGTGCAGGGGACATTGAGGATATCGACGACCCTGACGACATTGATATCACCTATTCGGCATCGAGCGAACCGTTCATTCTCATGATTGCAGATCCGAAGCGTCGTCAATGGGTGGGTTCCGACAATCTCACATTTATCCGTTCGGACACGATGAGCAGCAGCCGGTTTGGAGAAGACGATCTCCTGCCACCGTCATTTGCATCTGATGGCACTACGTTCAACGCACCCTCCATCATGACCCAAAGCAAGATCAATAGTGTGGCAGGTGGAGTGAGTGTCGGACCGGGAGGAGCAGGTGGTAGTATCGCATTTAATACCACCCACAATCTCGTGGATGTCATCGACCTGAATGGCGATAGCTATCCCGACATCGTGACGACAGAGATGGTGCAATACACCACTATGCGCGGTGGACTTGAAGATGCGGCAGTGACCCATACCCTGAACGGTCATGAAGCCCGTAGTTTTGCGTGGGGGGTGATGGCAGGTGTTGGATATGTTTATTCCAGCGCGACAAATTCAGGAAATGAAAGCAAGTCAGGTACCTCTGTCGGCACACGGGGTTCGATGAGTGCCATGTCATCCGCAGGCAGTGGGGTATCTACCGCCAGCAGGCGTTCTGCTGCTTCATCAGGGAGTGCAGGATCGGCACGCAGCCAGCGCTCAGGGAGTGTGAAATCCAATGTCAGTAAATCCGGAAAGAAATCCAGCGATGCTTCCCGCGCCTCCAGGGGCAGTGCAGGTATCGGCGGTGACCTCGCCATAGATAGAGACTCTACCTCGCAGACATGGATGGATATCAATGGAGACGGGCTTACCGATATGCTTTTCAGTGACGGTACCGTTGCTCTGAACCTGGGCTATGGTTTTGCGGCGAAAGAACAATGGGGATTTCCGGTCATCCATGAAGGAGAAAGCCGCGACTATGGCGGTGGCCTCGGCATCAACCTGTTCAACGGAAGTATTATGGCAGGTGTGAGCATCAATAGAACCGACAATCACTCGGAGAGAGGTTTGATCGATCTGAACGGTGATGGTCTCGTGGATCTCGTGACAGGGTTAGAGCCGCTCAAAGTAAGATTAAACACCGGCAGTGGATTTGCTCCTGAAGTCACGTGGGGTGGCGCAGCATTTTTTGAGCAGGGCACGGCTACAGGTGAATCGATCAATGGCGCTTTTACTGTCTGTATACCCATCCCGATATTCGGTATCCGCATCTGTGTGAATCCAAGTACCTCAACAGGCAGAGGGGTGAGTAGAATTACCCAACAATTGGGTGATGCCGATGGCGATGGATTTCTGGATTACCTCCGTTCAAATCATGACGGAGAATTTTTTGTCAGCCCCTCCGCTATTGGTCAGACCAACTTGTTGAAAACCATTCACCGGCCGCTGGGGGCCAAGGTCCATATCAGGTATGACGCAGCGGGCAATTCGTATGATCTGCCCTATGCACGCTGGGTACTTTCTGAAGTCGCGATGGATGACGGACTGCCTGGTGACGGCGCCGATATTCGAAAGACAGTGTTCCGGTATGCCCATGGCCGGCACGGGAGACATGAGAGAGAATTTTACGGGTTTGGTCGCGTAGAGATGCAGGAACTGGATACCGAAAATAATGATGCGCTCTACCGATATACCGTACAGGAGTATCACACCGGTGATTATTATTCCAAAGGATTGCTGTTATCAGAGAAGATGTATGATGCCGCCGGTAATCCCTTTTATGAGACGCGCCATACTTACAGTCTCAGAGATATATCATCGGGTACTGCCCTTCCCCCTGTCGCTGCCCAGGATGATGCGGGGATGGCGTTTCCAGCCCTGCTGACCACCACACATCTCTACTTCGAAGGCCAACCCGATCCCGGATTGCAAACCACGATGCATTACCAATATGATGTGTATGGAAATGTCATTCGCTATACCGATACCGGCGATGGTACCGATGCCGACCAGCACATTACACAGATCACATATCACGACGATGATATGGCGTACCTGAAAGCGATTCCGAAATCAGCCGAAGTACTCACCTCGGGAGTACGCATCCGCTATAGTGAGCAGGATATAGATGCCAGAGGCAATATCACCCAGCTCAGAAATTATCTGACTGGCAATGAGGCCGCCATTACGGATTTCGACTATGATCCCTTTGGCAATATCGTTCGGTTGGAAAAACCAGCGAATGTCAATGGGGAGCGAATGTCCTACGACATGGTCTGGGATGAAGAGGTGCATACCTATCCCGTGCAGGTATCCGATAGCTATGGCTATACTTCTTCCCGGGTTTTCGATTTTCGTTATGGGAAAATTATAGAGACGACGGATATCAATGAAAGCAGGATCATCTATACACTCGATGAGAAAGGTCGTCTGAAGACGATCACTGGTCCATACGAACTTAACTCCGGGGCAACTTATTCTCTCGGCTTCGACTATCAAACGGAATCTCTGCCCGCGTATTCGATCACGAAGCGATTTGATCCCGAACATCAACAGGATATTGAATCTATTCTCTTTGCCGATGGGCTGGGCCGGGATGCACAGGTCAAGAAAACGGGCCTCATTCATACAGGCACTGGTGCGGGTAGTCCGGTGATGGTGGTCTCCGGTGCCGACAACTATGATGCATTCGGCCGCATCGTGGAATCCTACTATCCGGTCACCGAGACTTCCGGATTTTCAACCTACAACCCCGCTATAGATGGTGTGGCACCAACGATAATCGTGTATGACGTACTCGATCGGAGTATTGCAACTGTACTTCCGGATGGAGCGACCACTACTGTTGCGTTTGGCATCCTGCCCGACAATATCGGCCTGCCGATGCGTGCGGCGACCACCACCGATGCTCTGGGAAATATCACGGCCAGGTATCAGGATGTGCGCGAGCGTGTGAGATCTGAAATGGCTGCCGGCCCCAATGGCGAGATATGGACCAACTATCACTACAACGCTATCTCCGAACTGCTGCAGATCGAAGACACAGAAAGTAACGCGACAGTGTACACCTATGATCAACTGGGCAGAAGGACCGTCATCCATCATCCTGATGCAGGTGTCACCAGCTTTGAATTCGATCTGGCCGGTAACCTGTTACGGAAGATCACCGACAAGATCAAATTGGATATCGCTCCAACAGGAGCTATCGAATATACGTATGACCATGAGCGGCTGATCAAAATCGAATACCCTAAAAATTTTCAGAATACCGTCCAGCTCCATTATGGCGCTCCCGGGGCTGAGTTTAACAGGTCGGGCCGACTGTGGCTCCGCGAAGATGCATCCGGAGGTGAGGAGTACTTCTATGGTCCTCAGGGTGAAACTATCAAGACGATCCGCACGCTGCTCATCAGTCAGTCGAATGTGCATACGTATGTAACAGAATATCGCTTTGATACCTGGGGTCGGATTCAGGAGCTTCGCTATCCGGATGGGGAAGTCGTATCCTACGATTACGACATCGCCGGAAAGCTCACGTCGATCGCCGGCCGCAAAACCGGAATTGAATACAGCTATATCCGGCAGATTGGATATGACAAGTTTGGGGACAAAGCATTCCTGCACTTTGGGAATGGCGTGCAGACCACCTATGACTTTGCACCGGACAGGCGCTGGTTGCGGCACACGAACGTGTCATCGGCAGCAGGGAGTGCCATTATTGATAATACCTACAGCTATGATGCGATCAGCAATCTGCTTTCGCTCAGCAATAATGCTCCCGGTACGCCAGGTCAGCCGGGAGGAACATCCAGCCATAGCTATACCTACGATGAGTTGCACCGCCTCATCACGGGCGTGGGTAAATGGTCTGGCACAGAAGGGCAGCAAAGCACCTATGCCCTCCACATGCAATACGATGATCTCCACAATATCCTGGCCAAGGAGCAAATCGTCAAGGTTGATGGAAAGCGTGATCCGCTCAAGACCTATCAATTCAACTATACCTATGCAGGAGCGAATCCGCATGCGCCATCAGCGGTGGCGGGGAGAAGGATGGTGTATGATGCTTCCGGCAATCTGGCAGCTACCAGAGGAGAAACAGCTTTCACTTTTAGTCAACTCCTCTGGGATGAAGAGAATCGTCTGCGCGGTGTTTCCAACAATGGCTATATCAGTCACTACACCTATGATGCGCTGGGTGAGCGAGCGATCAAGAGCCACGGCGGTCAGCAAGGGGTCTTTGTCGATGGCGCACCAGCAGGCGCCATTGATCATCTCGATCAGTACACAGCCTATGTCAATCCCTATTTTTCAGTAGAGAATGACAGGTTTACCAAGCACTATTTCGCAGGTGAAATGAAAGTGCTGAGCAAAATCGGCACTGGTAAGTTCAATTTTTCCCTATTGCCCGGACTTCCGCAATTTACTGCGGGTGATCTCAATTACAGTCGCCGGATGCAATTGCTCCACCAGGCTCAGGATGCGTGGTACACGGCACTGGGCATTCCACCGGGACCGCCGACAGTACAGGGCTATTATGGTCAACCCGAATACACGGGTATCCCGCTCAGCCCGGGAAGCACTGGCAGCTACAATAATCCTCCTGCCCATTGGCCGGGTCCGCCGGGTCCGCCTGATCCGGATGGTCCACCGGGGCCGCCTGTATGGTATGCCCAGCCGCTCACGAGAGATGATGTCCATGCGGGCTATGGATTTGACAGTACGGCGACGCAGATCTTCAAAGAGACGGATGCCTTCTTTTATCATCAGGATCATGTCGGAAGTACACATTATCTCACCGATTGGATAGGGGAGGTGCGACAGCATACGGAATACATTCCTTTCGGTGAGGTCTTTGTGGATCAGCACACCTCATCCGATGCACATCCGTACAAGTTCAATGGTAAGGAACTGGATGAAGAAACGGGTTATTATTATTTCGGAGCGCGCTACTATGACCCTCGCCTGTCGCTCTGGAACAGTGTGGATCCACTGGCAGAAAAATTTCCGGCGTGGTCACCTTATTCGTTTTCATTTCAAAATCCGGTGCGCTACAATGATCCTGATGGCCGGGAGCCGGATGCGGTGATCAATGCTATTGCAGGTCTCGGGTATGTAAAAGTCGCGCGCGATTATTTTGAAGGGTTCACCCAATCGACGTCTTACTCATTTGATCACAAGCCTGACCGTGTGTTTTGGTCCGGTGGGTCTGTAGCGATGAATACAGCCAAGCAGTATGCTGCGGCGCACCATGCGATCTCCCTTGAAATGACACAGGAGGGTCTGCGATTGGAAAAAATGACCAATACACTGAGCGCACTCGGAAAGCAGGAGGGTCAAAGCGGGTACTTTGGATTCCTCAGCACTGAAAATTTCTGGAAACAACTCTCCAGGGGATTTGCCTCCGGGGCTACGGGAGACGTGACGGCTGTGTTGCGCAAAAGTGCAATGCGGAAAGACAATATATATGAAAAAGATGAGCGGCCTATTCTGCAGAAGAATCTGATGAAATTCAAGGGGATGACGTTGAAAGAGAAGACCATAGAGTAAAGCAAATGAGCTTGGGTGCAGTAAAAAATACTTCCTGGCTGAACCTTTTTCTGGTGAGCAAATAATCCCGGGCTCTCGCGGCACCTTCTATTCATCCATTTGACACATTTCGAGGTACAGCCTCGCTGAAACAGACTATTGACCCCTACACGTTAGGCGGCCCAAGGTTATGGCCTGTCCACTGTGTAATTCAGCTCAGTGACCCCGGAAGTAAATTGCCGGGTCGTCAATAGGTTTAGTTTCACTTTATCTTTGATCCCTACAAACAATGGAATGCCTTGTCCAAGTATAATTGGATTAACAAAAAGCCAGTAGCCATCTATTAAGTCCAGCTGATGTAGGGAATGTGTTGCTGTCGGGCTACCAAAAAGCAGGATATCTTCACTCCCGCCATTTTGGGTCTGCTTTATTTCATTTATGCTGTCTGAAAGGTTATCACTTATAATTCTAGTGTTTGTCAGCCCCGTTTCTTTCATTGTTTTTGATAAAACAACTTTGCTGGCTTTGCTATACCATTTAGAGTGCTCTATGTCATGTCGGGTCGCTGTCGGCTTACCTCCCGCGGTAGGCCAGTAATTTTCCATTAGCTGATACGTCTTTCGTCCATATATTGCAGTGTCACTTTTACCAATGCGCTGACCGACAAAATCAAAAAGTTCTTCATCCAGCTTCACCCAGTTGAGTTCTCCGCTCGGGCCCGCTACAAATCCGTCAAGCGATATGTGCATAAATGAAATTATTTTTCTCACTTGGTTTCAATTTTGTGATTGCCTTTGTTTTGTTACTATCTTCTTACTATGACCGAAATCGCCAGTCCTGGCTCTGCCTTTCATTACGACCTTCGGATGCAAATACTATTCAGTATAGCGTAATGGGCAATTCATACTGTCGGCTGCCATCCTTGGGACTGGATTCAAATAAAATCAGCGTTAAAGTTGAATTCATTCGTTTCCTCTGAACCGTAATGGCAAATTCAAACTTGCCCCATTCCGGTGCTCCGGCATCAGTCATTTGAAAACCCTTCATGAGTTCTTCATGTCCGTCTTCCACAATCCAACTAAAACTGGCCTCGAAGATCTGTCCTTGCCCGCGGAGGATGAATTTGTCATCCCCAACTCTTTCCATGGTCACATCCCTGAAGCGTTGATTAGAGTATGTTTTAGGCAAAGGGGTGTGGGGCTCTACTTCTTTTGGGATCTGAAGTGTTTCGGGGGTAGTTTTCAAGGTATCTTCTACTATGGTCGTCCTTTTAGACTCGCTCTTGCTGCAGGCCATTAATAGTAGTAAAGAGAATAAAACGATACTTCTCATGTCTGCAATTTTTTCGAAATATACAAAAAGTGATTCAGAATTAAAAGGGGCAATGGAAGAATTGGAAAAGTCTCAAGTCAAACTTCTTTTCAAAAGCTGAGCGTTTATCGCTACCACAATGGTGCTTAAACTCATTAAGACTGCACCGATTGCTGGACTTAGCATAATTCCCCATTTATATAATACACCTGCGGCCAAAGGAATTGCTAAAATGTTGTAGCCCGCTGCCCACCAAAGATTTTGTATCATTTTTTTATAGGTGGCTTTGCCAAATAAAATTAGGTTGGCAATATCTTTCGGGTCGGAGTTAACCAGGATTATGTCTGCAGTTTCGGCTGCCACATCTGTGCCTGAGCCAACAGCAATACCAACGTCGGCTTGTGCAAGAGCAGGAGCATCATTAACACCATCTCCTGTCATAGCAATGAATTCTCCTTTCTCCTGGAGCTCTTTTACTTTCTCTAATTTATCATGCGGCAATACATTCGCTAAAAAACCGTCCATTTGTAACTCATCGCTTACTTTCCGGGCTACTTTTTCATTGTCTCCCGTGAGCAGTAAATTTTTAATTCCGGCGTCTTTAAGTATTTGAATGGCTTCAAAAGAGCTTTCTCTAATTTGGTCGGAAAATGTAAAATACCCCGCTACTTCGCTGTCTATTAAAATATAGACAACTGTGCCAGTAAAGTCATCGTTTATTTCAGTGTCGTTGATTTTCTCTTCTTTCAAGTAAACTGGCCCAACTACTTTTACGTCCTTCCCTTCCACATTTCCCTCTATTCCTTTTCCGGGCAGGTAATTAAATTTTTCTGATTTTGGAATTGAAATATTCAGTTCTTTAACTTTTCGCATCAAGCCGGTCGCGATATAATGTTCCGAATGCTGTTCGATACCCGATGCTAAACGGAGTAATTCCTTTTCATCATAAATGGTATTGATCACTTTTACTTCTTGCAGTTCATGTGACCCCATTGTAAGCGTTCCGGTCTTGTCAAAAATGATGGTTGTAATCATTCGCGCATTTTCAAAAGCTGTACGGTTGCGAATCAGCAAACCTTTTTGTGCAGAAATAGAAGTTGAAATTGCCACCACCAACGGAACGGCTAAGCCCAACGCGTGGGGACAGGAAATAACCATAACCGTGACCATCCTTTCCAATGCAAATACAAACGGAAAGTCCAGGAGCAACCAAACAACAAGGGTAATGAGTCCTCCACCTAAAGCCACAAATGTTAAGATCTTTGCGGCACGGTCTGCAAAATTTTGTGTTTTCGATTTAACCTTTTGCGCGTCTTCGACAAGTTTCACTACCTTGCTCAGGTAGCTGTCTTTTCCGGTGCTGACCACTTTAATCGTCAAAGAACCATTGCCATTTATTGCTCCTCCCATGACGTTGCTGTCTTTTCCCTTTTTTACAGGTTTGCTCTCACCTGTCAGCATACTTTCATCTACATAACTTTCTCCATCTGTTACTATTCCGTCCACCGGAACTTTTTCACCCGGCTTCACCATGACCCTATCATCGATTTTCAATTCGCTCACTGGCATGTCATGAATATGTCCATCTTTTAAATGATGCGCAGTGGAAGGCATCATTTTCACAAGCAAATCGAATGAGCGTGATGCACCCATGACCGACTTCATTTCAAAGTAATGACCAATGAGCATAATATCGATCAGGGTTGCCATCTCCCAATAAAAGTCCATTCCCGGCAAACCGAAAGTTATAGCCACACTATATGCCCAGGCCACTGTAATTGCGACACCAATCAGTGTCATCATACCAATGGCTTTGTCTTTTACTTCGTCATAAAGTCCTTTGAGAAAAGGATACCCGCCATATATAAAAATGAACGTGGAAAGAACAGCTAACACATATTTATCGCCTGCAAAAACTAATTTATAGCCCAACCACTGCTGTATCATGTGCGACAGGGCCAGCACCGGGATAGACACTATGGAACAGACAATAAACCGTTTCCAAAAATCAGAAACGTTATGTCCGGCATGTTTGTCGTGTCCGCTATCACCATGATTTGAATGTTTTTCATGTTCATGATGTTCGTGCCCTGTATGCGAGGTATTATGTTCCATCGTTTTTATTTGTTAATAAATTACTGTGTATACTTTTGCTTTTTCCATGACCGCTAATCGGGTCAAGCAGGGGAATCTCACCACTGGAATAAAAAGAGGAAATGGAATAAAATTTGTTAATAATCAAGGGTTATAGCTCAGTCTGACGTTCACGCATGAATGACGTGTGCCCACATAGGGGACATGAAGATTTATGCGGTGATGAAAAACGTTTTTTTATTTTTTTATTACCATTATTGAACTATATCTCCCATCTGAGAATGTAATATGAAATAAATAAACTCCCTTAGGCTCAGGAAGCCGATAGCTCACTAATTCGGTCGCCATCACACTTTGAGTTTGAATCAACCTTCCTATTTGATCATAAAGCGAAATTGAAACTTGTTCTTGCATGGCTCCGAAATTTATTTGTACTTCACCTTCAGTAGGATTAGGAAAAACTTGCAAATTCACTTTTTCTAATTCCGACAAATGGCTAATCGCGTATTGTACAGTGGATTCACATCCATCATAATCGACCACCGTTACCGTTTGAACATTTCCAGTCACGTCTATTGATATATCATAAGGCTCTACGCCACCGGTCACTATGACCTCTTCATTTACTAGGCTCACGTCCATGGTGTCCAGTTGGCAGCATACATCTGTTTCAGTATTAGCTGTAGGTTCGCCATTCGGATAATACAGATTTATTATAGACTGTAAGATATCGGTTCGTTGCTGGGCTTCTGCCGCATTGTAGGTCAATGATTTCTGATAGTGCCAGCCTACCCCGTAATTAGGATTGTCTGTTGGGCCATTCGTATATAGATTGGGATATACAGACTGGGCATAATTGATAAATGCTGTGTTATCTACCGGTATAAGGTTCATATAATCCTGGAGTCTATTATAAATGGCTTTAGATTTTGGAATGTTTAATTGATCAAATGATGCTTGAACCGCAGTTGAGTTTTGTGGAAGGATTCCAAAAACATGGAACAGGGGACGCAAATCGGTTTGAGCAGCAGTGGACATTCGAATGATCCTGCTGTCAATGTTCTGGTCATTGATGCCATGGTCAATCCCTTTCTCAAAGTCAATAAATTCCTGCTTCCAGAAGTTTCTGAGGGGACACCATCCCAGTATATTGACTATCTCAAAATAATGCCCGTACCCTCTGTGCTGGTAACGTACTTCGTCTGTTGTTGTGTTTGAAATATCTCTTTCTGAACCAAATGTATTAGAAACCATTCGATGGGTAGCAGTCTTGTTGATGTCAAATGTATTTGGAACAAAGCTGTAATTCACTGCTTCATTCAGATCGATCCCGAGGCCATAATTCATCGCCATGATATATGGAAAGTTGACAATAGCTTCCACCTCACCAGGAAATTTACTCATGGCTAATGCATGTCCGGTTTCATGGAAATTCGTCTCATCATCGGGGCCAGGCCCATTTATAAAGTATGCGGGGCCAGGTACATTGAAATAGTTAAGTGGTGTGTTAGACATGGGGTAACCTATAGAATAGGCGCCTCCTCTTATCATTACATCAGCAATCATATACATATTATGCTTGTCGGGAATGATTTGCCTTGCCATTACGGAATTGACACCTCTTACTGCCGTTTCCCAATCTCTTAAGGTCTGAGTCAGGTTATATTGACCAGGTATGATGGCATGTTTTGGAATGGTGTACATCACATTTTCAGTTTCGAATACTGCCCATGGACCGGGTTTGTTCAATTCAGCACTCAGGTCTTGAGTCTCATAAAAATACTTTAATGATATGAAAGGGGCTTCAACAATATTTGTCGCACTTACCTGAACGATTCCTTCTGCGGCTTCGTAAGGGACAAGAATAGATATTGCTCCACCAAGCGGATTAAATACTTCA
The DNA here is from genome assembly GCA_041746735.1 of Saprospiraceae bacterium. Lineage (GTDB taxonomy): Bacteria > Bacteroidota > Bacteroidia > Chitinophagales > Saprospiraceae > Opimibacter. Next base: position 27,945 of record JBGTGP010000005.1, read on the forward strand.
ATGGTTGTAGCATTGATTGCAAATTTCTTAGAAATTCGATTCAGTCTTTTGTAAAGAGGTTTATTAGAAAGATCCCATTCATGTGAACCTACCCTAATATAATAGTCCTTTCCAACCAGGTCTCCTGGAACAGTTACACGAGAGACACTCCCTGGAGCTAAATAAAATCCTGTGGGACGCAGCGCATGTGCTGTTCCATCCCCATTGATATCGTAATACGGATTCATGCCATCCGGGTCTTTAAAATTAGCAAGAATCATCATAGAATGGTTCAGGGATGAATCTAATGGCGGATCTACGTATCCCGGGAAGGTTACACATGAATTAAATTTCCACTGCTTAATGTGTTGAGGGTATGTTGAATAAACATCAGCGGTGAAAACCTGATCGAATATCCCTTGTTCCAGGGCCACCATTGCCCTTGCCAGCTCTATGCTTGGATTATTTCCCGGGGTTTTACTGAAACCATTTATGGTATTAGGAGTAGTAAAAAGAGCCCCAATCTCATCATCATAATCTTTCATTACACTTTTACCAAGTAATATCATCGTATCACTTTCCGCCAGACATTCCGGAAAGTTAATAAAGATGTCGTAAATAAGATTCATCGCAATGATGGTAAGAGCGTTGGATCCATCAATGTGTCCTTTTAGACCCTTTAGAGCATCCCGGGAATAGGTGCATGCGTCAGGACAATACACCGTTGCTTTAGCATAACTCCCAATGTCATTGGCGCCGCTAAAAACAAGCACCTCGTCTACAAAAAGTTTATATCCGCTAGGCGCTAAGATTCCGTCTCCAAACGTATCGTATATCTCGAAGAAAAAGCAGCCATCAACAGCCACGCAGATGCTGTCTGAATAGAATGAAAAGTTGCCATAAACTCCTCCCTGACCGCCTTCCATAATGACCGAACCCGTTAGGTCTGTTATCTTCCAGGAGGTTTCGTCACCCCAATTATCGGTTGCAATTTCGACTTTAATTTCAATCTCATTTACACCGCATTGGGCAAACGATAAACCCATAAAAAAGAAAATGAGCAAACAAAAAAGTAAAATTTTTTTCATTTTTAATGGTTTAACATTTTTTCAATCTGAAATTTTATCCAACGTTTCGTACCTTCCCGAAGGTAGGAAATTTGCCTACTGAACTTCCATGAAAACTGCATTTCAAATATACAATTTTTGTCCTACGAAGCACGAAAACCCCACTGGCGGTTAGGTACTGTTTGTGCCAGTGCTATTTGTCGTCAGAATAGTGTCAGTCCATAATCATTAATTTGTCAGCCAAGATGACTCTGTTATCTTGTGACAATTGAATGAAATAAAGCCCACTTGGTAATTGGTCACGGTGAAAAGTTATTGTCTGCCCATTAATGTCTCTTATTTGTTTCACTACTTGTCCTAATGGATTATACACCATTAGAGTTGCTTTCTTAAAAGGATTGTCTGTATGGATAGTGGTCTCCATGGAAAAGGGATTTGGATAGACTGAAAAATTGTTTTCAGCCACCTCATTTATTCCCACTGTTGACGAGTATGTTCCACTTCGATATTTTACTGTTCCTGAATTATCGTCCTGCCACACGACAAAAATATTTCCGTTGCTTAATGCAACATCAGCATTGGTGATGTCCGCTAAATCTACTGTGTCATAACTTGCAGGGAAGCCGTTTCCAATATTATTGGTAAATAAAATTGGAAGTTGTGCCATCCCGCTCACTGTTTGTCTCCAAACAATAGCCATGGCGTTTCCATCTGTCGCCATTCGCGGGTAGTTCTGTTGACCTAGTCCTGTGATTGGTCCTGTTAGGTTTGAAACTGTGTTTACCATACCCGTACTGATGGAAGATTTACTCAAATAGGTTCGGAAATTTCCACTGGCGCCATTCATAAAAACAGCGTAAAGTGTATCCCCTATGATGACGCCATCTGGTCCACTTGATGGACAATAATTGATACTCCAATTATTATTTTCCAGTGCGAAACCGCTCGTGAAAGAGGATTCATTATCAATAGAAATACCTGTCCAACTATCACGGACGCTACTGTTGTTGTTTCGATACAACATGGCACAGGTGTTGCCTGATGAAATCACTGCACCTGGGCAACAGTCACATACTTCGGCCGAATCTCCCCATCCGCTTGCTTTTATATCCACATTAAATGTATTGCCATAATCAGTAGATTTTGACACTACCCAACGGCTATCCCCAAAAGAAGAATTGAATTTCATAAATGCTACAATTGGATTTCCTGTTGCATCGGTTGTAACGGTCGGGAAACGGGAAATACTGTCCGCAATAAAAGCTAACTCTACGGGCGTATTAAATGAAACACCACCATTGAATGAAGTGAAGATAAATAAACGGTTGGTATTTGTTATTTCTGGTGTTCTTTTTACGACAACATAAACCGTGTCGCCTTTTGAAGCAATGTCGGGTCCCATCCAATGGGCTGCTGCAACGGTGAGCCATGAAGGATTTAATTTTACTGGCGTCGTGAACATTGTGCCTGTCCATCGTGAAAAGAAAACAGATTCATCAGAGGGTCTTCCCCAAACGACCATCGGGTTTCCTGCACCGCCTAATGCCATTCTCGGGTATTTATTGCTGTATGCGTTGGTAGAAATGTCAATACCTGAATTCCACGTAATGTTGTTTTGTGCAACAGTATACGTTACAATACCTAAGAAAACACAAATGATGATTATATTTTTTTTCATTGTTTTTTTTTAGCGTTATTTTTTAATGAACTTTTGTGTAAAGAATCCGTTGTTTGATTTTATTAGGAAAAAGTAAATACCATTTGACATACTTTCTATCGAAAGTGATGTTAAATTTGTATCTGCCATTCCGGCATATACTTCTTTGCCAGCAATATCAATAATCGAATACGTAAAACCTGTCTCCAGAGATGAAAGGATGCTAATCTGGTTCGTTGCAGGGTTGGGGAAAAGACTGAAAGCATTTTTGTTTTCTACTTCATTTAATCCTGATACAAGGACGGTCAGAATATACGTAAGTGTATCTTTCAAGGCAGGGTTGTCAATATCCCAAACAGCATACCGAATTGTAGCTGTGCCGTAATTGATCTGTGGAATAATACTCATGCGTAAAAATCCCCCTGCGTCGCCAGGGATAATAGGATTCATCATTCCGCTATCAACTAAAGTAGTGTAGCAAATTTTATTGTCGCAAACAGATGCATCCCATGCGGGAGGAACACTTTCGCTTACCTTCTCCCATTTCAATGTAATAGTATCTGATGATGTGTTAAGTTGTTGAATATTGAGTGTTTCATAATTACCCATCATACCCTGAATAGTAATGGTATCGTTAGGAATGTTGACGAATGTTTGAGCAAAAGAAAGATCATTAGCTGCAAGGAATGCAGCCAATGTTAAAATTATGTGTTTGATGGTTTTCATTACTTCGTTGTCATTGAATATGGTGCAGAAACCACTAGTGAGTCTGTAAAGATAATATTTTTCTGTTGTCTTTTAGCACGGGCACTCACGGCAGTTCGTGCAATACCCCCCACGACCTATACCCCTCCATACCACGTCCTGTCATCGAAAGGTGTCTGTCTGAAAAAATCCCACCACAACGCTCCAAGAAGCGCCGTATCACCATTTTCACAAAAAAGAGCCTTCTGGCCCATTTTTTTACCCCTTCAACCCCTCATATAGCAAGTATACGGCGCAGATTGTATGTGAAGTAGATAAGAGCGAACTCTCTTAGGGTGCAGAGGCCGCATGTGTAGGCATCTCCTGGACTGAAACTCTGTTTAAAAGTGGTCCTGAAAGCAGTAAAGGCCAGCGAAGACACCCCATCCTTCTTATGGGTGTTCCTTTTAGGAGGATGTGATCGTAACCCACTGCCTTTTGATCGTGCCGAACACATGCCCTATGATCTACTGTCATGCTGCGTGCACGGTCCAGTACCTCTTGAAAATTTCTATATGTCCGTGTAATCTTAGCCACGAAAAATATTCTCTTGGCTATTTAAATTATCTATTAAACGAATTTAATCATTGTCCTTACAATGGGAGGCTACTTTTACGCACATAATATTTCTGTCAAACAAACTAACATGAATTTTTATATTATTAAAACGTCAAATGTGTGAATAATGTAAACTTGTATGCAAATTATGTAACATGGATATGGTTAGAAATATGTGCCTTTAAGAAATCAATATACAATTATGAAAAAGTATTCTGTCCTTTATGTGATGGCGGGCATAGCTCTTCTTGTAATGTCATCCCAACTAATGCAGTGCTCAACGAAAGAAAATACAAGAGAAAAACAGGATGAATCTGGCGATCCTGATGCTTGGAATTCAAGTATTAATGATCATGCAAAGGATATGATGGAAAAAGGAAAAGCCGTCTTTCGCTTTGAAACTTTTGGTAATGAGGTCTTTTGGTCAGATAAACTTCAATTGCATAAAGCTATAGCAGATTCAAAACATGGTGGACTTGGAGCAGGTCTGGCTCCCAAAGATGCATTAGCCGCAGGGTTAAAAGTTGACCTGACTATTCTTCCCGAATTTTTGAAAAAGAAAATACAAGAAGGAAAATTCCTTGATGATCCATTGGTTACACTTGAGTTATTAAAATTAAATGCGGTTATCGGGGTCATTGGGAAATTTGATGGCAAAGGAAATTTGAATTCCATTGGATTAACTTGTGCGTCTTGTCACTCGACAGTCAACAGTCCAACAGGAATTGGTAGTCGTCTTGATGGATGGGCAAATAGAGATTTGAATGTTGGGGCAATTGTCGCGATGGCTCCTGATCTAAGTATGTATGAGGAGCTGTTGGGAGTAGATAACGCAACGGTTAAAAAAGTTCTTGCGAGTTGGGGTCCGGGAAAATATGATGCATTGCTTAATGTAGATGGCCAGGCATTTCGTCCTGACGGGAAATCAGCAGCGACTTTAATTCCTGAAGCCTTTGGTCACGCAGGGCATAATCAACATACCTGGACAGGAGGATGGGGGGATATTACCTATTGGAATGCATATGTTGCAAATCTCCAATTACAAGGTCAAGGAAATTTTTATGATGCAAGATTAATGGATGCAAAACAATATCCTGTTGCTGCGAAGGCAGGTTTTGGTAATAAACGCAACACAACTGAAAATGATCAAGTAACCGATAAACTTGCAGCCCTGCAATTTTATCAATTAGCGATGCCTGCACCAAAAGCACCCGATAGTTTGTATAATTCAGCATCAGCGGAGAAAGGCAAAATTATTTTTGACGGAAAAGCAAAATGCACTTCATGTCATGTTCCTCCATTGTTTACAGAGCCAGGCTGGAACACACATAAACCAGAGGAAATTTGTATTGATGATTTTCAGTCAAACCGCTCACCTGATAAAAGTTATGTCACACAAGGTTTAAAAGGTTTGTGGACGCATATGAAAGGTGGATTTTATCACGATGGAAGATTTGCAACATTAAAAGATGTTGTCAACCACTATGACGATTGCAAAAAATTAGGACTGTCAGAGGCCGAGAAAAATGATTTGGTGGAATATTTAAAGTCGTTATAGCCACTTTGCTATAACAACGGACTGATAACACCACCCTGTGGTGTTCCCCTAACCGCTGTTTCCTGGTCGTACCTTTCATAACATCAGCTTCCAACCAACGCTTCACATTCAATAAAACCCACTTGTCCTTGCAATAATGCTTTAATGCCTTCATCATCAGGTCATGGTCGATAGTATCGCAGTATCCCTGAAAATCCAGATCTAAAGCAAAGTCATGGTTAAAACAATTCCGCTGACTTCGGGCTACTGCTGGAAAATCCGCTGATACCGTGTCTATCGTCAAGACACCAAATTAACCTCATTGATCAAAAAATGTGCTCTTGCTTGATCAGCAATGGGATTAAGACTTATACAATATTGAGTTATTCAATTTTTCCGGTCCTATTAACTTTAACCTTACTACCGGCACATACTTTTTTCTCTGTCTGTCCCTGGTGGGGTTTGACTTGCACACATCCCTCCGTTACGTCTACCGTGTCATACCCATTAAAGACCGTGATTGTAAATTCGGTTCCGTTAACAGCTGATGTTGAGTTTGGTGTAGCCACTTTCGTATCTGTTGAAAAATCCTGTCGATCATCTGTGACTTTGATTCGGACCTCCCCGGTTTTGATTTGGACACGCGTTACCACATTACTAGCCTGAACAGCCAAGGTATCCAGTTTTACCTCTGTATTTTGCCGTACGGTCATTTTAGCATTTTTAAATTCTTTGCCTCCCTGTTCGCCCTCAAGCCTGAGTATGAGGCTCGAGTTTTCCCCGGTAACAATAGTGGTATTCATGGGCAAGGTGTCACCTGGCTTTGGATTTTTCAATATAGAGCCATCCGGAAGCGTAATAATAATATCAGCTGTATCACCTTCAATTTTTTCAATCACGCCTTTAAACCTGTCTCCGGCTGCCTGGAACATATTTTCTTCATTCCAACCCGGGAACTCCGGGATGAAAGGAGGTGCCTCTTCCATTTCCAAAGCAGGAGTATTAGAAGTTGTTGGAACTGCAACATCTATGGCGGCAGGTTTGGCAGCCAAGTCCTTCGTGCTGTCATCCTTCCAGAATTGATCCACCAATTTTGAAGGGATGACCGGTGGTGCGGGAGGAAGATCCAGTACCTTAGCTTCTACTCCTACAGCTTCAAACGTATCCCAGAAATCATCAACACCTGCCTGCACTTTTTCTTTTTGCGGTTCTGTAACCTGGTCAAATGTAGTACCTGTATTTTTTTCGAACTGACGGATGGTGTTATCGGTGAAGTTTTTCTTGTCATACTTTTCGCCCGACAGTCCTGATGTATACATCCAGAAAGTCTGCTGAATAACAGACTCTCTTTCTTTTTCCGGATTACCGCTGAAAGGGGTTGAGATGTCTCCGGTGGGACTGAGCTTTTCATAAGCCTCCGTGATTCTGTCGATGGCATCAAACAACAAAGGCACGGCTATGGCGGGATGCAGATCTGTTTTTACCGGTGCCGGAACCAGTATGGTTGTTCCCGGAATAGTAGAAGAAGTAGTGACTGTTCCGTCCGGACAATCATCCTTTGAAACGGCGGTTGACGAAGTTTGCCCCGGCACAGAAGTATTTTCCGTTGGTCCGGGTTTAGACATTGGTTGATTGGTGAATAAAAGATCAATAGCAGTCTCCAGCGGGGGAGCCAGCAAAGTAGGGATCGAAACAACTTGCTGGTCTGAACTGCTATTTGTCCTCCCGCTTCCTGATCCAGAAGGATCTCCCATCGATGAAGGTGGATGCAATGGATCGGAAATGGTTTGACCTATCCATGAAGAAAACGGAGGCATGCCACCTCCGGACGGCACAGGTGGTTTATGGATATCTACACAAAATCCAGTGACAGTTATCGTTTTTGATTCGCCCGGCTTCAGGGAAATAGTGGGTAGCATAGGAACGACGTAAGGTTGATATTGACCTCCTGAAGGAATAAACAATGGCCTTGTATACGGTATGCCATCTTCGCCGGTAAACGGACCCGGTCCGAATTGCACAGTCACCGGATGGTCACCAGGATTGGATACACTGATGTCGGCGATATGACCTGTCGTACGCCCTGTACCGGTGGCCTTGATCGTTTGTTCAATTTTTGGAAAACCTGATGGAGGCATCTTTACCAGGTCAGCAGCTGACGGAGGCAATGAAGGTGTAGCAAACACCGGGATATCAGCTTCCTTTCCAGCTGTTTTTACAGCAGTGATAAGTTGGTTTGTACTATGATCGATCGCCAATTTTTCATCAGGCGTGAGATCGCTGTATGGCTTACCGCTGAAGGTTTCAAATTGGGTTCGCATATGTGTACACAGGTCATCGATCGTGTAATGGCCATGAGGAGCATCGTTGGTCAACCAAACAATGTGCTGGACGAGAATCGTTTTTTCCAATTCGCGGTCAGTGCTGAAGGGTGTAGTGATTTGGCCGGTAGACTGAAGTGTGGTTATAGTATTGGTTACCTCGTTTACTATATCCGTTAAGGGGGTTTCAGGTATCCAGGTATGGACAGGAGGCATTGGTACTCCTGCGGGGACCGGCAGTAGTAAAACATCCGTGCAATACCCTATTATGGGTATGATGATCTCTCCTTCAACCGGGATATCGGCTTGTATGGAATCCACGATCACATAACCCTGGTACATTCCATCTGAAGGAATCTGACAAGGGGGTAGTTCGATAGATTGGGGTGCGTTCGTAATATTCTTTATCCCGAGATCAGCGATGTGGCCGGTAGTGCGGCCGGTTGATGTAGCCCTGACATCCTCAGGCTCAGATAATTTAAGGTCTGAATAGTCGGTGTATCCCACAGTGCCACTCGCTCCGGCGCCTGCACTTTGCGATCCTGAGCCCGGTCTGACGCTTGCCGCCGACGCAGAACTAGCCGAAATTTCATCAGCTAACATACTCTCCAGGATCCAGCCTTCCCTGCCATCCTTTAATCTAACCTTTACGTAGTGTCTGCTTGCTGCTCTTTCTCGTCCAGGTGTGTCTGAAAGCGCCTCAACTACTTCCTCAATTGGGATCCTGGCAATAACATCACTAAAACTATCAGCCTCATCCATTACTTCAGCCTTGTGAACCGCAACATAAAATCTTTTCAGTCTTTTCTCTTCTGTCGAATCAATCAATCCTTTTTCTAATTCGGTTTTTTGTGGTTGGGTTCCCTGACTGCCAGGAGAAACCTGACCGAACGCCTGGATATGCAATAAGAGCACCAGACTAAAAAAAGTGCAACGGACGAGATTTTTCATTTGACTTTTATTTAAAGATATAAAAGTAACTTACAGATATTTAAATTAGCTGTTGGGCCTTTGAAAAGCTTGAAATTCATGGAATTCTCTATATAATAAACAATCTCACAATGCGATCCATTTCACATTAGCGGTTATCACTACATTACGCTGCTAACGGCAGTTCGAACAATAACCGACTCCCACGATCCTATACCCCTCCATACCACGCCCTGTCATCAATACATGTCCACATGAAAAAATACCACCACAGTGCTCCACGAAGCGCCCTATCACTATTTTCACAAAAATGAACCTTTTGGCCCATTCTTTTACCCCATCGACCCCTAATATCGTAAGTTTTCGGCGCAGATTGTAACTCCTCACCGTAATACCCGGGTGTTGGGACAGGGTTGAACGCGGGGCATCCTGATGGGCCTTATAGGTGGTGATGCCTTCCCGCTGACCGGCATCAAGCTGCTCGGCATTGTGATACCCTTTATCCAAGAGTACGCGGAACTTTCCGGCCCGTAAGATTCTGCGGGCGAGGACGGCCATCTCATGGCGATCTTTTTTTTTTCTTCGTTTGAACAGCTTGTTTTACTTCGTCAACTTCAATACATTCTTTGTTTGGTTTTATTTGTCCAGGCATACGGAATTTGATAATCATTGACGAAATAATTGTCAGTCCACCAATGAGAAAAATAGCATATTCAATGCCCATTAAGTCGGCTGTAACTCCCGAAATTACTGCACCAAAAGCATACCCTAAATCTCTCCAAAGTCGGAATGTGCCAATACTTTCTGCTCGTTGTTTAGGACTTGTTGCTTGTGCAATGGTTGATAAGAATGTAGGATAAACCAATGCAGTTCCTAAACCTAAAATTGCAGAAATGGAAGCTAATACATAGAAATCGCTACTGCAAGGAATAAGTAGAATGGCTAAACCTTGCAAAAGCATTCCCCAAAACAACATTGCTTTTTTTGAGTAATGGTCAGACATTTTTCCTGTAAAAAGTTGTCCGATACCCCAAACTGTAGGATAAATGGCAGTGATTATTCCGATATTCTCGTTGTTGAAGTTCAATGAAAATAAAACGATTGGAAGTAAGCCCCAAATCATACCGTCATTCAAATTATTTATAAGTCCTGCCTGAGTTACCGAACTTAAAGTTTTGTTTTTAAATGTGGTTTCTAAAAAAACATTGTCAAGTTGTGAAGTGTTGTCTGTCGCATTCTCTTTATGAACAAAATCTCTTGTGTCTATTACCCACAAAGCAGTTAAGATAAAGCCAACAATAGAAATGAAAATTCCGATGTAAAATGGATAAGGTGTAATGCCATAAGTGTTGGCAATATAACCTGTTAAAAAAGCAACTACTCCAACTGCAAAATACCCTGCAAATTCGTTTAAACCCATTGCAAAGCCACGGTCTTTTTCGTCAACAAGGTCAATTTTCATGACGACCGTGCTGCTCCAAGTCAGTCCTTGACTAATTCCTAAAAGCACATTAGCAAAAATGACAAAACCCTAACTGGGGGCAAAAATGAGCATAAAGGGAATTGGAATAGCGAGAAGCCACCCGAATAAAAGTAAATTTCTTCGCCCAGATTTATTAGCAAGTCGTCCTGTATAATAGTTGGCTATTGCTTTTGTAATTCCGAATGCTGTAATGAAAGAAAGAATTGCAGTTTTTGAAGCAACACCAAATTCTGATTCGGCAAATTGCGGAAATATTGTCCACTCCATCCCACTCATTCCACCAACAAAAGCGTTTACAATTACTAAAATGATAAACTGCTTCCAATTTTCTTTGAGTCCGAGTTTTATACCTTCCATTTTATTACTTCTCTTAAAAGGTTTAGCGTATCCATGCTCCCAAAATACTCTCCTTTTTCAAAATCTCCTTCTTGCTGAGCCATTGTGTTTGTAAGGTGAGCGAAGCAAATAACATTTTTATTTTTTGCTTCGGCAAAAGCATATAGTGCGGCTGCTTCCATTTCTACGCAAGTAACCCCTGCTGTTCTCATTGCTTCAATTGCAGATGGGGTTTCTCTGTAGGGCGCATCAGTTGTCCAACTTTTGACACTAAACCATACATCATTATCGGAAATTATTTTCAAAAGCTATGTAAACGGTTATGCCTCTTTGTTCAGCTACTCTTGCCATATTTTCGGAGGGTTCAACCCCAAATTTTATGTTTAAAGGTTCTGCAAAGCGACCAGTTCCAACACCAATTTCAATCCCTGTTTTATTTTTTGGAATAGCTTGTTGAATCGCTACTATTTCTGACTGATAAACAGTTGAATGTTTATCAAACCATTGGTCGTATTCCAACGTGCTTTGGTCAAATGCTGTGGCGGTGTCTGTCATTTTACTTTCAACTTTACTTTGCGTTCAAAGTAGTTGCCTGTCAAACCATCGTGTGCATTGTTTTTGGTGGCTTCTCTTTTGGTAAGCATTACCTGAAAACTGATTTCAGCATCTTTTGCATTCTCCAACGGCTGAATGGTCATTGGTAAGCTTGTAATGTCTGCATCTTCATATCCTTTCAGATTATCGCCAACCAAACGGCAACTCATTTGCAAATTCACTTCCCAATTCGGTGCAAATTTTGAAAGCGTGTTTGTTCCGATGATTGCCGGGTCAATGTAAAGCCAGGCGTTTCTGTATGAAGCACGTGGCGGTTCGTTTCCTTCATTGCTGAAGAAGAAAACCCGGAAACCATCTTTATGCAATAGAGTTGGCATAGTTTGTTTTCATACAGATGGTCTCATAACGTATTTCGGGTCTAAGAAGTTGGCGATTTCGGAGCACAAAATTGTCAAGCTGCACGAAAGTTTGATTGAAAAACAGAACTTGATTTAACCACTGAACCGCCCATTTCTTAAACCCGCTGTTACCTGCCGTTATACTTCTGTCTGAACTTGTCAATGTCCAATACTCCTATTTGTTTCAATACACCTCCCCAGTCCCATACTTGCCACACTTCTGCTATTTTGCCACTTTCAAAGCGGTAAATATTTACTCCGTTGAAATCAATCTTTTTGCCTGTCGGTGCAATTCCGAATAAGTCTCCTTCATGTGTGCCGGTAAATTGAAAACGAATGACTGCCCTGTCATTTTCAGAGAATATGTCCTGAATATTGAAAACGATATCAGGAAATGCCTTGAGCAATGTCTGAACAAAATTAATTCCTGCTCCGCTTCCTACTTCACTGTCGGAAAAAGCACTTGTCAAATCATGCCGCTGAAAATTATCCGTCAGATAAGTCGCAAGAATTGTGAAATCTCTGTCATTAACTGCCTGCACTGCTTTTCTCAATAACCACATGTCTGCTTTTGAAGCATTTATTTGTCTAGTTGACGGGGTTTGATTTAGAAACTCTCTCGAAATTCTGATAAAATCGGATTTATTTTTATCTCTGTGTGCTCTGTGTCCCGTTTCGGGAACTACCCAAAGTGAAACATTGGGCAAATTGTTTTTAGCTTTCAATATATCGTCCCAAAGAATGCTGTCTTCACCGTCCCCTATCACAAGCAGCACTCTGGAGGTTATGCTTTTGAATTCCGCTTCGCTGACTGTTACATTATAGTTAGGCAATTGTGCAAGGATTGATTTGATTTGCTCTTCGCTTTGATGAACTTCACGCATCCAGGGAAGTTGGTCAATATTTTTGTAGGATAAAAAGTCAATCCATTTTGGAAAATCTTTAATGTTGCAGATGCCGCAAGCCCCAACGACCACCATGGATTTAATAAGCCCGGGTCGTAATAAAGCAAGTTGAAAGAGAACATCGCCACCATAACTGTAACCAATGGCATTAATGCTGTCTATTTTCAGATGCCTGACGAGTCCGTCAACATCTTGTGCTGCCGACCTGATGGATAATGTTTCAGCAAAGGGACTTGACTTGCCATGACCCTTCAGGTCAATAAGGTAAACCTCAAATTCGTTGATATAGTCGTTCAGATAAGGCAGCCATGAACTTGAGCTATGCGTAAAACCATGCAGAAAAAACAGCGGTGTTCCGTTGCCATATACTTCGTAATAGACCTTTGCTCCGTTTATCAGAACCGTTTCAGATTTTTTTGGAGTTTGCGAAAAAGTCGTAGTAGATGTCATTAGCACAATTAAAGAAATTTGTTGAAGTTTCATGATGGACTTTCTTTAGTTTTACCATTTATTAGGTTGTTGTCATCAGTCAATTTTTTGCAGTCATCAAGTTGCACGGCCCCCTAAAAAATGGCAGGTAACGGCAGTTCGTGCAATAACCCACTCCCACGATCCTATACCCCAGCCGGACGAAGCATACCCTCATCAAACCAAACATCAAATGCCCTTGGGACCGTTTTACTTAAAATGCTCAAAACTTGCTTCTCTACCCCCTGGACATGGATCACCATGCTGCGAGTCTCGGCATCGATGATCAGGACTCCGGCGTCAGCCGGGATCAATTCTTCGATACAGGTCGGAAATAATACGGCATGGTGTCGGTTGAAACCCTGTACATACCTCATGAGGGCGGATTTGTCGAAATATACAAAAAACGATCCGGAATTAAAAGCGGAAATGGAATCAAAATTGTTAAAAATCAGGGGTTATTGCACAGTCTGACGGTTTGCAGCTACAAGAAATTGGCGATTTAGAAGCACAAAACTGTCTGCCACCACTGAACTTGATACGAGGCACGAAGCTTTATTTAACTACAGAACCGCCAATTTCTTTTAGTTGCTGTTATGCGTTCGTATTTTTTACCAAGGTCCATTCTTTGTAATATTAATAAATTTTCCGTTTTCTAATCGGTAGGCACCCCCATAACCAACAAACCATAACCTATCGTCTTGGTCTTTGTAGATTTGAAAAATTACTGGTCCTTTATTTTCTTCTGATTTTTGAAATTCTGTGAGTTCTTTACCATCATAGGTATATAAATAATGTTGATTGACTACAAACCAAATTTTCCCATCTTTATCTTCTGCAATACTTCCTATGCCTTTTCCTATTTCGATACTTTCATCTGTGATTTTTTTTGCTACACCATCATTTAGAGTATATAATCCTTCTTTTGATGAAATCCATAAACCTCCTACTTTATCTTCGAATCCAATACTTTCCACCTTTTTCGAAACATGGGTCAATTTATTATTTGAATATGAAAAAAGACCTGCATTTGAAGATATCCATAATTTCTCTTTGCTATCCAGAAATATCTTATTTATCATCTTGTCGCTTGATACTCCAACAGTCGAATCTCTTATTCCCAATGGTAGCTCGAAGGTTGCAAAGGTATTTCCATCAAATACACAGGCTCCTTCTATAGTTCCTATCCAAATTTTCCCTTCGGTATCTGAACTGATGCACCATACATCATTACTTATTAAACCATCCGATTCGTAATAATTGGATACTTTCTCCCTATCGATACTGCTAACCCCATCTGTATGTCCAAACCAAATTATTCCATTTTTATCTTCTGTAATGTCTTTTATAGTGACACCTTTCCCCAACGCACTTTTTATACTTTCAATATGAATTAATGTATCGTTAGTTAGTCTAAAAGCACCATTTTGAGTGCCAAACCAAATATTGCCCTTGCTGTCTTGGAATATAGTCCTTACAACGTCACTTATCTGTTCTTTTAAGTTTGGAAATTGAATTGTTTGTTTTATTGCGTTTTGTTTATCACCATTACTCACTTGACCATTACACGATGTCATAATCATACAGAGCGCAATTCCTATAAATAATTTTATTCCGTTAAATGGTGTTTTCTCTTTTTTCAATAGATTCTTTTTTTATATGACGCAGAACGTTCGTGTCTACCAGCAGGCAGGCCGACCACCTCCAATCTGCCTCCTGGGATTGATCCAAAAATAAGTTTTTCCGCTTACAATTCCTCTATCCTTGCTTGCTGGTAGACACTGTTATCGCCGGGCCTTGAAGGCACAGACTCCTCATAAAGTAGAATCTTCCCGTCCTGGTGAACTGTTTTGCTGGCGGTCGGCTTGAAGTCTTGATTTTTGTGACGTTAGCAGGCTCCTGTTTGGAGGCGTTAGGCTGCGTTTAAGTGCGTGCTGTATGTAGGTCACGCAGGCAAGTTCTATAACCCTGCAGTGTCGGATCAATTGATGGATAGTTCCGGAGGTGTAGTCCATATATCAGCATCGGTGAGTCTGCCAGGTGGTAAAGAAATGGACGGAAATTATGACTACACCTTTGAGGTCAGGAATGAAACTCATCCCCGAGTTCCTTGCGGCCTCACCCTGCCAGATAGGCCGGCAGCAACTTTCCGATCAGCTCACCCCAGCCGGCTTCAAAGTTGGCCCGGGCAAAGGCACGCACCTCCGCCGGAAAGGTCTCCAGCCCGAAATGCGTCAGGATCACGCGCGTCCCTCCAGCCGGTTCTGCCTCCAGCCGGAAGGTCACCAATGAGTATCCGGGATAGCCCTCGTATTGCCAGCTGTATTGCAGAAGTCGTTCATGGTCCACCTGCGTCACCCGGCACAAATGATGATAGGTCTCCCCCTCCGTCCCCTGCCCGGCAAATGTAAAAGTAAACCCCACCTCCGGCCGGAAGTCGTCCAACTCAAAATACCACCGCGCCATCTGCTCCCGGTCCGTCAGCGCCGCCCACACCGCTGACACCGGAGTCCTGACAGTCGTTTGTACGATCACCGGTGTCTCTTTGACGCACTCAGGATGCTGATCGTACAAGGCCTCCGCATAGCCGATCCGGTACGGAAGACCCTCCGGATCATCCGCCTCCGCCCCGAATGGAGACATCGCCTCACTGCCCGCCAGCCGTGCCACCAGCAGATCCAGGATCGAATGAAATCCGGCCGCCACCTTGAGCGCATACGACCCGTCCACACGGCTGTACCGGAATACCAACTTGGTGGCATCCGGCCCCAGCGGCGTCAGCTCCCATTCCGCCAACTCACCCTCCCAGGTCCAGACAAACCGTACAGGCGGCTCGATATGTACGATCTCGCCATACGAGCGCGTACGCGCACCGTCACGAAACTGAATGGTCATCTGAGCGCCCTCCACCGGTTCATACTGGATGTCGGTAAACCAATACTTGAGTTCTTCAGGACGGGTGATGGCATCCCAGACTTTCTGTACCGGATGCGGTAAGATCCGCTCAAAGACGATACAGTATCCATCCTGTTCTTTTGAAAAAGAAGCCGGTTTAGTGTCCATGCTGTTTGTTTTTATTCGGTTGTGGTGGTATATCGAGATAGGCGGACAGGGCATCCAGTTTCTGTGACCAGAACTGCTGGTGCTGGTTGATCCAGGACTGCACCTCATCCAGTGGTTCGGGCCGGATCTGGCAGATGCGCTCACGTCCCTGATGATGGAAGGTCAGCAGACCACATTCGTTCAGGATCCTCAGATGCAAAGAGATGGCCTGCCGGCTCATGTGGGAAAAATGGGCCGCGATAGCATTGACATTGGCCGGCTGACGGGCCACCATCCCGATAATCGCCCGCCTGGTTGGATCCGCAATCGCCTGGAATACATCACGCCGTGCTTCCATATTGAGCAAGTGTTTGCTTGCAAATATATGGGCAAGGAGTTACTTGCACAATAGGGAGGGGGGCTAATATTTTAAAGAAAATTAGCTTTTGAGTTGGTTAGGCCTTGCACGCCGAAGCCTTGGCGTAGGCGACCTGGCCTGCTGTCGCGCCTGGCGGTGTTTCACTTGTCTGTTTCTTTCATTTGTTTTCTACCAGAAGAGTCTTGTTGTGCCACGAAACATTTCACCGGGGTGCCCGAACAGGTTGGCGTCACAGGGTCTGGCACTCATCGAAGGGATTTTTTTCTGATTGCGCTATGGTGCGGGTCAGGTTGCGTTGAGGACGCCCCGGCGTTCACGAGTATAGCCTAGCGAGAGGGGGTGACGCAGGGGTTGGGGGTAGAAGAGGAAAGGGGTTCTTGTGCGACCCATTCAGGGTCGGGGCTCAGGGGTGGTGCATATACCCCGGGTGCGACCCGGGGTTATAGGAGTGTAAGCCCTTCAGGCTTATGTGGGATCAGTCGGCAACCTATATCATGAGGGTACAATAAACACTAAACTCCTCAACTTCTCAACTCCTCCGAAACAGATCTCCTGGTTTCTCAGACAATTTTGGCCGACAGGGTATGTAACTCCCCAAAGGGATTTTTTTCTGATTGCGCGTTGGTGCGGGTCAGGTTGCGTTGAGGACGCCCCGGCGTTCACGAGCATAGCCTAGCGCGGAGGGTGACGCAGGGGTTGGGGGCAGAAGGGGAAAGGGGTTCTTGTGCGACCCATTCAGGGTGAGGGCTCAGGGGTGGTGCATATACCCCGGGTGCGACCCGGGGTTATATTATAGGAGTGTAAGCCCTTCAGGCAGCATTCAGATGGCCATCAGATGTTCGGGACAATCCACGCGGAGATCTTCATTGCGCAGCGGCAACTGCAGGAGGTTGCAGTAATGACCCCCACCGGCTGAACGGTAGTACTGACAGGTGTAACACATCCGCTGCGGCGTGATGATTCCGGCCTGGTTGAGCGAGTGGATCAGCTGCATCAGACTGATCAGGAGTATCTCCTTTTGCTGAAGGGATAAATCGGCCAATGGCTTTTCTATCTGGCTGGCAAACAGCGAGGCGTTCCGGGCGATGGCCTTGCCGGTGGTGGTCAGAGAGATCGTATAGCTCCGTGAATCTTCCCGGTCGGATGTCTTCCCGATCAATCCCTTCTCCGACAATACCTTCACGCTGTCACTGATCGTCGGACGTGTCAGATTGAATTCCTTTGCGAGATGACTGACCTTGCACTTTTCGCCGGTATGAAACAGCAGGAAGATCAGTATCTGCAGTTGGATGGGACTTAGTCCATGCTCCTTACTCTCCTCCCATAGCAACACCCGAAATGCCTCGGAGATACGCTCCAGCGACACGACAATCTTGCTCTCCATGCGGGTCTGCTGATGCCGGAGATTAAAGGAGGATGGTGGTTTAGTCACAATTTTCCAATTCAAGAATATAATACCCTTGCCGGCGGATATCGGCCTGCCATGCCGGCGTCATAGCCCTCACATGACAAAATCGGCATTCGCGCGCCGTCAGTGTCTGTCCTTCCTGGCCCTTGCCCCGCAGATACACACGTCCATAGCCATGGATGATGGCCGTATCCCGCACCTCCGACGGTGCAATAATATCAAAATGCATGACACGCCCATCCTTTCGCTTGACATACGTATCCCAAACGGCTACTTTCATTTGCATTTGTGCCTGAAGGGGTATTCCAACCATGCAGAGCATAAAGACGATCCATCCCATACGTGAAATCCTGTTTTGCATATGTTATACGTTTTGTAAGCGCCCTTTTCCGACAGATCATTGCTGCCGGGAAAGGACACCCGGTTATCCTCTGACATCCTCAATAGATGCCCCAAAATTAATATGAAGGACATTTCCTCCCGGTGTTACAAGTGCCGGTACGGAACGAACACCGACTTTCTCAGCCTCATCTATCCGGTGACGATGCTCCCCGAGATGAACCACATCAACCTGATGTGCACCAATCAAATGGACTAAGTCCTGCTCCGCACTCAGGCAGACCGGACATCCCGCATGATAAAAAACTGACTTGCTCATTGATACTGTGTTTAAGTTGTTGCCATATAGCATCGCAAATATAGTTAGGATTCCTAATTATACAAATGTTTTCAAAAAATTTTCTTCCCCCATTTAACCATTCCCCTCCCCCCTCCTGACCTGCATTCGATTCCACCTGATGTATTATTTTTATCCTATGCTATACCGCCACATCCCTGCCCTCCTCCTCTTCCTCCTCATGACGGCCCTCCTGACGGCCCAATCCGTCACCCGCGTAGACCCCCCACACTGGTGGACCGGCATGAATAACAATCAACTCCAACTCCTCATCACCGGCACCACCATCGGCCACCTCCATGCCAACACCCCCTATCAGGGCATCACCATCACCGCCCATGAAAGCCCCGGTAGCACCAACTATCTCTTCGTCACCCTTCACATCCAACCCCATACCCGACCCGGCATCGTCCCGTTGTTCCTCACCGATCAGGGCCAGATCGTACACATGATAGATTATGAACTCATGCCCCGCGATGTCAACTCAGCCCTCCGCCAGGGCCACACCAGCCAGGATGCCATCTACCTCATCACCCCCGACCGGTTTGCCAATGGTGACACCTCCAATGACAATATGCCCGGCATGAAAGAAACGGCTGACCGCACCCACAAAAACGGGCGACATGGAGGTGATATCGCCGGCATACACCAACATCTGGACTATATAGCCGGACTGGGCTTTACCGCCATATGGCCCACACCCCTGCTGGAAAACAACATGTCCCGCTACTCCTACCACGGCTACGCCATCACCGACCTCTATCAGACCGATCCCCGCATGGGGACGAATGAATCCTATCGTGCTTTTTGCCAACAGGCCGCCCACCATGGCATCAAAGTCATCATGGACATGGTCCTCAATCACATCGGCGATGAACATCCCTGGATGAAAGACCCTCCGACGCCGGGATGGATCAATCAATGGCAGGAACCCTATCTCGAAACCAACCATCGCAAGACCGTACAACTCGACCCCTATGCCGCATCAGCCGATATCGACCACCTGGAGCAAGGCTGGTTTGTCAAAACCATGCCGGATCTCAATGGCAACAATCCCTCGTTAGCCACCTATCTCATCCAGAACAGCATCTGGTGGATCGAATATGCAGGACTTAGCGGCATCCGCATGGATACCTATCTGTACCCGGACAAAAGTTTTATGTCGCGCTGGTCGAAAGCGATCATGGATGAATATCCCCATCTCACCATCACCGGCGAGATCTGGTACGACCAGCCTGCCGTCGTCGCCTACTGGCAGCGTGGCAAGCAAAATCATGACGGGTATGTCTCCTCGGCCTCCTCGCTTTTCGATTTTCCGCTGCACAGCGCGCTGATCCGTGCACTCACCACTCCCGAAGGTCATGACAATGGCTGGCTGCATCTCTATGAAATGTTAGGCCTCGATTTTCTGTACGCGGATCCGATGCAACTGGTCACGTTTGCGGATAACCATGATATGCCAAGGCTATACACCATGCTGAAGGAGGATCTGGCGAAAACGAAAATGGCGCTGGCCTATATCGCCACGATCCGCGGCATACCCCAGTTGTATTATGGAACGGAAATCCTGATGACGAGTCCGGCGCACCGGGATGATGGATTGCTGCGGGGGGACTTTCCCGGCGGTTGGCCCGGGGATGAAGTCAATGCTTTTACCGGCATGGGCTTATCAACATCCCAGCTGGAGATGCAATCTTTTGTCACCCGCTTATTACAATGGAGAAAATCCGCTACGGTTATTCACACCGGAGCGACCCGACATTACGTGCCGCGCGATGGCGTGTATGTATATTTTCGATACAGCGACTCCCAAAAGATCATGGTCGTGCTCAATAAAAATGAAAAGGAGGTCACACTGGATCTGAACCGATTTCTAGATATGATCGGCACCGCGACTCTGGGGCGGGATATCCTCACCGGATCAAAGGTCAATCTGACCGGAACACTTACGCTCAGCGGACCCGGCCCTCTGATCCTGGAGCTTCAATAAAAACGTAAGAAAAAAAATCGTCCTGTACAGGTCATATCCGCCGCGCTGGAGACACTATACATTGTGAACCATCCAAGCAGCTATAGGGTCATTGAAAAACGTCATTGCCGGGAATGTCAGGAAGTCATTCACGGCCGGCGCGACAAGCAGTTTTGTTCAGACTACTGCCGGGCCTCGCATTACAACAATGTCCATGCGGACAGTATTGCCTATATCCGGCGCATCAACTATACCATCCGAAAAAACAGAAGCATCCTGTCCCGGCTCAATCCACATGGCAAGGCCCGCGTCGCCCGTATGAAGCTCATCGACTCCGGCCTCAATTTTGATTATTACACCAACGTCTATAAGACCCGCGCCGGCAAGGTGTATTACTTCTGTTACGATCAGGGCTATATCGACCTGGGAGATGAGCATTACGCATTAGTCGTGCGGGAAGATTATGTGGTCTAACTGCCAAGATGCTTGTAGTGCAGTCTTCTCTTCAACCCTATCCGCCTTTTCGGTGACACATCAAGCTTCGCCAGGGTGTAGCTCTATGACGATGCGGGCCAGTGCGATAAACTGGTCGACGGAGAGTTGCTCCGGCCGGATGTCTGAGATCTGCATGTCGATCAGCACCTGCTCCGGCAAAAGGGGTTTGAGTGTATTGCGCAACATTTTACGACGCTGACTGAACGCCATTTTGACCACCTGGCGCAAAGCCTGATAGGGCACGCCCTCGATGTCGGTGCGATACCGGGTCAGGGCAATGACGGCGCTGTTGACCTTCGGTGGTGGAGCAAAGGAACCGGGCTTGACCGTAAATAACAACGTCGCGTTGTAATACGCTTGGGTCAGGACGGAGATCACGCCATATACTTTACTGCCGGGTGGTGAGCATATACGTTCTGCCATTTCTTTTTGAAACATACCGGCCATAAACGGGACTTGATGCCGGTGCTGCAATCCGAGAAAGACGATCTGGCTCGAGATATTGTACGGAAAATTGCCGGTCAACACAAAGTTGGTATCCGGACCGAGGATTTCATCCAGCCGCACACGTAATATATCGCCCTGTACAATCCGAAGTGTCGTACTGGCAAATGTCTTCTCCAACACCGGGATCAGATCCCGGTCGAGCTCTACTGCTATGACGGGTAAGGGTTGCTTGAGAAGATACCGGGTGAGAATGCCTTTGCCGGGACCCACCTCGACGATCGCACCACACCCTTGTGTATGAAGCGCCTGCGCCAGTTGCTCCGCGATCGGCTCCTGCACCAGAAAGTGCTGACCAAATTCTTTTTTCGCCCTCATACGCCGGCGAAGATAGACAAAGCCAGCGCCTGACTCCCGACCGTATTTCAGAAGATCTCTTCGCGTCGCGCCATATTATACCGCACACCCAGTTGAAAAAGCCGCGTCTCCTGCGACCGCTCCGGTATCGCACTCATTTTACTTCTCAACATCATCCATCCATCGAGAAACACTCCAGGTGTCAGTTCAAAATGTACGCCCGAACTCCAGTACATGATATCTGTCGCCACTCCTTGTCCCACCCGGTGACCAAAGTCACCCGTACGGTTGAGATTCGATACGATCACATTACTTCCAAACGAAATACTGTCCGCATCCTCACCGGTCCGGATCAGGTAGAGACTGCTCCTCAACAGCAGACGTGGCGTCGCCTGATACCGCAATGAGAATATCCATTCGTTGAAATTTGCTCCCAGCGGATGCGCCAGCGGTTGTTTGTAATTGGAATAATTGGACTGTGCTTGGTAATGCGAATAGGTATACGGCCGAACGGTATTCCATTCCACCTGGGCATCCAGATAGGGTAAGCCGAAGGCATCGATATATTTTACACCTAACTGATGACCGAATTTATTACCCCACCAGTCCAGGTTTCCATCCAGGATTTCACGGACCAGTATATCATCGAGTATCACCTGGCCATACACCGAGATGGATTGCCGAATGTCTGCACGTGCATTGAAGCCGATCAGGACATTGTCCGGACTGCCCAATGCGCCTTCTATGGTCCGGAACAAAATCACGGGATTGAGGTATTGCAATTCAAACCGATGGCCGGGACGATCGAAGATGACGGCTTCAAATAATCCCAGCGTGAGATGAGGTGTGGGTTTATAGCTCAGGTAATGAGCTGCCATATATTTTTTCGGAATAGCTTCGGAGAAACCAGTGACCGACATAAAATTGTCCGCGGCCATTTCGGCGAAAATATTCTGGTAATGAAATTTCCATATCCGGGTATTGAACTTCAGTGAAAAAAACGGAGTAGAAAAATCAGAAAGGAACAGCGAGCGAAGTCCATCGCCGATAAAAAACTGGTTGTGTCCCAGTTGCATGCCGATATATTTTCCAAAATTAACACCGACATACGCCAGTGCCTGCAGATAATCGCGACCATTGGAAAAATCAAAGAAGGCGCTGTTGAAATTTTTATACAACCCCACACCCGGCACGACACCCAGATCGGTGGTGTATTGATTGATATACTGCGGTAACCGAACCTGGCTGTCGTAGAATTGGGTCTGGAAAAAAACATTCTTTCCTACGCCGCCCCTGAGGCTGACCCCGCGCTGATTGACAAAGGTGTTGACACCTTCAACAGTTTCACGCCCTGCGCCAAACTGAATGAGCGGATTGACGCGCAGGTAAAAATCGGGGACATCAACCTCATACAACTGATAGGGTGTTTTGTAAAAAGTATTCCACAACGGTCGCTTACTCCGTCGGTACTGCAACAAACTCCGGCGAGCAGTGAGAGTATAGGTATCGGCATGGACATACACGGTATCAAATGTGGGTCTGCCATCTGATACGATCCACTCATTGTTCTGATCCCATATTTTTTGTGCCTGCCAGAGATCAGCAGGTGCAGGGGTTCCGGCTATGTAGGACTCCGCCAGTCGCAAGACATCATGGCGCCAGAAGGGTTTGATCGCGGTATGAATCGTAGAGTCACGGCTACCCGTGCGGATGATCATCCGGTCATACAGATGATGTGCGTCGATATCCATGTCGAGGAGCAGATTCTGGCTCAGCACCAGACTTGCCGGGATACAGGCATGGACAGACAGCAGGAGTAGATAACGCAGGAAGGTAGAAGTCGACATTAGCGTCTAAAATTAAGGAGCCATTGCCGGATCGAATCATCGAAACTTTCCTGGCCTTCCTCTTCCATAAAGGAAACGGCTACCGGCAGGAGATAGATCGGGAGGTTGAGTTGCCGGAGTGTATCCCGGTGGCTGTCGAGCCGCATGGCATCTTTTTCAGTTGTCAGGATGATGCGTTGCCGATCTCCTTCCATGAGGTTGAAATGTCGTTCGATATCACCCAAATCAAAATTGGAAAACGGATGATGATCGTTGTATGCCAGCATACGTACCTCACTGCATTGCGTATCGACATATTCCATCAGATACTCGGTACCGGCGATGGCGACCACCAGGAGTACATCGAGTTCTTTGTGGAGGGGCAACCGATCCGGTGATCCATACATCCTGTACGGATCACCATAGACATAGCGGCTGAAGAATACCTGTTGATCCTTGCGCTGCTGTACCTCCTCACGCACCGATGCCATGTCAGATGCCTGCAGGTTCTGTGGACATTTCGTCACGATGATGATATCAGCACGGCCCGCGCCATTGCGCCATTCGCGGAGACGTCCTACCGGTAATAGCCAGTCGCGGGTATAGAGATCATTGTATTCGGTCAGCAGGATATTGAGTCCCGGCATCACTTCGCGGTGCTGATAGCCGTCATCGAGCAGGATGAGTTGTGTGTCCGGATACTGCCGTACCACTTGAGGAATAGCGAGGCTTCGGCTTTCAGCGACGATCACAGGTACATGCGGATATTTGCGTTTGTATTGAAGGGGTTCATCGCCGGTCAATGAGGCATCGAGATGTGGGAGCACTTCCAGATAGCCTGATGTTTTTCGTTTGTAGCCTCTGCTGAGGACCGCGATATGCAGATACTCGTGAAGGAGGCGGAGGAGGTATTCCGTGTGGGGGGTCTTGCCTGTACCTCCGACCGTGAGATTGCCGATGCTGATGACCGGGATGCTAAACGAGACGCCACGTAGCAGCCCTGCGGCGTAGAGGCCGTTGATCATCGCGACACCTATACCATACAGGATGGCCAGTGGCAACAGGAGGAGTTTGAGTATCCATTGATTGACCATACGGCGGGTTAGTGTCGTGTAAAAGTAAGAAGGCCGGACAAGATGGCCGTGCGGGTTATTTCTGTGCCTTTTTGAGGAAGTAGAGGGCAAATGCGCCGAAGATCAGATTGGGAAGCCACATCGCCAGCATCGGCGGCAGGCCCAAATTGGTGGAAAAGGTGAGGGCAAATTTGCTCAGAAACACATACATCGAGCCGATCCCGACCCCCATGGCGAGGTTGAGGCCCATACCTCCGCGGTGTTTGCGCGAAGAGATCGATGCGCCGATGACCGTCAGGATAATGATGGTAAAGGGCTCTGCCCACCGGCGATGATACTCAGACCGCATGATCCGCGACGAGCCGATCCCGCGTTCCTGTTCGTAGTGGATAAATTGCAGCAACTCCGCCGATGTCATTTTTTCCTTGTCATTGGTGAAATAAACAAAGTCAGAAGGATAGAGCGCGATAGCGGTATCCATGACCTGATGTTGACCGGAGATGAAATACTCGCGATCATCTTTCCAGTAGCGGATCTCATAGTCACGGAGCTGCCATTTTTCGGATTCACGTTTGTATTGAAATGTTTTAGCCTTGAGCATAAAGATCAGGTGGTGCCGATCGTATTGTTCCAGTCTGAAGCCTGTGCCACTGCTGTCGTGGGTATGGTAGTTGGCGATATAGACCTTGGATTCCGGGCCGATAAAGAGATGGATATTGCTGCTTTTGACTTTGAGGTTGTTGGGAAAAATATATTTGTTCTGAAACGCCAGCATGGTTTTATTACCCTGCGGGAAAAAGACATGGTTGCCAAACAGATAGAGGATACTGAGGAAGGAGGCGGTGATCAGATAGGGACGTAAAAACCGGCCATAGCTCATACCGGCATTGAGCAGGGCAACAACTTCGGTATTGCGGGCCAGCCGCGACGTAAAGAAGATGACGGAGATCAGAGAAAATATGGGCCACAACAGGCCGTTGATCCAGGGGATAAAATTGAGATAGTAGTCAAAGATGATCTCGCGTCGCGTGACCGGCTGGTCGACATATTTTTCGATGTGCTCGCTGAAATCGATCGTGATGCCGATGATCGAAAAAAGCAGGGCGGTAAAGAAAAACGTACCGAGGTATTTGCGGATGATATAGCGGTCGAGGATCAGCAATAGCTCTAGTTGAATTGGGGTGTAAACTTAGAGAATAAACGTGTAGGGCTCCCGATTATTCCCTTCCGGTTCCCGGCCTTCCATCTTCCGCTCCGAGGGGTTTAGGGTTCCTTTTTGGGAATGGCAAATTTGAAGTACCTTGTCCAACCAATTTTGGACACCACCATCTTATGAACGACGCCGGGCAGCTCAGTATCGAGAAACTTCAACAGGAGCTCAGCCTTAAACAGCTACAGATCAACAGCCTGCAGACTATTACACAGGCCATCAATGACAATGTGTCGGCCCAGGAGTTGTATAATATGTACAAGTCAATCCTGGGCTGGGAAATGGGGATCAAGCGCATGGCCCTCTTTTTCCGGCAGGAAGAAGACTGGGAGTGTGCCGCTCACCTTCAATCGGAACAGCTCGCTTTACGGACCGATATGGGTCCCACCCTCAAGCGATATACCAAAACCCAGCGCATCACCGCCAAGGATCCCGCCGAATTGCAGGAGTTTGAGATCGTAATTCCGGTCTACCACAAGAAATTACCTATCGCGTTTGCCCTCGTGGGCGGATTGCGTACCGATGGAGACGAATATACCCGCATCCAGTTTATCACCACCTTTACTAACATCATAGCCGTGGCGATCGAAAATAAACGGTTGTTTAAAAAACAACTCGATCAGGAACGGTTTGCACGGGATATGGAGCTCTCCAGCAGTGTGCAGAAAATGCTCATTCCGGATCGCATGCCCCGCAGTCGGTATTATGAGATCGCGACTGTGTACAAACCTCACCTGACAGTCGGTGGGGATTATTTTGATTTTATTGAGTTTGATGAGCGCCGTATGGTCTTTTGTGTGGCGGATATCAGTGGCAAGGGCGTGTCGGCCGCGATTCTGATGGCCAATTTTCAAGCCTTGCTGCAAAACCTGATTTATCAGTATAAAGATCTGGAGACTTTCGTCTTTGCCCTCAATCAGGCCGTATACCGGATCACGCGCAGCGACCGGTTCATCACCTTGTTTATCGGCCTGCTCAATTTTCAAAAGAATACGCTTGAATATGTCAATGCCGGTCATTTTCCTCCCTTTCTGATCCAAAATGGCACTGTGACCCGTCTCGAATCGGGTTGTACCTTGATTGGCGCCTTTGAGCAGCTTCCCGAGATCCACAAGGGAGAAGTGCTACTGACGCATCCGGGCACCATCTTTGCCTGCACGGATGGACTGACGGATATCCAGAATGACCTGGACCAATACTTCGATGACCACCAGATAGCCAGGGTTGTCTCGCGCGCAGATGATTACGATACGGCAGAGGCGCTCAACAACGCCCTTATAGGGGAGGTGGATCTCTTTCGCGGCAGCAATGCCTACCCGGATGATATCGCCATCCTGACCTGCAAATACAAGGTGGGTATCTGAGGTTGAGCCTGCTGACTGCCTCACTGCGTTATCCCCATCAAAAATTCCGACCTTTGCGGAAATTGATTAACATTACAATCCACTATACAGGGCGTTATGAGAAATAAAACCGCCGCGGGATTTTTTGCCTTATTCCTGGGCTGGGCCGGAGTGCATCGCTTTTATCTGGGTCAGGTCGGCCTGGGCATCCTCTATTTTATCCTGATGTTCCTCGGGATTTCCTTGGTCCTGGGGCTGATCGATGCCATTGTGTTTTTCACCATGGATGAGCAGGAGTTCAACCGCAAGTACAACAGCAGCCAACAAACCGTACCTCCGATCTACCATCAACGGTCACGTCCGGGTTATCCGACGGTCGCTCCCCCCCGACAGCAGGGACGTATGCCGCCAGTTCCACGCAATATGCAGGTACCCAACCGTGACCTGCAAAATCCGTATAAAGTCAACGGCATCAAAAAGTACAAGGAGTTTGATCTGGAAGGAGCCATCGAGGATTTTCAAAAAGGGCTGGACATTCACCCGAAAGATATTTCGCTTCACTTCAACATCGCTTGTGCGTATTCGTTGACCGAGCAGGTCGAGAAGGCGTACGCGCATCTCGATCGTGCCGTCGCGCTGGGGTTTAATGATTTTGATAAACTCAAATCACATGATGATCTGGCATATGTCAGAATCCAGGATCGCTTTGAGGATTTTGAGAAAAATGGCTTTCGACTGAAATTACCGGAATCGATGCCGGAAGAGGCATCTGCGCCCAATACCGTACAGGAAGAGCCTGTTCAGGATGATATTTTGCTGGGTCAGTTGAAACGACTTTCCGAACTCCGGGACCGTGGATTACTTTCGGAGCAGGAGTTTATGATTGAAAAAAAGAAGCTCACGCGTTAATTATTTACTAACAAACGCCACATTTGGCACAATCTTTCGTCTTATTAAGTAGAAAGACAACTGACATGATCGCCCGCGAACTTATCTCACAACTTATTCAGCCGCTGCGCACCTCTGATACCGGTGAGCAGGCACTGACCTACATGCAGGTGTATCACCTTAAACATCTGCCGATCGTCAACAACGAGCAGCTCCTCGGCACCATCTCTGAAGAAGACATCACCACCAGCCCGCTTGACGAGCCTATTGGTTCTTTTGCATTGGGCCTCAACCGGGCATTTGTACGGGACACCGATCACATGTTTGAAGCGATGAGTGTCATGGCTGAAAATAAGCTGACCGTCATCCCGGTCGTGGACCTAAAAGAAAATTATCTGGGTCTGATCACGCTGGAAGATCTGATTCAGTTTTATGCCCGCAGTTTTTCGTTTTCCGAGCCTGGTGGTATCCTCGTGCTCGAGTTGCAGAAAAACGATTACAGTCTTGCGGAAATCTCCCGCCTCATCGAAGGGGAAAACGCTGCGATCCTCAGCAGTTTTCTGACCCACGACGAAGCCAGTGGCCAGATGTATGTCACCATCAAGACCAATCAAAAAGATACGAATCATCTGCAGGCTACTCTGGAACGCTTTGGCTATGTCATCAAAGCGACCTTTACGGAAGAAGGCTATTTTGAAAGCCTGCAGGATCATTATGATGCCCTTTTGCACTATCTCAATGTCTGATGCACGGACAACGGCGTACAGGTCTTCTCATCACGGGACTGCTGTGCATAGCCTCTACCTTATCGGGCCAGTCCGTCACCGTTGAATCCATCCTGATCTCCGGCCTCAAACGTACCAAGGAGACCATCGTACTTCGTGAACTCAATTTTTCAGAAGGGGATACGCTGCAGCAGCGTGACCTGGGTCTGACGCTGGAACGCAACCGCAATAACCTGCTCAACCTCGGCATCTTCAATGATGTCATCGTCAATATCTCGGAATGGGATACGGATCGTCATCACGTGATCATCTCCATCGAGATCAAGGAATCCTGGTACATCTATGCCGTACCGATCCTCGAACTGGCGGACCGCAATTTCAATGTCTGGTGGTCTACGTATAATCGCGCATTGAACCGACTCAATCTGGGCGCGCGCATGGAGTGGCTCAATTTTTCAGGCCGCAATGACAAACTCAAGGCCCTGTTCCAGCTCGGGTTCACCCCAAAGCAGGAAATTCAATACCGGTTGCCGTACTTTAATAAAAAGCAAAGCATTGGGGTTACGATGGGATTTCTTCACAGTGTCAACAAGGAGATGAGTTATGCGACTGTGAATAACCGGGAGCAATTTATTCGTCTCGATGAGCGGATCCTTCAGGAACGCTGGCAGGGCGAGATCAGCTCGGTATACCGGCCTAATATTTTTCTGAAGTATGAACTCACCCTGGGATTTCAGGCCGTGCGCATTCATGAAGAAATAGCCACAGATTACAATCCGCTTTTCTTTCGAAATGGCGATACGCACCATGAGGCTTTGTCGCTCAAATTCGCAGGCGAATATGATGACCGGGATCTGAAAATTTTTCCGTCAGAAGGACTCAAGACGATGGTGGAATTGAAGAAGACAGGCTGGAGCAAATCCGGCGATGAAAATGCTTTGGTCGGAACCGTGCTCATGGAATATAATTTTCATTCCGGCCGCCGGTTCCAGCACAGGATTTCTTCTATTGGGCAATATAGTCTGAGCCGCAACAGACCCTCCCTGATGCACTATGATGCGATGGGATCAGGACTCAAGTATGTGGCCGGGTATGAGTTGTATATCATCAATGGCCTCGATCTGATAGTGGGTAAGTATCAGTTGGCCTACAAACTTCTGGAAAAGCAAATTAATCTGGGTCGGCGCATGCCGTTGGAGCAGTTTCGTCGATTGCCGGTCGCGTTTTATGTCTCCGTATTGGCCGAATCCGGCTATGTATATGATCCGTATACCGGTGCCGACAATTCCTTTTCCAACCGCTGGTTGTATGGTGGTGGCCCGGCCATCAGTGTGTTGATCTACAACAACTTTCTTTTTCAGTTCAGTTACTGTACCAATCATTTGGGTGAGCGGGGATTGTTTGTTCATAACCGAACGAGTTTTTAGTTGTTCTTTTTTCCCGAATTTGGTCGCCGAGGCTTTAATGTATGAGGATGCCAGAGCAGGAGATGCCAGATGTCAGATTGAAGCGTAGCGACGATTCTGACCGCAAGGCGGAAAACCAGATGCCAGAGTATCAGATGCCAGATGCCAGATTAAATCTCACCTTACTTATTATATTATCCTTTCCACTCAACACTCAACTCCTCAACACTCAACTCCTCAACCTCTCAACTCCTCCACTCCTCCACTCCTCCACTCCTCCACTCCTCCGAAACAGGACGTCCAGGGTGTCCGGACAATTGAGAGCGACAAAGTCTTTACTACCCGAAGTGATTTTTTTAATTGAGCTATGGTGCGGGTCAGGTTGCGTTTAGGACGCCCCGGTTCTAAACCCCTCAACTTCTCAACTCCTCAACTCCCCTACTCAACTCTCCTGTTGGCCGCCCGGATGATCAGATACCCGGCTATAGCCGCGACAAAGGAGGCAAACAAAATCCCCATCTTCGCCTCTTCACGAAGCACCGGATCCTGGAAGGCGAGGCCCGCGATAAACAGCGACATCGTAAAACCGATCGAGGCCAGGAATCCCGCACCCAGCAAATGCAGGTTGTTCATGCCTTTGGGGAGTGTACACCATTTGAGTGTCAGACAGATTCGCGTGAGCCCATATACGCCTGCCAGTTTACCGGCCATGAGGCCGACAAACACGCCGAGGAATACCGAGCTCGTGATCTGATCCCACAGATCTCCAGAAAACATGACGCCTGCATTGCTCAGGGCAAAGATGGGCATGATCACATATCCGACCAGAGGATGCATACTGTGCTCTAAACGCTGCAGGGGTGTAAGTGCTTCGACACTATAGTCCCGGATGTCATCGATGATATGGAGCTGATGAGAAGTGACGGTGGGTTTGTCGTTGGGTTTTTCCTGTTCATACTGGTCCGTCAGCTCACGTAGTTTATTCACATATTCCCGTTCGCCGATCTTGACATTGGCGGGGATGGTCATGGCGGCCAGTACGGCGGCGATGGTGGCGTGGATACCGGACATCAGAAAGGCCAACCACAGACCCCCGATACCGACCACCCCATAAAACAAGGGGCTTCGTACACCCATCAAATTGGCGGTGATGAGTATGGCCATAAAGACACCACCGGTCGCCAGACTCATGAAATGAATGTCAGATGTATAGAAAAAGGCGATCACCAGCACAGCCCCGATATCATCGACGATGGCCAGTGCCGTGAGAAATATCTTGAGGGACAGCGGTACTTTGGGACCCAGCAGGTAGAGAACACCCAGTGCAAATGCAATATCCGTTGCCATCGGTATCCCCCAGCCGTTGGAAGCCTCACCTGATGAATTGAACAGTAAGTACAGCAATGCCGGAATCAACATCCCGCCCAGTGCCGCGGTAATCGGGAGAACAGCATTTTTGGGATCCCGCAATTCACCAGCCACCACTTCACGCTTCAGCTCCAGTCCCACAACAAAAAAGAAGACGGCCATCAGACCGTCATTGATCCAGTGATGGAGATTTTTTGAAATCATATGCCCATTGAAACCGATAGAAAACTCTACCTCCCATATCGAATGAAATTCATGGGCCCAGGGGGAGTTGGAGAGGATCAGCGCCAGCAGGGCTGAGGTAAAAAGCACTATACCACTGGTGGTACTGTTTGAAATAAAACGCTTGATGGGCTCATTGATCCATCGGTCGACAGGTGAGGATTTGGTCATGATCTGCAGGCAGAAATCAGGTTATACGCTTAAAGGTAAACGTAATTTTCAGTCGGAGCGCAGCGGAGATTCCGACCGCGAGGCGGAAAGCCAGATGGGTTTTTAGATGCCAGAGCAACAGATGCCAGATGCCAGATTTAATCTTCATGTTTCATCAGATTACTGCCAACATACACGGTGATAGAATCTGGAAACCCAAAAAAAGATCTGTGCTCTTCAAGCTGGAAACTGTGCCATCAAGCAACATCTCATCTGATTTAGATGCCAGTCGAAGTGCTGCAGAGTCGGTGCCTTTAAATCTCTCAGTCACCTTTTGTTCCGTCTGGATATCAAAGGATTTTCCTATTCCGCAGATCAGCTCAATCCTCACCCCTCACCACAACTAACTTCTCAACTCCTTCGAAACAAGCCATCCTGGTGTAGGGACAATTGAGAGCGACATGTTCTTGCCCTAATCGATTGGGTTCCCTAATCAATGAACACTATACTCTAAACACTCAACCTCTCACCACATTGATTATATCTAAAACGCTCCCTCCACCTATGGCTTCTTTTCCAGGAGCGCTATAGAGAAATTCCGGAGATAAATGTCCTGACTGATTTTCGTTTCGGCATAGACCGTAAGTCTGCCCCCTGCTGTGGCTGGAGGTATCTGATAGTAGTACTGGATATCATTCCATACGCCCTTTTCAGAAATACCATTCTGCATCCGGACCCGGGTATCTTTTTGTTGATCCCCGGTGGTCAGGGAGGTGACGAGATCCGTTTCAAATGCGCCCCATGCGGACAGGACCTGTACGTTCACAATAATCCATTGTTGGGTTTTCGGATCATAACCATCCAATTTCTGCAGTTCCGATTCAAAGAGCACAGCCTTGGGTATTACGGGATTGTTGATTAAAAACTGTGAGTCAACATGAACTGACTGTACTGTAGTATATGCCTCCCTGTTTCTAATATACTCGCGGGTGTCCAGTAATGACATTTGCAGCGGTGACGGATTTGGATTTAAATAGATCGCCTGATAATACTTTCGGTTCATATCGTTGTAATGCAATATGGTCTTGTTGTACTGCCAGATCTGTAACAGATTGACCCCGATGAGATATAACCCTATCCCAATGCCCAGCCATTTGAGTTTTCGTGTCAATATCCCATCTATGGCCGCTGCCATCGGGAGGGCCATGACCGCATAACTTTGTACCAGGGCACGGGTGGAATAGGATGCCCCATATCGCCAATCATACCAGGCAATAACGATCCAGGTATTGAGGATAAAAAAAACCAGAATGGACCGGAAGGCGGGGTGTTTTCGCAAATAGAGCAGGCCAACGACCATGAGCATAACTACCGGCGTATAGACAAACCATCCCTTCTCCCATCCAAAGAGGACCTGCCAGTTGGGCTTGAAAAACACCCAGCGGGACCCCACTTCATGGATCCATCCACCCGTCACTATTTTCCAATAGATCAATTGGGGTAATCCGCCCAAAAATGTACCCAACGCCAGATAGAGAATATGAAGCCTGTGCTTCCGCACCAGATCCCACTTCTGTTTCCGGGCTGATTCAGTATGTGTATGAAAGAGAAGTGGTATAAACAGCATGACCAATTCCGTTGGTCTCGATATTGTCCCCAGACCGATAATCACTCCGATCAGCCATGCATGCCGGATTTCCGGACGCTCGTGCCACCGGATCACCAGCAAGAGAAGCAATGCATACAGTGTAAAAATATAGCCATGCGTTTGTCCGCTGTCGATCGACACATATTGCACATAATTGGTTGCCAGTACGACGAGCAATATCGTGCCTGCGGTTACCGTATCTGTAAAATACCGCAGCAGTATTTTACGAAGGACCCACAAACCTAAGGCGGCATAAAACAGGGCTGCCAGGCAAATCGCCAGATTATAGGGTAACGAAAATCCATCTTGTGGAAATCCCATAATACCGGATGCCAGGTGCCCCAGAAGAAAGAAGGGAGAGTACAGGATAGAAATGCCCAATAAATAGCGCATGACTTTGTTGCCATTCCCATTCTTCACATCACCGATCTGGTACAGGGTACCGCTCAGGCCATAGGTCTGGTTGACTTCGGTGACCCAGTCCATCTTTTTGATATCCTTATAAATAAAAATACCAGGCAATATCAGATAGTACCCGAAAGCGTCCCATGTGATGACCTGAACGGGTTGGGGAGCTTTAAAGTCTGTGTAATAAACCCTGACCGCGATCAAAGCGAATACAAGGAGATACCAGACTCTTCGTGAGATCATACAATTTGAGTTGTCATTTATCTATAGCGAATAATTTAACTCACCGACTAAAATAATTACGATCAATCAGTTGAGGTAGTTTGACAAAATAAGATAGCACTAACATCAGATTTTAAAGATAGATTCTACAAATCCTTGGTTCGACAAATGAATTAGTATGTTTTCTCATAACTCAACAACAATCTGTAAATAATTAATAAATCCTAAATCTCAGCGCGATATAATAAATTGTTTACTACCAATAATTATACTATTCTTAGAATAAATTAAAGTATAGATTCCTTGTGGAATTTTTGCAAGGTCAATATTTGCAGGATTTGAGCAAGTTTCCAAACTAATCAAAGAGTTAGACCACTTGTCAATATACCTATTTGAGTATGAAATGTCCATTTAATTCCAATCAATGATTTGGAAATTATATGTAATCAGACGATTCAAATCTGATCTGTAGTCATTTAGGTTATTGAAGAAATTCATCAAATTCTCCTTGAATTTCTGATA
>JBGTGP010000006.1:0-56561 GCA_041746735.1 Saprospiraceae bacterium
ATCCAGTACTACCTTCTTACGTACCTCCGGAGAAAAGACTCGACGGGGCTTTAAGAACATTTTTGCTTGCTTTTGATTTGCCATTTTTGACCAAATTTGTTTTCGTTTTTTGGTCAACCTATTTCAGTCACGGACAGGTGAGTGGTGAGTGGTGAGTGAGGTGCTTCGACCCGCATGACACATCCTCGTGCTACAGCTCAGCAACCGTGGTGAGTGGGGTGCTTCGACCTGCTTGACATATCCTCGTGCTACAGCTCAGCAACCGTAGTGAGTGGTGAGTAGTGAGTGGGCCTACACTTTAGATTGGCATGATCCAGTTCGAAGT
The DNA here is from genome assembly GCA_041746735.1 of Saprospiraceae bacterium. Lineage (GTDB taxonomy): Bacteria > Bacteroidota > Bacteroidia > Chitinophagales > Saprospiraceae > Opimibacter. The sequence goes on from JBGTGP010000006.1 coordinate 326, forward strand.
CCTAATCTCCTAACCTCCTAAGCTGCTAAGCTATTCAGGGAGCTCCCTTGTCTGGGATATTAACTGTCGTTCTTGCTGCAATTCACTTTACCTTTTACCGTTCACCCTTTACCCTTTTCCTAAAATGACATATGGGTTTTGATTTAATTCGGACAGATATCGGATCATCGGCTCGGGCGGGTATATTACACCTACCTCATGGGGATATAGAGACTCCGATATTTATGCCGGTCGGTACGGCCGGTACCGTCAAGGCGGTGCATCAGCAGGAGCTGAAAGACCAGATACGGGCGCAGATCATTCTGGGCAATACGTACCATCTGTATTTACGTCCCGGAATGGAGGTGATTCAGCAGGCCGGTGGATTGCATGAATTCAATCACTGGGATCGTCCGATATTGACTGACAGTGGAGGATACCAGGTGTACTCGCTCAGTCAGCAACGAAAGATCAAAGAGGAAGGTGTGAAATTTAGTTCACACATAGACGGATCAAAGCATTTCTTTTCGCCGGAATCGGTCATGGATATCCAGCGGCAGATCGGAGCGGATATCATCATGGCCTTTGATGAGTGTACACCTTATCCCTGTGATGAAAAATATGCAACGCGTTCGATGCACATGACTCACCGATGGCTGGACCGGTGTATCCGCCGGTTTGAAGAAACGGAAGGATTGTACGGGTACGACCAGATCCTGGCCCCGATCGTGCAGGGCAGTACCTATCCACATCTCCGGCAACAATCCGCATCGTATATCGCATCCCGTGACATGCCCATCAATGCTATCGGAGGTCTTTCCGTTGGAGAGCCTCATCACGAAATGTATGAGATGACAGCCGTCGTCACCGATATACTGCCGAAAGAGAAACCCCGGTATCTGATGGGCGTCGGTACGCCGGCCAATATCCTGGAATGCATCGCTCTCGGGATCGATATGTTTGACTGCGTCTTGCCTACCCGCAATGCCCGGCATGGACTGCTGTATACTTCTCGCGGCATCGTGCACATCCGCAATGAAAAATGGAAAACCTGTTTTGAACCCATTGATTCTGAATCCACCGCTGCTACCAGCCGCGAACATACACTGGCTTATCTGCGCCATCTCATCATCTCCGGTGAGGCACTTGGCGCCATGATCGCTTCGCTGCAAAACCTGTCTTTTTATCTGTCATTGGTCAGGCAGGCCCGGCAGCATATACTGGATGGAACGTTTGTGGATTGGAAAACGGACATCTTGCCGGTGATTTCGGGGAGGGCGTAGGGCGGGAGTTGACGGATGTGAACGGATGTGAACGGATGTGAACGGTGGTTAGCGGATGTAAAAAAGTATGTTACAAGGGTGCATTTTAGTGGGTTCGGGACATTAAGTGGATGACAACTGTTACAGGATCTTCACTTGAAAATTTCATATAATGTATCTCCATCTTGTACATGCCCGGTTTGATGCGTATCGACTGGCAAGGAAAATGGTGCTGGAATGTTATAAGATATCAACATATCTTCCTGATAGTGAGCGTTTTGGTTTAGTGCAACAAATCCGCAGGGCGGCCACATCCGTCGCGCTTAATATTGCTGAAGGCAGCGCCCGTCTTTCCAGAGCTGAAAGATGCAGATTTTACGAAATCTCCCGCAGCTCACTTGTGGAAATCGACGCCATTCTGGACATCTGTCTTGACCTCAACTATTGTACAAAAGAAAACTTGGAACCCGTTGGCGAGTACCTCTCCCGATGCTTTTCCACCTTAACTGGTCTGATCAACGCAAATAAAGTATCGTAACCGGTTACTATAGACTACGGTCGTTCACGTCCGGCTACAGTTGGATACGACAGGTTACAACCACAAACAACTATTTCCATCCGTTTACCACCGTTTACCACCGTTTACCACCGCCTTCCACTCTCGTCAACTCCCGAAAAAACCATCAATTTCCTATTTTTGCCCCCGCTTTGCCCCCGCTATGCCCCGCGTCGCCCAAAAGTAGGGGGCAGGTGGATGGAGATGCCAAAAGCAAACTCATGGAAGCAGATCCACAAACTAATACCAAGTCATTCATAACCCAGAACTTCTCAACCTCTCAACCTCTCAACTTTTTCTCAACCTCTCAACTTCTCAACCTCACATGGCCGACAACAAAGTCATCTTTTCCATGGAAGGCGTCTCCAAGACTTACCCTCCATCCAAACAAGTGCTCAAGAATATCTGGCTCTCTTTCTTCTATGGAGCTAAAATTGGCGTTCTGGGTCTCAACGGCTCCGGGAAATCCAGTCTCCTCCGCATCATCGCCGGCAAAGACACCAACCATGACGGCAAAGTATGGTTTGACGGCAATTACAAAATCGGTCTTCTCGAACAGGAACCCGTCCTCGATGAAACCAAAACGGTCCGCCAGATCGTCGAAGAAGCCGTTCAACCTATCGTCGACCTGCTGAAGGAATATGAGGATATCAACCTCAAACTCGCCGAACCCATGGAAGATGATGCCATGATGAAAGCCATAGAACGGCAAGGCGAACTCATGGAGCAACTCGATCACTTCAACGCATGGGAACTCGATCACCGCCTCGGTACCGCGATGGAATCCCTCCGGTGCCCACCGGAAGATGCGGTCATCGGCCTACTCTCCGGGGGTGAAAAACGCAGAGTTGCCTTATGCCGTTTGCTCCTGTCCCAACCGGATATCCTGCTGTTGGATGAGCCCACCAACCACCTCGATGCCGAAAGTGTTTTGTGGCTCGAGCAGTTTCTGAAAAATTTTCCCGGCACTGTCATCGCCGTTACGCACGATCGTTATTTCCTCGATAATGTAGCTGGCTGGATCCTCGAACTGGATCGTGGAGAAGGCATCCCCTGGCAAGGCAATTACTCCTCCTGGCTGGAACAAAAATCAAAGCGCCTTGAGCAGGAAGAGAAAACCGAATCCAAACGAAAGAAAGCGCTTGAACACGAACTGGAATGGATCCGCATGGCACCCAAAGCCCGCCAGGCCAAAGGGAAAGCCCGTCTGAATGCCTATGATCAGTTGCGCAATGCGGAAATCAAAGAGCGGGAGGCCAAACTTGAACTCTTCATTCCTCCAGGGCCCCGATTGGGAGATGTGGTGATCGAATGCAATGAGGTAACCAAAGGATTCGGTAACCGGATACTGATCGATAACCTGACCTTCAAAGTGCCAAAGAATGCCATCGTCGGGATCATCGGACCGAATGGTGTCGGAAAGTCGACCCTCTTCCGTATGATTATGGGACATGAACAACCGGATAAAGGTTCGGTCACCATCGGGGATACGGTCCAACTGAGCTATGTCGATCAGGCGCACAAAGATCTCGATGCCGATAAAACAGTGTACGAAGTCGTCGGTGGTGGTAATGATATCATCACCGTTGGAGGTTCTCAGGTCAATGTAAGAGCCTATATCAGTAAATTCAATTTTACCGGAGCGGATCAGCAAAAGAAAGTAGGTGTTCTCTCCGGCGGTGAACGCAATCGTGTACATCTGGCTATCACGTTGCGTGAAGGTGGAAACGTCCTCCTGTTGGATGAGCCTACAAATGATATTGATGTCAATACCCTCCGGGCACTGGAAGAGGCGCTGGAAAATTTTGCCGGTTGCGTTTTGGTCATCTCTCACGACCGTTGGTTTATCGACCGGCTCGCCACCCACATCCTGGCTTTTGAGGATGAAGGTGAAGTGATATTTTTTGAAGGCAACTTTGAGGATTATGAGGAAGCAAAGAAGAAACGGCTGGGGGATGTTACACCCAAGAGACCACGGTTTAAGAATTTAATTAGCTGATCCGGAGCCTGGCCTGCATCATCATATACACGCTGTCCTGTGTTGGATCTGGCTTCAATCTTTAGCAGTTTCTACAGGGTATAAGATTTCGCATGAAGCTTAAGCGTGCAAGGCGTATTTGTCTGATCAGTGTCGAGATCTTCGCGTATGGTAAGTATGGAGGATTTGGCAAAGCTACCCGCACGATCGGACAGGAGTTAGCCGGACGGGGGTATGAAGTCTTTGCCGTTGTACCCCGAAGACTGGACCAACCGCCGGAAGAGAATCTGGATGGCATTACGGTACTCAGTTACCTGCCAGGCGAAGTACTGAAAAGTGGTGAACTCTATCGAAAGATCAATGCAGATGTGTATCACAGTTGTGAGCCATCCCTGGGCACATACCTGGCCCAAAAGCATGTCCCGAGCGCCCGACATATTGCCACGATACGGGATCCGCGCAATGCCTATGACTGGTATCTGGAGTTTCTTTATCCGTCACAAAGCAAATGGCAGGTAGTAAAGAATTATCTGTTTGAGACCAATCTCCTGGTCCGGAGGGCCGTGCGGCATAATGATGGTGTTTTTTCTCCGGCACATTTTATGTTGCCTAAGATTAAAAAGATCTATGGGTTAAAACAAGAGCCGGTGTTTCTACCGACGCCGGTGGTTATACCTGACCAGATCGTCAAGTCTCCTAACCCGCAGGTACTGATGATGTCGAGGCTGGATCCCCGTAAGCGTCCGGAATTATTTTTAGCCCTGGCGAAAACATTTCCGGAGGTCTCCTTTCATATCGCCGGTAAGAGCCGCGTACCGGAGTATGAGTTGGAATTGAAGAAAAAATTTGACCGGCCAAATATTGTATGGCATGGGTTTGTGGATCAGTTTAGAAGTACGCTCCATCATACACTTATGGAGCAATCGTGGATATTGGTCAATCCGGCGGTGCGGGAGGGATTGCCCAACTCCTACCTGGAGGCTGCAGCGCATAGAACGGCGATTCTGAGTTATGTTGATCCTGATGGATTTGCTTCCCGGTTTGGATGCCATGTTCCGCAGCTCAATTTTGAAGAAGGACTTCGTCAGCTCTTGGTGGAGGATAGATGGGTTTTACGCGGACAGCAGGGATATCAGTATGTAAAAGATACCTTTGCCCTCGACATCGCCATGGATCGTCATGAAGAAATGTATGATCTGGTCATGGCCGGCAGTCTTAAAGATTGACCATTTAATTTAATGAAAGCGATCATTTCTGCTTTACGAGACCATTCTTTACATACCCCACATAACCAGTAGCGTACATGTCAGAACCATTTAAAATTGACTTTGTTGGGATCGGTGCTTCGAAAGCCGGGACAACCTGGTTGGGGCATATGATAGGCGACCACCCACAACTTTGTATGTCTGAACCCAAGGAGGTTCATTTTTTCAATGACCGGCTTGCGTTTCGATCCAATCTCTTAAAACCAAATTATAGAAAGGGAGTGGAATGGTACCGTAAGTATTTCAATCATTGCGGCTCATCCAAAATTAAGGGTGAAATCACACCGCGGTATTTTACAGATCCAGTTGTTCCAGAACGGATAAAATCTTTCAATTCTGAAGTAAAGATCCTCGTATGTATTCGAAATCCGATGGATAGAATTTATTCCCACTATCACTTTGCAAAAAGCTTTCTGAAAAAAGAAGATCGGCCTTTTATAAGTGCTATTCAGGAAGAACCAGAGTATCTTGATATGTCTTTGTATTATAAGAATATTTCAATGTACCTGCAACATTTTTCAAGAGATCAGTTTTTTTTCATCTGGTTTGAAGACATTAGGAAGCAGCCGGAAAAATTACTGTATGAGCTTTATTCATTTTTAGGTGTGGATCCGTCGCACAAACCAAAAGGCTTGGTGGAAAAATCAAATCCGGCAAGAGAGTCACGTATTAAATGGATGCAAAATGCAATACGGCGATTGCATTATTTTATGGTATCTATTGGTTTGTCGGGACTAATACAAATGGTTAAAAAAGCCGGTTTACGGGATCTCGTACTTCGATTAAATAGTAAGCCACTGAAGAAAGAGCCTTTTCCAACAGAGGTTCAGCAATATATTATTGAGAAGGTTCGGGATGATGTAAGATCACTGGAGAAGTTGCTTGATAAGGATCTACAGCACTGGTTAGTTCCAAAGGAAGACACAATTTCTCGTTGATGATAGTATGGGACAATGTACATAGGAAAATTACTGTGGATAGTTCGAGCGGGATATAAAATCGATATAGACTCAATAAAAAAAGGGGTATTGATGTTGGTCAATACCCCTTTTTTTATTAGGAAATAGTTGAGATCAATTGGGGATAAATTCATACGCTGTCACCCCATTTCCAAAAAAAGTGGGGATCAGGATCAGGTTTTTTTCCGGGATGATCTCAAAATCAGCTGCATTGAGTTTCGCTTCCTTGGAGTCCAGGATATTGGTGGTGGTCCCATTTGCGGGGTCGACATGATAGATCTCTCCGTTCCAACTCGAGACGATGAGTGCGTCTCCATATCGCGCGATTCCATCACCGGCTGGAATTCCCACGGCCACTTTACGAAGTTCCTTTGTATCCAGATTCAGACTAAAGACTATGCCCTCATTCATGGAGGGAAAGTACATCATATTCCCTTCGACGATCACACCATTGGGTCCGCCGAGCGATTCTTCAGCGTATACAACAGAAATCTTGTTATCAATAAGGCTGTGGATCTTGCTGGTGTTGGAATCGGTGAAATACACTTTGCCGTCGTTTGTGGTCGTCACATCATTGAGAAAAGAAGCACCATCCACACTCCAGGTGTTGCTGATTTTTCCGGTATTGATATCGATGGCCACCAGCCTGTCGATGTCGGTGACATACAAGGTCTGCCCGATCAGGCCCATGCCCTTGGGAGCACTCAGCCCTGTCACCCATTTCAGTTCAATGATCTTCCCGTCCAGGCCGACCTTGGAGATAAAGCCGTCATTATCCTTGGCTGTCGGCGGGACGCCATTGATGCAGGAGACGTAGAGCAGGTTGTTATTTTTATCATACAGAACGGATTCTGAGGTGGTCAGCACCGTTTCTGTGTCCCAGAGTTTTTTCAACCCGGGTACTCCGGTTACAAGGTTTTCAGACGTAATGGCTGTTTCGGATTTTCCTTCTTCCGAAACCGTACCGGAAGGTTTGCAGGAAAATAAGAAAAAGGTCAGCCATGTGAAGAGCACTATTTTTTTCATATCTGTAGAATTTAAAGGGACAAAGATAGAGTATTCAAAATCTTTTTTTCTGAAACGGTCTCCAGGTTGGGCTATGGCTGATTCACCATCCCTAAAAAATTCAGAAAAAATCGGGCCTTGCTTTGTTGGTTGAGGATTAACGCGTACCGTATTGCTGTTGATAATATTCACGGTATGATCCATCCGTCACCTGTCGGACCCATGCCTCATGGGTGAAGTACCATTCGACCGTCTTCGCCAGCCCGGTTTTAAAATCCGTAGCAGGCTGCCATCCCAGATCATGGGTGAGCTTGCTGAAGTCAATAGCATATCGATGATCGTGTCCGGCCCGGTCACGTACAAAGCGGATCAGCTCTTCCGAGCTCCCCAGTAACCGACCCATGCGATCATCCATGATCTTGCACAGGGTGCGGACCAGATCGATATTTTTCCATTCGTTTCCACCCCCTACGTTGTAGGTCTCCCCGATTTTTCCTTTGTGATAGATGAGGTCTATTGCTTCCGCATGGTCTTCCACATAGAGCCAGTCCCGGATATTGGTCCCTTCCCCATAGACCGGCAGCGGAAGCCCGTTTTGGATATTGTGGATCATCAGCGGAATGAGTTTCTCCGGAAACTGATTTGGGCCGTAATTATTACTGCAATTGCTGATCACGACTGGCAGTCCATACGTTGCAAAATAGGCCCGGACAAAATGATCACTCGAAGCCTTGGAGGCTGAATACGGACTTCGGGGTGCGTACGGCGTTTGTTCTGTGAAATAGCCCGTCTCCCCCAATTCACCATACACTTCGTCTGTAGAAATATGATAAAACCGACCATCGATACCGGCGTCCTGCCAGTAGCGGCGTGCTGCATCCAGCAGGGTCACCGTCCCCAATACATTGGTGCGGACAAAAGCTAATGGGTCTTCGATGGACCGGTCTACATGCGATTCAGCAGCGAGGTGAATGATACCCGTGATGTGGTATTCCCTGAGCAGCTGCTGAACAGCAGCGGCATCATTAATATCGCCTGCGACAAAGGTGTAATTGGGGGCATCGGATACGTCCGTGAGATTGTTGAGATTGCCGGCATACGTCAACGCATCCAGATTGATGATATGATAGTCCGGATAGCGCGTGACCATACGCCGGACGACATGCGAACCAATAAATCCGGCCCCACCGGTGATGAGAAGATGTTGAGTAAAGGTCATAGGCTCGAACTAATAATTTTCCTTGTAGTATTTTTCTGACCTGTATCTTTCATAGACTGCATTTTACTTATTCTGGTGTTACCAAGGGTCAAACTGCCTTTCTCTTTTTTGCCGCTAATGACCGCAAATGAACGCGAATTTGATGACGATCGGCGTTGATGAAAACTTCCTGTGAGGGAAATTTTTTATGAATGCCCTATCTCCAATCTGCTTTACCCTTTACCCTTTACCCCACTTGCGCGCAGTACGCGCAAGTTCCCCGGGTGCGACCCGGGGTTGGTATATGTAAGCCCTTCAGGCTTATGTGAGATCAGGCTGTATACTATGATCTTCCATATGTTTCATCCCGGGTCGTGAACTGACCGTACGTTTACTCCCTTCGACTTTGGCTTTACCTTTTACCCTTTACCTTTTACCCCACTTGCGCGCAGTACGCGCAAGTTTCACCTTTTACCTTTTCCTTCCTTTTATTTTCCGTGGCATTGCTTATACTTCTTGCCACTGCCACAGGGACAAGGATCATTACGTCCTACTTTAGGTTCATCCCGTCTCACCGTTTCCACTACCATTTCAGGTCTGCGGCCGGCAGCGGCAGCGGCGGCTTTTCGGGCAGCTTCTTCTGTTCGGTTGGTTTTGATTTTGCTCAGATCCGTTTTTTGCTCACGGGCTTCGCGGACTTCATCACCACCCTGAAGGAGGAGATTGCCACGGGATAGATAGGAACAGACGTCCTGATTGATTTTATAGACCAGGCCTTCAAATAGTTCATACGCTTCCATCTTGTAGATGACCAGCGGATCTTTTTGCTCGAAGGAAGCCGCCTGAGCGGACTCCTTGAGTTCATCCATGTGGCGAAGGTGTTCTTTCCAGTGATCATCAATCAGCAACAGGCTCACGGTTTTTTCGATATCCTGCATGACGGACTTACCTTTGGTATCGAGTGCCTCTTTCAAATCCGCGGATACCGGAAGAGCATACTTGCGTCCGTCGGTAAAAGGTATAGCGATCCGCTTGTACCGGTGCCCTTCCTGGTCATACACATTGCGGATGACGGGCATGAGGACTTCGGTGATCTTATATCTTTTATTTTCGTACTGCCGTGCGATCTGGTCCTGATAAAATTCGACCAGCGCATCCACGTTGTCCGTTTGAAATACGGTTGCATCTATTTCAGGCACAGCCCCCAGGTTGCTCATGCTTTCCTGGATAAATTCATCGTAGTCGTTTTTCTGTTTGGCACGCTCGACGATACTTTCCGCCATGGTCATAAACATGGTGTTGATGTCGAGTTGAAGCCGGGCACCTTCAAGGGCGTTTTTCCGTTTGCGGTAGATGGCCTCCCGCTGGATGTTCATGACATCATCATACTCCAACAGACGTTTCCGGATTCCGAAGTTGTTTTCTTCTACTTTCTTTTGGGCGCGTTCGATGGACTTGGTGACCATGCTGTGTTGGATCACTTCGCCTTCCTTGTGGCCCATGCGGTCCATGACTTTGGCGATGCGCTCGGAATGAAACAAGCGCATGAGGTTGTCTTCAAGTGAGACATAAAACTGTGATGAACCCGGATCACCCTGACGTCCCGAGCGACCGCGAAGCTGACGGTCAACCCGTCTGGAATCGTGACGTTCGGTTCCGATGATGGCGAGACCACCAGCATCCTTTACGCCCGGACCGAGTTTGATGTCGGTTCCCCGACCGGCCATGTTGGTGGCGATGGTGACCTTTCCTGCGTGTCCGGCCTCAGCAATGATTTCGGCTTCACGCTGGTGTTGTTTGGCGTTGAGTACATTGTGGGCAAGGCCGCGAAGCTGAAGCATGCGACTGAGTTTTTCAGATACATCCACGGAAGTGGTACCCACCAGTACAGGACGCCCGGCCTGCGTCAGTTTCACGATATCATCGATGACGGAATTATATTTCTCTCTTGCGGTTTTGAAGACCAGATCTTCATGATCTTCCCGGGTGATCGACCGATTGGTCGGAATGACGACGACATCGAGTTTGTAGATTTCCCAGAGTTCACTGGCTTCGGTTTCCGCGGTACCCGTCATACCCGCCAGCTTGTGATACATCCGGAAATAATTCTGGAGCGTCACGGTGGCATAGGTTTGGGTGATCTCACCCACTTTCACATTTTCTTTTGCCTCAAGTGCCTGATGCAAACCATCCGAATAGCGTCGGCCCTCCATCAGACGGCCGGTTTGTTCGTCTACGATTTTGACCTGACCCTCCAGCACGACGTATTCTTCATCCTTTTCAAAAAGGGTATACGCTTTCAGGAGTTGATTGATGGCGTGGAGGCGGCGTGATTTGATGGAAAAATCCTGCGCCAGATGTTGCTTGGCTTCCACCAGCGCTTCACCCTGCAGCGATGGATTGCCGGTGATCGCCTGCATCTCTGCGACGATATCGGGCAGGATGAAAAAGTTGGGATCCGCATTGTATTTAGCCAGATATTCAGAGCCGTTTTCTGTGAGCTCGATCTGACGGTTTTTTTCATCAATGGTAAATAACAGCGGCTCATCGACCAGATGCATATTCTTGGATTGCTCCTGCATGTAATGGTTCTCTGAGCGTTGAAGCGCCACCTTGACACCATCTTCTGACAAGAATTTGATGAGAGGTCTGTTTTTAGGCAGGGCCCGGTAGGACCGAAGGAGTGCCATTCCCGCATCGCCTTCCTGATGTCCGGATTTACCTTCCTGGAAAAGTTTGCGTGCTTCAGCAAGATATTGGGTCGCCAGTTTGCGCTGGGCATCCATCAGTTTTTCTACATACGGACGGAGTTCCATGTATTCCTGCTCTTCGGCACCTTCGGGGACAGGGCCGGAAATGATCAACGGAGTACGTGCATCATCGATCAGGACCGAGTCCACCTCATCCACCATACAATAATGGTGTTTGCGTTGTACCTGCTCTTCGAGAGAGCGCACCATATTGTCCCGGAGATAATCAAATCCAAACTCACTATTGGTACCATAGGTGATGTCACTGGTATAAGCCCTCTTCCTTTCCGGGGAGTGGGGTTTATGTCTGTCGATACAGTCGACGGTGAGCAGCAGAAATTCAAAAATCGGTCCTACCCATTCACTGTCACGACGGGCCAGGTAGTCGTTGACTGTGACGATATGTACGCCGAGTCCGGCCAGGGCATTGAGATAGGCCGGAAGTGTAGCCACGAGGGTTTTTCCTTCACCTGTTGCCATCTCAGCGATCTTCCCGTCATGAAGGACCATACCACCAATGAGCTGCACATCATACGGTACCATGTTCCAATGGATCTGGCCTCCGGCTGCAACCCATTCGTTTTTCCAGTGTGCTTTTTCTCCTTCTATTGTGACATACGATTTTCTGGCGGCCATATCCCGGTCATGATCGGTGGCAAAAACAGTGATCGTATCATTTTCCACAAACCGACGACTCGTTTCTTTGATGACAGCAAACGCCTCCGGAAGCAGATCTTTCAGGACGTCCTCCAGGGATTTGTCCCGGTCTTTGATAGCTGCATCCAGTTCCTTGTAGAGTTCTTCTTTGAGCGAAAAGTCTGTTTCCTCCTCTGCATCCGTTTTTAATGTCGCGATCTCTTCGTCGATCTCTTTGAGAAATATCGCTATCCGTTCCCGAAACTCCAGGGTCTTGGTCCTGAGTTCGTCATGGGACAGGATCTTAAACTGCTCGGCAAATTCATTTGTAGTTTCGACGAGAGGAGCGTATGTTTTGACATCGCGCTCATATTTGGAACCAAATATTTTGGTGAAAATTTTAAGCATAACTTTAAGGACGGTTAAGATTGCAAAGATATGATCAGATACCATACCACACGGACCCGAATGTGTCAAATTGTCATGTGTTGGGGGCTTATTATGACGGGATGTGGCTCACCAGGGGAGTCTTCACCAGATCTGTCGGATTATTATCTACCGACAGACAGCCTTCCGGAAGAGGGGATGACGTATATCTACCGAAGTTTGAAGGACACTCTTGGCGATACGGAGGTATGGAGGCACCGATATTTGGGTGACGGTTGTATTGAAAGTATCAACTATGGTTATGATGACAAGATAGCCCAGATCCAATACGACCGCGTGACCGGTAATGGGGTGTTGACTGACTCGCTGATCCTCTTTTTTACAGACAGTATAGGACAAACGCAACGGGAGAAGGTTCGCCTGCATGCGGCCAACCGGTTTCCGTTTTTTCCACAGGATACCAAAAGGGCTTGGCTGACCCATCTGGAATGGTGGCAGCCCGGTGATTCGCTGCATATTATATTACAACGAAGAAGATATTTGGCCGGAGATACCATTTGGAGGTATAATGGACAGCATGCCCATGTTGTCAGGTTCCGAACGGAAGATACCTTTGAAACCGAAGAGACCGGATGGACCCATTCAGTGTGGACCGGGGAGGAATGGTATTCGAAAGGTATTGGATTGGTGTACTATAAGCGCCGTATCTCTGATCACATTGTACTGGAGTACGGCCTGGAACACTGAGCGCTTTCAGGAGGATGTGAAAAAAAATACCGGGCCGACTTGTCGACCCGGTACATATAAAAGTGGTGTGGCGTCCGGAGGAGTTTATTTGACCTGGATGGGTTCTTCGATTCTGAAGATGAAGGTCAGCTGACCGCATTCACGTTTGGGTGCGGTAAAGTTGGATTCAAACCGATATTTCAAAGCCAGGTATGAAGCTTCTTTAATGATGCTATTGTCGGTGATTGTGGTTTTTTCAGGATCATAGGCGACATAGATAACCTTTCCCTCGCGGTCGATACAAATATTGAGGGCTACGCGACCGTTGACTTTGGCGATGCGGCCGATGTCTTCTCGGTAGATGACTCGGCGGGTGATGATACCATCGCCTTCCAGTCCGTCGCCGCTGCCGCCATCACCTTCCATGGCCGCACCATTTTGGTTGCCGTAGATCGGACTCCCTTCTCCACCCCCACTGGCATGGGTTTCGGCATCAGGTCCTTTGTGGCCACTGTTTCCCGTAACGACATTCACATCATTGTCCATAGAGACATCAGAAGCCAACTCGCTGATGTCGTCAGCCAGGGTGATTTCCTCCACCGGAGTAGATTCATCGGCAGGGATAGGGAGTTCATCCGGACGACTGGTGGTAGGCTCCGGGGTATCATTATAGATAGGACTCCGGGCCTGCAGACCACTGCTGCCGGACATGCGTGTTTCAGGAATGTCCAGATAGCTTACATCAAGAATGTATTCGGCAGGTTGTACCTCGACCGCCATTCGTGCGGCGGGAAGTAAGGCAATCAGCAGGATGCCGGCATGAAAACCAAAGCTCCAATGAAAGCTTTTGTCGCGGGAAAGTTTTAGCGTTTTCATCATTCAAGTTTTTGACTGTTGATGATAAGACGCTGCACGTCGCGTTAACATGTACTAATGTACCCTTAAGGAGAGGTTAAATAAAAAAAGCCGACTGCATAGCCGGCTTTTTTTATACCTGATCATGGAGGTCATTTATTACTTGACAAACTTATACGCCTTGGCGGCCCGTCCATCCGAGATCATCAACACATAGAATCCGGGTAGTAGTGTTTCGGTGGCCATTGTCACCATATTTTCACCTGTCGTTACGGTATGCCGGGCAGAGGCAATGACTTGTCCGGAGATATCGGCGATGCTCATCGTCAAATCAGCAGATTGCTGTGACTCGATACGTACCTGCAACCTGTCGATGACCGGTACAGGGCTCAGTTGAATATCAGAGATGATATCGGCGATAGGATCTATGCTGGTTTCGATGGAGCAGAGGAAATCCTTGACGATCTGACCCCGAATCTCGCCACCCGGATGCAGGGCTGTGTGCACATTGACATAGGTGTTGCCGGATCTAATCCGGTTGACAAGCGCGGTGTCAGTGCCTGCACCGTATAGGATCATAACACCATCCTCATAAAAATCTGTCAGGTCTGTGATCACACCTCCATTTTGTCCGATGCCAGCCTGATGGATATGCGAGGCCGATATATCTCCGGTGAGTCCATCGGTCACGACGATCATATTGACCTTGGAGTGATGCCGATCGATCGATACCAGACCGCTGCCTGTGGCGCCAGGAGCATTGATCGTACTGCCGACTTCCTGCTCGGGGCAAAGATCAAAACCATATCCGTCACGAGCACGACGGAACAGTTGCCCACGGATTTCTCCTCCGGGAAAGGCGGCTGTATGGGCATTGATGTAAATATTGCCGGTCAACAATGATGACAATACGCCATCGTTGATGAGGCCCAGATGAAGAATTGAATTGTCGTTCAGTCCATTGGTCAGGTCGTGTACGACGCCACCATTGACCCCCAATGCCCCCTGATGCAAATGGGCAGCGGTAATCTCTCCGGAGACCTGGTCTGACACCATCCAGAGTGCGATATCGGAAAGGGCTGGGAAAATTGTACCAACGGCAAGGCCTGAACCTGCGGTGGTCGCAAAAGGATTTTCCTGATCACCGGACAACCAACCATCAAAGGTGATCCCGGGAAGAAAGAACAGTTGGCCCCGAATTTCACCACCGGGATTATTTTCGGTGTGTACGTTGATATAGACATTTTCAAAAAGTAAATTGATCAGGGTCTCGACATTTACATCAAGAAGTCCCCGGATCTGGTTGCCGGTAAGGAGATGGCCAAGATCCGCGATGACAGGGCCGTTCTCACCTGGACCACCTGCATGCAGATGTACACCTACGATAGGACTGCTGAGTGTGGTAAACTGTGCATTGATTTCAAGATTGAGCGTGCCTACGGTCCAATGGAGTACGGCGAGTCCCAGGGCATCTGTTACAACAGCCGGTACTTCCTCGCTCCCGGTAAGTGTTGCGCGGAAAGCAGGATCCTGATCCAGGGTAAGTTGCCCTCGAATTTCTCCTCCGGGATTCGCAGCCGTATGAATATTGACGTAAGTGCCTCCATTCATCAGACTGATCAGATCTATTGTAGAGAGGTTTGGAATTTCCATTTGAATGCGATTGCCTTCATGGACAAGTGGAAAGAGAACAGGACCATTTGTACCCGGATCGCCTTCATGGATATGTGCGCCCGTGATGGGTCCGGACAACCCGGTTGCAGTGATGTTGACTTTCGCGGTGTTCTTATCCGAATCAAAGAATACTGTTGCCAGGGCTACGGCATCTGTAGTCACTGCAGGTACTTCATTTTCGCCGGTCAGTATAGCAGTCAGAATCAGGTCATCCGAAAAGCCAGGATCAAAAGGAAGGTCAGAAAACAAATCCCGGATTCTGAGAATATTGCCCCGGATTTCACCTCCCGGATGCAGATCGGTGTGGACATTGGTATAAACGCTGTTACTTCTAAATAAAGGAGAGGCGGCAAAAGCAGGATTCGAGTCACTGTTCCAATACCCTTGTGCAGCTCCAAACACATCAAAAGAGGTGGTGATATCAAAGATCACCCCACCATTCACGCCGGGGCCTCCCTGATGGAAGTGCGCCGCGGCATAATTGCCTTCCAGCCCGCTATAGACAAAACTATAATAAGCATCTGACTGATCGCGATCGATACTCACAAAGCCCGAGCCGGTCCCTGTTGTTGTCACTGGAGGTACTTCCTGTCCTCCGTTAAATTCCACGACATATCCTTCACGGGCGTAGCGGTATACTTGTCCGCGGATTTCCCCGCCAGGATGAAGATCGGTGTGCAGATTGATGTACAAGCCACCAGTCAGCAGGAGGTTGAATACATGGGAAGAAAGAGGCCTGGTTCCGGAGACTGTATTGTCACTATTGTTGGTATCGCCGGTCATATCCAGCACGACACCGCCATTCATTCCCGGATTACCAATATGATAATGCGCACCGACTACCGGACCGCTAAGACTATCAAAGAGGATATAATGCTGCACCTCACTCAGATCATAGGAAACCGTAATGATACCCAAACCACTTCCCGGGGTCGCGACTGAAGGATTTTCCTGGTCACCGGAGAAACGGGCATCAAAAGGTATACCGGCCGACAAGAAAATCTGTCCACGGATCTCTCCGCCCGGATGGTTTTCGGTATGGATGTTCACATACAGTTGGCCATTCAGCAGGGCATTTCTAAAATCAGAGCCTGGCTCCCATTCGCCATCAATCCGATTGCCTACGACAAACGGGGTCAAATCAAAGAGGACCGGTCCGTTGGTTCCGGCGGCAGCATTATGGATATGAACGCCGGTCAAAGCACTGGATAGGTTGCGAAAGAGAATCGAAAAAGATAACAATGATTGCTCCCTGTTATATTTGAAGATCCCCAGTCCTTTTCCATCGGTCACCACTTCGGGCACTTCATGAGTACCATCCATTTCGGCGGTAAAGCATTGATCTGTTTCCAGCCGGATTTGGCCGCGAATTTCTCCGGCAGGATTATCGGCGGTATGTACATTGATGTAATACCCGCCCGTCAGGAATTTTTCGACTATGGCCGGTGTCAGATTGCGGAGCACGCCTTTCGCACGATTTCCACTCAGAAAGCCGCCAAGGTCAAATACCACTCCGCCATTCTGGCCGGATGGTGCATCATGAATATGGATGCCAGTGACGGGACCGCTCAGATTCGACAAGCTAACATGGAGGTATAAGGTTGTTTTTTTCTCATCCAGAGAAAAAGAGGCGACTCCGCGGGCATTGGTCGTGACAGCTGGTACTTCCTGATCACCACGCAGTTGTGCGGTGAAAAGGAGGTGGGATGAGAGATGATCCGCCTGCAGCCGGGTGGCCCCAGATGCGAGGATGATAAAAAGGGAAAGTAATAGACGATTCATAGGTCAGTGATTTTTTAATTGAACGATAGGAATTATTCCGAGAAGAGGATGAAACGGAACAGGGAGTTTGGCTTGCATGTACAATATACGGTTTTAGGATGGGTTTTGGATTTTTTGAGGAATAAATTTAAGTCTGCAGGGTATAAACCAGGGTTTTACCGGAATACACCCGGAGACAAACCTATGGGAAATTAGGATACGTTTATCCCGTCGGAGGAAAATCGAATTATACTCCGGTGGACATGATATCTTCTATATGATCCGGATCGATCGGAATATGCTGCATGAGATTGACGGGTTTGCCACGGGTGATCAGGATGTCATTTTCGAGGCGTATACCGGTTTTCTCTTCAGGAATGTAGAGGCCGGGTTCACAAGTCAGGATCATACCGGCTTTGAGCGGAGCCGCACGATCGCATAGATCATGGACATCATACCCCAGGTGATGACTGATACCATGCATAAAATATTTTCGGTGCAGGGGATGCCGGGGATCCTGGCGTCGTATATCGCTGCGTGTGAGGATGCGAAGGCGGATGAGTTCGGCTTCGAGGAGTTTACTGGTTTCCTGGTTGAGCTGTTCCAGCGTGATGCCAGGTCGCATCATTTCTGTGATCGAGTTCAGGATGTGCAGTACGGAAGAATAGAGATCTCGTTGGCGTGGTGTGAAGCGGCCGGAAGCAGGGAGGGTTCGGGACATATCGGAAGCCATACAAGCATATTCGGCACCAAAATCCAGCAGCACCAGGTCTCCTTTTCGGATTACCCGATTGTTGCGTGTATAATGAAGGGTGCAGGCGGATGCTCCTGACGCTACAATAGGTTCGAATGCATGCTGGCATCCATGCCGGACCAGCGTGTACGTGAGTTCTGCCTCCACTTCATATTCTTTCAGCCCCGGTCGTATCACATGCAACACTCGATCAAATGCCTGAGCCGTCACCGCAATGGCTTTTTTCATTAACTCCCTTTCGAGTGGATGTTTGATCATCATCATTTGACGAAGGATCGTTTGTGCCTGAGCAAACTGGTGATGCTGATACTCTTTTAGTATTTCCCGCCCTATCCGGTCATTCCGCGAAGGAATGGAAGAAGCGCTGGTGTCCATCCCCGCGTTGAGATAAATGGTGGAGCAGGATTGTAAAATGGGGTACATCACTTTGCCCCAGTGGGTCGTAGTGCGGATCGTGCTGATGCCTGAAATGACACGTGCCGCATGGGCGGTGAGTCGTTCTCCTTGCCAAAGTTCTTTCTGCTGGTCACGGGGGAGGATGAAGAGGATTTCCCGTGCTTTCTCTTCTGCGGCACCAGGATGGAGTATGAGTATGGTTTCCTCCTGAGTCAGACCTGACAGGGCGAAGAGAATGGAGTCCTGCCGGAAGGGAAAATGCTGATCTCCGTTTCGTGGCATGAGATCATGGGAGTGAAAGATGGCTACAGCGTTTGGCGTCATGCGGGCGGCAAACTGCTTTCTTCTATCGGAGAAGAGTGTTGATGGAATAGCGGCGAATCGCATTATTGTTCGGGGGTGGATGGGTGAGCCTGAAGGCGGAGTTGCAGGGAATCAGCTTCGGCGGCCAGATAACCAAAGGCGGGCCACATCGCCGAGGACAATATTTTTTTTCTGATCGCAGTAGCGTCTTTGATGCGACCCTGGCTTTCATACCATCGACTCAATCCATAGTGACGTGTGGCAAAAGTCACATCATCGGAAGTGTAACCGGAGAGGGAAGAAGGGTCTGCGTCTCCTTTATAGACGAGCAGTCGTTCCAGGTAACCGTCGTTCTCCACGATCTCCATATCCGGATGGATGTCCGTCAGAAGCGATTGTGCTTTTTGGAGTTCGCCTGAACGCAACCAGGAGAGGTAGAGCCAATCTGCAGTGGCGACGATGAGGTCAGGATTGTCCGACCAGGTCATACAATGAGTATATGATTCTATGGCCTTGACAAAATCGCCTTTCAGATACCAGGCAAGGCCGAGATGATAATAGATATTGAAATGCAGGTTGCTGAGTGGAATGTTGAGCTTGTTGGGCAATCCGTCTGGCTCGATTTCACGTTGACGAGACTTCGCCAGTAGTGCGGCATGTTCCAGATCGCGGATTGCATCGTCGAGCCGGCGCAGGGTGAGGAATCGGTGTCCGCGATGGCGAAAGAGTTCTGGTGCTGTAGGGTGGTGTTGTATTCCGTTTGTAAAAACAACTACGGCATCCTGATAGCGATGGAGGTACGCCAGTCGGCGACCATACCAGATGATGGATTGCAGTCCGGTACTGTCGGCAAGAAAATCAGCGTACGCTTCCTCCAGCAGACTATCACGTTCATGACGGACTACCGGATCGATCGGGGGTCGTTGGAGGGTGTCGCCCAGGAGGCTGATACACTCACCGTTGACAAAAGTGGAGACGGGCACTTCGGGTAGCGGTGACGATGATGGCTTGCATGCAGCCATCGTCATCATGATCATGGAGGGGATGAAAAAAAAGCAGTAGTGGCGGAGATGGAAGTGCATCGTATGGATCATGCCACTAAGATACCGGACTCCGTCACATGCGTTACAGCATGCGATCGATTTTGGCCAATGCTTTTTCATCCGGCGTACCGGTCCATGTGGTCAGTGTTTGTCGGGCATGGGCGCGGATCTCAGGATTGATGTAAGCAGAGATGAGGACTAAGGCATACGTCAGGACACCCAGATCATCGGTATATCCCAGTAGTGGCGCGAGATCGGGAATCGCATCGATGGGGGTGATCAGGTATATGAAAGCCCCGGTCACAATACGTTTAGCCCATGCCGGTGTATCGTGTCGTCGGAAAGCATAGAACATCAGCAGTGTGCTGTAGAGCACCGGCGTACTGAGTTGGTGGAGCAGGCGACGCATGTGCCTATAGAGGGTAGCAGACGTGAGAGGTGTATCCTGCATTTGGAAAAAGGGCTTCATCATGTGGGTATAACAAAGTGAATGATGGGTGAAGTTCCACAATACTTTGGATCGCTTTTTGTGTTTCGGCAGATGAAACTGGGTGATGATGTCGTACGCGCGTGATAAAAAAAGTTTCAATTATTTGTAAAAAAATATATACAAAATAAATCTAAAGTGTAAATTTGTGCTATAAATGCAAAGTGATCCATCATATTCAACGCCCCATCATCTCGCCACGGGATATCAGGCGACCTGCGTTTTTGTCCTTTCGACATGTCATGCCGGCCGCTGCTCTATCTAATTATTTGCAAACCTAATCTCATTATTTATTATGGCTAAATCAGCAAAGAAAGCGGCTCCTAAGAAAGCTGCAAAGAAAGCGGCTCCTAAGAAAGCTGCCAAGAAAGCTGCTCCTAGGAAAGCTGCTAAGAAAGCTGCTCCTAAGAAAGCGGCTAAGAAAGCTGCTCCTAAGAAAGCTGCCAAGAAAGCGGCTCCTAAGAAAGCGGCTAAGAAAGCGCCTGCTAAGAAGGCTGCTGCTAAGAAGACTGTTGCTGCCAAGAAAGCAGCTCCGTCTAAAAAAGCTCCAGCAAAGAAGGCTGCTGCTAAAAAAGCTGCTCCTAGGAAAGCTGCTAAGAAAGCTGCTCCTAAGAAAGCGGCTAAGAAAGCTGCTCCTAAGAAAGCTGCAGTTAAGGCTAAGCCAGCAGCGAAGTAAGCAAGCGAAACCTACTTTTGCCGCGACGCGGCAACGGGAACACGGAAATTTTTTTCCACCCGAACGTACATCAAGAGAAGAATTGAGAGCGCTGATACCCTTCAGCGCTCTTTCTTTTTGACTAGACCAACAACGGATGCTTACTCAGGTACAGCGCTGCTTCCTCCGGTGTTTGGGTACCGAGCAACAATCGCTTTCCATCTTTTTTTACGATCTGAATGCCATAGTTTCCGCGAACATTTAACGCCCGTCCTCCCCGACCATAGCGTATTCCCCAACCTCCATATTCGCTGATCGGAGCATATTTTCGTACATAGATCTGGTCAATGTCCTCCCAGGGAATCGTGTGCGTTTTCCAGTGAAAGACACTCATCTTATACTGCACCCCCGTACTATCAATGCTCGTCGTGAGCTTCATCGAACCCAAAAGTGCCATGGTCATCACCATCACACCGACACCCAGTACGAACGTCCACCAGGGCTGACCGGTCAGCACTAACGGGATCAGGATGACGAGCAGTTCTATACCCAGAATAGCCCACAACCAGATCTGATCAAACGCCTGTTGTTCGTGGTATACTTCCTCCACCGGGCTTGGCAACTTCACACGCTCCTCGTTGGGCGTGAAGATGGATTCGTCAAACTCATAGCGGGATTTGTTGTCTGGATGGTGCTTCAACATGGGTGATCTGCTTCAGATTCAGGATAGAATAGTTAGATTCGAAGGACCAAAATAGTAAAACCATGTCCACTGCAGACAGAGCGATTTCACGGCAACTGAAAAAACTGGTACAACAGCGGGAGCAAATGATGCAGTTGATCACTTCACTGACTCCGGAGCGATATCATCAGGCTCCTGCTCCGAAACATTGGTCCGTCGCACAGGCGGCTAATCACATCTACCTCAGTGAACGACTTTCGCTCGATTATCTGCGGAAGAAAGCCATGTACCCTGACACCATACCTCCGTATAGTTTAAAATCAGAACTGGCTATCCGCTGGCTGCAAATAGCACTACATACACCTTATAAAGCCAAGGCGCCCAAAACCATCAATATGTGGGACAATCAAACCGTACTTCTACAAGGTCAGCTGGAAGAAAACTGGAAACAACTTCATCATGAAATGGCAGAGGTCATTCGTCAGCAAGCACCGGTACTGGGATCCAGGTTGGTGTATAAGCATCCTTTTGTCGGTCGACTATCGCTTCGACAGATGCTGATGTTCATGAATGCGCATATGGCACATCATATTCGGCAGATTCGTTACATCCTTCGGACCGTTTCAGCCACTTAGATGTACAAGTTAGATCAAACTCAGTAGGCTTATTAATTGCCTTCCAAGAGCTCATCTGCAATTCGCCAGGCGAGTTCATTCATGCGTGCCCCGCTCATATTGACCAGGGTGACGACGACAAGATCATACTCCGGATAGATCAGGAGCATGCTGGTGCCCCCGACAGAACCACCTGAATGACCAAACCAGGTTCTTCCTTTTTTATCCGTACCGGTACTGAAACCGATTCCATAAGTGGTTTTTTCACCATTGGTCATTTGTTGAGGGGACATAAAAATGGCCAGCGTTTCCTGTTTCAGATACTTGTTCTTTACATGCGCATACCCATACCGAGCCAGGTCCGCTGCGCTGCACAGATAACCACCACCGGCCCATTTATTGCTGTTATCGACTGCGGGCGACACTACGTGTGCATCATTCCTGAATTCATAAAAGGTGGTGCGATGGAATTGCGTTGAATCCGGATGATCGGGTTTGAGATCTTTGAGATGAAGCGGGTCACTGACCTCCTCCCGGATAATCGCCGTAAACGGTTTTCCAATGGCTTGTTCCATTACAGCGCTGATCAGCGTCCAGCCGTATGTAGAGTAATGGTAGGCTGTGCCTGGTGCATGCAGGAGTGTATCATGAATAAATACCTCCAGTGGAGCCAACACGTCCTCATACCGTAGCGCACTGAGAAACTCAAGCCCTTTATAATGACGTATACCCCCAAGATGCCCCCCGATTTGCCGAAGAGTCAACGCATGTTTGTCTGCCGGCAGGGAAGGAAAATAGTGGCCGATAGGCAGATCAACATCAAGCTTTCTTTTTTCCACCAATCGACCCAGGGCGGAGGCGGTCACAGATTTGGAAACACTCCCGATCCGGAAGAGATGATTTACAGGGTCTACAGGTGTATAATTTTCAAGATCCGCAAATCCATATCCTCGTCTCCAGATATCCGTCCTCGGACTGGCGATGGCAACCGCCAGCCCCGGAAAGTGGCCAACCTGCATTTGCTCATGACACATCGAATCAATGGAAAGCCATACACCCGGATCTATGTGAAAACCGGAATCAGGACGAGGGGATTGGCCAACAGACCAATCTGACAATACTATCAGGAGCAAGCCGGTCAGCCAAAGCCTTCGAAATGTATCACCAAGAGTATGCATAGGCCTGTAAGTTGACCCTAATATTACATCACTCTTTCTTTTTCATCGTACATCTCTGTGATTTTTCTCAAATTAGGCCTTCTTTCTTTTTCACGCTTAGCTCTATTCTTATGGATACGAATATCCGGTTCAGGTTGTCGCTCATGATGTTTCTCGAGTTTTTCATCTGGGGCGCCTGGTTTGTGACGATGGGTACGTACCTGTCCCGGGTCTTATCTTCGGAAGGGTTTGAGATTGCTGCGGCATACTCTACCCAGTCGCTTGGTGCGATTCTTGCGCCATTTTTCATTGGATTGATTGCGGATAGGTTCTTTCCGGCGCAGCGGATTTTGGGGGTGCTACATTTTGTGGGGGCCATCATGATGTATATGGCGGCGGAGGCTCAGAGTTTTGCAGCCTTCTATCCCTATATTCTGATCTACATGATTGTGTATATGCCGACGCTGGCACTGGTCAATTCTGTATCGTTCCGGCAGATGACAGACCCGGCCAAACAGTTTGCCGGTATCCGCGTTTGGGGAACGGTCGGGTGGATCGTCGCCGGGCTCATCATCGGCTATGTCATGAATTGGGAAGCCGAAGGCCTGCTTCGATATACATTTTATATGGCATCAGGTGTTTCCGCCTTTATGGGCTTCTTTAGTTTTCTGCTACCGGATACACCGCCTGGTGGCAAATCCGATTCACGACCTTCCGTTCGGGAGATGCTGGGGCTGGATGCGTTGAAGTTGTTGCGGGATAAGAACTATCTGGTCTTTTTTATTACGTCGGTTCTGATCTGTATTCCACTGGCCTTTTACTACCAAAATGCCAATATATTTCTGAATGAAACGGGTATGGCCAATGCTGCCGGCAACATGACCTTCGGGCAGATTTCTGAAGTGCTCTTTATGTTGCTGCTTCCTTTGTTTTTCAAGCGGTATGGGTTGAAAAAAACATTGCTTGTCGGGATGGCCGCCTGGGCGTTGCGTTATATACTCTTTGCCTACGGGGATGCTGGACCTGGTATTTGGATGTTGTTTTTTGGAATCCTTTTGCATGGTATATGTTATGATTTTTTCTTTGTGACCGGTCAGATCTATACGGACCAGAAAGCGGGTGAAAAAGTAAAAAGCGCTGCGCAGGGGCTGATCACGCTTGCCACGTATGGTATCGGTATGCTGGTGGGATTTTGGTTGTCCGGGAAAATTTATAATACCTATACTCTGGAAGGTGGTGGACATGACTGGCAGATGATCTGGATCATCCCGGCGGGCATTGCAGCCGTAGTTATGGTTCTTTTTGTATCCGGATTTCGGGACGAAAAAGTAACGTCATCCTGAGAGGGTTAAAGCTCTCTGGATTCAAGCGGTAAACCAACCCATAAACAATTCCACCCGGTAAGGGTATCGGGTCGTATTTTTAACCCTGCAGCGGGATGATGCCTATTGTAGTCTAACCATTCCGGCTGCCGCAGACCATTACCATCATGCAGGATACGTTTATCATAGACGGTGTTCGGACGGCCATTGGAGCCTACCGGGGCACCCTGAGTCCCATTCGTACAGATGATCTGGCCGCTCATGTGATTCGAGCTTTGGTGCAAAGACATCCACTGCTTGATCCGGCGCTTATCGATGATGTGATCATGGGTTGTGCCAATCAGGCTGGTGAAGACAATCGCAATGTGGCACGAATGGCATTGTTGCTGGCAGGACTTCCGTATACTATACCGGGTGAAACTGTCAACCGGCTATGTGCATCAGGTATGTCGGCTGTCGTCCATGCGCACAGAGCTATCCAGTCGGGGGATGGTGATATTTTTATTGCCGGTGGAGTAGAGCACATGACCCGCGGGCCATGGGTAATGTCCAAGGCTTCCCAACCGTTTGGCAGCGATGTGGAGACACACGATAGTTCGTTTGGATGGCGGTTTGTCAACTCCCGGATGAAATCCATGTATGGTACTGAAGCTATGGGTGAAACGGCTGAAAATCTGGCGGCACTATATTCTATATCGAGATCGGATCAGGATTTATTTTCTTTTCGATCTCAGCAAAAGGCATCCGCTGCCATAGATGTACTCTCGGAGGAGATCACACCGGTAGAGATCCCACGGCGAAAACAGGATTCGGCTGTATTTGATCGTGATGAATTTTTAAAGGGTCAGACGACGATGGAAGGGCTTGCTGCGCTCAGGCCTGCTTTTAAGGAGGGTGGTTCTGTTACTGCAGGTAACAGTAGTGGACTGAATGATGGTGCAGCCGCTTTATTGGTGGTTTCGGATTTTGGTGTACGTCAGCATCACCTGCAACCCTTAGCGCGTATTGTAGCTTCAGGAGTGGTTGGTGTGGAACCCCGGATTATGGGCATTGGGCCTGTGGGAGCTACTCAGAAAGCGTTGAAAAAGGCAGGTCTCGGACTGCAGGATATGGATGTCATTGAGATCAATGAGGCATTTGCGGCGCAGGTGCTGGCCTGTACTCGTTTGCTGGATCTTGCGGATGATGACCCCAGGATCAATATACATGGCGGCGCTATTGCATTGGGTCATCCACTGGGTATGAGTGGTGCGCGCATCATCCTGCATGCGGCAAGGGAACTGGTTCGCACCGGAAAACGCTATGCACTGGCGACCATGTGTATAGGCGTAGGCCAGGGATATGCGGTGGTACTTGAGCGGGCTCAGGGATGAAGTCGTGAACCGGTATCATTTAAATGCTGAACATGAATCAACCAAAGAAAACAGATGTCCTGATTATAGGTAGCGGAGTCGCGGGTCTGACCTGTGCCATAAAAACGGCCGAGGCAAGACCGGATCTCAAAGTGACGGTGATGGCCAAGACGGAGTTGGAGGAGAGTAATACCCGGTATGCTCAGGGGGGTGTAGCTGCAGTTTGGAATGAGAAGGATGATACGAATGACAAGCATATTGCCGATACGCTGGATGCGGGGGATGGATTATGCAGGGAGGACATTGTTCGTATGGTGGTGGAGGAAGGTCCGGTGCGCGTAAGGGAGTTGATTGAATGGGGGGCGAGGTTTGACCGGGAGAAAGGAGGCAATTATGATCTCGGCCGTGAAGGCGGACATACGGAAAACAGGATCCTGCACTACAAGGACATCACCGGTTGGGAGATACAACGTACAATTATTGAAAAGGCCAAGCAACTTTCCAACGTAGAATTGATTGAAAATTGTTTTGCGATTGATCTGTTGACACAGCATCACCAGGGCTACAATATCACGCGGGTGACGCCGGGTATTGCTTGTTATGGCGTCTATGCCTTAGATAAAAAGAATTTGGAGGTGGAAACCTATCTGGCCCGGGTGACAGTACTCGCCACCGGTGGTGCAGGACAGATCTACCGGGCGACGACCAATCCGCTCGTGGCCACTGGTGATGGTATGGCGATGATGTACAGGGCTAAGGGACGGATGAGCAATATGGAATTTGTGCAGTTTCATCCTACCTCACTCTATAATCCTGCAGTTGAAAGTCAGGCATTCCTGATTTCAGAGGCCGTGCGCGGGTTTGGGGGTATACTTCGTACCCGTGATGGGGAGGAGTTTATGCATAAGTATGATGGCAGAAAAAGTCTGGCCCCAAGAGATATAGTGGCGCGGGCGATTGACAATGAAATGAAGCGGCTGGGAGATGAATTTGTGTACCTCGATTGTCGCCATCTGGATATGGAGGCTTTCCGAAATCATTTTCCCAATATTTATGAAAAGTGTTTGGAAGAGGGATATGATGCTGCCACGCACATGATCCCGGTCGTGCCGGCGTGTCATTATTTCTGTGGTGGTATTTTAGTGGACCGTATCGGAAGGACCTCGATCGAACACCTGTATGCTGCCGGAGAATGTACGGCCTCCGGATTACACGGTGCCAATCGTTTGGCCTCCAATTCCCTGCTGGAAGGTCTGGTCTATGCGCATAACATCGCGTCAGATATAGAGGACCATATAGACCAAAATGTGTTTAACGAGAATATTCCAAAATGGAATGCGACGGGAACTACAGATCCCCGCGAGATGGTCCTGATTACGCAAAGTTGGAAGGAACTCAAGGATATTATGAGCAGCTATGTCGGTATCGTGCGGTCCGATGTACGACTGCAACGAGCACTGGACCGGCTGTGGCTTCTCAATAAAGAAACTGAGAACCTCTACAACACCACTACGCTGTCACCTCAATTGTGTGAGTTGCGCAATCTGATTACGATCGCCTATCTGGTGACACGGTCTGCGTCGATGCGGAAGGAAAGTCGTGGGCTGCATTATACTACGGATTATCCGGGTTTGCTGGATCATCTGGAGGAGACGCTCATGTGACAAAGTCCCGGGCTGCAACGCTGTCCGATCTTGCATTTCCAGTATTAATTTCTGCCGGTCACATTGACTTTGATCCGCTCATCCCGATTGGCAAGTTCCCATGTGGTATGGAATGCCAGTCGTGTGATGGAGACTGCTTTATCATACAGGATCTTGTCAGGTGTATCAGAAGGACGGTGGTAATCGTCATGCACGCCGGAGAAGTAAAAAATAGCCGGTATGCCGTTTTTTGCAAAATTGTAATGATCTGAACGGTAATAAAACCGGTTGGGATCGTCGTCGGCATTGTAGGTATAGTCGAGTTCAAGCTGTGTATACATACGGTTAGCCTCTTCATTGATGTCGTGGAGCTCTGTGCTCAGGCGGTCAGAGCCAATGACATAGGTATAGTGGGGGTCGGGATGTTTTTTATCGACACGGCCTATCATATCTATGTTGATGTTGGCTACGGTTTTTTCAAGGGGAAATATAGGATGCTCGGCATAGTACTGGGATCCCAGGAGTCCTTTTTCTTCTCCGGTGACCAGCATACAAAGGACACTTCGGCGAGGACCCTGTCCTCCGGCTTTAGCCTGGGCAAATGCACGTGCTATTTCGATGACGGCACCTGTGCCGGACGCATTGTCATCAGCACCAAAAAAAATATCCTTGCCCCGCATACCCAGATGATCATAATGGGCGGTGACGATGACCAGTTCATCTTTGAGGGCCGGATCCGTACCTTCTATATACCCCAGTACATTGAGACCGGGTGTGGACTTGATCTGATGGGTAGCAGTAAGGCGGATGTCAGCCGGTATGGTGGTGTGGGCCGGTTTGCCGGTTTTTGATATTTTTTCCCGGAGGGCGATGACCTTTTTGAGTTTCTTGCCAGTCAATTGCTGACCCAAAGCGGGCGAAATGATAGCATGTGGAAGATAATTATTCATCAGAGCTTCGGGAGATCCCATCAGCATCGTGCCGGACAACATATTTTTTCGGGCATACGACACCATTTCCCGCAGATTATTTTCAATGATCCATATTGAAGCTGCCCCGGCTTTTTTAGCTACGGTAGCTTTAATGAAAGGATTAGTTGACCATTCGGATACGGTATCGGTGCCGCTAATCCGGTACCGGCCATTAGCAGCGATAGGTTCTCCGCCATAGATCAGCAGATGTTTACCTTTTACATCCACTCCTTTATAGTCTGAATATTGAGGATCGTCAATACCATATCCCAGGAAGGTAAAGGCGTTGATTCGCATGGGTTGCGTTTGTTCAGGAAAATATACCGGGACAGACATGAAATCTTTCAGGTGATCAATCGGAAGGTCATCCACCAGTAAGGAAATGGTATTCCATTTGATGGTCGAAAACGCTACTTCCTGATAGTAACTCGCAACACCCGGAAGTGGAGGTATGCCGGCCCCGGCCAATTGGGATGCGATATACGCTGCAGCTTTCAGATTGCCATCTGTACCCGTTTCCCGGCCTTCATATTCAGGACCAGCCAGCGTATACACATGTTCCTTCAATGCATCTGCCATGATCGTGGAGGCATACTGCGCGGAGGGTGTTAAATACTGTGCTTTTACTGAAACGTGTACGAGCAGGAGCATTAGCAACTTTATAAGTCCTGAAAGTTTATACATACGAATGGTTTTATATTCTTATAAATACTGTGGGTCTGCCATTCTGGTCTGCGTCATATTATGGGCCCAGGGGACATAGATGGGCAAATGATCATCCGGCATGTCTGTCCTTTCGAAAGAAAACGAAACAAAGTACAGATGGGTTTCAGCTGCACTTTATTTTATCAACGCGACGCTGATGTCTCCCGCCTTCAAAAGGAGTCTGTAGGAAGGTACGGACCATCGCCAAGGCCAGCCCTTCGGAAACAAATCGGGCCGGAATAGCCAGAATATTGGCATCATTATGCTTCCGGGCCAATGCGGCGATCTCTTCAGTCCAGCATAAGGCAGCACGGATACCCTGGTGTTTGTTGGCAGTCATCGCTACACCGTTGCCTGATCCGCAAAGTAATATGCCGAAACGCGCATCACCCTGCTCTACGGCATCGGCGACCGGATGGACATGATCCGGGTAATCGGTAGCGTCTTCGCTATTCGTCCCGGCATCGAAAATCTCATACCCGTAGGTTTGCAGCCAGTGCAGGATGGTTTGCTTATACCGATAACCGGCATGGTCTGCCCCGATGGCAATTTTAGCAAGTGTTTTTTTATCCTCCATATATGATCAATTCAAGGGTGGGGCCATACTGTAGGGTCCGAGCAGTGCCTCCATTTCCTGGGCGAAGGCATCATCGTTCATGGCTTTTGATGTCCGGAGGATTTCGGATACGGCATTATTGAAGAGTCTGTAATCGAGACTGAATCCGGCCTTGAGATCATCATCATCCAGCGAATCAAAGAAGGTCATGTATTCCACCGTTTCGTTCGCCAGGATCCGCATATGTTGTTTGGCTTTGTCAAAAGCACCGGCCCGGATATAGACATTGATGTGCGGCATCGTACGGGCATCATAGGAGAAATTCATGTGAGGGAAACCTTCAAAAAACTTATCCGTGATCGCAATAGCGTCTTCGTTACGGCCGGTATTGACCATTTGTTCAGAAGCACGCCAGATAATCATTTTCTGGGCCTGCACGCTGGCGCCATAACTATGATCTACATACAGACGCTTTTTATCAAAATTACCCCAGCGCCATTTATTCACGACACGGTCATATACTTTATCCAGGTCGACACGTCCACTGCCATAGATATAGAATTCCTGTTGGCTGGGCGATTTGACCGGAATGATCCGGAGGCCTAATCCTTCCATCTGGGTATAGTCATTGATGTTCATGAGTTTTGACTCCTGACATGTAACTGAAAAATATACAGGACGATCATACACATTGCTCATGATGACATCCAGCACAGCCAATTGATCCTTGGTGATATATTGTTTGTCTATCGTGATCGGAATTTTTGTCACGATGGCGTCACTGTCCGCTGCTGAAGCCCAGCCTGAAGCCAGTGCCCTGCCGGGGTCGACTGGAATGTACAGATTGTTGGACGGCAGATAGGTCTCCAACTTTGTGCCCTGAATATTTTGCGGATTGTCCTTGGCAATGAATTGTAAGGCCTGATCTAAAGGCATCTCATTAGTGGAGCTCTTTCCGGGGAGGAAAAAAAGCTGATTTCGTTTATTCCCCC
This sequence comes from Saprospiraceae bacterium, assembly GCA_041746735.1. Classification (GTDB taxonomy): domain Bacteria; phylum Bacteroidota; class Bacteroidia; order Chitinophagales; family Saprospiraceae; genus Opimibacter. The sequence goes on from JBGTGP010000006.1 coordinate 30,949, forward strand.
TGTATGCCTCTGTTGGGATAGTGAGTTTGAGTGGAGCAGAGTCGTTAATCTTTCGCCGCAATCCTTCGATGTACCAATCCACGGCAATAAGACTTAGATTGACAATTCTGACATCACGTCGGATACCCTCTACCTCTTGCGCATACCAGAGCGGATAGGTATCATTGTCTCCGTAGGTAAACATGATAGCGTTAGGATCCAGCGATTCCAGGAAGTTGCTGGCATAATCCCGCGCGGCGGAGTGATATCTTCTGCTATGGTCATCAAAATTTTCAAACACCATAATGGCCGGAGCTGACAATACCAGTACAGATGCCAGTACAGGCGTGGCTCCGCCGAGTGCGGCAAGTTTTGATTTTAAAAACGAATATATCGCCGGAACGGCCAGGCCAATCCACATACAGAAGGTGAAGAAAGATCCGACCAATACATAGTCCCGTTCACGGGGCTCGTTGGGAGGTTGGTTCGAATAAAAAATTATCCCTAATCCTGTAAAGAGGAACAACATGAGCAAGGCGGTAAAATCTCTTTTCCGGCGATTGAACTGAAAGATGAGACCGATGATACCAAAGATCAGGGGCAGGAAGAAATATCGGTTACGGGCCTGATGATTGCGCATGGTTTCCGGCATTTTCTCCATATTGAACAGGCGGGCACTGTCAAGAGACTGGAAGCCCGATATCCAATGGCCACTTCGGGGGTTCCACGGTTCGGTGCCTTGCTCGCCATTTGCTCTGCCGGCAAAATTCCACATAAAATATCGCCAGTACATCCAGTTGATCTGGTAACGGAACAGAAACTCCAGGTTGAATGCCATGCTGGGTTTCCCCTGAGCATCACCCATCCAACGGCGGTAGAGGGTGGGTCTGCTTCCGTCACTATGGCTGATTCGCGGGAAAAGAATTTTGTCTTCATCGCGGTAGATATAGGAGAGTTTTTGATCCACGACTTCATAGCGGTTGCCTACACGGCCATAGCGTTCTTCGCGACGGGTATCGACTGGAGAGGCGTCGTAATGGGGTCCCCGAAGTAAAGGGCGTTCGCCATATTGCTCCCGATTGATATACGGAATCAATCGCATGGCATCGCTGGGGTTGTTCATGTTGATCGGCGTGTTGGCATTAGCCCGGATCACGACGACTCCGATGGTTGAAAAACTGATGACCAGAAGGACCATAGAGACGATGAGTCGCTCGGCCAGACCATGATTATTTTTTCGCGCCCAGCGTATCCCCAGGAAAGAAAGTCCACCGATGATGATCAGAGTGGGGAAAATACCGGTATGGAAAGGCATACCCAAGCCATTGACCATAAGCAACTCCATATTCGCCCATAATTTGGGAATCCCCACAATTATTATGTTTTGGATGACCGGGATCATCAGGGCGCCGAGAAACATGGCCAGGATCAGCCCACCGATCGAGAAGGTTTTGTATTTTTTAAAATAATACAGCAGTCCCAATGCCGGAAAAACCAACAAACTGAGCAAGTGTACGCCAATGGAGAGACCGGCGACATAAATAGCCAGGATCAGCCAGCGATCCGCATCCGGTGTATCTTCCATGCCATACCATTTGGCCCCGGCCCAAACGGTCAGCGTCGTAAACATGGTAGACATGGCATACACCTCACCTTCAACGGCGCTAAACCAGATCGAGGTTGAAAAAGCGGTAGCCAATCCGGCGACCAGTCCAGCGCCGCACGTGACGAGAGTTTGTTCGAGATTCAGGGCCTGATCGCGTCCAACCATTGCCAATCGGGCAAATATGATGGTCGTCCAGGCCACCAGCGCCGCCGCCAGAGCGCTGCAGGCAGCAGACATGAGATTGACAGCGAATGCAATGTCCTGAGGATCATTGCTGAGTATTTCAGCAAACCAGGTAAAGATGCGTCCGATCAGCAGGAAGAGAGGTGCTCCCGGTGGGTGGACGACCTGAAGTTTGAAAGCTCCCAAAACGAATTCACCACAGTCCCAAAGACTTCCGGTGCGTTCGACACTGAAATAATAGACGATAAAGGCAATGGTAAATACAATCCAGCCTGTAATAAGGGAAAATCTTTTTTCCTGATTCATATAAGTATGCGTAAAACCCTCAGAGGGTAAGTGGTATGTCGATAGGTCGGTTGGTGCTGATCGAAAGAAGGACCCATCGCCGGGTATATGTTTGCTTTCGGTTGCACATGGGTCAAAAGTAAGAAAAATGGTACCAGTAGAGGGTCAGTCAACCTGGATTAGCCATTTTTAACAAAGGGGTATCAAGACCATTGTGTTTTTAAAACACCCTATCATCATGTGGAAGCAAAAGCACCATTAAGGTCTTTGAGTCGTAGCGCCAGTTCTTTGCAGCGTTTCTGATGAAGTGTATAATAGGTGTGCGGATAGATTTCGAATGATTCGATGAGTCCGTCACGGCGGAGGATTCTGAGGTGCTGGGAAACGGTGGATCGGGCGAGGGGTATTTTTTTGGCGAGGATAAAAAATGGGGTGGTCCCATTGGCCAGGAGGTGTTTGAGGATCCTGATGCGGGCGGGATGGGCGAGGGCTTTGGACCAGAAGGATTGCTGGACGGAGGAGGGGTCAAAGAGATGAGCTTTGGAGTAGGCCATGGTGGGTTGTTTTCGGTGGTGAAAAAAAATGAAAGATAGGGGGTTTCAGCACAAAAAGTTAAATTTGCAACATACGTTAACATTAAAAATTAAACTAACATGTAATTTTATGATATATAATTACTTAATACAATTTAATCGCCTTAATCCCCATCTGCTTTCCCACCCCTCCCTACCCATAATCACCCTCTAACTTCATACGTTATCCATTTATAATGAAGCAAGGTTTTCATACACCACTGTATCTGTTCCTCTGCCTGCATTTCCTCTATCCCCTATCTGCCCACTCCCAAAAAACCCTCACCGACAATATCGTCCCCAATCCCGGATTCGAACTTTATTCCGACGAACCAACAGGATGGTATTACTCCGGTAAAGACTTCTCCAGAGTCGCCATGTACTGGACGTCACCTACCGCCGCTTCACCTGATATATATGGCCCCAAAGTCAAGGTGCCTCCCAGTTGGGCCGCTGTCGGGTTTGGCAAAATCCGCTCCTACCAGGGTGTGTCCCATGCCGGTATTACCGTCTACGGATGTGACAAAGGCAAGCCGCATTGCAGAGAGTATATTCAGGTCCAGCTGGCTGAACCACTGGTGCCTGGTCAACGCTATGGGTTCTCGTGTATGCTGTCTCATCTGCAGAAATCCGTGTTCGTGCGAAATATCAGCCTGGGTTTTAGTGACCATGAAATAGAAGAGGCGGCGCATAACCCCATTTTCCTCGAACCCGCCCTATCTCTCGACCGGTTTCTCCCATCGGATGGAAAGTGGTATCGATGGTCAGGGCATTTCGTCGCCAGCCATGCGGGGTCATATCTCCTGATCGGCAACTTCCAAACCGATGCTAATAGTCAAACCAAACCTCCGGTCAGAAGTGACCTGCAATATGGGTACTACTATATCGATGATGTCAGGCTCTTTAAAATACCCCCGGTCATCACGCCCCCGCAAATAGAATCGCCACTTGATCATTTTATTCCGAAAGCAGGAGAGATCGTAAGTCTTAGCCGGATTTACTTCGAGCATGACCGTTCGGATTTCATGCCACGGGCGATGATCCAACTTCAGCAGCTCCTTGCATTTCTAAAAAAACATCCTACCATGCGTATCGAAATTATCGGCCATACGGATATGGTAGGTTCTGTCGGGTACAATCAGCAACTATCCCTCCGGAGGTCCACAGCAGTGATGCAGTGGCTGGTCGCTAAAGGGATCAGTCGTGAGAGACTGCAATCCAGTGGTATGGGAAGTACACAACCGGTGAGTACCAATACCACACCAGCAGGCAGGAGCCAAAACCGACGTGTCGAAATCAAAGTAATCAGTCTTTGAGAAAGCAAGGTTTTGAAAAAAACCACTATTCTTGCCACAGTGGCAAAACTAAAACCATATCTGGAAAAAGGAAGGCTCGAGGCCGGCTGTGATGAAGCTGGTCGGGGTTGTCTGGCCGGACCTGTATTTGCGGCTGCAGTCATCTTGCCGTATGGCTTCAGATGTCCAGGATTGAATGATTCCAAGCAATTACGTGCTGAAGATCGATACCGGATGCGAATCCTGATTGAGCAAAAAGCTATTGCCTGGGCAGTGGCCTCAGTCGAAGCCAGGGTCATCGACCGGATCAATATCCTGAGAGCCTCCATTCAAGCCATGCACAATGCCCTTAGGTCATTGGATCAAAAACCCGATTTTATACTGGTGGATGGCAACCGATTTTATCCGTATGAAACTATACCACATCAATGTATTATTTCCGGTGATGCACGTTTCAGATCCATCGCTGCCGCGTCCGTATTGGCCAAAACCCACCGCGATGAATATATGCTTGAACTTCATGCATCATATCCGGAGTACGGATGGCATCAGAATAAAGGATATCCAACGGATATACACCGGGCGACAATCTCCCGGCTAGGTCTTACACCGGAGCACCGAAGAAGCTACAAATACAAGGATTTAAATCAGACTCAATTAGATTTGTTTCTTGACGGGCCAAAGGAATAAATAGTTGGGCCCGACCGTCTTTCCGGCTTTGCCGCCAATAGAAAAGGGAAGTTCAGGTTTTCAGATTATTGTATTCCGACTGTACCGATAAGATTTTCCAGCGTAGGGGTTTCCCGTCCACCACGGGGTTCGATGGTGATCGCATAAGTAGGGGTTTCCTCAACGTATTCGACTTCTATAATTCCGGTCAGCGGGGCATCAAAAACATCAAGAGGAACAGGCGCCTGAGCGGGTTTGAGCGCCCAGAGTTGATATTGCTGTTCTTCCGATTTTGGTGGCAATTGTCGGACCTGAATAAAATTCCGTTTCGATGTCGCGTTATGATGGAAATAGAGGTCCGTTTGGGCAAAGGACGGCATAGCCGTAAAATGCAGGATCTGATTTTCAGGATAGGTCAATTGCTGAAGTATACGGAGTTGTTCGGTAAGCTGCTCTTGAGTTTGAGTGCAGGTATCACGCAACAAAGCGATTTCCTCCTGTATTCGATCAAGCGCCCGATCTTTTTTCCAGAAAAAATATCCAAGGAGCAGCGTACTCATCGCCAGTAGGAAGGCCAGATATTTCCAGTTTTGGTTTCGTTCCTTCTTTGTCCGGGATGAAGAATCCGTTTGACCGGCCTGACTTCGTATTTCACTGAGTAGCTTTTCTTTTAATCCTGCCGGAGCGGCTCTCGCAGTACTCATCGCCAGGACTTCCAGACTCAATTCGATCTCCCGGACATCCCGCAGAAGCTCAGGGTACATCTCTAAATAGCGTTCTGCCTCAGCTTTTTCAGCCGGGGAGAGCTGGTCTAAGACGTATAGCTCCAAAATGCCCGATGCCCTGATGTCTTCTATACCCACCGTATCATCAGTATGAGTGAAGGCAATCCAGAATGCCCCAAAAAATATTTCTTTTCATGTCGTAGTTGTTCGCGCAGTACACCGATGGCCGCACGCAGACGAGTCTTGACAGTCCCGAGAGGCCAGCCCAACTCGTCAGAAATTTCCTGTTGTGTATAGCCTTTCAAATACGCATACTCCAGCACTAACCGCTGTGAATCCTCCAATCCCTGAAGGAGATTTGCCACATCCATAGATACGCCTTCCGGTGTACGTACTGCTGGTCTATATACGATCTCCTCCGTTGATATGGTTTTTTGACGATCCTGATATGAGCGGAGTCTTTTTTGATCCAGCGCCGTATTGCGGGCGATAGTACTCATCCAGGTGAACAAAGAAGCCTTCGATGCATCAAAACCTTCAATCGAATTCCACACCTTGAGCATGGTTCTTTGAAGCACATCCTCCGCCAGACCATCATCGGCCAGCATGTGACTGATCATACCATACAGAGGGTCAGCATACCGATCATACAAAAGGGAGATTCCCTTTTCATCCCGGCGCCGGATCAATGATATGATTTCTTCAGTGGTGATCATATAGTTGTCGTGGCACGAACATAGTCAATTTCAATTTAGTGACACCGTGCATCTCCATTGTGTACTCCATGACCTGTTGATTTCCGATAGTCTTGAGCCTCTCATTGGATCGAAAAAAAGCAGGAGGATGTTGAGTGCCCATATACCTTCAGGCGGAAAAGGGATATGGCCACTGATTTTATTCTTGAAAGGTAAGACGGGCATGCGCGTTTCACATACTCACCGCTACTACTCAGGCTCGATACCCGTCATTTTTTTTAAATACCACGTATATACTTCATTTCCCACTTTTCTTCCAAGCACCAGCCCTTCCACATTGTCCGCCTGGATATGATAACCGCCCAGGACTCTTGAAATACCGGCCATTTCAGCTGTTGCGGAAAATGTGGGCATTTCAATCACCACCGTATCACCGACATGATCAGGCTCTGTCAGGTGCCCCGGCACCCATTTTATTTTTTCACCAAAATGATCCTCTCCTGTAAATAATCTCAGTACTTCAGAGCACGCACCGCTTACCGTACTGTGTCCCGAGACATAAGCGGGAAATGCCGGGCAGAGAAACTCATCGGGTGAATACGGCCTCCATTCCTCACCTTTGAGGGTCCTCCATCCCTGCTCCGGGCCTGCCCAGCCATAAATATCCTGGCCTTTGAAGTCATGATGTATCAGGGCTTGCGGACGAGCAAAATCATAATGCATCTTGGTATCCCAGCAAGCTATAAACGCATCCATCGCGGCAACCTCCGTGAGAAAAAACAAAAGGATATCCTGATCCAACGAGTGGTGGTCCCGAACAGAGACATTCATGGCAAACTTCAACCAATGACCTGCCTGCTGAACAGATGCAGGACCGTCACGCATAAATTCAACCAATGCCTTTTGGTCCGGCGTCAGGGTCGCTTGCAATTCAACTACTTCCCTGACTTCCTGCTTCAATTGTGCGGAGCCCATTGAAGGGGGAGGAGGTGACCTAAACCTATCAGCAGAACCTAGTGCTATGGGTTTGACGCGGTGCCAATGTGGGGTCAGGCATCCCGGGGCAAATTTTCCGCCTTTTCTATCTGCAAAATATTTGGGTTGCCAACGGTCGGGGTGTGTGTTTTTATCTGCCGTATTGACAGGTTGATAACCGGTGTAGTCTGTATATGGCTGGTCATCTGAGGATGGTTCATCCCCATATTGATTGGAACCGTCTTTCTTCCTTGCTTCGATGACGGCTTTCGCGGCAAGGTAGCCGATGCCTTCAGGAGTGGATGGATCTTCACTTCGACGGTCAGGATCCAACCCCAGTTTGATCATGTGCTCCCGGAATAGCAGGGTATCCAAAAAAAAATATTCACACAGGGCGCCATAGGCGGCATAGCTGACCGCGACCTCCTTATTTTTCTCATGACGATCTGATGCGGGACGTCTGTCCACGTGTTGCAGGTAAACTGGAGAGGCCTTGTCATCAAATCTCGACCATGCATCATACATAGCGGTAAAGGTCAGCGCCAGAAACCTGGACGTCACGGTTGGCCGGGGGGTAAACCGCTCCGTATCACGGGCTGTTGCCTCAAGAGCCTTTTCCCCCCATTGATATGCACCATTGTTTTGCAATCGTATTTCTTCACCATATTGGGCTTTACGGGCAAAGATGCTGGCTTTGTGATCAGGCCGACAACCCGCTAAGCAGCCAAATATGAAGAGAAAAGATATATGAAAAAGTCTCATGTATATACCAGAGGTAAATGCGGAAAGGGAAATCAAATGTAAAGGATTTGGCCTGAACCGACGATTGCTCCGCAAAGCATGCGCACCTTAAATTTTTCACTAATTTTCACCCTTCTATATTACTCAAACATGATTCAACGCCATTCATCTTGAAACCTACAGATCTTTCAGATCCCGAATATTTCCATAAAGTTGTTGATTGTCAATATGCCTGTCCTGCCCATACGCCGGTTCCGGAGTATATCCGGATGATCGCCCTGGAAAGGTATGATGATGCCTATATGATCAATTGGGAATCCAATGTTTTTCCCGGGGTCCTGGGCCGGACGTGTGACCGTCCCTGTGAGCCGGCATGCCGCAGAGGCAGAGTTGAGGAGAAGCCTGTGGCCATCTGCAGACTCAAGCGTGTAGCGGCTGACTTTAAAGGAGATATCAGCAGCCGGATTCCCCGGGGTCCCTTTACTCCCAACGGAAAGAAAATTGCCTTGATCGGTGGTGGACCTGCTTCCCTGACCGTGGCCCGCGACCTTGCACCTCTCGGATACGAAATTCATCTCTATGATGAGCAAATCGCGGCTGGCGGATTTATGCGCAGCCAGATTCCCTCCTTCAGACTGCCGGAAGAAGTACTCAATGAGGAAGTCAACTATATTCTGGACATGGGTATCCATACGCATTTCAAGACCTACGTCTCCAGCATGAAGGATATCCTGGACAAAGACTATGATGCTGTCTTTGTCGGTACCGGAGCACCCCGGGGCAAAGACTTGCCAAATCTACCGGGCAGATGGGATGCCGCGGATCATGTCCAGATCGGGATCAACTGGCTCGCGAGTGTGGCGTTTGGCCACATAGAAAAAATTGGAAGAAAAGTGATCGTTGTAGGGGGTGGTAATACCGCGATGGACTGCTGCCGTACAGCCCGCCGGCTTGGTGGTATAGATGTCAAGGTGGTAGTCCGCAGCCCGTTTGATGATATGAAGGCCTCTCCGTGGGAAATTGAAGACGCCCAACACGAAGACATCCCGTTCTACAACCTCCATAATCCTAAATCCTTTGTGGTGGAAAATGGTGTGATGAAAGGCATGATGTTTTCTAAGGTTGAAGCAATCTACGAAAACGGACGACGCAAACTGGTGGAAACCGGTGAGCCAGATGTATTTATCGAAGCCGATGATGTCCTCATGGCCATCGGGCAGGACAACGCATTTCCCTGGATCGAGCGTGATCTTGGGATCGAATTTGGTGAATGGGAAATGCCGGTCGTCAATAAAACAACCTTCCAGTCCTCATTGCCTAAGGTTTTCTTTGGAGGGGATGCTGCCTTTGGCCCTGAGAATGTCATCACGGCCGTGGCGCATGGCCATCAGGCTGCTGTCTCTATCGAATTGTTTTGCAACGGAACTTCCGTAGCAGACCGCCCTGATCCGATGACCAATATCTACAGTCTCAAGATGGGTATTCACGAATGGAGTTATGACAACTTCGTCGTGGATGATCGCCGCTATCTGGTTCCGCACGCCAGCAAGGAGATCACCCTCCAGAATCGAAAAGTCGAAGTCGAACTCGGTTTTGACAAACTCACCGGCTTTGCAGAAGCAGAACGATGTCTCAACTGCGATGTACAGACCGTCTTTGAGCGTAGCCGTTGCATTGAGTGTGATGCCTGTGTGGATATCTGCCCGACCAGTTGCATCACCTTTACAGTGAATGGCGAAGAGGATGACCTTCGGATGCGACTCCTTATGCCGGCCTTGAACACGTCACAGGATTTGTATGTGTCTGACATTTTACCGACCGGCCGTGTGATGGTCAAAGATGAGGATGTATGTCTGCATTGCGGACTCTGTGCTGAGCGGTGCCCCACCGCTGCATGGGATATGCAGCAATTCTTTTATAATGTTACTAAAGCGTCTCATGTATGCATGCAAGCGGTGGGGTAAATGATTTTGTGATCAGGTTTGCCAATGTCAATGGTACCGGTTCTGCCAGTGCCAATACCTTGTTTGCCAAGTCGATCTTCCGCATGGGAGTACCGGTATCGGCCAAAAATATCTTTCCCTCCAACATCCAGGGCTTGCCGACATGGTACGAAGTACGAATCAACGGGCATGGATATATAGGCCGACGGGATGGGATCAATCTCATGGTCAGTGTCAATCCACAGAGTATGGATCAGGATATAAACGACACGATGTCCGGAGGATATTTTTTGTACGACAGCACCTGGCCATTACCAAAAGACAAGCGAAGAGCTGATCTTCAGTATCTCGAGATTCCGCTTATGGAGTTGAGTAATAATAATTTTTCTGAGCCCCGCTTCAGACAACTGTTCAAAAATATCATCTATGTCGGTGCCCTCTCGGCTTTGTTGAATATTGACAAAGAGGTCATTGTGGGATTGCTTCGGGATCAGTTTCCCGGAAAAGATAAAATCGTCCAAAGCAATGTCAAAGCTTTAGACCTGGGGATGGAGTATGCCTTGACGAATTGGGATTGTCCGCTACCTTTCCGGGTCTCACCTCTCGATATGAATCGCGGTAAGATCATGATCGATGGCAATACCGCATGTGGCCTGGGCGCCGTTTATGGAGGCGCTACAGTTATGGCCTGGTATCCGATCACGCCTTCGACATCCGTAGCCGATGGCTTTGAACAATATTGCAAAGAACTACGGGTCGATAAGGATACCGGCAAAAGTAAATTTGCCATTATACAAGCCGAGGATGAACTGGCAGCGATAGGCGTCGTGATTGGTGCCAATTGGAACGGTGCGCGTGCTTTTACAGCCACGAGTGGTCCGGGTGTTTCGTTGATGAATGAGTTTTTAGGGTTGGCTTACTTTGCAGAAATACCCGCGGTACTCGTAGATGTTCAACGGACAGGCCCTTCCACTGGCATGCCTACACGTACGCAGCAATCTGATATCACACTGGCTTTTTATGCCTCACATGGGGATACCAAACATGTATTGTTGTTTCCATCCACACCCGCAGAGTGTTTTGAAATGACGGCTACAGCCTTTGATCTTGCGGAACGCCTGCAGACACCTATCATGGTGATGACAGATCTGGATCTGGGGATGAATGACCACGTCAGTGATGCACTTTATTGGGACCCCAACAGGTCGTATGACCGGGGCAAAGTCCTGAATGCAGAAGAACTGGATAAAATAGAAAAATTTGGACGCTATCTGGACGTGGATGGTGACGGGATTACCTACAGGACACTACCCGGGACGCACCCGACCAAGGGGTCCTTCTTTACCCGTGGCACCTCACGTAATGAGTATGCCAAGTATAGCGAGGATGCCGGTTCCTATGTGCGAAATATGGACCGATTGGTGAAAAAATTCAACACCGCCAAAACGCTTGTACCTGCCCCGCAGTACTACCCTAGTCCGAATGGCGGAGAGGAGGGTATGATCTTTTTTGGCACCACGACCGACTCAGCACTGGAAGCCATGGATCAGTTACGACGTCAGGGCATACATCTTGACGGAATGCGACTCAAAGCAGCACCCTTTCCGCAGGCAGTGACGGACTTCATTCTCGATCACGAACGTGTATTTGTGGTGGAGCAAAACCGGGATGGTCAGATGAGAAGTATCCTGATCAACGAATTGGACATCGATCCACGCCGTTTGATATCCATCCTCAACTATGATGGCTTTCCGATCACCGCAGATCATATCGTACGTCTGATACACAGCCATATCCCTCAACCGCAACAAGCCGTTTGATGGAAGATTTTACAGCAGATACAAAGTATGATGCGTGAAAATGGTTAAGTGGTTAGAAGATTAGAAGGTTAGAAGGTTAGAAGATTAGAAGGTGTGAAGGTGAGTTCGTTGATTGAAGATTTATTTCACCGCACAAACCAAAATCCCTAAAATATCAATACCTCATTTTAAACATTTTGTCCGTTTTAACACCAAACACTAAACACTAAACACTACCCCCCAAGCCCTCACTATTAACAAGCACAACAGCACCAACATGAGTTATATAAAACCATCCTTTCGTCATCCGTCATCCGCTGTCAATGCGATTGGATATTCAAAGAAAGATTATGAAGGAGCGCTCTCGACCCTCTGCGCCGGCTGCGGACATGACTCCATCAGCGCTGCGATCGTGCAGGCATGCTTCGAGTTGTCCCTTCCACCACATCGTGTAGCCAAGGTGTCAGGGATCGGGTGTTCGTCCAAGACACCAACGTACTTCCTTTCTCAAAGCCATGGATTTAATTCGGTCCATGGCCGCATGCCTTCCGTGGCCACTGGCGCGGTACTGGCCAACAAGGCGTTGACCTATATCGGGGTGAGTGGTGACGGTGACTCGGCCAGCATCGGCATGGGGCAGTTTGCACACGTCATTCGCCGCAATCTCAACATGATCTACATTGTGATGAACAATGGCTGCTATGGTCTTACGAAAGGACAAGATTCCGCCACAGCCGATATTGGCTCAATAGGGAAGGCCGGTGTGCCAACAATGTTCAGTTCGATTGATCTTGCAGGATTGGCCCTGGAATTGGGTGCCGGTTTCGTGGCCCGCAGCTTTTCAGGAGACAAGGATCAGTTGGTGCCATTGATCAAAGCAGGTATCGCGTATAATGGTTTTGCTCTGATCGATGTACTTTCACCCTGTGTGACATTTAATAATACGACGACATCAACCAAATCATACTCGTATATCCGTGATCATATGGATGCCACCGCCATTGCGGATTTCGTGCCGGAGCGGGACGAGATTTCTGCCGCTGTACCGCCAGGTGAGTCCAGAAATATTGAAATGCATGACGGATCAGTAATACATCTGACTTCACTCGCTGAAGGATGGGATCCACGGGACCGCCTGTCTGCCATCAATGCGATCCATAATTCCAATCTGAAAGGCGAGGTATTGACCGGATTACTCTTTGTGGATCAGGTGCAGCCCGAAGTACATGAGATACTCAACACAGTCGATGTGCCCCTCAATGCATTGACCCGTGAAGAGTTGATGCCGGGGGTGGAGGCGTTGGAGGAAATTAATTCGTCCTTTCGATGATAGATTGGACGTTGCAAACTTCCGCATGGGAGGTTAGCTTTTTCCGGTTGCCCCTTTTACGTATTTGTCCAGCCAGTGTAATTGCTCCGCCAGCGTATGAAGAATGCTTTCCCGTGCCTGGTAGCCATGACTCTCATGCGGCAAACTCACAAAGCGCGCTGTACCTCCGTGCCCTTTTATGGCATTAAACATACGTTCACTCTGGATAGGATATGTGCCAGTATTGTTATCTGCATCACCATGGATGAGCAGAAGCGGTGCCTTGATACGGTGAGCATAAGAGAATGGACTCATCTCATGATACACATCCGGAGCTTCCCAATAAGTGCGGTCTTCATTTTGGAAGCCAAAGGGTGTCAGTGAGCGATTGTAAGCGCCACTGCGGGCGATGCCAGCCTTGAAAAGATCTGTATGAGCCAGCAGGTTGGCTGCCATAAAAGCTCCGTAACTATGCCCGCCAACGGCCACCCGGTCACGATCGCCAACGCCTAAATCACTGAGGGTTTGAATGGCTGCTTCCGCATTGAGCCGGAGCTGATCAATAAAATCATCATTCGGCTTCTTGTCTTCACCCGTTGACACAATGGGCATTTCAGCATTATTGAGGACCGCATATCCCTGTGTCGCATAACACACCGGCGACCCCCAATTCATCATGGTAAAACGGTTTTCACTCCCCCGATTTTGGGCTGCATCATCCCGGGACTGAAATTCCCTCGGATATGCCCAGAGGATGACCGGCAATGGACCGTCACGACGTGCTTCGTATCCGTTTGGCAGATATAAGTCCCCGGTAAGGTCCACGCCATCGGCTCTCTTATACCTGATTTTTTCTTTGGTGATTCCCTCTATCTGAGGGTAAGGGTTTTTGAAGGACGTAAGCTGACGGTCAGCGATCCTTCGCCGGAGATGCTTCAGCCAATAGTTTGGAAACTCAGTCTGATTCTCCCGACGGGTTACCAATGTCAATTGTTCCGGATCCAGCACTTTGACGATCATTTCAAAATAATCAGGACCGCAACGCCAAAGTGTATCCGCTTTCTTTGTTCCGAGCTCATATGACATGAGAAAAGGAAGATCCCCTTTTGGCGAACTACCTGTTGTATTGTTAAAAAGAAGCTTACCGTCTCTGGAGATGAAGAGCACATCCTGGTCAAACTCGTTGGGGATCAACACGGGATTCCCCGGATTGGAATAGGCGTCAGTCGTGTTCCGGGTTTGAAGCAGGGTCATTGCACCACTTGATGGATCAAGCAGGCTGGTTTGAATGGATTGTTTGCTTGTGAGACCCTCCAGTACAAGGGCAACCGACGCATTTCCCCACGTGATGCCTCTGTACCGCATGGTTGTCTTACATAGCAGCTTGGGCTGGTCATCAAAAGGTGCAGTCCAGGTGTAAACGGCATCTCTGAATTCAGATGCGCGATTGATCAATCCACTATCCAGAGGATGACACCATACCAGTGTAGCGGCCATATCCTCACGCCAGGTATGTCCACGGGGTACAAGCTGCACATTATCATACCCACTGGGGGCCGTTTCGGTAGAGGGCAGATCTGCAAGGTGCCGAACGACCTGTCCGTCCATATCCATGACGACGAGTGATGAAGGAAACCCGCTCATCGGTACGAGATAAGAGTAGGGCGGTTGGATTGTCTTCACCAGCATGTATTGTTTGTCCGGCGATATGCTGATACGCTGATAGATCGCAGGGTCGTTAATCAGCACCTCCTGTCCACGGGTGTTGCGTATCAATTGTGTTGTTGTATAAAAACGGAAGAGATCCTCATCATGCGGACTTCGGAGCATATCCTGGTACGTAGGGCGGGGTGATGCTTGGCCATAGTTTTCCTGAATAGCCGGACCCTTTGGGGCCAAAGGTCTTGGAGGAGCTTCACCCGCAGGTTTGACTACAGCCCTGTAGATGAGGGTTTCTTCATCGTACCATTGATAACCACCGGTGATTGTATTGAGTGGGGACGAGTTTATTTTATTCGCTTTGCGAGAAACGGGGTCGATGATATACAGGTCGACACGTTCCCGTGTAACATGGAGGAACGCTATTTTGGACTGCTTCGGGCTCCAGGATACCTGACTTGCCGCTAGGGGATCTGGCAAACCTGAAATGGAATGGGTTTCACCAGTCGACATGTCCTGTAGTTGCAAGGATGTGATAAATCGCATCCGGCTGGGCGAAAAATTTTGAGGATCCATTCGCAGACCTGCCAGTCGCAACTCCGGACGAGCGAGCTCTTCAATAGGAGGATATCCGTCATAGCGAGATAGCACCATCCACTGCCCGCGGTCATCGATGTTGACAGAAGGTGCCGGCTCAGCCAGGATCATGTCGGTAATGATAGATGGAGGTAGCAGGTAGGAAGTGCCATCCTGCGCAGTTACGGCTCCAATCGATGTCAGCAACCAGAAAGTGAGGGAAGATATCAAGGAATATTTCACCATTTCACGGTAGATCTTTTAACAGGCCAATCAGAAAAATCTCAAGATAGAGGATATAAACTGGTCGTGCCGCATCCCGAACTACATTGGTATGACGGTTCTAATGTGGAGGTTTGGAACAATGTTAAAAAGCCGAATTACTTCAGCTGGCGATGGCCCACTGTCCGAAGCCAAGGCCCTCGTCCGAAGTCCATTTGCAGCAAAAATGGCCTGCGGACAGAGGTTTTTCCTTCATTTTTACCATTTTACACCTGACTCCTGAATATTTTTATTCGTATTTCCAGGGCTCTTTCCATTTAAAAGTGCCCTTTTTTGGAAATTGCCAAATAAAATTTTATCAATTTCCATACGAAAAAATATTATTCCAAAGGAGAACCTATTCTTTAAAATTGTGTTAAAAAAATCTTACGAATCTTGTAAAACAGCGTAGTTTTGCGCCCACAATTTGAAAAAACACATTTGACATGAAAAAACTGTTTTTGTTTGCCCTCCCTCTTCTCCTGATCTCTTGTAAAGGAGTAGAGCAACACCGTGCCGGTATCGAAGAACTTTCCGGTAACTGGGATAACACCACCAAATCGATTACCGACTTCGCCGGAATGGTCAGCAGCGACCTTACGGGTTACACCAGAGCGCTCGCGGGTGTTAGACTGGATGACGCTGTAGCTAAGAAACTGAAGCCTGAACAAACTGCTGCCTTCGCCTCTGCTCAGGAAGCTGTAACCAAGGCTTTGAGTGGTTATGCTCCACTGCAGCAGTCCATCAATGACTTTGTCAAGACCTGGACAGAAAAATCAGCTGATATGACAGCCCTCAAAGACGGCCTGGCCGCTGGAAAAATTGATGGTGATGTAAACGCCAAAACGGCTGAACTCAATGACATGATTGCAACCGGCAACAACAACCTGAAAGACTGGCAAGGTTCTTATGCTTCCATCAAAGGTGGCGTAGATTCAGCAATGGCTGCCCTTACCCAATTGATGAGTTCCTTTTCTGCTACGAAGTAATCTTCGTTCTGCTTCAGACAAAAAAGAATAGCCCCTGCCATCCGGTAGGGGCTTTTTCATTTCAACCCGTGCATCCGATCACCTATCTTTGCGCCATGTATAAGGACAAAAAGGTGGTTGTCGTACTCCCCGCCTACAACGCCTCCCGCACCCTGGCCAGAACTTACCGCGAAATCCCCCATGACCTTGTGGATGAAGTCATCCTGTGTGATGATGCCAGCCGGGACAACACCGTAGAAGAAGCCCGCACACTCGGTATACGCCACATCATCCGGCATGAACAAAATATGGGATATGGAGGCAATCAGAAGTCCCTTTACCGCAAAGCTCTTGAGATCAATGCGGATATCGTCATCATGCTCCATCCCGACTACCAGTATACCCCCCTACTCATTCCCAGTATGGTCAACATCATCGGTGATAATCTCTATCCGGTCGTGCTGGGATCCAGAATCCTCGGCAAAGGCGCACTCCGGGGCGGTATGCCCCTCTATAAATACTGGGCCAACCGGTTTCTGACGCTGTTTCAAAACATCATGGTCAATTATAAACTCTCTGAATACCATACCGGATACCGGGCCTTTAGCGGTGAGGTACTCCGTGCGATCCCATTTGAAACGAACTCGGATGATTTCATCTTTGACAACGAAATGCTCTCTCAAATCATTTATGCCGGATTTCAAATTGCGGAGGTGACCTGTCCCACCAAGTATTTTGAAGAAGCCTCATCCATCAATCTGTCCAGGAGTATGAAGTATGGTCTGGGCGTATTGCGGGTGTCCATCCTGCATCGTCTCCGGATGATGGGCTTGATCCGGCACCGCCTGTATACCGGTATCCAACGTACGAAGTATGTACCGGAACCCGTTCGTCTCTGATCAATTTAAATCCGCACCGGTTGGAAATGATGTAATCAATTTTGAGCGTCGTGGCCGCTGTCCTATTTTACACACCCCGCTTACCATCAACCTATATGAACGTACCTGATCTCCGCACCCTCACCCTGACCGATCTTCGAATTGCGTTGGATGGTATGGGCCAACCCGCCTACCGCGCAAAACAGATATATGAATGGATGTGGAAGCTCGGCGCAAAGGGATTTGACGACATGACCAATGTGCCGTTGACCCTGCGTCAGATGTTGGCCGAAAAATATACCTACCATAGTATCCGGCTTGACTTGCGGCAGCAGAGTGCAGACGGGACCATCAAGTCCAGATACACCCTGCATGATGGTCATAAGATTGAGACCGTCCTGATCCCGGTAGTAGAAGATAAACGAGCCACCGTATGTGTTTCTTCCCAGGTGGGCTGCAGTTTGACGTGTAGCTTTTGTGCTACCGGCAGAATGGGCCGGATACGTAACCTCACCGCCGGTGAAATTTATGACCAGGCTTTTGATACCAACAAACTCAGCATAGAATCACTTGGCTATCCGCTCACCAATATCGTCTACATGGGGATGGGAGAACCTTTGCTCAACTTTGGTCCGGTGATGGAAAGTATCTCGCAGATCACCAGCCCGCATGGTCTGGGTTGGTCCCCCAAACGAATCACTGTCAGCACTGCCGGTATTGCCAAGATGATCCGCCGACTTGGGGACGAGAAGGTGAAGTTCAATCTCGCCCTCTCCCTTCATGCCGCAGATGATGCCAAACGTAATCAGATCATGCCCATCAATGAGTCCAACAACCTGCAAGCATTGATGGAGGCGCTCGAATACTTTTATATGATGACCCACGGGCGTATTTCGTATGAGTACATCGCCTTGCGGGGATTTAATGATACATTGGAGGATGCCGACAAGTTGGTGCGTTTGTGCCGGAGGCAGTTTCCTGTCCGCGTCAATGTGATCGAATACAATCCGGTGGAGGGCGTACCCTTTGAAAAATCGGATGAGAGTGAGGTAGACCGGTTTGCCCGTCGCCTGCGTGACAAGGATGTCATGATCACGGTGCGCCGCAGCAGGGGCAAGGACATCGATGCAGCTTGCGGCCAGCTGGCCAACAAAGCCTGAAAGCACGCTGGTAGCTGGTTGATATGCGTATTTTTACAGAAAGTATTCCAGGAATATGAAATCACCGGCATCATCTGTTGCGGATATCATTGAAAGCATGAAGCCCTGGAGCAGTGAGCTTACCTTACTCCGTGAAATCATACTTTCGACCGGCCTGAAGGAAGAGGTCAAATGGGGCGCACCTGTATATACTCTGGATGGTAAGAATGTGGTGGGTATCGTGGGATTTAAGCACTTTTTCACGCTTTGGTTTTACCAGGGAGTCTTTCTGGAGGATAAAGCAAAGGTGTTGGTCAATGCCGGGGAGGGACGGACACGTGGATTGCGGCAATGGCGGATGACGTCAGTGGCCGATATCAAACCGGCTCAGGTCAAAGAGTATTTGATGGAAGCCCTGAAAAATGCCAAAGCGGGCAAGGAGATCCGGCCGGAGAAGAAGAAAGCAGTAGCCGTACCTGCCGAGTTTGAGATGGCGTTCAAAGAGAGTACCGCCCTTCGGGACGGGTATGCCGGACTGACACCCGGACGGCAGCGGGAGTATCTGGAATATGTAGCTGAGGCAAAAACCGAAGCTACCCGGCTGCGGCGGGTGGACAAGTGTATTCCCATGATCCTTGCCGGGACAGGGCTAAATGACAAGTATAAGTAGAGACGGGACTTTCGGGAAGGGTGAATGTTCATTTTTCAGGCATAATATCCGACTTGACCCCAACCCTCATTTTATCGTATCTTTGCGACCTAAATTCCTGATTGTATGGGACATCAGCCCAAAGGAGAAAACCGGGTCTTTCAAAATCCGATCCTGGAGAAACTTACACATACGCATATTGCCTGGCCGCTTTCGATCTTTTACGGTCTTGCGGTGATCCTGCTGGCGTACACATTTTACTATGGTATACTGGGTGCCGGGGCGAGCATTCTGATATTTCTGGGTGGTTTTCTTTCTTTTACGTTGGTCGAGTATCTGGTACATCGCTATACCTTCCACATGGAAGCCGATACACCGAAAAAGGAGCGGCTCCAATACGTCCTGCACGGCGCGCATCATGATTATCCGAAGGACAAAACCCGCCTGGCCATGCCTCCGATCGTCAGTATTGTTCTGGCGGGCGGTTTCTTTCTGATGTATAGGTTGATCATGGGGCAGTATGGCATACCTTTCACCGCAGGTTTTGTGGCCGGGTACGCTTCATATCTGTGCGTGCACTATTCGGTACATGCTTTTCCTCCGCCGAAAAATTTTCTAAAATTTCTATGGGTGCATCATGCGTTGCATCACTATCAGCAGTCGGATGCCGCCTATGGTGTCTCCTCACCTTTCTGGGACTACATCTTCCGTACGATGCCGGAGAAGCGGGGTTTCGATGTGAAAACCAAAACGGGCTTTATCGACGACCGTAAGGATCCGATTCAGTCGAGTCACTGAGGTTATTTCCTTTAATCCCTTAAGCCTGGCAAAAGTCCAGACTTAAGTTGTCCGTCTTCCGGGCGGCTAGTGTTCTCAATTCAGTTTTACGGACAGTTTTTTAAATTTTCGGTCACGCCAAAGATCAAATTCAAGGACTTCTCCAGGCCTGAAGAGGGCCAGATCTCCACGAAACTGGTTGGTCGAGGTCACGGGTTTGCCATTGACAGCCAATACGATATCGAGGGGTTTGAGTCCGGCTTTATCACCTGCGCCATCCGAGGTGATGAGTTCCACGACTACACCAAAGGAGTGTTTCATTCCAAATTCAGGTGTCAGGGCAGGACTGGCAGGCCGGATAGAAATACCCAGAGATGATTTTTGAAAAGAGCCAAACTGTTTGAGGTCGTCGGCGACTTTGCGCACCAGATTGGAGGGCATAGCAAAGGAATATCCTTCATACTGTCCGCTCGTGCTGATCATCGCCACATTTAGACCGACGAGTTGACCGTGCAGGTTGATCAGGGCTCCGCCGCTGTTACCCAGATTGATAGGTACATCGGTTTGAATAAAATTGGGTGTGATATTTCCTGGCAAATCGATGGATCTGTTGACGGCACTGATGATACCCGAGGTGACGGTGGATTGGAGTTTGTAAGGATTTCCGATAGCCATCACTTGTTCGCCCACGCGGATCCGATCACTGTCGGCGATGTCCATAAACGGGAGGTCGGTGGCATCGATTTTGATCAGGGCCATGTCGTGGGTCGAATCCTGTCCGATGAGCCGGGCCTGAAACTCGCGCATATCCGGGAGCGCGACGTGGATATATGATCCGTTTTTGATCACGTGGTGGTTGGTGATGATATACCCGTCTGGAGACAGGATGACCCCTGATCCGCTATGGCGGTTGCCATACATCGTCGAGGTATCAGAGAGCATGGTATAGATAAACACGACGGCGGGAATAGCTTTGGCTGCGGCGGTCATGTGGGAGGGTGCGTCTGTATTGGAGACGGAGCTCGTGCGGGTGCATTGGCTCAGCCCGAGCCAACCGGACAGGATGACTGCGAGTAGTGTAGCTGCAGCAGGAAAGGGTCGGGTAGTGGTATTCATCGTTGGTGGATTGTAAATGGAAGATATAAAATAATTGAGAAACGGGAGTGGGGTTTGTTTTGCTTGCTCCAATTTAAACAGTCGGGTATGGGCTCGTCTAAAGTAAGCCATTCGAGGTACAAAAGGGACCCTCTGAATCCAACGCATCGTCAACGATTCGTCGCAGAACATCTTCATCCTTACGGACCAAAATGAAGTGTATCGATTCGATCAAAACAAATTGATCCATCTTTTTAATATTCCTTCCACTCAGCGCGAGTTGTATCCGGGCGTGAGCTCGACCTTTATCGCCGTCATAGCGCCTGGCGCAGATTAGCTATTGTATGAGTGAAGGAAACTACACTCATGTTGTCACAAACGCAGGAGAGAAATACCTGATTTCAAAGACCCTGAAGGAAATTGAGGAAATGTTGAGCCATTCCGCTTTTTTTCGCACCCATCAATCCTATTTGGTCCAACCTGCACTATATCAAGCAGTATTACAAAGGATCGGGCGGCTATCTCGTCATGCAAGACGGCACCTTCATTCAGGTTGCCCGGTCACGCAAGGACGCCTTGATGAATGTTATTTACCGGTAGAACACGACCTCCTGTGCCAGGGCTAAAACCACACTGGGCTTTACGAAAATCATATAATCTGGTAGTACATTTCGCCGTCTCCACACGTCTATTGCAGATAGTCGTTTTAGGATGAATAGCCAAGTTCCGTTAATATGGTTTTAAGTACAATCTTAAGAGTACGCTTCCCTGAAGTTGACTTGAAATACGATTCCCTGCGTAGAGCATCCTCCGGGTGAAGATGCCCTTCGAAGTAAATAAGTCGAAATGGACGTCGAGGAGCTGTGCTTGTATTCATTCCGGAATTATGCTGCTCAAGACGACGGTGCACGTCAGCAGAATACCCGATGTAGAGCCTCTTATCCTTCTCACTGAATAGAACATATACATAAAAGAAATTCATTGTTCAACTGGTATCTGCACATTCCCCTTCCAGTTTGGAGGGAAAGTAACTCAGTAAAAATAGGGATTTTTATAAAGCACTATCCTGTCCTTTGCCTTCTCTTGCCAACAAAATGGAATCGGGATGGCTATAAAATAGAGAAAGGAGGAATGCTTTGACTCAACCTGCTCGTCATGAAGGTACAACGAAAGAGGATCTTGACTCAACCTGCTCGTCATGAAGGCACAACGAAAGAGGATCTTGACTCAACCTGCTCGCCATGAAGGCAAAGCGAAAGATGATATAGACTCCCCCGACACGCCATGATGGCAAAAACATTAAGATTTTGAATCAACTCGCACGCCATGAAGGCGTAGAAAGAAAAAGGACCCCGTCCTTTTTCGAACGAAGTCCTTCATGGCGCCCCCTCTAGGACTTGAACCTAGGACCTACGGATTAACAGTCCGGCGCTCTAACCAACTGAGCTAAGGAGGCAATATGGTTAATATCCTCAGATTCCATCAAAGCGAAGTTGACGTTCAACTGCTTTGTCCGCCAAAGTCTTGACGAAGGCGGAAGCTAAGGAGGCATTATAGTTAATTTCCTCAGATTCCATCAAAGCGAAGTTGAAGTTCAACTGCTTTGCCTGCCATAGTCTTGACAACGGCGGAAGCTAAGGAGGTAAATTCGGACGGCAAATATAGTGGTTTTTCTATTCCTTCAAAATCCATCCAATTTTTCATCCTAAATCATTGTATTTCAAAGTATTATACAGAATCTAACCTCCAAGTGAATTATTCAGAAGTCTACGGGTTCAGCCTGAACCCACTTTTTACCCAGACCCCACTTAATGGAACAATTGAAAAAAAGCCAGATCGTGTCATTCCCACTTGGCCAGCAGCTTGCCTTTCTTGTCATCAAACTCTGCTCGAGTGATGATCTCAGCATCCAACAGACTTTTGAGCTGACGCAACTCATGGGCCAGCTTGTCCGGATCCGCATTGGCCTGGGCCATCGATTCCAGCGCCTGTTGCAACCGGTTGTTGTCCGCCTGGAGGATCAGCACATCATCCTGCAAACTCTTGATCTGCGCATATAAAGACTGCGTCTGCTTTGTTCGGTTGGCCATCATGGTATCGAGGACCATCGGCAAAGCCGCCGCCGCAAAATCATGCCGCACAACCTTGGTTTTAAGCAACTCATGTGCCTGGGCATAATAGCCCAACTCCCGCTTATGACTGTCAATTTCTTTTGTCAGATACATTACATCCGCGGTCAATTTTGATGAAGCCTGCTTCATCGAATCTATCACTGTATCACGTGGATCCGTTTTTCCCTTTTTTTGCCCAACGACCGGCAGAGCAAAACCCAAGATCAAACCCCATATTAATATCTGTTTCATACCTCAACGTATCATTCAATAGTTCAATTTCTGGCACTAAAATAGCCTATTGACCGCACATCGCCGGATCACGACGGCAGGTAGTCTTAATAAAACGGACCTCCTGAGGTGTCAAATGGCGTTTATCCCGACGATCCTCACTTGGTCCGGACGGTTTATCTTTGCGCCCGCAATCAATTTACAGCAGCATGTCCGCAGATCTTTTTAAAGATATCGTTTCCCATTGTAAAGAGTATGGTTTTATCTTCCCCTCCAGCGAGATCTATGACGGACTCGGTGGTGTCTATGACTACGGACCTTACGGTGTCGAGCTGAAAAACAACATCAAATCCTATTGGTGGAAAGCCATGGTCCAGAACCATGAAAATATCGTCGGTCTCGATTCCGCGATCATGATGCATCCCAAAACATGGAAGGCCTCCGGACACGTCGATGCCTTCAATGATCCGTTGGTCGACAGTAAAGCCTCACAAAAACGCTACCGTGCCGACGTCCTGATCGAAGACGCCCTGGAGAAAATCATGGCCAAAGCCGACAAAGAAATCGAAAAGGCCCGCAAACGGTTTGGAGACACCTTTGATGAAAACAAATACAAAACCGAGAATCCACGTGTAGCCGAGTATCTACGCCAGCATCATGAGCTCCATCACCGCTTTGTCGAAGCCATGGCCCGGGGTGACATGAATGCGCTCAAGCTCATTATCGAAGCGCTGGAGATCGCAGATCCGGTAAGCGGCTCCAGGGACTGGACGGATGTACGGCAATTCAATCTCATGTTTCACACCCAACTCGGCAATATCGCCGGCGAAGAAGGCAAACTCTATCTGCGTCCCGAAACCGCGCAAGGTATTTTTGTCAACTTCCTCAATGTACAGAAAACCACCCGTCAGAAACTCCCCTTTGGAATCGCCCAGATCGGTAAGGCCTTTCGAAATGAGATCATCGCCCGGCAATTTATCTTCCGGATGCGTGAATTTGAGCAGATGGAGATGCAGTACTTTGTGCAACCGGGTTCGGAAATGGAGTGGTACCGTTACTGGAAGGAGACCCGCATGCAATGGCACCAGGCACTGGGGACTCCTGTGGATAAGCTCCGTTTTCATGATCACGAAAATCTGGCCCATTATGCCAATGCGGCCGTGGACGTTCAGTTTGAGTTTCCATTTGGATTTAAGGAACTCGAAGGAATACATTCCAGGACCGATTTTGACCTGGGAGCGCATCAGGAGTTGAGTGGTAAGAAACTCCAGTACTTTGATCCCGAGTCGAATGAAAGCTATGTGCCGTATGTCGTGGAGACGTCTATCGGGCTTGACCGGATGTTCCTTGCTATGCTGAGTTGTGCGTATACCGAAGAAAATGTGCCGGATGCGGAGGGACAGGATTCTACGCGGGTGGTGTTGAAGTTTCATCCGGCGCTGGCTCCGGTCAAGTGTGCTATCCTGCCGTTGCTGAAAAATAATGATGAGCTGACCACGATGGCGCGGCAGTTGTTTGAAGATCTTCGGTTTAGTTTTATGTGTCAGTATGACGAAAAAGATGCGATAGGTCGCCGGTATCGCCGGCAGGATGCGATCGGCACTCCTTATTGTGTGACGGTCGACCATCAAAGTCTGGAAGACCGGACTGTCACGATACGTGAGCGGGATACCCTACGTCAGGAACGCATTGCGGTAGCCCGGATCAGGGAAGTGGTGGAGGAAGGGATTGACTTCCGGCGTTTGTTTATGTGATGCATAGGCTTGCTGTTGCAGGAGTTTGCTCCTGCAACTTTATAGGAAATCCCAATTTCTCATGCCTGTCACATAGTAAGAAGCAGATGAGTATTTATACTCAACATCACTTAATCCTTTTTTTTCAAGATTTTTATGGACATAGTTTAACTTCTGCTGTAAAACATTCTCATAGAAGATTTCGAAATTTCGGGAATTTCGCATCCACATCTGAATATGTCGATCTGATCTTCTCACAATGAAACGCCGGAGAATCTCCAATTCGTGTTGTTTTACCAATCGGTTTTTAAGGGTCTGGGATATGAACTTGAGCATATCTCTTTGGACATCACTCAACTTATATGGAGCTAAAATTTGCCACACCAGATGAATATGGGTATCCATAATGACAAACCCCAAAATAAGTGCGCGTTTGTTTTTAACCACAAAGCGAAAAGCATCAATAACCACATCTTTGTTTGCATCGCTTCGGAATATCGGATACCAGAATCGTATGGTCGAGGTTGTAAAATACAGGTCAATATACTTTTTCAACTAGTAAAAGCTTTTCAGGTTAAAATTTTACTTCATACTGTAGTGTCCTAAGAGTTAAGAATGTTACCCGCTTGTTGGAGCAAACTCCAACAAGAGCAGCTCGGTGGGTTGTTGCATGGGCTTGCCGTTGCAGGAGTTTGCTCCTGCAACTTTGGTTTGCTCTTGCAGCTCATCCGGCTTGTTGGAGCAAACTCCAACAAGAGCA
>JBGTGP010000007.1:0-13714 GCA_041746735.1 Saprospiraceae bacterium
ACCCTGGTCGCGGCTGTTCACCTGACCATTAGGTATATGATCGATACATGCACCGTTGGTGGTCCAGTCAAAGTTGATACAACTGTTAGGAGGTGTCATACGACTCACCAGGAAGGTCACAGGACCACAGTTGTCATACGAACCATCATCAAATACCTCAGCTGGTACCAATGTCACGCCTCTTGGGCCGTCGTTGGTCAACGCTACTACTGTATGATGGTCGCACAGCGCTACAGGCGCTACATCGTCTACCACCGTGATGGTAAAGGTGCACGTGCCTACATTGCCACATACATCTGTTGCCGTCCAGGTGATGATATGGACACCCAGGGGCAATTGGTTGATGACATAGTTATTGCCAAAGTTGACAATGATACCGGCAGAGGAGGACAGGCTCAGCGTATAGGCTGACCCGCACTCGTCTACTACCGTAGGATGAGGTATGCTCACGTTAGCATAGCAGTACCAGAAGTCGGTGCCTACCTGGATATTCGTCGGGCAGGTGAGGACGGGAGCTAAGTTGTCACTCAATTTGATGACTTGTACACATTCTACCGTCTGCTGGGTACACCAGTCCAGAACCGTCCAGGTACGGACGATTTTCTTGCCATTTCCGCAATCGATCAGTTCTTTATCCCAGTAGCCGACGAAGATGTTGCAAACATTATCCTCATCGGTGATTTCGTTTCCATTTACTGTCGGCCATCCAGTGTTATTGGGATGATCGCTGTCAGTGCAAGAACCTTCATAAGCAGGAGGACATTGTATGCTATCAATGGCAAGAGGTGTGATGGTGATTTGCTGTATGCAGAATGATGTGTTGCCACTTCCGTCTGTTGCTACCCAACGACGGTTGATCACCAGGCCTTCGCAGGGATCGCCGGTTTCTGTGTCTGTATAGGTAGTGGTGACAGGTCCGCAGTTGTCAGAAGGATCTACTTGTGGGAGATCCACAAGGAGGAAGAGACCTACCTCACGGACATGACCATCATCAGCATTAAATATATCCGCGATACGGACGGTCCATACTCCGCTGGCATCTTCGCCGTCCAGATTGAGCAGGGCCGGCTGGGATACACCCGGTGGCAGCAGGGGCTGGAGGCGGCCGTTGGGGCCAGCATTCAGGTCAGCACAAAGGGTGATGATTCCTCCTTCGTCATCAAAAATGCAGTTGATCGGCCATTCCTGGACCGTACATCCCGTGATGTCGAATATACGTTGTGTCATACCAGACGGTGAGATCACGTCGATCTTGACATCCGGCAGCCAGGTGTGATCGTCAATCTGAATACGTACATCGGCATCCAGAACCGGAGTAGACGGCAGATAGCTGAAATCAAAGAAATATTCTAAGGTATTAAACTCGAGAAGATCGTTCAGACCTGTGATGAGCAGATTCTGGTATCCGACAATCTCAGGAGAGGGAATCGTCGGCAAAGGCTGGCCACACATGATCGTGACGTTGCGACATTCGATTGTCGGTGGGATTTTGTCTTCGACCGAGATTGTTCCCCAACAGCTATTGCCTGTAGTAGGATCAAATACCGTAACGGTCAGGGTTTGTCCGATTGCACTACTATTGATCGTCACTCCCCCGAAGCCTGAGCCAAAGCCCTGCACGGATACGATGTAGTCGTTGTAGCAGGCATAGGGACCACCTTCCAGGATCATGTCTGTATGGATGTACGCCACACAGTTCGTATCCAGTGATACCTGCACATTGTCGTTGCAGGCCATAGTGGTTGTAGGTGTAGCATACCCATTGACGATCACATCAAAGCAGCAACTGGCGGTATTACCCTGGGCATCTTCTACTCCGTAACAGATGGTCGTGGTGCCGATAGGGAATTCAGAGCCTGACGGAAGACCTGAGATGAAGTAAGGCTCACCGCCGGTGCTAGCTGTTTCATAGGTCACATAGCCATTGAATACCCTGGGGGTAAAGGGTGCGCCCCAAAGTGTATTGGCGGTACTGCCGAGGATGAGTTCGATATTGGCGTCAGCAAAGAATTGGTTTGCGCCTGTCCCGTTGGTATAATTGGACGAGGCAGAAATGGTATGCAGACATACACCGTGAACTCCTGGAGGTATCACAATGCTTGTTGGAGCCGGTGTGATCGTGCCATTGCCGGGGAAGGGACCTGAGAACGGACCTACCGTAGCATTGGCGGTTCCGGAAAGTGTCCAGGCACCTGCATTGGTTTGAAATCCAGTAAATGTACCTGCTTTAGTATAGACATTGACTATCGTACCATTGGAAATATTCATTCCAAAAGTGGTCACTGTGATATTGGCCCCGGTGAGGTTGTTAATGTCAAAGAAAACAGTACCTCCAACAGAGTTTCCGTTTCCGCCCACAGTGATGGTATTGACGGTTCCACCTGGACCGACAAACGGACAGTTGTCAGTAGCTGTAACTGTATAGCCGACATAGGCTGAGCATGCGCCGGGATCCAGGTTGACATGAATATTAGCTGGGCAATTTATGGTAGGATCCTCCCCATCAGAAACGTTGACGATTTGCGTGGCTGTTCCGGTGGTTACTCCACTGGGGATCTGGTAGGCCTGCCAAATAATCGTATGTGGCCCTGAAGTCAAACCCGGAATAGTTACGGTCATCGCCGGCAGCATCACATTGGTAAACATACCACCGTCCACATTGTAGCGGAGGCCGATTGAGGTACCGTTGATACAGCCTGGTGGGTTAGATGATGGGACAGGTATCATGGCCGTAGCCGTACATAAACCTAGGTCAGTAGATACGTTGATGGTTGGACCAGCAACAGGTGCACACGCTGCTGGTTGTACCCACTCAATACACTGCCCATCCATCAGACTGGCGGTGTTGAAACTGTACAAGGTAAAGGGTCTGGGAGCAGGCAGTGGGCCTTCCAGACCGACTGTTGCACTCAGACCATTGTTAAAGCCGGCCTGCGTACCCCCAAATATGACATCCAAATACTTGTACTGCAGACGGTTTCCATTCTCAAAAAACCTAACCTGAAATGTGATGGTCTGATTGGCCGCATCCGGAAAGTGGCCGGCATTGTACCATTCTATTGTAAAAATCCGGTTAGGCGCGGCTCCATCTGTGCGCAAATAAATACCGGCACCCGGTGCTGTCGCCTGATTGATATCCAGGTCATCCCAAAACGGATAAAGTGCAGCACCTGCTGTAGCGGTTGGTAGATTAATGTTTCCTAGTCCGCGGTTCGTACCGGGCACTAAAACGATAAAACCATTCGTGCTTACGTTATATTGGGTATAGGCTATCCCATAAAATGTAAATGGAAATGGGAAGTTTTGATTGTTGAATGCTACATCATCCCCCTGACCGAGGAACGTCGTGCCACCCTGACCGAAAGATAGCACATACGGATCATTACAGACTATAGCCGAATAGGGCAACTGTCCGAATGCCGTAAAGGCGGTAACAAGCGGCAACAACAAGGCCAGGCATTTTTTCCGTTGGACCGCACTGAGACGGAAGGCAGAAGCAGAAGTAAAATTATTTCTCATGAGATTGGTTCTTGTATAAAGTGAAAGAGAGGATTTCCTAGATTTCGTCAGGCTTTCAGCAGATTGACCATATCCAGCTTCAGGGTATGAAGCGTTCCTTTGGTGCCGTTATACTGATCCGGTGCGGAAAAAAGCCGGATACCTTCTACAATCGATTCCGGGACAGTCTTTCCATTTATAAAGAAGTTCTGAACCGCAATGGCATAGTCATACTTCAGCTTATATTGCTGATACTCAGGCGAACTGTGGGTGAGATTCTCCAGCAGAATTTTGTAGAGTGTCACCGAGTTGTCGATCCGCTGCGATGCAATGTCCTTCGAGACAAAGGGGCCTGAAGGCTCTACATACAGATTATCAGTAAGAGTGGTTTGGGCTTGCACCAGGTTTTCCATATTGGAAAAACCGAGCCAGGTAAGGAAAAAGCTCAGCATAGCTATCCTTAAAATAAAAGTGCTTTTCATGAGATACCAGTTTGTTTGTAAATGAGTTATAATTCTTCCTTATCCAGACTTGAATTATCCCAGCCTTCCAAACAATACCGGAGAGGCAAAAGCACGGGTGAGCAGGAGACACACCGGCGCCAGACAGGTCATTCTTCAGGTTGAGACTTTTCAACGACAGGGTGTGCCGGTCGCATGTCAAGCCTCTTAAGAGTCCCAAATCTACAAGAAGAAGTAATGCGTATCAGCATAGATATACATTAGGATTCAAGTCCTGGGCCCGTTTTTCAGAATTTGATAATATATAATATTAAATTTTAATTTGTAATCATTTCGCCCTCTAGCCACCAACTAAAAAATGTCCCTCTTTTCGTAAATGAGGCCGATGTATTATTATTTAAAAAAAAGATTAAAAAAATGGAAATTTTTCTCTGAACAGGATTAAAACAGCCCCGAATACAGTCAATACCATGATGATTCGGCGAAATTGTTCCTGATTTATTACCCTCACCAGCACCACGCCCGCCCACAATCCCAGAACCAGCGGGGGTAATAATACAAGATCCACCCACAACGATGCAGCATGAATCGTCTCCCAGGTCCAGATGTGAAAGGGTAGCTTGAAAAGATTGGTGATAAAGAAAAGCCAGGCCGCCGTCCCGATAAACATCGCCTTTGGCATTCGGATGGCAAGGAAGTACAACTCGGAAAACGGCCCGGCAAGGTTGCCCACCATGGTCGCAAATCCTGAGATGCTCCCCATCACACCTGCAAAAAACCGATTGTCCGGTATGCGAAGGGATTTAATCCGCTCTAATATCCACATGAGCACCACGCTGATCAGGATTAGGATCGCCATTCCGAGTTTGAATTCCGCCTCCGGCAGATCCTTTCCATACCATACGCCCACTAATACCCCGAGCGTCATCCAGGGCATCAGCCGCCACAGGTACTTCCACTGGGCATGACGATTGTAATATACCACTGCGAATAAGTCACCCACGATCAGCAACGGCATGAGGATACCTGTCGAGGCCTTGCTCCCAAACACCAGCGC
Organism: Saprospiraceae bacterium; assembly: GCA_041746735.1. GTDB lineage: Bacteria > Bacteroidota > Bacteroidia > Chitinophagales > Saprospiraceae > Opimibacter. Next base: position 5,017 of record JBGTGP010000007.1, read on the forward strand.
CATCATGGTGGTAATGATCGCTCCGGTGCCTTTGATCCCACCCTTCGCGATACCTAATAGAAAAGAGCCCATTATCGCAACAGCCCATTCTGCCGGGGTCAACGGCATCGATCGTAGGATCTCCATCATGCGGCGGCAAGTTCGCTATTTACGGCTGACCCGGGCACCCGATTATTCTTCATGGCTGCCCTTTGCCCCGCACCAAAAAGAAAATATCGTCCGATTCAGATTCGTTAGTATTTCCAATCGTCATACAGCCTTACCCGTTTTCTAAAACATCACCTGCCCCTGCTCTCCAGACTGTTTGGATAGTGTGAGCAGATTGACACTTTCAGGGCACCCTATCTTTACATTTCGGACCCTATGATAAAGCATCGCCTGATCACTGCGCTCAAGATCCTGGTCATCACTGTCCTGGTCCTCGTCATGGTTATACTGTCCATCATGAAATGGAAAAGTGATGTCCTTTTAGACCAGGCACTACGGTCCGTTCAGCATTCTCTCACGGACAGTCTGACATACACTGATGCTTCCCTTGACTGGTTTCGCCATTTTCCATCTGCAACAATACAACTGACAGGACTTCATCTGGGTCGCCGTGATCAACCTCTGGTCAGCAGCGGAGATCTCGATATGGTCATTCGCCTGATGCCCCTTTTTCGGGACGAGATCATCATCAATCGTATTCAGATCACCGATGCCCATCTCCATCTCACCCATCGTAAAGGCCGGTGGTCCTACGACCTGCTAAAAAAAGCCGAAAATCAATCCTCCGATGAATCCACTTTCAATACACAGATTCGCCAACTCGTGTTGAAAAACACCATGCTTCATTATGATGACGGAGCTTCACTTCAGGCTCACCTCCATATAAAAGACGGCACGCTCAAAGGACAATTCAAGGAACAACTCTTACAGTCTGATCTAAAAATAGATGGCACCATCCAAACACTAAAATCAAACACTTATGCTCTAGCAGACACCATGGCCTTTTTGCTGGATGGACAGTATGCTTTCGATTTTAAAAACGGCCTGCAAAAATTTGATACATGGAACTGGCGACACGAATCGATATCCCTTAAAGGCGAAGGGACTGTCCAGCGACATCCGGATCATGAAGCGGTAGACATGGAAATAGCATGGTCAGGCGCAGATCCGCAACATATCCGGCCATGGCTGCCCACAGCATGGCTTTCCTCCTGGCAAGAGGTTACACTCGCCGGAGAGAGCGAGGGCCGTGTCACCATCTCAGGTGTCTCATCTAAAAAAAGCACACCCCGCATTCGTTGTACAGCTTCACTAAAAAATGGTGTTATCGGTTTTCCGGATGATCCCGGTGCGATCAAAGGGCTCCATCTTGATCTTCTATACGATACTGGCGATCCACAGATGAAACAACCCTCTGGACTTACCCTTGACTTTAAACAAAAGGCTGTATTCAAGCAGTCCATGGAAGGCAGGTTTACGATGGAAAACCTGACCAAGCCCGTCATCTCAGCAAAGCTCAAAGGCCCGGTGCCGGGTCGGTTACTTCATCTGGCGGGATGGTCATTCCTGAAAGTCGATCGGGGCATCCTGCATGTAGAAAAATTTGAACTTTCTCCTTACAAACTCGCGGACTATAATGCATTTCATCTACTGCAACATTGTGTGGTTACGCTGCGTGCAGAAGGACTTTCCTTTACGTATGCGGGTAATACCGTCGCGTGGCCAAAGGGTATAATCGAAATTGACCGGGGCCTATTCAAGGTTGATATAGAGTCACTGACATGGGATAAAGCCACCTTATCGGATATCAAAGGTGAAATGGAAGCAAAAGCAGACGCACTTGATTTTATACTGGCGAGTACCTTGTGCGGTGGTCATCTCGATACGCGGGGAACGCTTTCCAACCTGCGACAAAATCCGGTCTGGACAGCCCAATGGAAGGTGACTGGCATTGATATGAAAACCCTTCTGGCTTCCTTTTCCGATTTTGGCCAGTCCTTCCTGACCTCCACGCATTTAAGCGGTAAAGCCAACATTTGGGCACAGTCGTTGATTCCGTTTGATACCAAATGGAATATCCTCACGCGCAAGGTCAGTGTCAAAAGTGCTATTGACATCTCCGAAGGCCGTTTGCAAAACCTGAAAACGCTCGAAGACTTCAGCCGGTATATCCATCTCGAAGATCTGCGGGACATTCGTTTCAGCCATCTCCGGAATTATATGAAGATCGATGATGGCAAGGTGTATCTCCCGGTGATGTTTATCCAGTCGAGTGCCATCAATCTGAGCATCAGTGGTGAGCATGCCTTCGATCAGAAGATCCTGTACTATCTCAAACTCAACGCAGGTCAAACCGCTGCCGGAAAACTTAAAAAATCAAATGACCGGAAAGAACTCCGACCCGCACGTAAAAGCGGATGGATCAATATGTACTTTGTCCTTGAAGGCACGACGTCTGCGGTCCGCTATCAGCAGTACCGCATGGCCGTCATTGCCGGCTTTGAACAGTCCGTTGCACTCAAAGAAAAACTCCGACAGGAGCTGGTCGATACTTTTGGGTATGATGTATACTGGGTCGAACCTAATGAATGGGAAGAAATCCCGGAGTATTAAAAATCTATTGCAAGAGCATGCCTCCCCGGTGTTCGCCAGCAAAAGGATGAGCGTAGAGGCGACGCAGGGGGCGGGGGCAAAATAGATGAATCAGTGTGGGATCCTTAATCTCATTTTTCATGAATCATTTTACCGGATGCCGAGAAAGCTCCGGCCGTAACCCTATAGAAAAACAGGCCAGCGGAGGAAAGATCATCATGATGCACCCGGACCGAATTGGATCCGGCTACACCATCCTGATGGCGGGAAAACAAAAGTCGACCTTGTGGATCAAACATCTGCAAATGAAGATCTGAGGCTGCCGGTAAAATACAGGTGATCGTCGTGCTGCCCGTCCAGGGATTGGGATGACATACAGGAGTATTGACTATTGCACCAGAGGTGGCATCGTAAAAGCCCAGCACCGGGTGAAGTACTTCATCTTCCAGTGTATACCATTCTGCTTCGGTGATAGCGGAATGCAGCTCCAGTGTGCGGTCAAGCGCACCGGAATAACGGGCTAAGAATCTGAAGGTCATTAATGGCTGATCTGAATCACTTTGTACACCTGACATATCAAACCAACTCATCGTCAGGTGGTCCTCAAACAAACCCAGCTCTTCCTCACTGATGTGAAGAATGCCTGGCTGCAGGTCGACAAACTCAAGACCCGGATGGGCGAGGGTAAATTGAAATCCCAAAAAGGACTGTTGTTCCCTGGTATAGACCGGAACCTCTACTATATCGCCTGCACGGAAAGTTTGATGGTCCGTGACCAACCCTATTACCGTCGGAGTTGTCCGAGGTAAAAACTGATTAAATCCAGGTACGAGTGATCTGTTGATATCCCCGATCTTGATACCAATGAAATCATATTGCCTGGGCATACCAAATGGATTAAAATCAACATACTCCTTAAACTGCCATTGTGTGGTGTCCGAAAAATTATATGACTTCGGTACAAAACGCCAACTGGTGTTCAAAGGTAATTTCTCATAGATGCCAAGAATGAGTTTCCGGAGTTCCACCAGATCAATTGCGCTTAAGCTGCTACTTCTATTAGCATCCGCTGCAATCCAGTCGTAGGGATTATTCAGCGGTTCAATCCCTAGGAGATGTTTTTGTAATCGAACAACATCCAAAGTAGAGACGCCTTCTTTGTGATTGTCATTCCGGAATGGGACGATCTTTGCTGGTGCTTGAAAAGAAAAATTTAGAGGAACAATTTTAAAATTTCCCGATAAATCCGTAGTATCTGAGGGGAAAGGCATTTGCGAACCCTCAAATGAAACACGCACATGTGGCACGCCCAATTGGGTCCTCTCCAATATAGTGCCCACTATCATCATGAAACCATAGCAATCAATATATGTTCCAGGTTGGTCCAGAAATACCACCTGCACCCAGATCTGACTTCGTCGACGCTCTTCCCACGAAATCTGACCGTCACAATTTGCATCTACACCCTGATCTGCCACCCAAATCTGGTAAGGCAACTCAATTTCTATGCCTGGAATTTCGCAATACTTTTCTGTTAGCGTTGGAATATACTCTAGCGAGTCATGACTGAAAAGTACATTTTCCCGTGTTGCACAATCATCCTGAAAGAGAACCAGGTCTTCAGCATGGAGATAAAATCTACCAAAATCAGAAACGATACTATACGGTCCGCCAATAGTTGCAAGAATACCCGGCGTTCCATCATACAATTGAACTTTCGTTTCACACATTGCCTGCTGTCCGCAAGAATCCCATACCGTCCACACGATCCGGTGATACAACTGACAATCTCCGGCAAATGGCAATCCGGCATACCGGAAAACAGAATCCACAGCAAGTTCCGTATCCAGCCACAGGACTGCCTCACCCGAACTGTCCAGCTCCATCCCGGTGGCAGAATGTAAGACAATGGCATCTGCTATGTCATCGATAAAAACCTTGACCTCATACATCACCGCCGACCCACAGGTCGCCCGAATACGCATCTCCTGTGACAGGTGTCCACTGCAGGAGGTAGCCTCCGGATGATCCACGCCCAAAAAAAGCTGATTACTGGCCGGCAATCGTACAGCATCATCCAGTACAGACAACCTCATCGGCTCTGATGTACAGGAAATAAATTCAAGCGATGAACTCTGGGAACTGGCAACCAGACTGGCTACGCAAAAAATACTCACCGCCAGCAAGGGATAGAAATGCTGTTTCATGGGAATATGGTTTGGGATAAAAAATAAATTCAACTCTATGAAAGTAATGAATTTATTTTATTCTGCGTAAAAAATGCATTTAGATGCCTTCATTCATTCAGGACATTTTGTTGAAACAACATCCAAATTACACTCTTACAGCCTCATCATAAAAGACTCTGCACAGAGGTGACATCTATGGTTTTTTGCGGCGAATGTCAACTATATATTTTCCTTCAAAATAAGGCTCTGCGAAAAAATCCTGCACCGGTGTACATAGAAGTTGAAACTGCGGAGGAATTTCTTTGCGCCATTCCCTCGGATCGCCACCTTTCAAAATGATCCATCGCTCAGCGGGTACGAGGTGACGGGTCCAGGCCATCATTTGAGACAGCGTACTCACTGCCCGGCTGACCACTATATCATATTCACCTGTATGCGCCTCCATCCGTGCATGAACAGTGGTGCAGTTATCCAGTCCAATCTCTGTTGCAACCGACTTCGCTACCAGCGTTTTCTTTGCTGTAGCATCCAGGAGTGTAAAATGGACGTCAGGAAACATAATCGCCAACGGTATACCCGGAAACCCTCCACCGGTACCCGCATCCAACACACGCATATCCGGTTCGAATGCATTGTACTTGGCCAACACCAGTGAATGCAGCACATGATGCAGATACAGATGACCTATATCCTTGCGGCTGATCACATTGATACGCTCATTCCACATCGTGAACAAAGGCCCCAGCGCTGTCACTTGCTCCAACTGACGTGGTGTAAGATGCGGGAAATAGTGACGGATCAGTTCCATGCTTTCTTTTTGGACACCAGGCTGAGCAGGCCTGCCACGGAAAGATAAAGCGCATAAACCGGTTCGGCCAATGGATACATTTTCGTGGTGTCGCGGTCACCTAAAAGCAGGGTCCAACCCGCATACACCTGCCAGCGAATTAGCAACCCGCCCACAAAAGCTATGGCCATCAGGAGATCTACCCGCAGTGTCAGAAGCATACATCCCCACAGGATCCAGTGAAGGATCAGTGCCAGGCCATAGACACCCGGACGCAGCCACGCACACGGAGTATACTCGTGCGCAGCCGATAGATGCCTGTGCTTTTGCCTCCACCATGCGGGCCAGGACGTGGCCGAATCTGAATAGACAAAGCTCTCCGGTTTGATACAAACACCCACTACCACTTCGGAAGCGGCCTGCTGTACCCAGAGATCATCATCTCCATACGGGATAGTATGTTGTGCGTACGGTCGGCGATGTAGAAAGAGTGAACGACGATACATCAGGTTGCGCCCCACACCCATATAAGCTTTTCCGGCCATGGCCCACGACAAATACTGCATGCCCGTCAGTACTGTTTCTATCCGAATAAAAAGATTGAGCCAACCCGACTCCTTCCGGTATGGACTATATCCTAGTATCATGTCGGCACCTGCACTGCTCTCCACCATACTGTTGACCCAGTGCGCTGCAGCTGGTCTACAATCGGCATCCGTACACAGGATAAGTTCATTCCGGGCCATATCAACTCCGGTCAGCAGCGCCTGTTTTTTCCCGGGGGCACCTGTATTACGATAGAGTCTGACCTCAGAAATGGCTGCAAGAGTGCGTTCGAGTTTTTCGCATTCTTCGGGACGGCTGTGGTCATCTATGATGATGATTTCATAGTCCGGGTATTGCTGGACCAACATGGCTTGCAAATTCCGGATCAGTCGGTCACTGTCATTGCGCACGGCTATCACGATACTCACTCCCGGACTGACCATATCTATAGCCGGTATAGCGGTCATCCTGCGGACGCGAAATATCAGAAGATGGTATCCGGTGAGAATCGTGATCGTGAGCCACCACAGGATTTCAATAAAGTGCATTGCAGAGCGAAGGTAAGCGTCGATCATGAGACATCCGGGAGAGAGAAGGGGGTACCTGGACCTAAGTAATCCCGAAGCCTGAAATAATCAGATACTCACCGAGTAAAATAGCTCCTGTCCATCAAGAAAAAATACGGAACACCACGAAAATCATGGCCCTCCATTGTAGCCTAAAGGGCTCCACTATTTTAGCCCCGGGTGCAACCCGGGGCCATAAAAAATAAGTTATTTTCCAACCCTGAAGGGGTTGAACAAAAATCTTGCACACGAGCAGCAACCGATTTCTACCCTTCCTCCTGATCCATGCAATGACCCCCACAATTCCTGACGTATTCTACCCGCCATGTTCTCTTTTCCCTCTACAGCCCGTACCTTTGGCGCCTCAATTCAATTTGACCTAATCACCATGTACAGGACTAATACGTGTGGCGAGTTGCGCCTCGGCAATGCGGGTATGACCGTGACCCTTAGCGGATGGGTGCAGGCATCACGCGATCTGGGTGGCATGACCTTTGTCGATCTGCGTGACCGCTACGGCATCACCCAACTCGTCTTCAATATGGAGGAGGATGCCGAACTATGTCTCCAGGCCCGCAAACTGGGTCGGGAATTTGTGATCCAGATCTCCGGAACAGTGCGGGAGCGCTCCAGCAAAAACCCCAATCGGCCTACCGGCGATATTGAAATCGTCGTCACATCTCTCCGCACCCTCAATGCATCCAAAGTGCCCCCATTTACCATCGAAGATGATACCGATGGCGGTGATGAACTCCGTTTGAAATATCGCTATCTGGATATACGACGACAACCGGTGCAGGAAAAACTGATGTTTCGCGCGCGTGTGGCACTTGAGACGCGCAAGTATCTTTCGGGCTCCGGTTTTATCGAAGTCGAAACCCCCAATCTCATCAAGAGCACCCCCGAAGGTGCGCGAGATTTTGTGGTCCCCAGCCGTGTCAATACCGGGCAATTTTACGCCCTTCCCCAGTCACCTCAGACGTTTAAGCAGATCCTGATGGTGGCCGGTATGGACCGCTATTTTCAGATCGTCAAGTGTTTCCGGGACGAAGATTTGCGTGCAGACCGGCAACCTGAGTTCACCCAAATCGACTGCGAGATGGCCTTTGTCACCCGGGAAGATGTACTTCAGACTTTTGAAGGGTTGACACGCCATCTGTTTCAGACGGTCCTGAAGACGGACCTGGGTGTGTTTCCACGTATGTCGTATGATGAAGCTTTAAGCCGGTTTGGATCGGACAAGCCGGATGTACGGTTTGGGATGGAGTTTGTTGAATTCAATGACCTGGCTAAAGGACATGGCTTTCCCGTCTTTGACGATGCAGAACTCATTGTCGGGATCTGCGTCTCCGGTCAGGCGGAAACCTACTCCAACAAAATGCTCAATGATCTCACGGAGTGGATGAAACGGCCACAGATCGGAGTAAAAGGCATGGTCCATATCAAGCATCAGACGGATGGAAGTATAAAAAGTTCGGTGTCCAAGTATTATGCGGATGATCAGTTGAAACAGTGGTGCGAGCGTGCCGGAGCGGTGCCGGGTGATATGCTGCTGGTCCTTTCCGGTGAGGCCGACAAAGTGCGAAAGCAACTCAGCGAACTTCGTCTGGAAATGGGCTCACGACTTGGGCTTCGTACGCCGGGTGAATACAAGCCGCTTTGGGTGGTTGATTTTCCATTATTGGAATGGGATGAAGACTCGCAAAGATATCACGCGATGCATCATCCATTTACTTCGCCTAAACCCGGTCAACTGGAGTTACTTAACACAGACCCCGGTGCGGTAAAAGCAAATGCATATGACCTTGTTTTAAACGGAAATGAGATAGGAGGAGGTTCCATAAGGATTCATGATAAAAAAACCCAATCTTTGATGTTTGATTATTTAGGCTTTACGCCGGAACAGGCACAGGCACAATTTGGCTTTTTGATGGAAGCATTTCAATATGGTGCACCACCTCATGGCGGTTTGGCATTTGGACTGGACAGGCTGGTTGCTATTCTTGGCGGACAAGAGACGATAAGGGATT
>JBGTGP010000008.1:0-129462 GCA_041746735.1 Saprospiraceae bacterium
GAGTTCACATCGACGGGGAGGTTTGGCACCTCGATGTCGGCTCATCGCATCCTGGGGCTGGAGAAGGTCCCAAGGGTTGGGCTGTTCGCCCATTAAAGCGGTACGTGAGCTGGGTTCAGAACGTCGTGAGACAGTTCGGTCCCTATCTACTGCGGGCGTTGGAGGTTTGAGCGGAGCTGTCGTTAGTACGAGAGGACCGCGACGGACTGACCTCTGGTCTACCAGTTGTGGCGCCAGCTGCATCGCTGGGTAGCTATGTACGGAACGGATAAGCGCTGAAAGCATCTAAGCACGAAGCCGTCTTCAAGATGAGTATTCCATTCTCCCTCGCGGAGATGAAGGGTCGTGGAAGACTACCACGTCGATAGGCTATAGGTGGAAGTACAGTGATGTATGTAGCCGAGTAGTACTAATCACCCGAAAGCTTCCTTTTTTTTTTAAGATACTTCAGTGAGCTAGTCTCACAGATTTCGTTCGACAAATGATATACGACATATCCCCATCCTTTTTTAAATCATACGTGAAATCCTGTATGGTTTCACCACGAACAGTGTGACTCAAGAGTCCTGTCCACCCATAGGCGGACAACTTACAGAGTCACACCTCGATCTAAATGCACGCTCTCCGCGAAAGCGGAGAGCTGCATTAAAATCCAATGGGCAACGCTTCTGGCAGTGCACATTCAAGATCAAATGGTGGCTATAGCAAGGGGGACCCACCTCTTACCATTCCGAACAGAGAAGTTAAGCCCCTTCACGCCGATGGTACTGCCGCAAGGTGGGAGAGTAGGTAGCTGCCTGTCTTTAAAACGTTGGGCCTGTAGTGCAATACTACAGGCCCTTTTTTATGTAAACCCCGCACCCTCTGGATGTAGTTGCTGATTCTGTTATAAAGATCTACGGGCACAATTCTGAATACACCCGCGCAACTTTGATCAAATCCCCCTCTGTCATCTTGTACCCCCCTCCACTACACGCAGCTGCGAGATCCGCACAATCACGGAAATAGGCTGACAAACCCTTTTCCCACAATAAAAATTGCGAATCCAGCAGCGATATGGGCATTTCCTCTCCAGCCTTCCTGAACGCCAATTCCTTTGCTGTATTTGAAAGGACACCCGTAGCCGGATAATACTTGAATAACGCAATCTTGTCCGTAACAAAGACCTCCTCCAGAATGTGGAGACCTGCCTCTTCCTTTCCTTTCGAACAGGGACTAAATTTTATTTTCATAAACGGCCGTTCGCCGATCCAAAAAGATGTCACCTGCGCAGATGTCAAATCCACCTCTTCCAATGCATCAACCGTCTCTCTCATAAACTTTGTATTCCCATTCGCTCCAAAAATAAAATCATCATCGGTCTTACTACGGGCGAAAAAACCTTCCAATGTATCTCCCCCCATAATGACATAGCCTGAAATCGAATTGTTATCGGTTTGAAGTTGGTCCTTTTCTTCCTCAATAGCTTTGACCAGGGAAGGAGGAACGACCTGAGACAAATCACGGGCGTGTCGAATGGTATGAATCCCATGAAAATCCATCCTTCCCTTTATTTTGGTCATAAAGTCAAGCAGTCTTTCCGTTCTTTTCTCTTTGGGGTCCACAGCCAGAATGCGCCTGGCATGCATATCCGCTTCCTCCAGACGATCCAAATACGTATAGACATGAGCCAGATTGGAATTGACCGCGATATACACCTCCGTCAGATTTTTATCCTTTCCAGGATGCGCATCAGCATATTTTTTCCAGAAGGCAACAGGCGCGGATAATTGGCTCAAACCCTCATCGGCAGAGGCCGTAGCCGGTAATGCTTTGAATACAGCCATTGCAGTCTCCAAATGTTGATCAAACAAGTCTTCCTCGGGGTGCTTTTTAAGGGTGTACAACAGACCATCAGCCTTTGCATGCGCAAAATCATACGTGGCAGTGAGATTTTTTTGAGCTGTCGAAACAGCCGACTTTGCTGCTGTAGATGAAAAGTTTTTTCGAATACCTCTGACTATGGCATCATAATCCTTGGCGAGTGCACCAGAACTTGAATATTCCCGGCTTCGAACATTCTCGCTATGCGAATTACTCCCGGTTGATAACGTATTCCCTTCCGGATCAAGGATTTTGTACCACGTGTTAGCCGAACAGGGGAGTTCATACCAGTAGGTAGTTGTTTTTGTCTCCACGCCTTTATCATTTTTGGTGGTGGTGGTTTTGGATTTGAGTGAAGATCTTCCTGTCACGGTAGTACCGGTGAACACATGTATCCGCAGATGCCCATATTCATTCGGGAGTGCGCCGACACGTTTAAAACCATCCATCCGTACCTGTTGTGCCAGGGACTGTGCAGTAAGCCCTCCCATAGTGATATTGCCTCCGGTCAGTTGTACCGAATAGGTGGTATATGCAGCAGGTAATTTTTCAGCAGGAAGGGATACATACGATATTTCAACCCGCTTGTCCTTCATCTTTTGTGCCGGAAGTGTATGGATAATTTGGATGAACATAAAAACCATCCATAAGAAATGTAGCTGTTTCATCGTCCGGATTTTTCGTTTAACATCCGTCTAAGTTAGATTAAACTTTCAGTTAAGCTGTCAGCACAACGTAGTATATTGGCCCCATTAGTGATGATGTAAAAAGAGTTGTACATGATGGAGCGTCTGCGGCAGCAAAAAATCACAGTTGAACTACTTTGGTGGGTCTTCACCGCCGTTGTCGTTGTCCTCGTCATGCTCCCCATCTGGCTACGGGTTCCGGCCTTTCCATTTGATGCCCAGAATATCCTCCTGATCACATTGTTTATCACGTTTTCGAGATATATATTTTTCCTCCCACTGACCCTCATCGCCCGCCTGAAGTGGATCAAGGTCTTTATCATCGCCGCGGCCGGCATCCTGTTCTTTGTAATGACCACAGCCATCGGTGATTTCCGTAATTTTCTGGACGAAAAAGGACTTCAAACTCTCGTGGACAACCTCCATGTCACTGAGCAAACCCGGATGATGACGTACATCAAAAATGAAATGCTCTTCTTCGGCGTAGGGAGTATCATCACCGGCATATTACTCCCCATCCGGATGATCATATCGCTCTGGCGGATGCGAAATTCGGGCCGGGTCTAAACCAGGAGGACAGCGATTTCCCCCATTTTAAGAACCCAGTTGTGTCTTCACCAGACTCCGGAGAAACTCGATCTCACTGTGCAATTCCGTAATCCGTTTCTCATAAAGATCCCGTAGGTCTGGTGATAACAGTTCTTTCGGAGGCGCTATAAAGTCCGGAGGTGATGTCGCTGATATGGGCATAGCTCCCGCTTCGTCCAGTAACTGATGCAAATCCAGGTCCAGGATGCTGCATATCCGGATTAGCCGATCCACACTCATATTCGACTTAGCCAATTCCATGTTGGCGTAAGCCGACTGGCTGATGTCGAGCATTTCCGCCATGTATTCCTGGGAATAGCCTCTTGTCTCACGCGAAGACCGGAGCTGACGTCCGATCTTATCAGAATAACGCATACGATTATTGTTTTAACTGGTGAAGAATATTGTTTTCAGATAGGAAATTTAGGGAGTTCTCCCGAATTTTGGAATAGTTGAATTTTATCTGATCACAATGTCTTTTCACCAGCAGACTTTGTGACATCATTAACCAGTTGAAAAGCATGATACCCAGGAATTTTCTGTGTTGCCTTCTGGCATGCCTCCATGGCATTTTGCCAGGCCAATCCCCTCCGCCTGCAGCACCTGTCATTGAAGGAGGTAAGCTCATTGTCGAGTTGGTCAAAGTATTTAGCAGCAAAAAGGAGGTGGAGAAAGATCCGGGATGCAAGGGACATTATGCCAATATCTGTGTATATAATGAATCAACCGAGTCAGTGACAGTGTTGTTTGAGCATCGGACGACAGACGAGCAGCGTGAAGTGGTGATACAACCCACAGGAAAAGAATGTTGTCTGCAGGCCCGGACAGGCGTCTGGACCTATGATCTGAGATGGACAGGTACTTCCATGTCCATGCGGAAGGGTGATCTCCTGATCGAAGGCTGCAACAATATTGACATGCGGATCAAATAGGTCTTTGGCCGGTCCCGTGGAGCGATGGTGTCTAAAGGATTCTTATCTACCAGGACCGGATCATGAATTACAGTATGAGTACCGATAATACCGGCTATCCGGTACACTTCCCTGGCGCCGGGTGAAGTTGTACCTCCATCATAGCGAGCGGGCAACCGAAAACCGCTTGAAAAAGAAGTAGGGATTTTACCAGAGTCAGATATTCTGACGTTGAAAACTTTTTATTATGAAAAACACGTTTCTAATTCTTCGGCCTTTCACAGCCCTGGTCATTATCGCCATAATGACATTAAGTTCCCTAGCCCAAACAACCACAGTAGGTTTAGTCAAGGGTGGTGTTGCGCAAGTTAGTGATTTGGCAGCTGCCACAGTCGTTCTGAAAGGAGGCTTATCCGCAGCCTCAATAGTTTCTAATATTCATATCGCCTTTGAACCCGAAAGCGGAACATACTTTTTAGTAGGAGGGATAGCAAATTCAAGCATAACGGGTAAAGCTGTAGAGCTTCAGCTTGATAATGGAGTTCTAAGAGCAATTGGAGGCCCTGGGATTGAGATTACCTGTGTTGGATATAAATGCGATCAGTGCATCCCCCGGATTTTTAAATTTGGTGTGAGATGTGTCTGTGAATCACTCAATCCACCATCGGACTACAGATGTGACATGACATCCAAACTCGTTTTAACGCTTTGGTAATTCTCTTAATATCTTGGTTGTTATTCGGGATAATATTTTCTATATTATCCCGAATTTCATAAATATCGGATACAATGAAACGGTCAATTATACATTTACTCTTACTCCTTCCGGCTATTTATCCTCATCTGTTATCAGGCCAAATATCGGTAGATATAATGGGGAAGATCAAATCCAAATATGCCTCCTCCGATGTCGTATGCGGAAAAATTTCAGTCCATGAAGAGCATCCGGAATATGTCAGGGATTATGAAAAATGGGTATTCGCAGACAATCGATCCGGCATGGCAAGATTGATCTATATTCCGCAACTGCAGAGAACCTACTATTTCAATGGAGCAGAAACCTGGATCCTGGATGATCAGGATCACACGTATGTACACGAAAGCGATGCTAGGGCTGTAGCTTTTTTCTTGCAGAAGCTCGATCATATATCTAAGTTATTGCTTACCCGAGCTAAATCTGGCAATACCCCCCCGGAGAATTTGAGCGCCGATCTCAAGGAGGAGATCACCCGGATATCAGACAAGGATTGCCAGATCACGATACGATCTGATGATGTCCCTGAATATTTTATCCGGGATAATCAGCTTGTGCTGGACTTTAAAATAGAAAACCCGGAACTCACAAAGACACGGATGACGTACTTCTTTTTAGATGATTTGGTATTGGAAGAGCATTCCCTTGATACCGTCTATCGTAACCCAACGCAAGTCGACTCCCTCCTATTGGAAGTTCAGAGAAAGCTATCTTTTTACACACCGAAGGAGACACTTATGTTTGAGGAGGAAAAACCGATCGATATTCCATTCCGTGAAATTTATGACCAATTAAAGTTTGTAAATGTTTCACCCTCAAATAGTGAGTACTATTTGTTTGACTTCTATTATATTCAATGTCCGCCATGCCTGAAAGCGATTCCGCAACTGAAGCAACTGCAAGCAGCCTTTCCCCAGTCTGTACTGAGTATCATCGCCATCAACCCGTATGACAGTCATGACCGGATCATGGCCTTTCTGGAGAAAAGCCAAATCACATACAGTTCCTCCATGATGGATAAAGAGGTATTGAATAACAGGGGAGGCGTGATGCCCTATCCTACTTTTGTATTGTTTGACAAGAACGGTACGGTTCTGTGGCAGAAGGATGGGTATACCGAAAGTTTGTTTGAGGAAGTTTCAGCTATTATAACAAAGGAATAAAACAGGAAGCGGTAGATCGTGAAGGAGATGGCACATATGATAGTATGAGAATGAATGAAGGTGGCAAACTTGAATTTGGAACTTTAAGGCAGGACTTGCGGGAAAGATATTGAACGTGTAGGGGTCGATAAAAATCACGGGCAGAGACATGGCGTGGTTTCATTTCTTGAGGAAAAGTTTATTTCTTTAGGAAATGTACTACTCAACTATTGCTTCATATGAGACAAACAAGAACAATCCAGATCGCTAAGTACAGCCTCCTCTTCATGCTATGTGTGGGAGGTTTTTTCTCTATTCAAGCCCAGATTTCCGGCACCGTCACCTCCATCCAATCCGGACATGTGGTCGTGATCGATGTTATGTCAGGAGATACCCTGGCCTATGGGGAAATTGAAGACAGACGCTTCCATGTGGAACTCAACCGGCAACCGGACAGTTCTATGGCGCTGCCGGCTATGCTCATGTGCCTTCGAAAAGACAGAAGGAGTTCTATCTCCGTACCAGTAGCATTGGAGCAAGTCCAAATATATGTGACTATCGGAGTGGATCAATGGACCACCTATTCCGGATCCCCGTTGCAAAACCAGTTTTCAGCGTTTATCAGCCGATATTCTGAGATTGAAGCGCAGTTGCAGGATCAGACTAGCCAACTGGTACAGAATAGCATTCAGAATGAAATGGGACATGAACTCGAACAATTTTACCTGGATAATCGGCTAGGCAAGCTATGGCAGTTTACAGCTTTGCTGCTGACGGATGCGGTGCGTCGGCGATTGGTTGATCCCAGATCGTTCAGGACGATTCCTATGCTTTGTGCAGAAGACACGCTTCAGGAATGGGACAAACTCATGTGTGATCAAATCGAAAAATTTAATCAGGATTGGATAGGATTACCCTATATCGATTTTGACGGCATTTTACCCGATGGCTCACCACTTGACCTGCAGGATAGAATTGGCGGCAAAATCATTCTTCTCGATTTCTGGGCATCCTGGTGCGGACCCTGTATCCAGGAGATGCCGGAATTAAAAGAGCTTTATAGCGAAGGAGAGGTAGAGATTATTGGCATATCCATTGATTCCGGCAAAGCTGCCTGGCAGAAAAACCTCGAGAAACTCAACCTCCCCTGGTTCAATATCTGGGATGAAAACGGCCGAATCGCAAAGCTGTATAACGTCACGTCTGTTCCGGCAAAGTTTGTCATTGATAAGAACGGCATTATCGTCGCCCGCAATCCGGATGACCTTCGTCGTGTCCTGCAGCAGCTACAGCGATAATACTTTCAGGTAACTTATTATTTTATGGTGATGGCCTATCCTGTTTATATAAACATTGCCGTCAATGATGCTGCCCATGACTTCCCTTTAAGGCAAACGGCGCAGGAGTATACACCAGCTTTTTGGCCTGAACCTCGTTTTGGGTAAGATGATAGGCGGAATTGATCTCCAGACCACTGAAGGTTTGATCCGGACAGGCCGCACAAGGCCATTTGACAAAAACCTCTTCAATCGTTTCGGCTTTTCGTAAGCCAATTTCCAGTGCGAGACTATTTGCTCCAAAGGAAGCACCTGAGGTTACGGTACGATGTATTTCACGCCGTTTCCCTTTTTCCAGGATGGTTAGTTTGACACGTGCACCAATCGCCGGACGATTGGCCGTAGTGCCTTCAAGCTTGAGGACCACCCAATTGTTTTTTTCAGTATTTGGATTTTCAAACAGGCAATTAAAAAAAACATCCCCGTCATACGCACCACCCATCACCGCATAGATATCCTCATCCCCATCCCGGTCCAGGTCTCCGAAACTAATGCCATGCCCTTTTTGAATATTCGCAAAACCACCCGCATAACTGACATCAGCAAATGCCCGCCCCTCCATATTGAGATACATCTTGTTGGGGACCAGACTCTGATATTCCGGATTGCCGGTTCCCAGGTAAAAATCTAGAAAGCCGTCCGTATTGATATCACCAAAATTACAGCCCATGCTGAAGATCACTTCGTTGAGACCCATTTGCGACCCTACATTTTCATACGTCCCTTTTCCTGTGTTATGATAGAGCCGCGGCAGCATCGAATCATCCAGTTTTTTCATGTGGCTGTTCATCCAGTGTGTAGCCGGAGTGCCTTCATTGTTATAGGATGAGACAAAGAGGTCTTCCATCCCATCATTATCAAAATCAAAACTCCAACAAGGAAAACTTTGTACGGGTTGACGCACATTGGATTCGGGACCCGCCAGCACAAATTGATTTTTCCCTAGCGCACCCTGATTGATATACAGGGAATTTTCAGTATACAGACTGGAAAAGTAAATATCCGGATAACCGTCATTATTGGCATCCGTCACGACGCAACCTTTGAAAAACTGATGTTGCGTAAGCCCGTAGGCCTCAGACTGATGGGAGAAGGTGCCATCCTGTTGATTGATGTAGAGATCAATACCACGTTCAAAACCAGGCAAGGATTCATTGGCCACGACCAGGTCGAGCCAGCCATCAAGGTTGAAGTCCGCCCAGGCTGCTGTTTGTGTGGGCGCATACTTGCCTAAGCCAGCCCGGAGGGTGACATCTTCAAATGACCCCTTCCCGGTATTCATCAATAGAGTGTTTGGAAGATCACCCTGCTTGAGGTACCACGCACCCCGGAGCAAATAGAGATCCAGCCAACCGTCGTTGTTGAAATCCGTTTGAATAAGGTGAAGTGCTCCGGTATGACCCTGTAATCCATAGTCCCGGGTGCGGTCACTAAATGTACCATCCCCATTGTTGAGGTACAGGATCAGCTCCCCGGTAGAAACCCATGACGTGACGACAATATCGAGCCATCCATCATTGTTGAAATCATCAATGACAACACCTCCTGCATGGCCATTCCGGTTTACACCCAGATTGGGTGCCACATCTTTAAATGCAGTTATCTTGACATCAGACGAAAACCAGGAAGGATCTATTCGCCAGTCACGAGGGACCTTTTGCGGGTATTCGCCAAGTGTCATATACGCCAGATTGAGCAGATATCTTGATTCGAGATCACTTGGAAATTCAGTAAGACATTGTTCGTAGATCCGGATCGCATTACGAGATCCAAAAGGTAACTGGTGAACTCCCTCCCCTCTGATGGGGATAAAACAAGATTCATGATTGTGGTGCTGCACACAATTTTCCAGTTCACCATGACGCATATAGGTGATACCGACCAAGGAATACAGATTGCGTTTGCTTTCAGGCGGCATTTGCATATTTTGATCTTGCATAAACTTCATGATCATCTCATAGACCTGGATCGCATCTGCGGTTTGCCCGGATTTGAGAAGCTCGGCGGCAAACTGCAGACTCAGGTTTATTTGTTGGCCCGGATCCGTAGTTTGTGAAAGTGTAGTTCGCAGCATATCTGCCCGTTCCTTGTTAAAGGCATAGGTCACATTCATCCGGTCCATTTGAGCATACGCCTGACGAAGGAGAATACGTGTATCCGTTTCGCCGGAAACAGCGGTTTCACTTCTGTCGCTTTCCTGTTTGCATTGTATCAGGAGAAGGGCGAGTAAACAGAGAAGGATACATGGCCGGAACTGCATATTTATTTTCGAAGGAGGTTGTATCATAGTGGAAGAAGACTACAGCATAATATGGGAATTAAATTTCATCATCAGGTTATGGCCGTTGAAGATGTCTATACTATAACTTTATGATAAATGGATTCGGGATAGACTGGTAACCGGAAGAACTCATTGTACAGGTTGGCTTCCTCGTTTGACAAAGGGAGCTGCTGTATATTCCAGTTGTTTAGGTGTTGCTTCATGTTGTTTGAGATGGTAGGCGGAATTGATATTCATTCCGGCAAAGATCTGGTCAGGACATTGGATGCAGGGCCATTGAACTTTGACGCTGACGATCGAGGTAGCCTTCCGAAGACCTACTTCCAGCGCGAGACTATTGGCACCAAAGGATGCACCTGAGGTTACGGTCCGGTGTATCTCTCGCTCTTTACCATTTTCTATCACGGTCAGTGCCACGCGAGCACCAATGGCCGGACGATTGGCAGTGGTACCCTCCAGTTTGAGGACCACCCAATTATTCTTGTCCGGGTTTGGGTTTTCAAATAAACAATTAAAATAATCATCGCCGTCAAATGCACCTCCGATCACGACATAGAGGTCTTCATCTCCATCCCGGTCGAGGTCACCAAAACTTACACCATGTCCTTTCTGAATATGGGCAAATCCGCCGGCGAAACTGATGTCTTCAAATTTTTTCCCATCGATGTTCAGATACATTTTATTGGGGACCAGACTTTGGTATAAAGGATTGCCGGTCGCCAGATAGAAGTCCAGAAAACCATCGGTATTGATGTCTCCAAAATTACATCCCATAGTAAAGGCACTTTCTGTCAACCCCATGGAAACACCGACTTCTTCAAATTGAAGATTTCCTTTGTTACGATATAATTTGGGCAACATATCCGGCTCCACTTCATGGGTCTGACTTTTCATCCAGAATGTGGAAGGGGTACCATCATTGGTATAGGAGGAAACAAAAATATCTTCGAGCCCGTCATTATCAAAGTCAAAACTCCAGCAAGGAAAGCTCTGTCTGGGTGAACTCACATTGGATTCTGGACCTGCTATCCTGAATCTGTTTTGGCCTGAACCGGTTTCGTTGATCAATAAGGAATTAGGATCAGCTAGTGCGGAAAAATATATGTCCGGATACCGGTCATTGTTGGCATCGACGGCAACACAGCCTTTAAAAAACTGGTTAAGGGTAAGTCCATATTCAGCAGAGGCGTGACGGAATGTACCATCCTGATTATTGATGTAGAGATCGATCCCCCGGTCAAAATTCGTAAGCGATTCATTGGCCACGACGAGATCCAGCCAGCCGTCCAGATTGAAATCCGCCCAGGCAGATGCCTGAGTTGGTGCGACTTTCGTGAGTCCGGCCTTAAGGGTCACATCTTCAAAGGTGCCTTTTCCGGTATTCATCAATAGTGTATTAGGGATATCACCCTGACGCTGGTACCAGGCTCCCCGCATGAGATACAGATCGAGCCAGCCGTCATTATTAAAATCGGTCTGATTGATGTGCAACACGGCGACCTGGCCTTTAAGTCCCATCGCTTGTGTTTGATCCGAAAAGGTACCATCACCATTGTTTTTATAAAAGATCAATTCCTGATGAGGCCCCCAGGAGGTGATCACGATGTCGAGCCAGCCGTCATTGGTAAAATCATCAATGACCACTCCGCCGGCCAGCCCTCTCCGGTTGAGTCCCACTTCAGCAGCAATATCCTTATAGCGGGGAAAGGCAATCGAGGATTCAAACCACGAGGGTGGGATCAGGAATTTTTTTGGGACACCTCCGGGATATTTACCTAGTGTCATATAGGCCAGATTGAGCAGATACTTGGTTTCCAGATCATCCGGAAACTCGTTCAGGCATAACTCATATTGTTTGATTGCATTTTCAGAACCAAAAGGAAGGTTGTGTACGCCTGCACCCCGGATGGGCATAAAGCAGGATTCATAATTGTGGTCCTGGAGACAGTTTTCCACCTCACCATGACGTAAAAAGGCCACACCAATCAACGAATACAAATTTCGCTTCGTATCGGGTCTCGGCTGAATATTATGAGCTTGACTATACCGGGTTATATCCCCCAATACCTGAAGGGATTCTTTGGTTTGACCACTTTTGAGAAGTTCGAAGGCATATTCGACAGCCAGATTGATCCTTTTGCTTCCATCCTGTTCTTGGTCAAATCGACCCTTGATAATGTCAGCCCGTTCCTTATTAAATGTAGGCTCTAGATCCATGACGTTGATCTTTGCCAGAGCGTCCCTGACCCAGATCCGGGTATCGGTGATGGGCTGGGTGGTAGCCGGATCATCGTTTTTGCAACTCGTCAGGCACCACTGCATCAGGCTGGTCAGTACAAGTAAAAGAGCAAGGGAGGGTGTACGTCTCATGATGCAAAGATACTATTTGACTCAGGGATGCAACTTTTTTCGGGGACACTGATGGCCATTATTGTGGCAGAACAGCCACGCCTGTGGAGAATTTGACAGCTTCATACGGTAATGGATGAGGTTCCTCTTTTTCCTGGACCAGCAAATACGCAGCATTGAAATAAGTCTATGCCGGATTGTCGTGCAGCCGATATTTGATAGTCCAATATCAAGTAGGAAGGCATCAACAGTGGTCGAACGATCTATCTTGTCCCGAAATGAAATAATAACTTTGGGCGTATTACATCACCGTTATCGGCTACTAGTTATAGCCAGTCTAAACAAGTATTTGTCGTATGTCAAAGATTCAAGACTTCAACGATTACCGCTCCCGTATGAATGATATCATTTTGTCGCAGGACAACCGGGTGATCAAACGCTTTTTCAGCCTGGATCACCAGACCTATGAAGATGGTGCTCTACCTGAAGTCACGAAGGAACTCCTGGGCCTGGTGGCTTCCATGGTGCTTCGATGCGATGATTGCATCAAATATCATCTCGGTCGTTGTTTTGAGTTGGGCGTTACGAAAGCTCAGATCTATGAGACGTGCTCCGTGGCGCTCGTGGTCGGTGGGTCGATTTTTGTGCCCCATATGAGACGTGCGGCGGAGTACTGGGAGGAGTTGGAGCGTACAACATCTACTTCATAATATCTTTTTCCACCAATTCCATCACCATCTGCTTAAGATTGGGATACAGTGAAGCTCTGCACCAATTGCCTGAATTCCTCAGCCAGAGATTCAACAGGTCGTGCCGTCCCCGCCTGACGGTACCAGTAATCCGCATTCCACAAATCCCCTTCCTTTCGATGCAGATACGCATGTATAAGCGCGCCATCCCTGCCCTCTATATCCTGGGCAATGGCATGACTCCGCTGCCAGTCACCATTGGCATCATACCACAGAGCCAGCAGCAAAGGAGGTATCCCTTGCGGTGGAGATGCATGTCCAAGACTTTTATAGAATTCTTCCAGCATCATCTCAGCTAAGATACATTTCGCTGACCTTTAGATCCTGGCATGAAGCAACCTTTTTACAAAGTTGAATCATGACTTCATGTATACAGCCTCTATTTACCAAAACCCTTTTCATCCGACTCCACATGAAAGACCTTACGATTTCAGCCAGACTCGCAGAAAATTCCGTGCTTCCTGCAACAGAATCTTGCGGTTCATTTTGGAAAAAGTAATCCCTTCCCGAAGCGTGATCGGAATACCCTGAATCACCAGATTCTGACGGCGGGAAAGCAGGTATACAAACTCCAGATCAAATAAATAGCGATCAATAGTGGTAGCCAGGAATATCGAACGGACGGGTTGACGAAATCCTTTCAGGCCAGCTTGTGTGTCATTGACGCTGAGTCGCAGAATAACTCCATTGATTTTCCTTAGCCAACGGGAGATCCGACGACGGCCAGGCGGCAGATGCGCATAATACTTTTCATCCCGTATACCTATGGCCGCATCTACTCCACCCGCCAACCTTCGAATCAGCAACACCATACTCTCTTCTGTATACGGCCAGTCAATATCGGTATACACCACATAGTCTCCATGGGCCTGCTCTACGCCTTGTCGCAAAGCATAGCCCTTTCCCCGATTCGGCATATAAGAGATCCACTGTGCATCTGGGACAACTTCCCTGAGCCGGGATAAGGAAACCTGTTCGTCAAGATCCCGTGATCCATCATTGACCACAAAAAGCCTTAAATTGAGCTCTGGTAAGGCTTTCACCAGCGATTGAAAACGCTCCGTCACGATGGTTTCCCAACCGGGAAGCGGATTGTAGGCAGGGAGTATGATGTCGAGGCTGGCCATGAAGCCGCCAAAATTACGGATTTCCCTTGCGCTCCTCTTTTCTTTGCCCTGCACAAGGTCATATCTTATATTTTTGCATTTGTTGTATGAGCTACCTTGATTCCCTAAATGATGCACAGCGACTGGCGGTTACCCATACCGATGGTCCTGTCATGGTCATCGCCGGCCCCGGTTCCGGCAAAACCCGCGTCCTCACCTTCCGCATCGCCTATCTGATCGAGCAGGGCGTGCCACCTCATCATATTCTCGCGCTCACCTTTACCAATAAAGCCGCCAGAGAGATGAAGGAACGCATCGCTTCCGTCGTAGGCCCCAAAGGTGACCGCGTATGGGCCGGCACGTTTCACTCCATTTTTGCCCGCATCCTCCGGGTTGAAGCACCTAAAATCGGGTACCCGCCCGCCTTTACGATTTACGATCGCGATGATTCCAAAAGCCTGGTCTCCGATATCATACGCGAAATGCGCCTCGATCCGAAACCCTACAATACCAGCGGCGTACTCGCCCGCATCTCTTCCGCCAAGTCCAACCTCATCACGCCGGAACTCTACGCCAAGAATGAAGACCTTATGCTCTATGATCGCATGAACAAACGCCCCCAGATCTATGAGATCTATGACCGGTACTACAAACGATGCATGCAGGCCGGTGCCATGGATTTTGATGATCTGCTTTTACAAATGTTCCGGCTATTGCAGGAAAATAAAGAAGGGGTACGGGAAAAATATCAACGCATATTCCGCTATCTTCTGGTCGATGAGTTTCAGGATACCAACTATCTGCAATACGCGATCATCAAGCATTTAGCCTTATATCCGGGCAGTCAACACAATATCTGTATCGTCGGAGATGACGCCCAAAGTATCTATTCGTTCCGCGGAGCCACGATCGAAAATATCCTGCAGTTTGAACACGATTTTACCAATGTCGCCACCTACAAACTCGAGCAGAACTATCGCTCCACAGAGCATATCGTGCAAGCCGCCAACAAGGTCATCCAACATAACAATAAACAAATCCCCAAAGAGATCTGGACCCAGCTGGGAACAGGCCAGAAGATCAAACTGATCAAAGCAGTAAGTGATGTGGAAGAAGGCCGTACCGTCGCCAGCACCATCATCGAATTTAAAAACCGGCATCATCTCGAAAACAAAGAGATCGCGATCTTATACAGAACCAATGCCCAATCCAGAGTTTTTGAGGAGCATCTGCGCAAGCAAAATCTGCCATACCGAATCTTCGGAGGTGTATCCTTTTATCAGCGAAAAGAGGTCAAGGATATCCTGGCCTATCTGCGCCTCACCGTCAATGAACGCGATGATGAAGCGCTGAAGCGGATCATCAATTACCCGAAGCGCGGCATCGGTAAAACGACCATGGATCAGATTGCTGAACTTGCCTTATCACAGAGTGTATCCATGTGGTCCATTCTAACCTCCGGACAACTCAACACCCGGGGTAAGCTTTCCACTTTTGTTGACATGATAGAGCGTTTTCGTCGTAAAGCCATGGAAGCCAATGCCTACGATGTAGCGGTGTATGTCGCACGGGAGTGTGGCATCTATGAAGAGTTGCGTCAGGACTCATCGCTCGAAGGCATTGGACGTTTGGAGAATGCTAATGCCTTGCTGGACGGTATCAAGGAATTTGTGGTCAATGACAATGCAGATGAAGGTTCACTGGATAGAAGTCTGGCCGGATATCTCGCCAATATTGCCCTGCTGACGGATCTGGATGAGAAGACCGATGAAGAGCCGGATTTTATCAGCCTGATGACCGCGCATACCGCAAAAGGGCTGGAGTGGAATTGTGTCTTTGTAGTCGGTCTGGAAGAAAATCTATTCCCTTCCTGGCTTTCGATGGGATCGCCGGACCAGTTGGATGAAGAGCGCCGGTTGTTTTATGTGTCCATAACACGGGCGCGACAGTTCCTCACGCTATCCCATGCGATCAGTCGCTATCAGTTTGGCCAGTTCCGGTACAATGATCCCAGTCGCTTTCTCGAGGAGATCGATGAAGAGCATTTCGATTCTGTGGCGGAGCGTCGTGGACGACCTGTACTGCAGGAACCTAAATTATTGCCGGACCGTCCGGGACGTAAGCGGGATTATGAGCCGCGGGTCAGTCCTGCTGATTTCAAGCCCAGCCCTGCCGATCATATCGCCGAAGGCATGGAAGTCCTGCATCTCCAGTTTGGTCGTGGAAAGGTGGTGGCCATTGATGGTGCCAGGGACAATCGCGTAGCTACGATTCATTTTGATGATACCGATGATGGGGAGCGCCGGATTATGTTGCGGTTTGCCAAATTACAGATCATGGAATGATCCGTCAGGGCAGAGAGGCCAGCAGATCCTCAGACAGCGTCTCACGTGGTGAAAACAGAATGAGTTGCTTGCCGGGATGGATGATGATATTGTAACGGGTCAAAAAGTTTTGGCCCAGGAGCCCATCCAACCCTGGATGATGATATGCACCATCCGGTGTTTCATGAAGTACAAATTCAGACAACACGCCTGTAGAGGCATCGACCGTAATTTTCATGGGCATGATCCGGTGAAGCGCAGTTTTGTTTTCGGTGCCGGTCACCCGGATCAAATTATCTGAAGTTGCAACCACGGAAGGCCTCTCCTGGTGACCGAAGAGGAAGTTCAAACCGGCTCCGGTATCGAGCGCCAGTAATTTCTTTTCACCATTGACCTTGCAACTGATCACGGGCAGATGATCTGCGTATTGGAATTTGGTGAAAGCGCGTCTGCTGACCAGGAGGGGTGTCCGGGACAGTGTGATCGCACTCTGATCATAATCGATATGAATATAATAGTCTTGCAGAACGGACAACCCCACGAGGGCATCCACACGATGGCGGAGGGCATGTTCCAGAAACGAAAGGTCCGAAACGATGGCTTCTGTATTTTTAAAAGAATTACCCAGCCACTGCCAGGAAGAGACGTCTACTGTTTGGCAGTCAAATGATCCATTAATGCCAGTGCAGGTGTTCATCATAGGGGACGAGTCGGAGAAATACGAAGCATTGAGGACCAGGCCCGGTGCACCGGTATCCAGAATGATCGTGGCTTCGCGTCCATCGATGATGGCGGTGGTCAGGATCAAGCCTTTCTGGATTTGAATGGGGTATGGATTGGCCCGGGTTTCAGCAGAAACCAGCATCATTATCAGAAATATGGCTAGAAACCGGATCAAATTGGAGGAATAGTTTACGTGCGATTTAATCAGATCGTGTATATTCAATATGTAAATGACTCGTTTTCAACCTAAAGGTCAATCATGGTCATTTACTTATGTAAAAGTAATGTAAATTTAGCGTTAAAGCAAGGAAAATTTTGGACGGAAAGTTTTTGGCCCAATTAACGGTGGGATCGAAGACATGGGCGTTAATTATAGGGACAATGTACCTTCATGATCTACTATGACAAATGTGCAGCAATCGGTTATCATGAGCGAAAGCACCCGTAAAGTCAGGGAGGCTGCGCTGCGACATGGCTTTATGGGCGCGGGGTTTGCGCGGGCGGAGTATATGGAGGAAGAAGCCCGACGCCTTGAGGCATGGTTGAACGCAGGGCATCATGGTGAGATGGGATATATGGCCAATCATTTTGATCTGCGGGTGGATCCAACGCGGTTGGTTCCAGGCGCAAAGTCGGTGATCAGTCTGATGCTTAATTATTTTCCGGAGGAGGAAGTGGAGACTTGTGAAGAGCAGAGTCGAACCATACCAGATCGAAGCGCAACAGAAATCCTGATCGCAAGGCGGGATGACAGATCAGGAGACTTGTGGAGAGCGGGGTCGAACCTTACAAGTGACAAGACACTTACAGCGGACAACTCACCTTTCAAAATCTCCAGGTATGCCTATGGTGAAGACTACCATCAGGTGGTACGGCGGAAACTGAAAGCCCTCGTTGCTGAATTGAAAGTGGAGTTGGGTGACTTTCATGCCAGGGTCTTTGTCGATTCTGCGCCGGTCTTGGAGCGTGACTGGGCCAGACGGAGTGGGCTGGGCTGGGTCGGAAAAAATACATTGTTGATTCATCCCCGAAAGGGTAGTTATTTTTTTCTGGCCGAGATTATTCTGGATGTAGAGTTTGAGTATGATACCCCATTGAGGGATCATTGCGGTACCTGTACGCGCTGCATTGATGCGTGTCCGACCGAAGCCATCTCGCCTAATGGGTATGTGCTGGATGGATCTAAGTGCATATCTTATCTCACCATTGAGCTCAGGTCCGAAATACCAGAAATCTTTACGGACCACATGCAAGGATGGATATTTGGTTGTGACATCTGTCAGGACGTATGTCCCTGGAATCGCTTTTCAGCTCCACACCAGGAGCCTGCTTTCGAGATGTCAGATCGTTTGCGGGATATGAAACGTCAAGATTGGCTGGAGATCACGCAGGAGGTTTTCGACGGACTCTTTTCAACGTCAGCGGTAAAGCGAACAGGGTATGAAGGCCTGAAGCGGAATATCAAATTTTTGTCGCCGGATAGGCGATAAGCATTATTCCGGCCCTCATAGGCAAAAATGGAAGTACCTTTTGCATAATTTTTTTTTTGCATGCCAATTTTCTACAGGATGATCAAGAACTCCATTTGCATTCTCTTCGTTTTGTTTATCGCAAGCCAGATCCAGTCGCAGGTGATTTACGAAAGGACCTATCCGGATGCATTTCCCTCCATTGAGTTTCCTGTTGAACTTTCTGATGCCTCTACGTTCTCAATGGATAACTTAGATAATATTTGTGTACGTTTTGGTAGCCGACATATTGATGCACATGGAAATGAAATAAAATCCAATTCTATTTCAGCGGAAGCATTTTCCTCGGGATACCACTGGATTGGACATGATTCAGTTTTGGTTTGGTATGAACAAGGAAGCTGGGATGTAGGGCCAGACTCTTTTCATATTCTGCTTTGGACACCTGAAGCCATAACCAAACTACATAGTAGGCATGCGTATTACGATATCCCACCGTTCAGGAGATATGGTGCTTTTTTGTATTCTCTCGAACAAATCGTTTTTCAGATATCAGATACCCTGTACGTGAAAAACCTGATCACCCAGATGATCGATGATAGCATCATAATATCCGGAATATCGACAGTTTTAGAATTTAAGGAGGGTATACTTGTTATACGAACTAATGAATTACCAATCCTGATCAACAAGGATTTAGATCAGGTATATACATGGCATACGATTGCAGACTTCCCTTTTGATTCAGTACTCTGGGTAGCACTGGACTCATTTATTGTATTGATTGATCAAAACAATCCCACCAGTATTCAAATTATTAATGTGTACGATGAATCCATACAACAACTGGATTTGTCATCTTATCTCAGCAGAATTGAGGATATCCAGTCTAATAAGGGTTTTCTTTTTGTCAGAGGTAATTCCGGCGATGACCCAATAGTCTTACAGTTGGCTGAAAATTTTCAGATGGTCAAGGCATCAGCTGTGGATATTCCAGACATGAATGGCATCACAACACTTCGATATTTTCCAGACCGGGTATATGCCTGGGGGTATCAGGGATTAGGCCATTATAAGGCAAATTACAGGATATGCTATGCATACCAGGACCCCAGTCCTGTACATTGGGTTGATCTGAAACTGGATAGTATGTGGATTCATTCCATCAAAATAGTCTCTCCTCATAATCCTATTTATGCCGACCTCGGTATTTCCTGCAAAATCACCAATCTGTCTCCAGACACGATTCGAAGAGCTTCCTTGCACCATAATCTGAATGATCCCTATGGAACTTGTTTTACAGGTGTTGAAGTCATTCATTTGGGGAATTTAAATATTTTACCAGGGGCCACGGATACCATTCAGTTTCAATCCTATTCGTCCACTTTAGCGCAAAGTAACATGTTAAAAAGACATTATTATCTTGAGCACGGTAACCATCATCTTGATGGCGATACATCCAACAATGCTTTTAATATGATGTATGTGTTAACCTCTACCAGGCCATTGCAAAAGGAAGTGATTCATGTATATCCCAATCCATTCACTGAAGTGCTGCATACTACAGGTATTCTGAGCGGTGTGGACATGATATTGTATGATCAGTCGGGTCGGTTGGTCTCGCGTGGGTATGATCAACTGACTGATTTGGGATGGCTTTCCGACGGATTTTATTTTTTACGTGTTTCTTCTGACGATTTCATTCTAATGTATAGCGTGGTAAAAGTGGAGTAAATCGATTATTTTCACAGCCCTTTCAGATAGCCAACCTTTTGCCCGGATATGAGAATTCATGTACAATACATCCTATTACTCATTTTTTCATTTGCCATGGATCATCTGTATGCGCAAGATCCGGGTTTGCCTCATGATTTAACCCCAGCTGAGCAAAAGCTCATGGCCGGGTATCTGCTCCACAAATATGCCTCTGCCATTCGCAGCATACCCATACCTCCGCCGGACCAGGTGCGGACCATGGCCGAATGGGAAGAAGTACAGGCCCTCATCATCACCTGGACCGGCGGATTCCATCCCATCCTCCGGGAGATACTGTACAACTGCAACTACTTCGTCCTGTCAGACAGGGATGTTTACGATGCTGGGATTGCCGGTTGAAATATCGCCTTCGATGGCCGGCAATGTCATGACACTGGATCTTTCCTTGTTAGCGCCGGGACTCTCTATGGTCCGTGTATATACCGAAGACGCCGAAGGATGGAGGAAGGTCGTAAAGCAATGAAAGAAGAAAGCGAATCTACCCCATCCATTTTTCCGGATTCATTCTGATATACCGCTGCACTTGGCGTAAATGGTGTTCATCCCGAATGATGGACTCATAATAGTTTCGTTGCCATACCCGCATCCCTGGAACCTCTTTTCGAAACCATTTCGTAACTCCGATTTTAAACCCCCGTATGACCGATCCGATAGACCTCGGTATGATATGCTGGTATCGGTTGACCTTATTGTAGTGACGGTGTAGTTCATGGTATGGTATAAAGGGAGGATCTATATCACCTGAATGGATGATGGAAATTGATGAGTCGCCCCATTGAAAAGGAGGATGGGGTTCGTGCTTCGGAGGGAGAGGATGGGGTTCGTGCTTCGGAGGGAGAGGATAGGGTTCGTGCTTCGGAGGGAGAGGATAGGGTTCGTGCTTCGGAGGGAGAGGATGGGGTTCGTGCTTCGGAGGGAGAGGATAGGGTTCGTGCTTCGGAGGAAGAGGATAGGGTTCGTGCTTCGGAGGGAGAGGATAGGGTTCGTGCTTCGGAGGAAGAGGTTGGGGTTCAAAATTTTGAACCCCAACCTCTTCCTCCGTCCTAATCCAAAGATCCCCAACCTCTTCCTCCGTCCTAATCCAAAGACCCCTATCCTCTTCCTCCGTCCTAATCCACGGTCCCCCATCCATTCCCTCCGGACTCCCCTCCATTCCCTCCGGCCTAATCCACAGCAGCCCATGAATATGATCCGGCATGATCACCCATTCATCCAGCAGGATATCCGGAAAGTGCTGGGGTATCTCCAACCAACAGCTCTCAGCAACTTTCCCAGCTTCGGAAAGGCACATCTGTCCATTCGAAATAGAGCCGAAAAATTCCTGCCGACGATACGTACAAAGCGTAATAAAGTATATTCCCGAACGGGAATAATCAAAGTGTTTCAACCGGATTGACCTGCGGTGATGCATGGTCAATTAAATTTAGGGGTTTTGAATGAAGACGCAAAAAAATTTTAATACCCATGAGAATGAACCTAGGGGTTCAACATTTTGAACCCCGAATGATGATATGATGTGCCCCCCGGATTCCGTAGTATATGAATGAACCTAGGGGTTCAACATTTTGAACCCCGAATGATGATATGATGTGCCCCCCGGATTCCGTAGTATATGAATGAACCTAGGGGTTCAACATTTTGAACCCCGAATGATAATGTGAACCCCGAATGATGATATGATGTGAACCCCGGATGATAATGTGCCCCCCGAATTCCGCAGGATATGAATGGACCTAGGGGTTCAACATTTTGAACCCCGAATGAAAAATGATGTGCACCCCGATTGATGATATGAATGAACCCCGTAAAAATCACGGGGTATGGAAAATGATTGGGGTTCAAAATTTTGAACCCCATTCATTTTCCATACTTTTTCATACCACCCTCCTCACCTCTGCATCCACCAGAGAATCCACATCAGGATCAAACCGCAAAGCAAGAATACCAGGCGATTTTCCTTTTTCAAGTGATCCCAACACATCATCCATTCCAAGTGCTTCAGCCCCGTTGATCGTAGCCCATCGCAACAACGTATCAAACGGGACATAGGATTGATACCGTGATATGGTTTTGAGCTCTTCCAATACAGAGAGTTGCCAGTTTGACGTCAGACTGTCTGTACCGATCGTCATTTTCGCTCCGCTATCGATGAAATGACGATAGCAGGGCAACCGGTTCTCAATATAAAGATTGGCATTGGGACATGTAGCCCAGTATACTTTATCACTCCAGGCCTTCGCATCCGCAATATGTTGGGGAGCGGTCAGCGTATTATGGACAAACAACGTCCGCTGCTCCGGATCCATACCCGACATCGCATAATAAATCGAAGATTCACCAGTAGGCTTAAATCCCCGCAAATCAAAACCCAATCGCTGATAAAAATCAAAGAAACCACCTCTACCGTACATAAAAAGCTCTTCCTCGGCTGACGTCTCCTGATTGTGAATACTCACCGTCACAGGGGACGTATTGAGTTGACGGATCTTACTGAACAAATCAGGGGAAACTGAGTAGGGCGCATGTGGTACAACTGATTTCAACCCCGGAGCGAGCGCATAGGTGTCCAGATAACTAGCGATCAACTCATCTGTACGATCACCCATCTGGAAGTCAAACATCTCCACAAAACTGTAATACCGTATAGGGCTGGAGCGCTTGACCGGAAACGTATCTGCCTTGTTGCAAATGTCACCAACCGCCTCTATACCTTGTGCCCACATATAGGCATCGGCGTCCCGGATCGCAGCATCTATCATCTGCTGATCTGCATTCCGATGGCTGACCACACATTCCAGAAAGGACAACAATCCCATCCCCGTCGGCGCAAGCCCTTTCAGATGCGATAGTTCCAGATGACAATGGGTATTGACCCAGCCCGGGATCAGAATACCTTCAAAGATTTCGAGCTGTTCTGCTGGTACCTGGTCACGGGTAGTCAGGTCCACAATACGTCGTCCATCCAGGACCACAACACCCTCATGGATACGGGGTGAGGTGACCGGGTACACCCATGCTGCTGTCAGATACCGCAACGACATCAATACGATTTGACCACAAAACCATTGATCATGCGCGGCTCAAACCAGGTGCTCTTGGGAGGCAACGTGCCTCCTTTGTCAGAGACGCGGACGAGTTCTTCGAACTGAACCGGATAGATACAAAAGCCGACAAGGTGTTCTGACTGACGGGCTTTTTCGCCAACTTTTTCGGGGCCAAGAACACCGGATACATATCCCACCCGTGCATCTGATGTGACATCGGATATTTCGAAGATCTGCTCCAGAATCTCTTTGTCCAGCACATACGCATCCAGGACGGCCGGCGCTTTTTTATATTTTTTCAATACCTCCGTTTTCCAGCGTAGCAGATACCAGTCATCCTGGAGACACATGGTCAATTCGTGTTTTTGTTGTGGCCTGGCAGGACCATCCAGCGGCGTGATATTACAATAACGGCTGATCTCTGCCATAAAGCGCGGAAGCTTGAGGTGATAGGGGAGCTCCACCACCCGGTTATAATCCCGGATGTCCAACTGATCGAACGGAAAGATCGCTGAGAGGATAAGTGAATAGTCTTTCCCTTTTTTTCCGCCCTGCAGTTTCAGCAACTTTTCAGCCGTGCTGCACCGGTGATGTCCATCAGCGATGTAAACTTTAGGAACGAGGGTTTTGTAATGTTTAGCCAGCGTTTCGCCTTCTTTATGACCGAGTTGATATAAGGTATACTGACTCGGACCGGTGCTGATCGTAAAGCTCAGAAATGGTTTGGCTTTTTTGATCTGTTTTCGGATCTCCCGCTGGATCTCTCGTATCGGTGGATGACACAGCAATACCGGTTTGACCATTGCGCCTCGCTGCAATAATAATTTCAGCATAGATTGCTCACTGTGGGCGAGGGTCTTTTCATGTTTGACAATACGGCCTTTGGTATAGTCGCCGATGTCGAGGCATACGATGATACCGGCATAAGAGCGTGAGGGTGTCCGGATTTCCACAATATAATAGGCAGGGGCATCCGCTTGTTTGAAGAAGCCGCTTTTATAAAACTCCGAATAATCTTCCCGCACACTCCCAAAAAAGGAATCGGGTGACGCGATCAGATCTGCATTGGGATATAAAGCTTGAAACGGTATGATCTTCATAATCGGTCAGCGTAGGTCAGACAGCTTGAGGATCAATGAAAGGTACCTGCACCACTCGGGCCTCCAGCATTTTCGAACCCGCCTGAACTTGAAACAGGCTACCAGGTGTGCTGAGAGAAACCGGAACATAGGCCATGCCGATTGGCACCTGAAGGGTAGGGGATAGTGTGCCGCTGGTCACGACTCCGATCTCCTGGCCCGTCATATCACATACCGGATAGCCATGCCGGGGGACACGCCGGTCGTTGACGACAAAGCCTACCAGTTTTTTCTGAAGTCCTTCTTTCTTCTGACGAAGAAATATTTCTTTTGAAGGAAAGGAAGCGGCTTTCTTCAATCGGGTGATCCAGCCCAGTCCCGCTTCGAGCACAGAGGTAGTATCATCGATGTCGTTGCCATACAGACAAAATCCCATTTCAAGCCGTAAGGTATCACGTGCACCGAGTCCGGCTGGAAGGGGTCGTACCGGATCCGAGAGTTGCATTATGGTATCCCATAAGTCGGTCAACCGGTCGCTTTCTACATAGAGTTCGAAGCCGCCTGATCCGGTATATCCTGTGGCGCTGATCAGAACATTGGGGATACCGGCAAAAGTGCCTTTGACAAAATGGTAATACGGGATATCCTTCAGATGAATGTCGGTCAGAGGTTGTAACAGGGCCTTGGCCATAGGTCCCTGAATGGCCAGGAGTCCGGTTTGGTCAGAGATATTGATGATGCGGGTATCAAAAGAAGATGCAAACTGTTGAATGTGATCCCAGTCTTTTTGAATATTCGATGCATTGACAACCAGCATGAAGGCTTGCTCGCCCTCCGCGCACATATCTTCCGGAAGGCGGTAGACCAGCATATCATCCACGATGCCACCATTGGCATTGGGCAAACAGGCATATTGAGCCTGTCCGATCGCCAGGGCGGCTGCATCATTACTACTCACAGCCTGTACCAGGTCGAGTGCCTGTTTCCCTTTGACAATAAATTCACCCATGTGGGAAACATCAAAGACACCTGCGCTCTTCCGTACGGCATGGTGCTCATCCTGGATCCCTGTGTATTGTACGGGCATATTGAAGCCGGCAAAAGGAACCATTTTGGCGCCCAATGCGATATGTCTGGACGCTAAGGGTGTAGATTGGATCATAATATCAGTTGACGATTTGTATCTGTGTGATGGTATCCCCGATCGTAATGGCGTGGACGACGTCCATACCTGATGTTACACGGCCAAATATAGTATATCGGCCATCAAGATGCGGGGCAGGAGAATGTGTGATGAAAAACTGGGTGCCTTCTGTATGCGCACCCGCGGAGGCCATGCCTACATAACCTTCACCATCATAATAGGCACCAGCCAGTTCTGAGCGCAGGGTGAAATCGAGACTCCCATAGCCATCACCACGGGGACAGCCTGTCTGGATGACAAAATTCGGAACCACCCGATGAAACGTTTTTCCCTTGTAATAATCACTGCGGATGAGGGTTAGAAATGAAGATACCGTCCCTGGTGCCCGATCCGGGTATAAGGCGATGATGATATCCCCTTTTGACGTAGAGAGGCGCACCTGATGGCCGGGATTGAGTTCGTCAATGGCTGTCCAATCGATGGAGCTGATCTTCTTTTGTTCTTCCGGTACTTTCGGAGCATCGACACCATATTCGCGTAATGCTTTGCCAAGAGCCATATAAGTTTCCATTTCAGCTGGCAGTTTGAGTTCGGCGAGCGCTTTGCTGAGTTCGTTTCGTTTATCACTCATCACCGCTTTGAGTCCTGTCTTGGGATCCGTGATGGCTTCAGCCACCATGGCGATGATACCGGCGTCACCGGATCGTATACCCTGAAGGAGGTATCCACCGATCTGCGCCCGGATGAGATGGCCTTCACCGGCAAAAAAAGCATCAAAGTTTTTATCGCGGCATGCATCAATCAAACTTGAAATCGCTTGTGTGCGCACCGCCACATGCTCGTCGTCACTGATATATTTCGGAAGAGATTCAAAATTGCGGAGTTCACTGCCCCACGCTTTGAGCCATGCTGCTTTTTCATAGGGACTGGTCACAGTCCGAAGCTGTTGTTGTATTTCTTTTTGAATGTTCGTTTTCGCAGCACTAAACATGGATGTATTGTGCTTGTTGGCCGCCTCTGCCATACGGGTTTTGGCCTGCCATGCGGTGGCACCATCCATGGCCGTCCGGTAACGTGCTGCATCACGTTCACGACCTTGCTGCACAAAGTACTGGGCAGCCACTTCTGCGACATGTGGATTGTCCGCCTGAGTAGCTGTTAACAGAACTGCATAGATGTCGTCGTACGAAAATTGCTGCAATGCGCGAATGATATTGCATTTGACACGATAATCCGATTCTGTTTGCAGACTTTCCGTGAGTACTTTCAGACATTCGGGTGATTTTATTTTTCCCAAAGCGGTAGCTAAGCACATACGCAGAAATGGGTGACTCTCACCATGCCAGGTCGCCAGCAGTTGAGCCGTGTGGGGCGTGAGGTCGATGCCCTGAGCACGGTGCAGATAATTCGCGGCGATGATACGCACCGGTTCAGGTGTGTTGGTATCGGCCAGATAGCGCACCATCGTAGCGGTGCCTTCGGGCACGACCATCTGCCGCAATGCATAGCGATAGATACCCCGTGCCTGACCCAGAAGCAGGAAGGTGTCGATGGATTTGTAATTGGTGATCGTACTCAGCGCGCGTAGGTATTGCTGACTGCCGATCCTTCCCATAGCTTCCAGGATTGACCCGTTGGCTGGTTCATAGAGTCGGGCACTATCGCGGCCATCGAAAGCCGCCGTGAGTTCAGCTTCAGCTTTTGAGAGACCTATCTGGCCAACAGCCTCAGCAGCCATAGCTCGTACAGCCCCCACTTGATGCGTCAGGAGAGGCATTATAGCCGCCAGGGATCCGGAATCCTGAAATGAAGCAAAAGCACGCAGCGCGGCAAACTGGATGGAAGGATCACTATGACTCAGCCCTGCAACAAGACTATCCCGGTCCTGCTTCTGTTGCAGATCATATATTTTCCGGATTTCAGGATTTTGCAGATCAAGCGTAAAGGGGATGGCTTTTTGATCTTCCGCAGGTACACATGCACTCAACAACAAAAATCCCACGCACAGGATCAGGAAGGTGCCTTTCCGGATATTCATGTTCACTTGTATTTTCAAATCAGATCTGTTTGTGCAGGTGACGTATAGCGGGGTGAGCATTACCTGTAACTATTCGTTTTAAAATTCTTCCTGATAGGTTTCATCGGGGCTGAACTGATCCAGTATGGTTTCATTTCGGATGGCCCTGTATTTGGCACAATCGGTTTCGATATCCAGGCCACCGACAGGTTTGACAAATCGGGCCGTAGCATCATAATCCGTGTCAGGCGAATTTTCCAGGCGGGTAAGAAAGGCTTTAAAAAATGGCTTGGCCATGACACTGCCCTGACCATCAGACAAGCTGTTGAACCGAATCCAGGGATCTTCTCCTCCGACCCAGGTGCCGACGACCAGGGATGGGGTGATACCAATAAACCATCCGTCGACATAGCTGTTGGTGGTACCGGTTTTTCCACCCACTTCAC
Organism: Saprospiraceae bacterium; assembly: GCA_041746735.1. Taxonomy (GTDB): domain Bacteria; phylum Bacteroidota; class Bacteroidia; order Chitinophagales; family Saprospiraceae; genus Opimibacter. Next base: position 27,789 of record JBGTGP010000008.1, read on the forward strand.
TTTTGTTATTCCCAAATCCCGATGCGGTATATTTGAGCATGTCGATCATGACGGCATTGGCTTTGGAAGGGAGTGCTACATGTTCTTCGCGGACCGACCGGTAGATGACACGACCACTTTCATCTTCGATGGACGAAACGAAATAGGGCTTGACAAATACACCATCATTGGCAAAGGTGCAGTAGGCGCCGGTCATCTCCATCACACTCAAGTCTGCAGCACCCAGACTAATGGAAGGCTGGCGGGGCACACGATATTCACCATCCGCCCGCCGCAGGGTACTGTCGATACCCATGTTGTGGATCAGACCCCGGACCACATTGGTGTTACCCAGTTGCAGCATCAGGAAAACAGAAACGGTATTGCGAGAATCCCGCAGGCCTTCAAACAGCGTATAGGTTTTGCCGGTATATTTTCCATCGGCGTTTTTCGCTGTCCACGGGGCGATCAATCCAAACTGACCATCACCGGGTCCGATGGTATACGGCTGATCAATCACCGGAAAACACGGCGATATACCCTGAAGTGTAATCGCAGTGGAATAGATAAAGGGTTTGAAGGTCGACCCTACCTGGCGACTGCTTCCGATATGATCGTATTGAAAATATTTGTTGTTGATCCCACCTACCCAGGTCTTGATCTCACCGGTTCGGGGATCAATGGCCAGGATACCGGTCTGCAAAAACTTACGGTGATACTTGATCGAATCCAGTGGAGTCATGGTGACTTTCTTTTCACCGGCCTCATTAAAATCAAACACCATCATCTCGGCCGGTGTATTCATCTCTTTCTGAATATCCTGCTGGAAGGTTTTCCAGGTTTGAGCAAGTTCATCGCCATAGGGCCCACCAAGTACAGCCTGATATTTACGTCCTTTTTCGGCGGTGATATTTTTACCGGATACGAGTCGGGCTATACGTCCGTTTTTCTCTGCTTCCTGCATCAGATTTTCAATATCCCAATCACTGAGCAGTAGATCATGTTTCTGCCGGATATTTTCCAGCAATGCAGTTAGCCGTTCGTCCCGTAAAGCCTGATATCGTCCGGATTGGCGGATGAGATGGTTGAGTGATTCCTGACGGATTTTTTTCTGGGCAGCATCAGCCTGATAGGTCCAGGGATCAAGTTTGGCCCATACGGTATTGTATCGGGTCTGCACTTTGGCCATGTGTTTCCACATTTCTTCTTCGGCCATGATCTGCATATCGAGATCGATCGTGGTATAGATGCGCAGTCCATCTTTATAAATATTGTATTTCTCCCCGTTGGGTTTTCTGAATTCCTTCCGTTCAAAAAGGGCTTTAAGCCAGTTGGCCAATTCATGCCGGAAATAGGGAGCAGGTCCGGTCACATGACTTTGTCGCTGAAATCTCGAAATATCCAACGGCAACTGCCGGAGGGAATCATACTGGGTGCGGCTGATGTATCCTTCTTTTCGCATTTGATTCAACACGATCATCCTGCGGTGTTCTACTGTATCAGGCCGGCGCACCGGATTGAAAAGCGCCGGATTTTTAAGCATACCAATAAGTGTGGCCGCTTCTTCGATCTCGAGATCTTTCTGATTCTTGCCAAAATAGATTTCGGCGGCAGCACTGATCCCGTAGGCACCGTATATAAAATTGAATTTGTTGAGATACATAGACAGAATCTCCTGCTTGGTATATTGACGTTCGAGTTTGACAGCTGTGATCCATTCCTTAAACTTGGTGAGTATAAGTGTCCATCCTTTTTTTATTTTGCCCATATTACTGAAGTCAGGTCGGTCAAAAAGCAGTTTGGCTAACTGTTGTGTGATCGTACTGCCACCACCCTTACTTGTGTTGAATGTCATTACGCCTAGCGCCACCCGCGATAAAGCTTGCAAGTCAACACCGGAATGGGCAAAAAACCTGGCGTCTTCAGTAGCAATCAACGCATCGACCAGATGCGGATTGAGATCATTGTAGGATACCGGCAACCGATTTTGGGTATAAAACCTTCCGATTTCGCGGCCCTTGACATCGATGACCTGGGTGGCGAGTTCAAAATCCGGATTCTCAAGCTGCTTAAAATCCGGCAAGCCCTGAAAAGACAGGATGATAAAAAATAGGATAATGCTCACGACCAGCCCAATGGCAGCAAACCAGAAGTACCGGGTATAGCGTGAAAATGTTGATAACTGACTCATGTATATGATTGAACATTCAACGTTTTCAGGATCCTGACTCTAAACGATATGAAGGTACCAGACCTTGTGTTAACACCCGGGAAATACTGTCGGCTATGACCTCATCACCGACCGGTATATCCCATCGGCATGAACCGATTCGTTCCGGAAGGCTGAATCCTGTCCGTCCGTTAGATTTTTTCTTGTCTCTTTGGATCCAGGGGATGAGTTGATCCGCAGGAGGCAAAGGTACTTCGGATGACCCCAACAAACGAAGGATCAGACCGGTAATAAGTAGAAATTCTTCCTCTGCCAGCTGCCCCAGAGTGTTGGCTATGGTTGATTCGACCAACATTCCGGTCATCACCGCACCGCCATGAGGTACCGGTTTCCCCAGTTGAAGAAAGAAGCTCTCGACCGCGTGCCCTATTGTATGGCCAAAGTTGAGGGTCTTGCGAAGGCCCTTTTCATACGGATCAGTTTCAATGACGCTGAGCTTGACTGCCAGATTCATTTCCAGGATGCCTTCCCAAGCCGGATGGGTGACATCCTGCAACTGATCTAGCATGTCCCAAAGAGAATGATCTCCGATGATCGCATGTTTGACGATCTCCGCCCAACCGTTTCGAAATTCAGCCTCGGGAAGCGTTGGGAGAAATCCCGGGTCGATCCAGATAAAGGAAGGGGCCTCTATCCGTCCCAGATAGTTTTTGTAATGTTGAAAATCAATCCCTGTTTTGCCGCCAATCGCCGCATCCGCCATCGCCAGTAAAGAGGACGGGATATGCGCAAACCGCACACCCCGCTGGTAGCATGCAGCGGCAAATCCCCCCAGATCACAGATCATGCCGCCTCCGACATTTAGAACCAATGCGGACCGATCAGCTCCACCGGAGATCAGATCAGACCATATACGTTTACAACTTTCCAGTGACTTTGACCCTTCACCAGGTGGTAGGATCATGAGCTGCGAAACCTCCAGATGCTGTTGGATATAAGGTATACAGTACCGCGCGGTGTTTTCGTCTGCCACAATGACGACCATGGATGGGGCCAGACGATCGATCACGTCTTTGAGTCCATCAGAGACTGAACCTATATAAATGTCGCCCCAGCCGGAAATGATGGTTTTCATAGGATGTCCTCGATTGGGGTAAGGGTCCAGGCTGAGGCTTTTGCGGCAAAAAGGGGTTTTACTGCTTTCCAGGTCTGCTCAAACAACGAAGAGGCCCGGTACGCTTCCAGAAATGTTTCCGAACGCCACATGCTGATCGTCCAGATTTGCACCAATCCATCTTCTTCGCGGCGAAGGATTTCCAGCCCCAGACAGCCTTCCCGGTGACGGATATCCTGCTTGACTTTATCAAAATACTCCAAAAAGGCAGTTTCAGTACCGGGCAGTAGTGGCATACATACGACACGTTTGATCATAACAGACCGAAGATATTTGGATTCACTACCTCAAACATATTACAAAAAATTGTAAATTTATCTGACGTATGTATATCCCGTACCTTTGTAAACAGTAGATTTGACAACACCAAAAATTACAGACCATCACACAAACCGGTTCTAACATCAAAGACAAGACCCAGAGCGAGATCCTCCTCACTGTAGAGGACGTAGATCCGCTGGAGTTTTTCGGGCAGAATAACAGTAAGCTCAATCTCTTCCGTAAAGCCTTTCCCGAAGTCGTGGTAACCTCGCGGGGTAATCAGATCAAACTCAGTGGCAAGAAAAAGCAGGCGCAATCCGCCAAGGACAAGTTTGAACTGATGCTTCGGATTATGCAGGAGCAAAAGAAACTTCCGATGGAAACGCTGGAGGAATTGCTGGCGGGGACGCATACGTTTGAAGAAGCCGGGGAGGAAACAGCAGGATCAGACCACATCATTCTCTATGGCCGTACCGGCAAGCCGATCCGGGCGAAGACCCGCAATCAGAAGAAGTTGGTCAGGGCCAGCGAGTCCAATGACGTCGTGTTTGCAGTAGGACCTGCAGGTACGGGCAAGACGTATACGGCCGTAGCTCTGGCTGTACGAGACTTAAAGAATTCATTGGTCAAGAAGATCATCCTGACCCGGCCCGCTGTAGAAGCCGGCGAAAGTCTCGGCTTCCTGCCCGGTGATCTCAAGGAGAAAATAGATCCGTATCTCCGTCCCCTCTATGATGCACTTGACGATATGATCCAGATCGACAAGCTGAATTATTTTATGCAAAACCGGATCATCGAAGTGGCACCCCTTGCCTATATGCGCGGCCGAACTTTAGACAATGCGTTTATTATCCTGGACGAAGCACAGAATGCGACGGTCACCCAGATCAAGATGTTTCTGACCCGGTTGGGCCCGTCCGCTAAATGCATTATTACCGGAGATCTTTCACAGATCGATCTACCTCGTAGTGTCCATTCGGGGCTGCGAACAGCTATAGATCTGGTTGGCCACCTGGAGGGGATCTCGACGGTACGCCTCACCGCAGATGATGTAGTCCGGCACCGGCTGGTCAAGGATATCATCATGGCCTTTGACCGGGATGCCGAAAACCGCAGAATGACGGAAAAAAACAAAGAAGTTGATTACCAGCCCCGCAAGGAAGAGGAGGAATAAAGACTGTGTATGGCGTATGCGTTTAAGTTGACATGTCCTCAGCCCTCGCTGAGTGGAACCGTTCAGTTGGAATCCTCAAAGAGCATCTCCAACCGGGCACTTATCATTCGTTCTCTTTGTGCTGCTCCGTTCGATATCCACCGGCTCAGCAGCAGTGATGATACTGGTGCGCTCGTGCAGATGCTGGCATCTGAGAAAGAGATCCTCTACAGTGGTCATGCCGGCAGCAGTTATCGGTTTATGTTGGCTCGGGCATGCCTCGGTGATCGTGAGATCACACTGGATGCTTCAGAGCAACTTCGCCGAAGACCTATCGGTCCGCTGGTTCGTGCTCTGCAGTCACTTGGTGCTGATATTCAGTATCTGAATAAGGAGGGTTTCCCTCCGCTGAGAATTAAACCAGTTGCCGGCCTTGGGGAGAAAGTTCATGAAGTCAGGCTACAGGCTGGTATCAGCAGTCAGTATCTGACGGCGTTGTTGCTGATTGCACCCATCTTGCCCAATGGGCTGACCCTCCATCTCACCGGAGCGCCGGTGTCCGTCTCCTACATTGATATGACATTGTCGATGCTGGCGTATTTTGGAATTCAATATTCCTGGACGGAGAACATCATCCGGGTCGAACCCGGCGTCTATGCGCCACGCGACTTTACGGTCGAGGGAGACTGGTCAGCGGCATCGTATCTGTACTCGATGGCCGCATTAGCCGAAAAAGCCGAGATCCACATCGAAGGATTAGGAGCGGACAGCATTCAGGGTGACGCTGTCGTCAGGGATATATACAGGGGCTTTGGGGTCGAAACCACCTTTGATGAAGCTGGGATGCTGATCCGGAAATTCGTTGTTGAAGAAAAGCTCAAAACGTTTTCCTATAATTTTTTCAGGTGTCCGGATCTGGCGCAAACCGTCATGGTGACGCTGGCAGGTTTAGGGATTAAAGGACATTTGTCAGGATTGCGCACACTGCGGATCAAGGAAACGGATCGTATCACCGCGATGCAGACCGAACTGGCACGGGTGAAGACCACCCTGGAGGTCAAAGAGTCGGCGGAGGATATTTTCTGCCTGTTGACGGGCAAAGCCAAATGGAAAGATAAAGGCAAGTTTTACACGTATGAGGATCACCGTATGGCAATGGCCTTTACTCCGCTCGCCTGCCTGTCTCCGATCGTGATCCGCGAGCCTTATGTGGTCACCAAATCCTATCCGGGGTTCTGGCAGGATGTCGAACGTGTGGGAATACGGATCGAAAAGATCAAAACCGGCTGAGCTACTCCATCAGGATAAAGAAAGAATCTTAATCTCCACCCGCTGATTTTTCAGCCGCGCTTCTTTATTGTATTTGTCATAGGGAATAATGGGATCCGTTTTACCATACCCTTTGTATTGCAAGCGATTGGCCGGCACGCCCTGGGAGATCAGATATTCCTGAACCGATTTGGCCCGTTGTTTGGAGAGGTGATTGCAGTAATCATCCGGTGGTATGGTATTGGTATGCCCGCCGATTTCAATCACCGTCTTAGGATAGGCCAACAGATACGAAGCTAATTCATCTAAGACTTTATAGGAATTGGGCAGCAGATTGACAGAGTCGGCATTAAAATAAAGATGATTGATTCGGATCTTTTGTCCGACATAGACTTTGTTGGGCACCAGTTCGGTGATGAGGATTGGCGTATGTGTGCGGGGACCCGAAGAAACTGTGCCTTGGTTGACCGTGCCTGAACTGCCACCCGTTGATTTGCGTGTTGTGGATGTGCCGCTCTGCCCGGTATTAGCTGCGATCTCCACTTTCGCAGGCGGATCTGAGACCTTGGCGACAAGATCCTGCGGAATCATCGGACAATCAACAGGGACGAGATCCGACATACCATCGACCAGCACATGGCCATTATAAGCTTCCAGAATGGGCGTTTTATAAAAAGCCTCAATCGTGATATACCGGTGCGTACGCTGAGGCTGAAGGAGGAACTTATATAATTTCCAATCCGAGTTAGAAACAGGCGGTGATTCTCCCAGCAACTCGGCTTTATCACAATAGGTGTTTCCACCCCAGAACAGAAATACAGCCGGCCGCACAAAATTTTCAAGTAAATCAGGAGAGCGACTGGTTCCACTCTTGTATTGCTCAGATTGGGAGAGGAACACTGAAAAAGAATAACACACCCCGGCTTGTATAGGTGTGGTCAGAGGCTGCGAAAGCGACTCCCAGGAATCATTATACCGGGTGACCATCCCCAGAAAGGTCTCCCCATGATAGGCATCTTTGGAAACTTCCCAAGCCGTAGAAGCTACGGGGTGAATATCCGGAGGTGATTCCCCTGGAAACTTGGCGGCGCCACAGTCGTACCATCCTCTTATGGGGAAGGAAGTAAAGGCCCCTTTTCGGGGTACATCTTCAAATGAAGGGTTTTGCAACTGGATCACATCCTGCGCCTGCAAAGAGCAGGCCATTACTACCAGAAAAAGGTATGCCGCGAAAATCCTTATACACTTCATCATCCAAAAAGCTTTTTACAATTGGGTGCAATAACAACTATTACCTAAAAATAGGTCCATTTGTTCCATACGGGTGTGGAATTCAACGGAATATTAGACTATAGTCGTGTATCGGTCTACCTGCGGGCTGCCGGATTAGGTTTTTATTAGGAAAAGGCGTTGAGTCCGGTTATATCCTGACCCGTGATCAGCAGATGGATGTCATGCGTGCCTTCATAGGTGAGGACCGTTTCCAGGTTCATCATGTGCCGCATCACCGGGTATTCATTAGTGATACCCATGCCTCCGTGGATCTGGCGGGCCTCCCTTGCGATGTCCAGAGCCATATTGACATTGTTTCGCTTGGCCATGGAAATCTGGGCAGGAGTAGCTTTGCCGGTATTGGCCAATGTTCCTAAACGCCATGTGAGGAGTTGGGCTTTGGTAATTTCGGTGATCATCTCCGCAAGTTTTTTCTGCGTGAGTTGAAAACCGGCGATTGGGCGGCCAAATTGTTCGCGTTCCTTGGCGTATCGAAGCGCGCTGTCATAGCAATCCAGGGCTGCACCGATGGCGCCCCAGGCGATACCATACCGGGCTTTGGACAGGCAGGTCAACGGACCCTTTAGCCCTTTGACGTCAGGAAAAATATGCGTTTTGGGGACCCGAACATCTTCGAAGACCAACTCACCGGTGATGGAGGCCCGGAGTGACCACTTACCATGAATTTCCGGCGCACTGAAGCCTTTCCAGCCACTTTCTACGATCATGCCGCGAATGGCGTTTTCCTCGTCTTTAGCCCAGACTACCGCCAGATCCGCAACCGGACTATTGGTAATCCACATTTTCGCACCATTCAGAATATAGGCATCTCCGTCATCCACGATCCGGCTGGCCATGCCACTGGGATTGGACCCATGATCCGGCTCTGTCAGGCCAAAGCAACCGATCAAATCCCCTGTGCCCAGGGCAGGCAGGTATTTTCGCTTCATATCTTCAGTCGCAAACCGGAAGATCGGATACATGACCAATGACCCTTGCACAGACGCCATAGACCGGATACCCGAGTCACCGCGCTCCAATTCCTGCATGATGATACCATAGGCGATTTCATCCATGCCACCGCCACCATATTCCACCGGAAGGCTGGGGCCATAGGCACCAATCTCGGCCAGGCCTTTAAAAAGATGGGTCGGACAAGCGGCCCGGTTTGAATAATCCTCGATGATCGGACTGACTTCCTGTTTGACCCAGGTACGCACAGCTTCACGGGCGAGGAGATGGTCTTCACTCAGCAATTCGTCGAGTTGAAAATAGTCGTGTCCCTGGTACTGGTCGGTCTTAACACTGGTTTTCACCGTCATAATTTTCCCGGATTGATTCGAGGCGCAAAGATAATCCGTAATATTCCATTGCCATCTAAACCGCTGAAAATCGCTTTCTTTGCCACCGCCCATTTCAAACGGAACCCATGGCAATCATCAAGCTTGAAGGCATGGCCTTTTATGCCCATCACGGATACTACACCCACGAACAAACCCGTGGCGGTAACTATCTCGTCGATGTAACTCTCGAAACCGATATCGAGCGCGCAGCCATCAGCGATGATCTCGGGGAAACCGTCAACTATGAGGTGATCTATCATATCTGCACCCAGATCATGGACCAACCTTGTAAACTCATAGAAACCGTCGCGTACAGAATCGCACATGAAGTGAAGACATCATTTCCGAAAGCAAGCCGGGTCTCTGTGGTCGTCCATAAACTAACACCCGAATTGGGCGGCCCGGTTTACAGCGCCCAGATTCAGTATGACCTGTAACCGTTTATTCATTTTTGACAACTATTTCATCCCGGGATTGGTTAAACTTTCCTAGAGCTTCCTCCCCTTTTTATTTTTCTGTTCCCAATTTTAGTTTGTACCTCAAATCCTGTACCCTATGAAATATTTGACCGTTTCGTTGACGTTCCTTTTTGCTGTGATGCTCCCTTCCTGCGATACACTCAAGCAACTGGGCGATGGTCTTCAGGAACCCACACTAGCCGAGATTGGAGCCGGCCTAAAGCAGGCACTGGAATTTGGGATCAGTGAAGGCGCCACAGCGCTGGCTCTGAAGGACGGATATTTTAAAAGTGAATACAAAATTCACCTCCCGGAGGAGGCCCGGAAAGTAACAGACAAGCTGAAATTTATTCCAGGCTTCCAGGATGTGGAGCAGATTATCCTTGAAAAACTCAACCGGGCAGCAGAAGACGCCGCGGCATCCGCCAAACCGATTTTTGTCAATGCCATCCGCTCTATGACCTTTGATGATGCCCTGCAGATCCTGATGGGTCCGCGCGATGCGGCTACCCAGTATCTGAACCGGAGAACCTATGATCCTTTATATGGAGAGTTTCATCCGGTGATCGTCACCTCACTCAATAAATTCAACGCCATTGATTATTGGGCGGATGCTGTCAATGCATACAACAAAATCCCCCTGGTCGATAAAGTCAATCCCAGTCTGGACCAATATGTGACAGATAAAGCACTCCGGGGTCTGTTTGGGATGGTGGCTAAAAAGGAATCGCAGATCCGGACGGACATCAGCAGCCGTACGACGGATTTGTTGAAAAAGGTTTTCGCCAAACAGGATTAAGCCAGTATTCTTCGGATTTCTTCTTTTTCTTCGGTTGAAAATTCAAGGTGTTGCAAAGCACCGAGATTGTCTTCGATCTGGCTCACCTTGCTTGCTCCAATCAATACAGACGTGATGCGCTGATCGATCAGCAACCAGGCGATCGCCATTTGTGCGAGCGTTTGCCCGCGTCGAAGTGCAATGGATTGCAGGGCGCGAACACGTGATAAGGTATCGGGCGTGATCTGATCCGATTTAAGATAACGCCCATCCCGCCCTGCACGACTGTCTGCAGGGATGCCTTCCAGATACCGATCTGTCAATACGCCCTGAGCCAAAGGAGAAAACACAATGGAACCCACTCCTTCATTTTCCAATACCTGGAGCAAACCATCTTCCTCGACCCAACGATCCAGCATACTGTATCGGGGCTGATGGATCAGCAGTGGCGTACCCATCTTCCGGAGTATTTCTGAGGCCTTTTGTGTCACATCTGATTTGTATTGTGAAATACCAACGTACAATGCTTTCCCTTGCTGCACAGCCGAATGGAGAGCTCCCATCGTTTCCTCCAAAGGTGTGTATGGATCCGGACGATGCGAATAAAAAATGTCGACGTAGTCGAGTCCCATTCGTTTAAGACTCTGATCGAGACTCGCCAGGAGATATTTTCTGGAGCCGAAATTACCATAAGGCCCGGGCCACATATCCCAGCCGGCTTTAGTAGAAATGATCATCTCGTCCCGGTAAGGCCGGAAATCCTGGCGCATCAACCGCCCGAAATTTTCTTCCGCGGAACCAAATGGCGGGCCGTAATTATTGGCGAGATCGAAATGCGTGATCCCTGCATCAAAACAGCGACGAAGAATGCGACGGCCATTTTCCAAATCATCCGTATGACCGAAATTGTGCCACAATCCTATGGACAAAACGGGAAGTAAAATTCCGCTGCGTCCACAGCGACGGTATTTCATATCCCTGTAGCGGTGCTCTTCAGCTACATACAATCCTGGCGCATGGAGGTCATGTATATTCATATCAATAGACGGGTCAATTCCTGCACAAAATAGGCCTTTGTCGGCCAGTGGCCATTCCTCTCCTGCTAACTTAGCTATCTTTCGCAGAAATCCACATCAGATGAAACGCAAGTCGTTTTTAATCAAGGCAGGAGTAGGGCTGATTTCCGGACCGTTTATCCTGCGGTCACTTGATCGGCATAATTCATCCATCCTGGCTGCGCAGCAGCCACCAGTGTTTAACTGTGTGCTACTGCCTCACCAAACTGGCGGACCTTTTTATCTCGATCCGGAATATGATCGTCGCGATATCACGGAAGATCTGCCGGGTCTCCCGATGAGGTTACGAATCCAGGTTCTGGGGATAGAAAACTGTGAGCCCGTGCCGAATGCCATCATCAATGTCTGGCATTGTGATGTAAGGGGCGGCTATTCAGAGTTTGGAATGGTCGCTGGCAATCCTGTCAATGCCGCAGATGAAACCTGGCTACGCGGGTATCAATCGACCGATGCCCATGGACGATGCGAGTTTGACACCATTTTCCCGGGCTGGTATCCGGGGAGAGCCACACATATTCACTTTGATGCGCATATCGGATTTGTACCCGGAGGCCCGATCAATCAGACCCCCAATGCTTCATCCACCTCTATGTCGCAAATGTATTTTCCCAACAACATCAAATCACAAGTGTATAACACAATAGAGGTGTATCAGGATAAAGGCGACAATCCCACCGGCACACACAATGATGGAATTTTTCTTTCCTCCGGTTCTTCCAATGATCTAATGCTGGTGTTCGATGATTCCGATTTTCCGAATTCCATCACAGCTGATTTTACGATTGGCCTGGATATGGCCGGTACACCGGTAGGGGTGAAAGATATAAAGGGCTCTTCTTATTTTCAATTGCATCCCAATTACCCCAATCCCTTTTCTGATACCACGACGATCCCGTTTACGATGATGACCACAGGCATGGTGACGTTGTCGGTATTTAACGGAACGGGGGAATTGGTGTCTCAACTTGCGCACCGCCGGTTGACGGAAGGGGATTATAGTGTCACCTTTGATCGGCAACAGGCAGGAGATGCATTTCCGGCAGGTACGTATATTTTGGAAATGATGGTCCAGCATCCGGACGGACGCTTCAGACAAAGCAGGAAAATGCTGATCCAATAAGATCAGTCAGGTTCTGTCATTTGAAAAAAATGTTGTCGTTCCTCTTGCCAGTTGAGCAATGGTAATACTGTGGCCAACTGATCGATCCTTTCAAGTTGCAATGCTGCAAACCGCCTTCGCGAAGCCGCATCATCGTGCAGAAAACGGTGTTCCATAGATCTTCTGACAGCTTCAATCGGCCCATGATGTAACTGGTCATCCGCATGCAGATAAGTATCGACAAAGCGGTTCCAAATCAGATCGATAGCCAACTTGGAAGGATGTACCATGTCCCGGGCATAAAACCGGTAATCCCGCAATTCATCCATCATAATCTCATACGCCGGAAAATATTGCGTCCCGAAAAATTGACGCTCCATTTCTGAAGCGGCCAGGATCAAAGCTGCTTTGCTCCGCTGATTCTGAACCAACCCATCCCGCACATGCCGTACAGGGCTGACCGTCCAGATCAACATCGCATCCGGTACCAGTGATGCGATGACCCGATGCATACGCTCACATGCTTCCAGGGTTTCTGCGATCGACAACACCTCCGCATCAAACTGACTGGCCGGAATTTTATGACAATTGCCTGCAATTGATCCGGTAGGTTTGTATCGATACACCCGGACTGTTCCCGGACTTAAGAAAACAAAAGAACTTTTCTTCAGATGCTCATGCGCTATTTCCAGCGATGTATTGATACGGGTGAGCGCGCGATGCAGATCCGGATCAGAAAATGAACCATGATGATCCATGCTGTGGTAAAGACCATCTTGAAGGACGAGATCTGCTTCTGTATAGGCGTGCATGGAAGCCACTCGCTCGAGAGAACGGGCCATCGAAGCCGGATTGTACAAAATGCCAAACGGATGCGTCAGCACATCGTATTTATACCGTTCCAGTTTGCTGCCAATATGCTCTGTAAAACAAGATCCGATCATCGTGATGGCATCACCATACCGGATTCGTCGGGGTGATGGATGGAGGGGAACAATGGTATGCAGTGTAGTCATGACTCGATCCTAAACAAAATCTTTTTTAGTCTGTATTCCGCGGCTTCCGCGATGCCGGGCTTCATAATGACGTCGAATGATAAAACCCCACACGATGCCGAAAACAAAACCACCAATATGAGCCCACCATGCCACACCTGAGGTATAGGCCGAGTTGGGGACAATGGAGATAAAGCCATTGATAAATTGCTGCACACCCCATATACCCAGAAAGAAAAGGGCTGGCATGTGGAAAGACCGAAAGATATACAGGACGTAAACCTTGACCCGGCTGGAGGGAAACATGACCAGATACGCACCGAGTACAGCCGAGATCGCACCACTGGCCCCGACGGCCGGGATCGTACTATTGGCATTGAAAAGGATGTGCGCTGCGGATGCCGCCAGACCTCCACCCAGATAAAAGAGAATGAAACGGAATTTTCCAATGACGGCTTCTATATTGTCAGCAAAGACCCAGAGGAACAGCATGTTTCCAATGAGGTGCATCCAGCCGCCATGGAGAAACATATTGGTCAGGAGTGTGAAGTAATCCTGGCCGTTGACGATCTCCACCGGAATCACACCATAGGTATACACAAAAGCCTGCTGTTGTGATTGAGGCATAGTCACCTGTAAGAGGAAGACCAGGATATTAATACCAATCAACAGATAGGCAATGAAGGGTTTGTATCCTCCTTCTACCTGGTCGTCTCCAATCGGAAATATCATGTTTCGGGTCGCTTGATGTCGTTAAATGTAACCTGAATTCATGGATTATGGTTGAACGTTGCGTCACGTGGGGCCGATTCATCTCTGTATCTTTAGTCCATGAAGTATGCGGATGCACGGCATCAGATGATTCAGACCTGGGGGCAATTGAGTGACCAGTGGGGGATCAATCGCACCATGGGGCAGATACATGCCTTACTGATGATAGCACCAGACCCGATGACGGCGGATGAGATCATTGAGGAGCTTGGAATTTCGAGGGGCAATGTCAGTATGAATCTCCGGAATCTGATGGAGTGGGGTGTAGTCCACAAAGTCTATATCCCCGGTGAGCGCAAGGAGCATTACACATCAGAAAAGGATGCCTGGAAAATGGCGTTGCAGATCGCGCGTGAGCGCAAGCGCCGTGAACTGGATCCCGTGATTAAATCCTTGCAGGAACTTGAAGTCACCGATACGGATTCCGCTTCTCCACGAGAGATAGAAGCGATCAATACGATGACAACGCAGGTGCTCGATGTGGCCATGCAGATTGATAAAGTCCTGGATATCGGCATCCGCTCCGGCTCCCAGGCCCTTGTGCGGAAGCTGATCAATATACTGCGCTAAGCCAAGGGCTGAGGGCATGGGGAATATCTCCACGTGAATATACCTCTGGACCCTTTCGCCGCTAATTTTAGCAAATGAACGCCAATTGAATTTTAAGAGACATGGCCAGTCAAAATAAAGACGGCCAGGATTGAACCTGGCCGTCTTATTCTTTCAAGGTATCTCTCCGATCAGACCGTCATGATATCTTTCTCTTTGGCACTGATAAGTTGATCCACCGCATCATAGTGTGTCTGGACCATCTTATCGACATCGGCTTCTTTCTTTTTGCCGAGGTCTTCCGGATAGCCGTCCTTCATTTCCTTTTTGATATGGTCGATCACTTTGTGACGCACATGGCGAAGGGTTACTTTGGCTTCTTCACCCATAGCCTTGGCCTGCTTGGCGAGGTCTTTGCGTCGCTCTTCGGTGAGCGGTGGGATGGAGATGCGGATGATTTCACCATCATTCATCGGCGTGACACCCAGATTGGCTGCAAAAATGGCCTGCTCGATCTTAGCCAGCATACCTTTTTCCCAGGGCTGAATGGTGAGCGTCCGGGCATCCGCGATACCGACATTCGCCACCTGATGTAAAGGAGCATTGGCACCATAATAATCGACCTGAAGCCCGTCGAGCATACCAGTTGATGCTTTACCTGTACGGATCTTGGTCAGCTCTTTTTTTAGATGATCTACGGCAAGATCCATCTGCTCCTGTCCATGAAGGACTACACTATCTACGTTTTCAGACATGGGATGATGATTTCAAATAGGAATCAACCGATATCGTGATGCGGCTGCGATTACTGCCGGCCAAAATACGAAAGGATAAAGTAAACGAGCATGGCCACCGAGGATAACGCAGCTACGAGATAGGTCATGGCCGCCCATTTGAGCGAGTCTTTCGCGTAGTCATATTCGATGCCTTGGGTAATGCCCGTATTATCCAGCCACACCAAGGCTCTGCGACTTGCATCAAACTCAACCGGCAAGGTCACGAGACTAAAGAGCGTCGTGATGGCCATGGCAATGATGACAATCAGCAGGAGCTGCGGAAAACTTCCTAAAAAGAGAATCGCGGCCAGAAAACCCCACTGCTGGGCCATCGCCGCCACCTTCACCACCGGCACCAGTGAGCTGCGCAATTGCAACATACTGTACTGCGTGTCGTGCTGTACGGCGTGACCACATTCGTGTGCCGCCACCGAAGCAGCAGCTACCGAGCGTCCGCCATATACTTCCGGACTTAGCGCGATGGTTTTGGTCTGAGGGTTGTAATGATCGGAAAGAAAGCCTTTTCCCTGGACAACCTGCACATCATGGATACCATAGTGTTGCAACATGGTCGTGGCCACCTGATACCCATTCATTCCATTGGATAGGCCGACCTGGCCATACTTATGAAATTTGGACTTCAAGCGGCTCTGCACCAGAAATCCTACCAGCGCAATAGCGCCTACCAAAATCAAATACCCTGAACTAAACATAGTTTACTTTTTTGTTAAAAGTGGCGATACGGGATTCCCCCGGATACCCTATAAATGCAAAACAGGGCCCAGAGGTTTCATAACAAAGGTAATCAGAATAGAAAATTGAGTTTCTAAGAATCACCACCAATCCACTCAAACCCCGTATACGGCACCAGCACTTCCGGAATCCGTATACCCTTCTCCCCCTGATTATTCTCCAACAGCGCCGCCACGATCCGCGCCAACGCCAGCGCACTGCCGTTGAGCGTATGGACCAGTTGGGTCTTGCCCTGACTGTCCCGGTACCGGACTTTCATCCGGTTGGCCTGGAAGGTCTCGAAATTGGATACGGAGCTCACTTCCAGCCATTTTTGCTGCGCAGCGGCATATACTTCAAAATCATACGTCAGCGCTGATGTAAATCCCATGTCTCCCCCGCAGAGATGCAGGATCCGGTATGGAAGCTCCAGACTCTCCATCAAGCCGGCCACATGTCGGACCATGGTTTCCAGTGCAGCATAGGAATTGGCGGGATGTTCAAAGCGGACGATTTCTACCTTATCAAACTGATGGACCCGGTTGAGCCCCTTGACATCAGCTCCATACGAACCGGCCTCCCGCCGGAAACAAGGCGTATACCCGGTCAACATCACCGGAAGAGAGGCTTCAGGAATGATCTGCCCCCGGTACATGTTGGTGACCGGCACCTCTGCGGTCGGGATCAAATAGAGATCATCCCGCTCGACATAGTACATCTGGGCTTCTTTGTCAGGCAACTGGCCTGTTCCATAGGCGGTATCCGCATTGACCAACAGGGGCGGCTGGATTTCCTCATAGCCGGCCTCCCGGGCGCGGTCCAGAAAAAAGTTGATCAACGCCCGTTGCAGTCTGGCACCTTTGCCCCGAAAGAGCGGAAAACCGCTCCCGGTGATAAAGGCGCCCAACTTGAAGTCGATGATATTATACTTTTCAGCTAATTCCCAATGCGGTTGGGCTCCTTCAGGAAGGACGGGCAAAGGAGCCTCCCAGGCCTGATGGATCTTATTGTCGTCAGGCGTCCGTCCGTCCGGCACACTGACATGCGGAATATTAGGTAAAGTCAGGAGCAAATTTTCCAGATCGGACTTGACCTGCTGGAGCTGCTGCTCTTCACTTTCTACCGTTTCCTTGATCGTTTGCACTTTGGTTTTCAGGGCATTGGCCTCAGTCGTCTGGCCTTGTTTAAAAAGCTTGCCGATCTCATCCGAGAGCGTGTTGCGCTCGTTGAGCTGGGCATCCAGCCGGGTTTGAATTTCCTTTCGCTGGTCATCCAGGGCTACGATCTGGTCCAGTATCTCCAGTCGTTCGGGTGTAAAACCCCGCTTGCGGAGGCCGGTCAAGACCCGGTCTTTTTGATCCCGTAAATATTGAATTTCCAGCATGGTTGGCAACTTTTATGGTAGCCCGGGCGTTATGAGCCAGTAGTTACCTCTTAAATTTTCGTCAAAGGTAATCCCACAGATTCAAAAATAGTTTTTACCTTGGCGCTGTTTAACACACCTACATACCGGTCTGATAGCCTTTCAGATTCTCCAATTCTAAAAAAGACAACGATTTAGTGGTTGAGTGAAGCGATCGGAAACCGAGTGTTTTTACCTGATTGAATCCATTTTTTTGTATCCGTTATTAATGATCTGATTATATCATGTACGATATTTTGCAGTTGAATGACATGCTCGTTCCAGAGCTGAGGGAGCTTGCCGAATCCCTGGGCATCGAGGGCTTTAAGAAGCTCAACAAACAGGAACTGGTCTATACCATCCTGGACCACCAGGCCCTGGCCGGCAAAAAAGAAAAGTCCGGTCCCAATGGTGCCGGAAACTCCGAACTCCCCGACGAAGTCCCTATGTCTTCCGACAATATGCGCGCCGATAAGCGCCAACCCGCCCCAGCCCGCAAACGAGCCCGTAAAGGCTCCGAGAAGGAAGAAGAAACCGAAAATGCCGAGGAGGCCATAGATGAAACCGCTACAGCGGATAATTCGGTAAAACAGGACGAAGCACCATCAACCGACAAGGACCCGGCGCCAAAACCTCAACCCCGGCGCCCCGACCACCGGAAACCCGAACATCGGGATCGTCCTGCCAATCAAGGCCCCCGCGAGGCCCGCAATCCTCAAGAACCACGTGAGCCACGTGAGCCACGTCCGGCTCAGGAGCCCAGAGCTCCTCGTCCTCCGCAAGAGCCCAGAGAAGCACGTGAACCACGTCCCGCTCAGGAACCTAAACAACCCCAGCCCCAGGCGGCAGGTCAGGAAGGAAAGGTGCCGCAAGGCGGCGAACAACGAAATCAACAGCGGGATGCCCGCGATATCGCCCGCGAAGCCCGTGACCGCTTCAATGTAGAAGTGGATGGGATCATCGAAGGCGAAGGCGTACTCGAAATGATGTCCGATGGCTACGGTTTTCTGCGGTCCTCGGATTATAATTATCTCTCATCGCCGGATGATATCTATGTATCGCCTTCCCAGATCAAATTATTTGGTCTCAATACAGGTGATACCGTCAAAGGCGCAATACGACCACCAAAAGAAGGGGAGAAATATTTTGCCCTGCTTCGGGTCAGTACGGTCAATGGAAAGACACCGGACGAAGTACGGGACCGGGTACCTTTTGATTATCTGACTCCGTTGTTTCCGACAGAAAAATTCAGTCTGCTGACCCATCCCGGAGGCAAAGATTATGGCAACCGGATGATCGATCTGTTTACTCCGATCGGCAAAGGTCAGCGGGGACTGATCGTGGCGCAGCCCAAGACGGGAAAGACCTTCCTGCTCAAAGACATCGCCAATGCCATTGCGGCCAATCATCCTGAATGCTACCTGATCGTGCTGCTCATCGACGAGCGGCCCGAGGAGGTGACGGATATGCGTCGCAGTGTTCGTGCGGAGGTCGTGTCATCGACCTTTGATGAGCCTGCTGACAACCATGTGCGCGTCGCCAATATCATCCTGGAGAAAGCCAAGCGGCTGGTCGAATGTGGTCATGATGTCGTGATCCTGCTCGACAGTATAACGCGTCTGGCCCGTGCCTATAATACGGTAGCTCCGTCCAGCGGCAAAGTATTGTCCGGCGGGGTGGAAGCTAATGCGCTTCACAAGCCCAAACAGTTTTTTGGGGCAGCCCGGAATATTGAAAACGGAGGCTCGCTGACTGTTCTGGCGACAGCCCTGATCGATACCGGATCCAAAATGGACGGTGTCATCTTTGAAGAATTTAAGGGTACAGGTAATATGGAGCTTCAGCTTGACCGGTCTTTGGCCAACAAGCGGATGTATCCGTCGATCGATCTGACCAAGTCCAGCACCCGCCGCGAGGAATTGCTGCTGGATGATGCGATCCTCCAGCGGATGTTTATCCTGCGCAATTATCTGGCCGATATGAAGCCGGATGAGGCCATGGAGTTCCTCCGCAAACACATGTACAATACCAGAACGAATGAGGAATTCCTCATTTCGATGAACGGATAAAACTGGGTCCGCAGCGATCGGTCACGGCTTTTGCCGGTCCGGAGTGGTTTTAATTTTGGGGAAAAGGTCATTTTTTCCGGAAAATATTTATTTTTGTGCCCGCTTTTGACTGAGCGGCCACTATAACAAACTGGTATACAGCGATGAAAAGGACATTTCAGCCATCCCGCAGAAAGAAAGTGAACAAGCATGGATTTCGTGCCCGCATGAGCTCCAAGGCCGGCAAAAGGGTATTGGCTGCCCGCCGTGCCCGTGGTCGTCATAAGTTGACCGTGTCCGATACCATGCGGGTAAAGTAATCCGCAACACTTCCTTTCATCCCACTTCTTACATTTTTGGTTCTGTTACTGAAAAGAGACATTGTCTCCTTTATACACCATGCATGATGTATATGCCATAAATGATATATCGTCATAAATGGCAGATACGTCAATTATGGCCAGGTACGTCAATTATGGCCAGGTACGCCAAATATGGAAGGATACACCAAATATGGAAGGATAGGCTAAATATGAAGGATGGGCCAAATATGAAGGATACGCCAAATATGGAAGGGTACGCCAGATATGGAAGGGTACGCCAGATATGAAGGATACGCCAAATATGAAGGATACGCCAAATATGGAAGGATACGCCAAATATGGCGTATCTACATGGTAAAAAATGGATCAACCTATTTTTAGGCATATATAAATACACATCTTTACCCTTTACCCTTTACCTTTTACCCAACTTGCGCGCAGCGCAAGCCCATTTATCTTTACCTTTTACCTTTCACCCTTTTACCCAACTTGCGCACAGCGCAAGCCCTTTTATCTTTACCTTTTACCTTTCACCTTTTACCCAACTTGCGCGCAGCGCAAGCCCTTTTATGACTCGTTATACGCTCTCCAAACCCGAACGTCTCTCGTCTCTCAAGGCGATTGCACATCTCTTTGCCGGCGGGCATAGTCTGGCGAAGTATCCGATTCGTCTGGTTTGGATGGAGGTGACGGATGAGGGGTCGCCGGTCTTTCCGGTGCAGGTTATGTTCTCGGTATCCAAAAAGAAATTTGCACGGGCGGTAGACCGCAATCTGATCCGGCGGCGTATGCGGGAGGCGTACCGATTGCAAAAGCCGGAGTTATATGCTGAGTTGCCGGAAGGCAGGGCGTTTCATTTGGCGTTGCTATATAGTGGAACAGATATTTTGGAATTCGTGGAAATACAAAAAGCGATGATGACGGCGTTGAAGCGATGGTACACTGCATTGGCTGCGACTATGACATCACCTCCTTCTCCAAATACGGAATTATGATATTCAGATGGATATGGGTGATGCTGATTACGGGATTATTTCTTCCGTTAACCGGGCAGCGACAGTTGCTGATCGAGAAAGCCGGCAATCCACGGCCGGAGCGTTTGCAGATTTACGATAAGATCACCTTTCAGTTGCGTGATGATCCGGTGGGGTGGTATACCCGTCAGATATTTGATCTGGATGCGGGAGGGCAGATGATATTGTTGGGGGATACCTGGACGAGTGTCAGGGATATCTCGAGATTGCGCCTCAAACGGCAGCGGGTGATTCCCAATATCATTGGAGGGGCATTGGCAGGAGGAGGTGCCTCGATGTTCCTGTTTGATCTCTGGCAAACCGTCGTGGGCGATCCAAGGATATCGCAAGGTGGAATGGAGTATGGTGCAGTCAACATGGCGGTCGGGTATGGGCTTAAGTCATGGCTCGGACCTATAAAATACAGGTTGGGGAATCGCAAGAGACTGCGGGTGGTGGACTTGACCATTTGGGAGTGAGTGATGGAGTGTGTATACGTGAGTAGTGAATAAGAGATTCTTAAGATGATGTGGTGTAGTTCTTTCCATGCGATAGTTGGGCGCTATTCGAATACTTCTGATTCTTTTTTAATAAAAGTTTCCACTTGATTAAGTTGGGATTCTTCCGGAATAAGATGGGGTTCAAAATTTTGAACCCCATCTCCCCACGGAAGTCTGAAAAACTTTAAAATCACATTTATTATTCCCTCTATGGAATATTCCTTGAAAGCCGATTTTATCGGATAAAAATTCACACTCACTACTCACCACTCACTACGGTTGCTGAGCTGTAGCACGAGGATGTGTCAAGTGGGTCGAAGCACCCCACTCACCACGGTTGCTGAGCTGTAGCACGAGGATATGTCAAGCAGGTCGAAGCACCCCACTCACCCCTCACCACTCACTGCAGCCCCTGCACAAACCCCATCAGATCCTTGATATTGTAATGGTATTTTCCCTTAGTCCGAACGACAGGCAAGGTCACACTGTCACCGGTAAATCCTCCGGCGCGAAGCTGGGACCACATATGATTGACCTCAGGCGAAACCGTGTTGATATCCACCTCCTCGAAAGCAATCCCTTTGCTCTGTAGTTCTTTTTTGACCAGGGTACAACGGCTACAGCCGGATTTGGTATACAAGATGAGATCCGAGTTTGATAATGCAGGCGTCGGAGCAGGAGGCACCACAACGTTTTCTGCTCCTGACGTGGTGGCCGGGTCTCCGGAAATATTCGCGTCTGTAGCGGATGCAGCAGGTGGCAGGGTGCTGGCATCCATATAGGAGACTTCGTAGCCATAGGACCAGCTTTCTCCCGGCCGGGGCGTGATGGTCGCCATTTCCTTCATGTGACCGGCAGGCACTACACCCTCTACCTGCATACCGGGCTTCACGTCCATCCCGGTAGCCGTGATCCTGATCGTGACAAGATAGGGGACTTTACCTGTGTTACGGGCAAAGACAATATTGGCATTACCCTCTTTTTTTTCAAATACGGTCAGGTCTTTGGCCTGCGCATGCACAGCAACCGTAAGCACGATACATCCCAGAATGGAGTATAGAAATTTCATATTAAAAGACTTTGCTTCAAAGGTATACAACGCCCGGTTCCAGTGAATGGTATATCGCATGGTGCTTGTCGATCCACCCGCTACCGGAAAGTCTGGCGGCATGGAGCCTTCCCTTTTCGATCATGTGTTGCCGCAGGAACTCATCGGACTGAATCCGTTGCATAGCAGAGGCGAGTTCTTCCGGTGAGGCCGGATCGGTCAACAGAGCCGCATCACCTCCTGCTTCCTTCAGGCTGGACTGATTGGAGGTAATCACGGGGATCCCAATCTGCATGGCCTCTACCACCGGGAGACCAAAGCCTTCGTGAAACGATGGGTAGATCATCATCTGAGCTCCGGCATAGAGGGCAGGAAAATCATGAAAGGACGGGCTGCCGAGCCAATGGAGCAGAGGTTGGATACGATGGCGCATCGCCGCGGCGATCACCTCTTTTTTATAACTGTCGCCCTGTCCGATGATGACCAGAGGTACGCGCTCATGCTCCGGATGCAATGCCATTGCCCTGATGATGGACAGCAAGTTTTTGCGGGAGATCAGTGATCCGACATACAGGTTGTATGTAGAAGGAAGACCATAGGTGGATCGTACAGAGGAGATCATATCAGATGTAACCCTTGATGAAAAAACGGGATCAATATCCTGATAGATCACCTGGATCTTTTCCGGCGGTATATTGTAATAGTGGACGATGTCATGTTTAGTTTGCTCACTGATCGCGATGATGACATCAGCTGCGTGACAGGCATGCTTCCACTTCCAGTCATAGATCTGCCGGTCTATCCGGCTATAGTCCTGCGTGTAATATTTGAAGATAAGATCATGGATGGTCACGACTTTTCCGACATGGAGCTTGGACAATCCCGTAGGCAACTCATGACTGAGTCCATGATAGACCTGGAGGTGAGAAGCGGCGATATCCTGTACCATCTCCAGTGTGCGCCAAAGGGGTTTAAAACCCTGCGGCCGAATGATCGTATAGCTCGAATCGTCTATAAATGGGGTCGTCCGTGCATCCTGCGACAGATCGGGTGTAAACAGATACAACTCATCCTCCGGATACTGCAGATGATAGCGGTGCACCAGATTGCGGGAATAGTTGCCCAACCCTGTGAAATTGAGGAAGAGACGCTTGGCGTCAAAACCAATTTTAATGCCCGACATCAATGGTCATCATGCGCATGCGCCTGATAGTCGGCCACCAGTTTTTGCTGGATGTCCGAAGGCACCTGCTGATAGTCGGCAAGTTTCATGGAAAACTTGGCTTTGCCTTGTGTCAGAGATCGTAAGGTAGACGAATAGTCATGCAATTCAGCCAAAGGTACCCGGGTCAGGATCTTCTGATAATGACCTTCCCGCTCCATCCCCATGATGATGGCTCTGCGGGTTTGCAGATCACCCATTACATCGCCCATCACATCATCTGCGCAGAGAATGGACAGATCATAGATGGGTTCGAGGAGCTGAGGTCCGGCATGTTGGAAAGCCGTTTTGAAAGCCATGGTCCCGGCCAACTGGAAAGCCATATCATTGGAATCGACCGGGTGCATCTTGCCGTCGTAAACACATACCCGGATATCCCGGCAATGTGATCCGGTGAGCGGCCCTTCGGTCATTTTATTCATCACGCCTTTTTTGATCGCATTGCTGAATTTCGAGTCGATAGAGCCACCGACAATGCACCAGTAAAAAGCTAATGTCCCGCCCCAGGGCAATGATTCATACTCCCGGTTGCGCACATTCAGGCCGTCCGGATCGGGCATACCTTCATGATAGGGTTCGATCCGCATGTGGACTTCGGCAAATTGTCCCGCACCACCGGTTTGTTTTTTATGACGGTACACTTCGTTGGCCACCCGGGTGATGGTCTCGCGATAGGGGATCCGGGGCGTTTCAAAGACCATCTGAATACCGTATACCTTTTCCAGTCGGTATTTGATCAGATCCAGATGGAGTTGTCCCTGACCATGCAGCAGCATCTGTTTCAGTTCGGCCGAATGTTCGATGAGCAGGGTCGGGTCTTCCTCATGCGTAATGTGGAGTGCCTTAGCCAGCTTTTCAATATCTCCTTTATTGGGCGGCGTTACCGCAACCCGGATACGGGGTTCCGGAAAATGGATTTCTTCGATAGCTGTTTCGACACCTTTAGCCACGAGCGTATTGTTGGTGCGACTTTCTTTGAGTTTGACGGTAACCCCCAGATCACCGGCTTTGAGTTCATTGATGGCTTCCCGGGTTTTTCCTTCCGAGACGTAGATCTGGCTGATGCGTTCATGATTGCTGTTCGCCAGATTGATTAGATCATCACCGGGTTTGAGGGTGCCGGAGTATACTTTGAAGTAGGAGACATTACCTACCTGAGGTTCGGAGATGGTTTTATAAATAAAGATCCGGGTAGGTCCTTTCGGATCGGGTGCTATAGTCTGACCGTTTGCGCTTTTGGGATGAGGTCTGTCCGCGGGAGAGGGTGCTACATCATTGATAAAGCCCATGATGCGACCACTGCCCATATTGAGTTTGCCGGAAGCACAGAATACCGGAAAGATTTGTTGATTGGCCAGCGCGATGGTGAGGCCTTTGGCGAGTTCTTCCTCGCTGAGGCTGCCTTCGTCAAAATATTTTTCCATGAGGTTTTCATCATTCTCAGCTGCGGCTTCTACCAGGATCTGATGCATAGCCTGTGCCCGTCCTACTTCGCTTTCAGGAATGGTCTTTTTGTCAGGCTTTCCGCCTTCTTTTGGGAAGACATACATCACCATCCGCAAAGCGTCTACGATGGTATTGAATCCTGAGCCACTGTTGAGTGGATATTGCACCGGAATGACCTTGGGGCCAAACCGGGATTGAATTTGTTCGAGGGCGGTGTCATAGTTTGCTTTGTCATGATCCATCTGGTTGATGACGAAGAGGCATGGAGTACCATAGTTTTCTACATATTCCCACAGGAGTTCGGTCCCCACTTCTACGCCATTGGCGGCATTGACGAGCATGACAGCGGTATCGGCGACTTTGAGAGAGGAGATGACTTCCCCTACAAAATCATCATAGCCGGGTGTATCGATGATGTTGATTTTATTGGTACGCCACTGGACGTGCATCAGGGCGCTAAAAAGGGAGTTGCCTCGTTCCTGTTCGATTTTGGTATAGTCGGAGGCGGTATTCTGGCCTTCGATGGTTCCTCTGCGATTGATGGCTCCGGACTCAAACAACATGCTTTCGACAAACAGTGTTTTGCCGGAGCCGCTATGACCGAGCAAGACCACATTCCGCAGGTTTTTCGTTTCGACACCCATGAGTTCTGTATTTTTTAGATGAGATGAATCATGCCTGAATCTGCTGATACCTCTGAAGGATCATGGTTTCAATGTAGGAGTAAGATTTTACTTACGGAAACCGAAGGCCGATTTTTACCCGCCCTGATTTTGATCTGAAGAAAAAGGATAATATGTAGCGATCACACTCTGAGCAGAGATAGACTAGATATGAAACAAAAAAAAATATATGGATAGGAAGCGGTTGATTGGAAGGGAAAATGAATACTATTGTGTTCTAGCGTCGAAGGAGGATTTTTAGTTAACCTCAGTATGGCCACTCACTACTCACTACTCACTACTCACCACTCACCACGGTTGCTGAGCTGTAGCACGAGGATGTGTCAAGCGGGTCGAAGCACACCACTCACCACTCACCTACACCCCATCCACCTCCAGCTTATATCCCACACCTTTCAGGGTCTTGATATAACGTTCTCCGACTTTTTCGCGAAGCTTGGAGATGTGGACATCAATGGTACGGCTCGCAATGGGTACGGAATAGCCCCAAACTTTATGGAACATTTCCTCCCGGGTGAAGACCTTGCCGGGCTGGGAAGCCAGCAACATCAGCACTTCAAATTCTTTCTTGGCCAACGTGATGATCTCATCATCAATCGTGACCTCATAGCTCCGGGGATGAATTTTGAGCGATCCGAAATCAAGGACTGTGGAAGTGGCGGAGGAAGGACGTGATGATTCTTTGCGCCGCATCAGGGCTTTGATCCGCGTGAGTAACAAACGTGGCCGGATGGGTTTTTGAATATAATCATCTGCTCCGGCTTCGAGACCGGCGATCTCGCTGTACTCTTCACTGCGGGCAGTCAGAAAGGCGACGAGGGTGTCTTTTAGTTTTTCATTCTTCCGCAGTTCATAGCAGGTTTCTACCCCATCCATATCCGGCATCATGATATCCAGCAGGATCAGGTCAGGTACTTCCTGATCCGCGAGTTTGATTGCATCCTTACCGTTGGATGCCTGGATGGTGTTGAATCCGTTGCGGGAGAGATTATAGTCAAGGAACTCAAGAATATCGGGTTCGTCATCCACGATGAGCACTTTTATCTTGTTGTCCGTCATGTCAAAAGGAGTTGTATAAACCGGGAAAGGGGAAGCGGATTGTGTGCTGGGCATGTGCAAATATCATAAGAATACTTCATCAGAAGGCTATTTATGACCCCGGACGCCCTATCCTGTCCTTCCTGTTTGCCGGCTCCGGGAGGGCTTTGTTAACCGAGTGTAAAGGTATATCCTGTGGTTATGAGTGTGTTGCTGAACGGGCCGCTGAAGTTGTAAACTCTTCGTAAAAATCCAGGGGGGTTGTAGGTGTCGAATTAACGAAATCTTGAGCCGGAAAATTGGGTTTCCGGGTATGGGTGCAGGTACTTTTGCACCGTGAAAAAAAGTCTAAAGCGCCATCCATTTCACATTTCCAAAACAGACAACATGAAATTATTTTTTACCCTTTGTACTTTTTTAATGGTCCTCGGGGCGTATGCCCAGCCGGTGATTCCGGTCGTGGACGCTGACCTGGAAGGCGGTCAGACGTATTTCTGGACGAAAGACAATGTATATCTGCTCGATGGTGTAGTCTTCCTCGAAGCCGGTGCGGAGCTCCATATCGAAGCCGGCACAGTGGTCAAGTTTACCGATCGCGCAGATGTAGGCAATCCATCAGCTCTTGTCATCACGGTAGGGGCCCAAATTTTTGCAGAAGGCACCGCAGAAGAGCCCATCATTTTCACGGCCGAAGCTGATGATGTTAATGATCCCTATGATCTGGGGCCATATGACAATGCGCTTTGGGGCGGCATTGTGCTGTTGGGAAATGGAGTAACACAGAAAAACGGCAATAGTGTTGTCAACATAGAAGGAATACCCCTGTCCGAGCCTCGTGGCCAGTACGGTGGTACGGACAACGAAGATAATTCAGGCGTTTTGCGGTATATCTCCATCCGCCATGGCGGCCGGCAAATCGCATCCGGAAATGAATTGAACGGACTTACATTGGGCGGCGTCGGAAGCGGTACCGTCATGGAGTATATCGAAGTGTATGCCAACTCAGATGATGGTATTGAATTCTTTGGAGGTGCACCCAATCTCAAGTATGCAATAGTCGCCTTCGCAGAAGATGATTCTTTCGACTGGGATGAAGTCTATACCGGAAAAGGTCAATACTGGTTCTCGATCCAGCGTCCTGATATCGCAGATGCCGGAGGTGAATTGGATGGTACTACACCCGATGACCTGGTGCCGTACTCTAATCCTGTTGTATATAACTGGACACATATCGGTTCAGGTCCCGGAGCAGTAGCTTCCAACCCCGTTGGCCTTTTGCTTCGCGCAGGTACAGCCGGTACGATCGCCAACTCCATCGTGACCGAGATGAAAAATAAAGCCATCGAAGTACAAGACAAAGATGCCGGCACAAATGACGCACACCAGAAACTGATCAACGGTGAGTTGCTGCTACCTTCTATCCTATTCTGGAACAATGGCGCCAACACCACGCTTGATGCTTCAAGTACCGGTATCATCCGCGTGACATCTGGTCAGCCCAATCAGGATGATCCGACTGCCAGTGATCTGATCGCTCACCTCATCGCCAACAACAGCGGAATCGCAGATCCAGGTATACGCTCTGTCAGCCGGGATCAGGACAATGGACTGGATCCAAGACCTTCCCGAAGCAGCGCTGCATATACCAATCCATTATATGCTGTACCGAATGACGGTTTCTTTGACGAAGTCAATTTTGCCGGAGCATTCTCTTCTAATCCGGATCAACTCTGGATCGCCGGATGGTCCACACTGGCCCGCAATGGTCACCTGAAGGATATCAATGCCGGTGGTGAGACCATCTATATCACCGACGCAGATCTTATCCCAGGGCAGACCTATACCTGGACGAGCAACAACACGTATATCCTGGACGGTGTCGTATTTGTAGAAACAGGTGCTGTACTCAATATCGAAGCCGGAACTGTTGTGAAATTTACGGATCGGGCAGATGTAGGTAATCCTTCCGCCCTGGTTGTAACCGTAGGCGCGAAGATCTATGCAGAAGGCACTCCCGAAAACCCTATCATCTTTACCGCCGAGGCCGATGATGTCAATGATCCCTATGATCTGGGACCCTATGACAATGCGCTATGGGGCGGTATTGTACTGCTTGGAAATGGAGTGACACAGAAAAATGGCAATAGTGTTGTCAACGTAGAAGGCATTCCTCTTTCTGAGCCCCGTGGTCAATACGGCGGTACAGACAATACCGATAACTCCGGTGTACTGAAGTATGTCTCTATCCGACATGGCGGCCGGCAGATTTCCTCCGGAAATGAATTGAATGGACTTACACTCGGCGGCGTCGGAAGCGGTACCGTCCTGGAGTATATCGAAGTATATGCCAACTCCGATGACGGCATAGAATTCTTCGGTGGTGCACCGAATCTCAAGTATGCTGTCGTGGCTTTTGCAGAAGATGATTCTTTTGACTGGGATGAAGTATACACCGGCAACGGACAGTTCTGGTTCTCGATCCAACGCCCGGATATCGCAGATGCAGGTGGTGAACTGGATGGAACCACACCTGATGATCTGGTGCCCTATTCCAATCCTGTCGTGTACAACTGGACACATATCGGCTCAGGTCCCGGAGCAGTAGCTTCTAACCCGGTAGGCTTGTTACTTCGCGCGGGTACAGCCGGCACGATCGCCAATTCCATCGTGACCGAGATGAAAAATAAAGCCATCGAAGTACAGGATAAAGATGCCGGTACCAATGATGCTCACCAGAAGTTGATCAATGGTGAAATTCACCTGCCTTCCATCTTGTTCTGGAACAATGGTGCTAACACGACACTCGATGCTACGTCAACAGGGATCATTCGGGTGACCTCAGGTCAGCCCAACCAGGATGATCCAACTGCCAGTGATCTGATCGCACATCTGATCGCCAACAACAGTGGAATTGTAGATCCGCGTATCCACTCCATCAGCCGCGATCAGGACAATGGTCTGGATCCACGTCCCCGGTCAAGTGGAGCTGCTTATACTAACCCACGGGCTAACATACCCGCTGACCCATTTTTCAGTCAGGTGGATTATTGTGGTGCTTTTTCCGCCCATGCGAATGAATTGTGGATCGCCGGATGGACCACACTCGAGCGCAACGGTCACCTGGCTGACCCCACAGTTGGCGTGAAAGAAGTCAAAGATGAGCAAATCGCATCCTGGCTGAAAGTATATCCCAATCCAGTTCCTGCAGGAGCCGGATTTACCATCGAGTCCACATCTTCTGAGCCCCTTCGGATTGAAATCTTCAACCTGGATGGCCGGATGATGCATACGCAACTGATCCAATCCAGTCCTGTCTCCATCTTCACACAGAGCTATCCTTCAGGAATGTATCTGATGAAGACCACGACGAAGGACGGAAGGTATTACACAAATAAAATCATTATCGAATGATGCGGAACTAACGCATCGACACCGGTGCAGAAGCAAATACCGATTGTTTCTGCACCGGTGTTTTTTAAAATCTAAAGCAAATCCGTACAGCCATGTATTCAAGTCTAAAGCAAATTTTCATATTACCGGTGGTATTGCTATTGCTTGCCCCACTTTCCGCCCAAAAGGGTGTTTTAAGCGGAAAGGTATTTGATAAACAATCCGGCGAGACCCTGATCGGTGCCATCCTCGAAGTCAAACAACAAGGCGCTGCAGTAACCGGGGCTGCCACAGATATCGATGGCAACTACCTGCTCCAGTTAGATCCCGGCAACTATGAACTGGTGATCGCCTATCTCTCCTTTGCAAAATATACCGTTTCGGATATTGTCATCCGGCCCAGAGAGGTCACCACCCTCGATATAGCCCTGGAAGCAGAATCCGTATCCCTGGTTGAAATCGTGGTGAAAGCCGAAGCCGTTCGCTCTACAGAGGTCGCCCTTATCGCACTTCAACGCAATGCAGCCGGCATACAAGATGGCGTATCCTCTCAGCAGATCAGCCGGACCGGAAGTTCCAATGCGGCAGATGCTATCCGTCAAATGCCCGCCGCCGTAGTCGAGGACGGACGTTTTATCGTCGTCCGCGGATTAGGTGACCGGTATTCCATCTCACAACTCAACGGAGTGACACTCCCCAGCACTGACCCATACCGGAACAGTACCAGTCTTGACCTTATTCCTTCCCAGATCATTGACAACATTATCTCCGTCAAGACCTTTACACCTGACCTGCCGGGTAATTTCTCCGGAGGCCTGATTAACATCAATACCAAAAGTATTCCGGACAAGTTTAACCTGTCTCTGGGTGTGTCCGCCAGCCACAATTCACAAGCATCTCTTATTGACCATTTTCAGGGACACAGCCAGACAGGCAAATATGACTGGCTGGGATTTGATGACGGAAGCCGGGACCAGCCTGCTGCCCTGCTTGATCCTGCAGTTCGGAATCTCCTTTCGTCCAGTACCTACCTGACAGCCAGACAACCCGGTAATGATGAGGTCCGCAGTATTTTTCATGAGACGTCTCGTGGCCTGAGCAATGCATTCATTCCCACTTCCACCACCACACCCGTTAATACCGGTTTCAACCTGTCCCTTGGCCACCGCTTTCCGGTCTTAGGCAAAGATTTCGGATTTACCCTTGCAGTCAATTACGCCTCCAACTATCAGCATTACGATAATGGAGAGGTCGCGACATTTATCAACACCAACACCGATTTTCTTTTTCCCTACCAGCGTTTGCTGGAAAGCAAGAGCGTCCATAATCCCAGCCTCGGCGGATTGTTCAATATGGCGTATAAATTATCCGACAATCATATCCTGAGTGGAAATGTCATGTTTAACAATGACGCAGAAATCATCTCCCGTTCACAACGAGGCGATTTTCTGGGTCAGGTTTCTAACAGTCAGGCCGAGTTCAACACCAGTTCGGTGGAATTTGTGCAACGTCAGTTGGCCAATTACCAATTGAGTGGAAAACATTTGTTCCCATCGTTGGCAAATATTCAAATCGACTGGAATGCCTCCGCTACACGATCGTTTCAGCACGAGCCGGATCTGCGTTATTTTGCTTTTACCAAAGTATGCGAGGACCAGGGAGGAGGTGAAGAAATTTGTGAATACTATATCAATAATGCGGAGATCGCTTTCCCATACCACTTTTTCCGTCGGCTGGAGGACAAAGGCTATGAAGGCAAGGTGGACATCACCATTCCGTTGCTAAACGGCAGGAATCTTTCGCAATCCCATCAGCTCAAGATCGGCGGTATGTATACCACGATGGACCGGAATTTTGAAGAATACCGGTACCAGTTGAATAATAGCGGGGTACCATCCAGTCTGAACTTTACCACCTTCAACGGAGATATGAATGCTTTTTGGGATCCGTCAAATTTCGGGATTGTGGATACGCTCTTTCGTCCCGATGGCAGTGTCCAGCGCTACGTCACCGGCTATCATTATGTCAATCAGATCAACGCCCGGAATTTCTATACGGGTTCCAGCGCGATCACCTCAGCTTACGCGATGTTGACGTATAATTTGACCCGGTCACTCAAAGCCATCGGGGGCGTAAGGATGGAGCAAACGGATATGGAAGTCATCAGTATGGATCCTATGGTGCCGAAAGGCCGGATCGATCAGACGGATTTTCTATACTCGTTGAATCTGATCTACAATCTATCAGAAAAGTCCAATATCCGGATGGCGGCCTCCCAGACATTAGCTCGTCCAAATATGCGGGAGTTGGCACCCTTCGAGCAGTTTGACACCAAGAATGGATTTTTCAATGTGGGAAATCCAAACCTCCAGCGGACCCTGATCCAGAATTATGATCTCCGTTTTGAAACCTATCCGGCAAGCGGAGAGATGATCGCGGTCAGCGCATTCGCCAAGCGCTTTGACAACCCGATTATCAGGGCGTTTAATCCCAGAGCGACCATTCCGGAGTTGTCCTTTATCAATGTGGATGAAGCATTCGTCATCGGGGCCGAACTGGAGCTCCGGAAAGCACTCGGCTTTATCACGCCTGGGCTGAAACATTTCTATTTCAATACCAACCTCGCCCTGATTCATTCCTCCTATGATATTCCGGAAGATGAGTTGCAAAACTCCCGCAATATCGACCCCGAGTATGATCAGACCACACGGCCGTTTCAGGGTCAGGCCCCCTTTATCGTGAATGCAATCTTGTCGTACATCAAACCGGAATCCGGTCTGGAGATGGCACTATCCTACAATATATCCGGGCAGCGGCTCTACAACATATCGCTGTTTGCTACGCCTGACGTCTACGAACAACCTGTATCGATGCTCAATTTCAAAGCATCCAAACGGATCGGAAGAAACTATCAGATGAGTTTCACCGCCCGCAATATCCTGAACCCTACGTTGATGAAGACCCTTGATTTTAATGGTACATCCTATGCTGCTGAGTCCTTTAAGCTGGGGCGCACATTGGGTGTAAGTCTGGTGTATCAGATCAGATAATCAGGTACGTCAACTACTCATTTGGCTTTAGATTTTTTTTATTATCGGTACCCCGGAGTCCTCAGGATTCCGGGGGTTTTTGTTTCTTGACGGCCTTAACCTGAAAAAAGGGTTACAATAGGGAGATTATTCATTCGTTTATGCTGTTATACAACCTATGTCCTACCATTTTAAAGCCAAAGCCGAAATCAAAAGCCGTAACAGGGGAAGAGCCATCTCCTTTGTATTACATACGGTATTGCTCCTGGTGATGTTCCTGCCTTTCTTTGCTATGAAGATGCCGGAGCCCCCGACAAAGGAGGCGCTGGTGTTCCAGTTTGACTATCCGTACAACAGCTATATCAAGCCGGAAAAATTTGAGACCAAGCTCAATACCATGAAGGATATGGATATGGGATCCAAGATGTCCGGCAGCGAAGCGGGTGGAAGTCCGGTCAGTGAAGAGCCTGCTCAATCCCGTCCGCAGCAGTCGGCGCCGTCCAAATTATCTACGCCGGCGACTACTCCAGCCGTCACATCGGTCTCGCGTACCAGCAGTGCGCTGAGTTCACCGATAGGTGAGATCCCGCTGCCAAAACCCAGTATTCAGGCCAAGCAAGCCTGGGCACCTGTGCAGGAGTCCGGGTCCTATGAGCGGGATAATGTAGAGGCGATGAAATTTATCGACGGGTCGTCCGGTAGTTTTGGGGATGTACCGGGATCGGGTCCGGGGGATGGCGATGATGATTCGTCGATCTGGAGTGATGGGTTTGGATCAGGTACAGGAGGCCAGGGTGGTAGTGGTGGTGGTACGGGCAGTGGTACGGGACGTGGCTCAGGTCCGGGGGGTGGTACGGGTGCGGGTAGTGCCGGTCGTAATACCGGAGTCGGTCAGGATGGTAGTGGTATGCAGTGGGGTGTGGGTCTTGACGGTTTGCTCAACCGTAAGCTCGTCCAGCGTGCGAATGTCGCGTCGCTGGCAACGAAAGAAGGCAAGGTGACCATTTTTATATGTGTGGACCGTTCGGGAAAAGTCATCTCGACCAAGTATGATGTGGCCGGCTCTACGCTTCGTGATCCGGTGTTCGCCACCAAAGCGGAGGTCGTAGCGCAATCATATATCTTTGCGCCTGATGATACTGCACCTGAAAAGCAGTGTGGTAAACTGGCGTTTATCTTCAAGATCAAGTAGGGTTATTGTTCTTTTTTTCCGCAAAAAAGAACCATGCTTCGACTTGCTATTTCGCATCCATGTGCTACAGCTCAGCAACCAAGCTCGTCGCTCTCAAAGCTCACCTCGGTCGCCATAGCTTTAGAGAAGGCGACCCGATTGCTTTCACGCCTGGTAGTATTTCATGTGCTGTTTCTTGAGGTAGTTTTTTTTTAAAGAGTCTCGTTGTGCCATGAAACAGGACGCCCGGGTGTTCGGACAATTGAGAGCGACATAGTCTTACCCTACTCGAATGGGCTACCATTTCAAATAAACACTACACGCTAAACACTAAACTCTCTTCTCAACTTCTCACCACTCACCACTCACCACTCACCACTCACTACTCACCATTCACCACACTAAACTCTAAACTCCTAAACTTTTCAACCTTTCCACCTCTCAACTTCTCAACCACTCACCACTCACCACTCACTACTCACTACTCACTACTCACCATTCACCACACTCAACTTCTCAACTCCTCCGAAACAGGACATTCGGATGTTCGGACAATTGAGAGCGACATGATCTTACCCTAATCGAGAGGACGTCGGGTGAAAAGAGGTATATGTCGGCTAAAAGCACTATTTTTAGAATATGACTAACCCCACCAACTGCAACAACCTCCTCGGCCCTATGGGTGAAGTGACCCTGGACTGGGTGCAATGTCTGCAAAACTGCAGCGGAGGGGATCTTTGTATATACGAGTACACAATCTATGCTCTCCAGCATGTCTCCAAAGCATCGGATGGCTTCATCTGCAACACCAGCCAGATCATGCCCGGTGTACCTTCCGGTAATATCTACAGGGCGGAGGGAGTGAATCATA
Source organism: Saprospiraceae bacterium (assembly GCA_041746735.1). Lineage (GTDB taxonomy): Bacteria > Bacteroidota > Bacteroidia > Chitinophagales > Saprospiraceae > Opimibacter. Next base: position 62,828 of record JBGTGP010000008.1, read on the forward strand.
GCGAGGAGGTGGTGCATGAACAGGTGATCATTAAATTGAGAGAGGTGTGGGAAGATAGAGAACCATCTGACTTTTTCATTACACCTGAGCAATAGGTATGAAAAAATATCTTTTGTATTCCCTTGCTTTATTTCTTGCGCTAGCCTGCTGCAGAAAAGACGACCTTGACCAGAAACGAACTAACAAAGAAGGTGAAGTGTATTTTTTACCTTACCATTGGAAGTTTCCGATTCATAAGGGTGGACCTAAAACATTTACAGGCTCGATCAGGGGCAATCTTGTGTTTGATGAGAATATCTTAATCACGACCACAGATGGCCCCGATAGGGACAATCTCACTATGATAAATGTAGAAAGCGGTGAAGAATTATGGTCATGGAGTGAGTTTTATCAGCCAGGTACTGAGTTGCCCCACTTCAGACAATTTGTTATTCACAATAAGATTTTACACTGGCTTACAGGATCCAGGCATTATGCAATTGACATTGAGAAGGGAGTTACATTGTGGAGAGACCGAAAGGAGGTTTCGTACATGTCACGAATGGCGAATAAAGAAGAAACTGTTTACTTCACCGGACCACTCAGGGATACTATGGAGAATTATCTTTCTTACAGTGGATACAAGCGGAGTATATATAGTTCTGAGCTTGAGCAATTCTTAATTCCACATTTCAATTTGGAAGTGATCGGACAGGGCAATATGTTAACAGCATTTTCGTACATATTGCCATACCAGGAAAATGAACTTATTATAATTACATCACAACCTGCTCCTAACTGGTATCACGCACCTAGGCTTAACTTGTATAATCTGGAGCAAGGAAATTGGATATACCACAGTAAGGAGGTTGTACCCCTGAGTCAGAATAATTCAGTTATTAATCCAACTATTTACAATGACCGGATTTATTTCACTGCCGGCATTCACATTGTCTGCCACGATATCGCCACTGGCCAGCAGATATGGCGCAGGCAATTTCCGGCTGACTTTCTTTTTTCTGGCTTTGTAATCGCCGAGGACATTCTGGTCGCCAATTGTGAAGACCAGGTTCTGTACGGTATCCATCCTGACAACGGCAACATCCTCTGGAAAGGCAGGGGTTCCGGTACCAGTTGCCCCGTATGGGACCGCGTGCTCAATGGTGTACTCTATTATACCGGAGGCGGCCCCAATGACGTATTTGCCATCGACATCCATACCGGTAAAACCCTCTGGGCTCTTGAAGCCGAAGAGTATGAAAAATCCGGAAAGTGGAAAGGCGATACTTACGTGATCCCGGGCCAAAACGGGATGAAAGGCAAAGTCGTGGCGTGTACCTATAAAAATTGCTACTGCTTTGATGCAGTCAGGTGAAAGACAGCATGACAACAAATCCGAAACTAATGACCTTCATCACATACCGGCGACTTCAGGCCCCATAGCCGCAATGACATCCATCTCCAGCAAAGCCCCATAGTGCAGTTCACCACAAGGGATCACAGCACGGGCAGGCTTGTGATCTCTAAAATACGCGGCATAGACCCGGTTGACTTCCGGCCAGTACCGGACATCCGCAATATAGATATGGGTCTTCAACACGTACGCCAGATCCGAACCAGCGGCATGCAGTATAGCCTCTACATTGCGTATCGTCTGCCGAACCTGCTCCTCCAGATCAGCAGACACGAGCGTACCCGAGACCGGATCAAGCGGAAGTTGACCGGACACATAGACCAGTCCCTGATACACCACGGCCTGACTGTAATGGCCAGCCGGAACAGGTGCCTGATCTGTGGTAATTTTTTTTAAGTCCATGTATTGAAAATGAATGAATTGTGTAGTGAATGGGTCGAAATTACTTCATGGCATCAGAACAATAGGTATCTTTGCACCGTTTTTGAATAACCTTTCTGAATAAAATATTGACCAACATGCAAGATCAAATGATCGATCAACAACTCAAGTACAAAGTAAAGGATATCGGTCTGGCACATTGGGGCCGATTGGAAATAGAACTGGCGGAAGCCGAAATGCCGGGCCTGATGGCCTTGCGTACCCAGTACCGCGACACCAAACCCCTGTCCGGTGCCCGCATCGCCGGATGCCTCCACATGACCATTCAGACCGCGGTCCTGATAGAGACGTTGGTAGAGTTGGGCGCAGAAGTGTCCTGGTCATCCTGCAATATATTTTCGACCCAGGATCATGCCGCCGCAGCTATTGCCGCCGCAGGTATTCCGGTCTACGCCTGGAAAGGGATGTCTCTGGAGGAGTATGACTGGTGTATCGAGCAAACCCTGTTTGCCTTCAGTGACGGTCAGCCCCTCAATATGATCCTCGATGATGGAGGCGACCTCACCAATATCGTTCTGGACAAATATCCCGAACTGGTCACCCATGTGAAAGGCATCACAGAAGAAACCACGACCGGTGTCCTGCGGCTTTATGAAAGAGAAAAAGCCGGCACCCTTCCGATGCCCGCCATCAATGTCAATGACTCTGTGACCAAATCCAAGTTTGACAACAAATACGGATGCCGTGAAAGCTGTGTGGATGCCATCCGCCGCGCGACCGATATCATGATGGCCGGAAAGGTTGCTGTGGTTGCCGGATTCGGTGATGTGGGCAAAGGCTCTGCCGCCTCCCTGCGCTCTGCCGGGTGCCGTGTGATCGTCACTGAGATCGACCCGATCTGTGCCCTGCAGGCGGCTATGGAAGGTTTCGAAGTCAAAAGGATGATCGATGCTATCCCCGAAGCTGATATCGTCGTAACCGCTACCGGCTGCAAGGACGTACTCCGGGCCGAGCATTTCAAACTGATGAAAGACAAAACCATCGTAGCCAATATCGGCCACTTTGACAATGAAATCGATGTCGCCTGGCTCAATTCGACGCCAGGAAGCATTAAGACCGAAATCAAGCCCCAGGTTGATAAGTATACGATCAATGGAAAAGATATCATCCTGCTCGCCGAAGGCCGTCTGGTCAATCTCGGCTGTGCTATGGGCCATCCCTCCTTTGTGATGTCCACTTCATTTACCAACCAAACCCTGGCCCAGCTCGAATTGTGGACCCGGGGCGATCAGTATGACAACAAAGTATATGTCCTGCCGAAACACCTGGATGAGCGGGTAGCCCGACTCCATCTGGATAAACTCGGTGTAAAACTCGATATACTGACACCTGACCAGGCCTCCTATATAGGCGTGACGCCCGAAGGGCCGTTTAAGGCAGATTCATACCGGTATTGATCATGGCCATCTCACCCCTCAGCTCCATGTTACGATGAAAGCGATGTGGGTGTGCCTGCTGTTGGTGTTTACTTCATCTGTGACCCGGGCAGGCGAGGAGCATGATATACATATCAGTCTCTGCGAACTGAGATGGAACGAATCCACCGCCGCTTTCGAGGTTTCGGTCAAGATATTTATCGATGACCTCGAACTGGCCCTGCGTAAGGATGGCGCATCCGGACTTTTTGTGGGCACTGATAGGGAAACGTCAGAAGCGGACAAGCACATAGCAGCGTATCTTCGAAAGCATCTCCGTATCGAAATTGACGGCGTGAAACTGGAACCCCAGTATCACGGCAAGGAAGTCACACCTGACTTGATGGCGGTGTGGTGTTATGTCGAATTTAATTGCAGCATGCCTCGCAACAAAACGTTTGTCCTGACCAATGATATCCTGCTGGATATCTACACTGATCAGCGCAACATCATAGATATCCGGATGGGCGCTTCCCATAAAGCCTATACGATCTTCCAACCCGGCAGGAGTACCTGGACCTATAGGTATTGAGCTATGCTGAAAAAGCTCTTTATCTGGCCCATCCGGTTGTACCAGCTTACGCTCTCCCCGTTACTTGGAGCCAATTGCCGGTATGTGCCGTCTTGCAGCCAGTACATGATCGATGCTATCGAGGAGTGGGGGGCATTTAAAGGGGTATGGCTTGGATTGCGACGCATCTCCCGCTGTCATCCCTGGGGTAGTCATGGTCATGATCCCGTGCCCAGACGTACGAAGCCGAAGCCGTAGCCAACATGCTCATGAGGTACCGCTGGAAGGAGTATGATCTGCCTTCGTCAGGGGTTATTGAATACTCCCTACGCCAATTATGGTATACGCCAATTATGGCGCATCTACATTACCTGGAAACGGATCAACCTATTGTAGGCACACCCACTCACTACTCACTACGGTTGCTGAGCTGTAGCACGAGGATGTGTCAAGCGGGTCGAAGCACACCACTCCCCACTCATCTTCCCAGGTTGAGCAACCACTCCATCCCCATCCTATATCCTTCCAGTCCGTGTCCCATAAAATGCCCAACACATACCTCCGTCAGATAACTATGCGCTCTAAATGGCTCCCGGTTGAAGATGTCGGATATATGGACCTCCACCACGGGGACATCTATAGCCGCTACAGCATCACGGAGCGCTATGGAAGTATGCGTCCATCCTCCCGCGTTGAGGAGGATGCCCGTATGATCATCAAAGCCATGCGCATGAAGATAGTCCAGCAGGACACCTTCATGATTGGTCTGGAGATAGAGCAACTCGATATGACTGAACGTCTGACGTAAGGTTGTCAGGTACGATTCAAACGAAAGTGATCCGTAGATCTCCGGCTCCCTCCGACCCAACAGGTTGAGGTTCGGGCCATTGAGAATATGGATGCGCTGAATCAAAGCTCTTCGGAAATGACGTTAAAATTGCAGTACGAAAATGACCTTTCCGAATTCAGTGGCTGTATGTTTAAAAGTCCCCTTTCTTTGGCGCCATGGCTTCAGCGAAGGAGCCTGGGGATTTAGGAGCCAAACCCGGAAGGACACTGACTGGGGATATACATTAAAAAGCATAGTTCGAATTAATTAGCCACATCCGACAAAAATTTGATCCTGATAAGCTGGATCTCTTCGACGGTGATGTCATCATCTTTGAGGGCATGCCAGGCATCGAGAAAGGAATCGGACTCCGACTGCATGAAGTATTCATAGATCTCCTCCTGAATACTTTCGTCGATACCCTCCAGGCAATAGTTGATATCCAGTTTGGTGCCGCTGCTGACGATGATATCGAGTTCTTCCATCAGGTCATCCCAATTCAGGTTATTGGTTCGCTGAATATCTTCCAGGGGCATTTTACGATCGATCGAATGAATGATCTGTACTTTCGTTCTTGATTTATTGGCAACTTGCCGAACTACCATGTCTGTGGGTCGCTCGATCTCGTTGTCTTCAACGTACTGGCGGATGACCTCCATGAAGGTCTTCCCATATTTTTGAGCTTTTCCCATGGATACACCGGCTATCCCGGCCAGTTCTTCCATGGTGATCGGGTATTCGGTAGCCATTTCCTGCAGAGATACATCCTGAAACACAGCCCAGGTGGGTACCCCTTTCTTCTTGGCTTCCCGTTTCCGCAGATCCTGAAGTTGTGACAAGAGGACTTCATCGAGCGCCACCATCTTGGAGGGGGATTCGTCGGAAGATATTTTTTCCTGTGAAAAATCACGGTTGATCGGAATCTTCAGACTCTTCGGTTTCTTGATATAGGCTTTTCCTTCGGCGGTCGTTCTCAGAACACCGTAGTTTTCAATTTCTTTCTCCAACAGCCCTGCAAGTAAGGCCTGACGAAGAATGGAATACCAGAACACTTCGCCTTTTTCTATACCCGAGGCATAACCATCCAGCTTGCTGAATTCGTATTCATTCATCTCCTTGCTCGATTTCCCCATCAGGAAATCCACGATCACCTTGGTGGAATATCCTTCCTTGAGTTTCATGACGACTTCGAGGGCGGTTTTGACTTCCGTTTTGACCTCATGCTTTTCCTTGGGGTAGCGGCAGTTGTCGCACATACCTCCGCACTGACTGTCATCATATTCTTCGCCAAAGTAGTGGAGTAAAAACTTGCGCCGGCAACCACTGGTCTCCGCATAGGCGACGACCTCTTCGAGCAATTGTCCACCCATCTCCCGTTCAGCAACCGGTTTGTCCCGAAGAAATTTTTCCAGTTTATAAATATCCTTCGGTGCATAAAATGAATAGCATGATCCTTCCAGTCCATCACGACCACCGCGGCCGGTTTCCTGATAATAATTTTCAATGCTCTTGGGTATATCATAATGGATGACGACCCGGACATCCGGTTTGTCAATCCCCATCCCAAAGGCAATGGTTGCACAGATGACTTTCACATCTTCTCCCAGAAATGCATCCTGCACCTGAGCTCTGGATTTGGCATCCATCCCGGCGTGATAAGGTGCGGCAGAAATACCATTCAGGTTGAGCATCTCGGCCAGTTCTTCCGTGGTCTTCCGGGCCTGAACATAGATAATAGCGGAGGGTCCACCTTTGCCTTTGAGGATCTTGAGTATTTCTTTGGTCGTATGTTCTTTATTGAGCTTGGGCTGCACTTCATAGTACAGATTCGGCCTGTTAAAGCTGGAGATAAATTTCCGCTCATTGCGCATCTCGAGGCTCTTTACGATATCGGTCTGCACCTTGGGGGTAGCAGTTGCGGTAAGGGCGATGACCGGTATATTGGTGCCAATGCGTTCGATCATGGACCGGATGTTCCGGTATTCAGGCCGGAAGTCGTGACCCCATTCGGAGATACAATGGGCCTCGTCGACAGCGACAAAGGATACATTGACATTGCTGAAAAATTCCAGATTTTCTTCCTTGGTCAAGGTCTCAGGAGCGACATAGAGCAGCTTGGTCACACCGCTGGCAATGTCTTCTTTTACCTGGGCGATTTCCTTTCGTCCCAAAGATGAGTTGAGAAAGTGAGCTACCACATCTCCTTCACTGTATCCGCGGATCGCATCCACCTGATTTTTCATCAGGGCGATAAGGGGTGAGATGATAATGGCGGTGCCTTCCATCATCAGGGCGGGCAATTGATAACACAGGGACTTCCCTCCACCCGTCGGCATGATGACGATACAATCGCGGCCCTCCATCACCGTCTGGATGATGGCCTCCTGTTCGTCTTTAAAATGACTGAACCCAAAATACTCCCGCAGGGCCTCCTGCAGATCCATGACATGCTGGCTCATTAATGATCCTATTTTCTCAAAATATAAAATAAACACACAGTCGAAGCAAGGCTACCGCAAGTGTTTCAGTACGCTACTAGTCTTGACTGTGTAAGTGTGGAGCTATAGATTCTCGTTTTAATTTTCCGGAAAGGGGCCGCATTGAGGACCATCCCCGGTTTTCCAAATATACAAATTATTTGAAGTTGTATGCATCCCCGATTGGAGAATCTTCCGCAGGGCTACAGTAGTGCAGACTTATTTACCCGCAAGGCGCTTAATCACGTTTTCGAGTTCAAATTCGTCACCCGGAGTATAGCCTTCATGCTGGTACACGATATTGCCTTGTTCATCGATCACAAACGTTTGTGGGATGGCCTGGAAATTGAGCGCTTGCTGGAGTTCCTGCTTGGAGTCCACCAGAATGTCATATTCCCAGCCTTTCTCGGCGATCAGGGGTTTTACTTGTGTGAGAGCCCGGGCATTGTCGATCGTGATCGCAATCAATTGCGCATTGTAGTCTTTCTTCCAGGACGGGTACAAGTCAGCTATGGCATCCAGTTCCCGCTTACAAGGAGCACACCACGTCGCCCAAAAGCTCAGGACAGTGATTTTGCTCTTTTTCGCATGGTCCTGAATATTGACCGGCTTGCCCTGCAGGTCCGTGATCGTGATGTTGGGAAGTTTTTTTGACGTGTTATCTGACGCAAATCCAAAGGAAAGCAGCGCTACCAGTATGATACAGAGTGTATTCTTCACTAAAACATATAGTTTAAAAAGTTAATATAGTTACGTTCCGGAAATTTACCGGTACATACCAATAGCCAAATATCTATTTTTGGGGCCAATGATTCAGTTTATTTCTACCTTTTAACGAATCATTAATCAATTTCGCTTGCATGTTGCAAATTCGAACCCACCTATGGCTGCTTTGTTCAGTCCTTACCCTGACACTTACCGCACAGGACAATATCAGTGTTTCCGGGAGTCTGGAATCCAATGTCAATTTTTATATCCGGGACCCCCGGATCGGGGCTGCCAATATTCCCCAGTATGACCGGCAGTTGGTCGGAACGGATACCTGGCTGTCCCTCCGCGCCCAGGTCGGCGGTTTTGACTTTGGGGTACGTTATGATCTTTTTGCCAATTCTGCCCTGCTCAATCCAACCGATTCCTACACCAATCAGGGCCTCGGACGATGGTATGCCGGCCGCAAAGTAGGCAAACTCCATATCCTCGGCGGATACATCTATGATCAATTTGGAAGTGGCATAATCTACCGATCGTATGAAGAACGCCCCCTTTTAATCGACAATGCCCTGGTAGGTCTCAGGCTGACCTATGAACTGGCCCCGGATCTGACCGTGAAAGGCATCGCCGGACGGCAAAAAAACCTGTTTGACCTCTATCCCTCCGTACTTAAAGGTGCTAATATCGAATGGTTTAAATCCTTTGGGGAAGAATCTAAAATCAGTATAGCCCCCGGTGCCGGCGTCATGCACAAGACCCTCTCGGACGGCCAGATGGAGGCGCTGGCTGGCACCCTCGCGCAGTACACCCCTTCCGATTTTATACCGGAAGTACCCTATAACACCACTGCGGTATCTGTCTACAATACCCTATCAGCCGGACGATTTTCCCTGTATCTGGAGGGGGCATATAAAACGGAAGAGGTCATCAATGATATCTATGCCATTCGTACCCTCTGGACCGGACTTGAACAACAAGGCAAATTTGTACTGGACGAAGGGTATGTTTTTTATACGTCACTATCATATGCCGGCGGTGGTCTGGGTGTTGCGGGTCAGTATAAGCGCACTCACAACTTCAACTTCCGCACCGATCCATTCGTTACGCTCAACCGCGGGTTTGTCAATTTTCTTCCTCCCGGCGCCAGAGTCAATACCTACCGGCTCACAGCCCGGTATAGTCCTGCCACACAGGATCTCGATGAAGAAGTTATGCAACTTGATGTCCGCTATGCGATTAACAAAAACCTGAGTTTTCTTGTCAATCTGACCAATATCACCCGGCCTGGAGCAGCTACTAATGAAGACATCTACAGTGAGATCTTTACGCAGGTGAGTGTCAAAAAGCCCCGGAAATGGACCCTGATTGGCGGCGTTCAATTGCAGCAGTATGACCAGGAACTTTATGAGGGCAAACCTGGTGTTCCCAAGGTCAAGACCATCACACCCTATGTGGATTATCTCCTCCGCCTGACGCATAAAAAATCAATTCGAACTGAGTTTCAGTTTATGTCCACCAAGCAGGATTTTGGTAGCTGGTTATACGGTCTTGCCGAATTTTCGATTTCACCCCACTGGGTGTTTGAACTTTCGGATATGTACAATATTTCACCTAAGGCCAAACCGGATGGTAGTCCCGGCAACAAACTGCACTATCCGACCTCAGGTGTCGTTTATTCGACAGGCTCTACTCGATATGCTTTTCGATTTGTCAAGCAGGTGGAAGGGATCGTTTGTTCGGGGGGCATTTGTCGGCTTGAACCAGCCTTCAGCGGCTTCAGATTTAATGTAAGTTCCAATTTTTAAATAGACCATTCAGGTCCTTGCGACCACATCATAGATGATCATGAAAAAAATAAAACATACGGGTTGGTGGAGCCTCATGGCTGGGTTTTTACTCCTGATCGGAAGTTGCGATGAACAACGTCGTGTGATCGTCCCTTTTGTACCCGCCGGTGATCGTGTGGTATTGCTGGAAGAATTTACCGGTAAGGGTTGTACGAATTGTCCCAAGGGCAGCCGGGAAATCGATAATCTCCTTTCTCAGTTTCCGAACAATCTCATTGCGGTGTCTATTCATGCCGGGTTTTTTGCCAATCCCCAGTTTTTCCCTTTGGGACAATATGATCTACGGACGGAGGAAGGTGAATTTATTTTTGGTTATCTGGGCCCCAATCTGGGTTATCCGTCGGGGGTCGTCAATCGCATCCCGGTGGCTGGCGACATGCAGATCGGTCTTAATCAATGGGCTTCGGCTATCACGTCCCAGATTCAGCAACAACCGGCTGTGGATCTCAGTCTGGTGAAGGCCTACTATGTGGATACACGCGAACTCACCATCACCGTTGGCGGCATCGGTAAGCAGTCTGTGCAGGGCGAAATCAGACTTTCCGTCATGCTGACAGAGAGTGGCATCGTCGATGCGCAGGATGATATAGAGGCTGGTGGTATCGTGCAGGACTATGTGCATAAGCATGTGCTCCGGGACATGCTCACACCCGCCGCTGGTGCTCCGTTATTTACCGGGATCACGACAGGTCAGATCTTTTCGCAAACCTACACCACTATACTTCCCGCAGGATGGGTTGCAGAGGATATGGAGATCGTGGCTTTTGTATCCGTAGTTCAGGGGTCATCCTTTCCTGTATTGCAGGCCGTATCCGCCCATCTGGCAGACTGAGGTTTTATAAGGCTTGTATGAACGTATATCTTTGCCATTTCGTCGGCGATGCGTCGTCACTATACCATTCGTATTCTAAACTAAAAGTTGTATGACCCTTTCCCTGTCTTGGCTTCTGGAATATCTGAAAGTCAATATGACGCCAGAGCAGATCAGTGACGCCCTGACTTCTCTTGGACTTGAAGTCGAGAAGATGGAAACCCGTGAGTCCATTAAAGGAGGGCTCACAGGAGTCGTGGCTGGAAAAGTGTTGACCTGTGTCAAACATCCCGATGCCGACCGCCTATCTATCACCACCGTAGATGTAGGGGGTGAACGACCCTCCTCGATTGTATGTGGAGCTCATAATATCGCCAGTGGCCAAATGGTTTGGGTCGCGTTGCCGGATACCGTTTTGTATGATGCAGCAGGACAGCCGTGGACGATCAAGGTCTCGAAAATCAGAGGACAACTGAGTGAAGGTATGATCTGTGCTGAAGATGAGTTGGGTCTGGGCCCCGACCATGATGGCATCATTGTTTTGCCGGAAGATGTGCCTATCGGGACACGGGCAAGTAATTATTATCAGATCACTACCGACACCCTTTTTGAGATTGGGCTGACACCCAACCGGTCCGACGCGACTTCAGTCATCGGTGTGGCAGATGATCTCGCTGCTTTCCTGAGTGTACAGCAGGACATGTACCATCATGTCATCTGGCCTTCGATACCTGAAATTCCTTTACCCACGACCTCCAAACCTTTTTCGATCACGGTTAAAAATAATATAGCCTGCCCCCGATACTCGGGCGTACTGATCGGCGGATTGAAGATCGGTCCGTCTCCGGAGTGGATCCGGAATCGGTTGCAGGCTATCGGTGTCAAGAGTATCAATAACGTGGTGGATATCACGAATTTTGTTTTGCACGAAATGGGTCAGCCCTTGCACGCATTTGATGCCGGTAAAATTTCGGGGGATGAGATCATCGTCGAAACGAAACCAGCCGGCACGCCTTTCCTGGCGTTGGATCAGCAGTCCTATGTCCTTCATGAACAAGATCTGATGATCTGTGATGGTACAGGGCAGCCCATGTGTATCGGCGGTGTCTATGGCGGATTGAATTCCGGTGTGACTGAAATGACGGATACGATTTTTCTGGAATCTGCGCACTTCAATGCATCCTGGATTCGCCGTTCCAGTATGCGCCACAACCTGCGCACCGATGCGGCCAGACGTTTTGAAAAGGGCACTGACCCCAATCTGACACTCGCAGCCTTGGCCCGGGCTGTTGATCTGTTGACAACCTATGCCGGTGGCACAGTGATCTCTCAGGTGTTTGATCACTACCCCGTGCCGGTTCAACGGCCACAAATCTTGCTACGCAGACAAGTTCTGGCGGAGAAAACCGGAGTCGATTTTACCCGCGATCAGGTCGAAAGGATATTGGAAGCGCTCAACATGACCTACTCGTCTACCGGGGAAGATGGATGGACGGTATCCGTGCCGACCAACAAAGCGGATGTCCTGCGGGAGATCGATGTGATCGAGGAAATAATCCGGGTGTATGGAATAGATCGTATCCCGGTACCGGCACGAATGCAGGCCGCGATTGCAGTGGAGTCACGATGGAGTGCCCACCGGATGCGAAGGATGCTGGGGCAGTATCTGGTGTCCAATGGGTACTGTGAGATGATGAATATGTCCATGACACAGCCGATGTTTTACCAAGATTTTGAATGGATGGACCCGGCCCAGTACGTGACGATTCACAATACCTCCAATGAATCACTGAATCTCCTTCGTCCGGAGATGATCGTTCCAGTGTTGGAGACGATACGACGTAATATCAACCGGCGACAGGAAAGTCTGAGGCTGTTTGAGTTTGGGAAGTCCTACAGGCAAATAAAAGAGATGCCGGAGGAGACCGAACATCTGGTATTGGCGATGACGGGACATGCACGGGATGCCGGATGGCAGACAGGTGAAGCGATCAATTCTGATTTCTTTTCTATTAAAGCGGTAGTGCATGCCGTGCTCGGACGACTGGGGATCAGCAACTATAAGGAAGTTGTACTGATGGACGTTTCCGAATGGGCGTATGGTCTGGAGTATACGGTGGGTCCACTGACGTTGGTGCGCTTTGGAAAGGTAGCTACTCAAGTGTGTCATCGAATGGATATCCGACAAGACGTGTTTGTTGCTGATTTTATGCTCGATACACTGATAGGAATAGCCAGCCGTTCCGTGACGATTTATGAAGAACTCAATCGTTATCCTGCTGTCGAGCGGGATCTTGCTATTGTAGTGGCGGATACAACCGCGTTTAAAACCGTACGCCATATCGTTGAGGAAGCAGGGGCACCCTGGCTTATGCGAATGGACGTTTTTGATCTGTATAAAAATCCGGACCACCTGGGTGCAGGGAAGATGAGTATCGCACTGCGTTTTACCATTGAAAATAAAGAAGCAACCTTATCCGATAAAGAAATTGATCAGTGGTTTAGCCGGATGCAAAGAGCGCTTATCAGTGGGGTAGGGGCGGAGATCAGACGGTAGCCATTGTTCTTTTAGGTCAATGAGGTCTATGGATCAAAATCTAGTTGACATCCGGACTTGTGAAACGGGGAGGATGGGGCCAGGCCAGCTTTGAGTCATAAAGGTGGACTGAATGGTCAGGAGGAATCTTCAGGTCAGAAGGGTTTGAATTCGGGGTTTTTGGATCAAAATGTATATATTATTAGCACAAAATCAATAAGTTATACATTTGATTTTAATAAAATCCTTGGATTCCCTACATTCGCATTATATTTATCGAATCATGTATCATCCCGGTGAATTAATAGAGGATATACAAAAGCGCCTGGACCGTTTGGTTTTGGCGTACCGAACCCTTTTAGAAACAAATAAAAAATTAGAAACTGAAAATAAAACTTTGACCGAGAGCCTGAAAGAGGCTTTACAACAACAGGAAACGCTAAGTAAACGATTGGACACCATTCGCCAGGAGACATTGAAAGACACCAAAAGTATCGATCAGTGGAAAGTGGAGACTCGCAAAGAGGTCCGGGGGTTGATGAAAGAGGTGGAGAAATGTATTCCGCAGGTCGAATCTTTACTGGAACACAAATAAAGCATGCATCGCATAGAAGCCAATATCGCCGGTACCACCATCCCGCTAAAAGTCACGGCGGAAGAAGAGGTATTCGTGCTGAAAGCGATAGAGGAGATCAATACCCGGATCAAACAGTATCAACGGGAGTTCATTCAAAAGGATCTTCAACATTGTGTGCTGATGGCGCTGCTGACGTATGCGGTCGACTATCATAAGGTTCAGGATAAGATCATTGATGATCCGGCCTGGAATGCCTTAGTCGACATCCAAAACCAGTTACAGGTTGTGGAAGCGCAAACCACGGCGGAGTCCGTCAACTGAGTTTTCCTGTTCTCCTTTTTCAGGTGATGGTCGCAAACCATATTGTTGACCTATAACCTAACATTGAAATGAACGCAACTATATTGGCCGCCGTATTAGGCGTGGCAGGACTTCTGATCGGGTATCTTTTAGCCACATTTATGCTTCGCGGTGGTAAGAAGAGGATCCTCGAAGAAAGCAATCAGAAGGCCGACCTGGCCATTCAGGAAGCCCGACTTACCGCCAAACGTATCTCGGATGAGGCTGAAACGAAAGCCGAGAAAATCCTGGCACAGGCCGAAGCCAAGCACGAGAATATCAAGAACCGGAAAATCCAGGAAGCCAAGGAAAAGTACGGTAAGTTGAAAGCCCAGTTTGAAACCGAAAAAGCGCAGCATAAGCTGGACCTGAAGGACCGCGAAGTTGATGTGGTCAATAAAGAAAACGAACTCAAAGCGAAACAAGAAGGGATTAACGCAAAAGCGGAGGCACTGGAAATACGCGAGTCCGAGATCAGGTCGATCAAAGAGAATCTTGAAAAGCAGTTGAAGGTCGTTTCAAAGCGAAAGGAAGAGCTGGATCACTCTACTGAGAAAATTATCCGGGAGTTGGAGACGATTGCCCGTCTGACTGAATCCCAGGCTAAAGAACAGCTCATAGAGGCCATTCGGGTCAAGGCTGAAGGGGAAGCTATGGCGGTTGAAAAAGAAGCTGTCGCCAATGCCAAAGCCAATGCAGCCCGCGAAGCCAAGAAAATTGTGATCCAGACCATTCAACGTATGTGTGCTGAGTACACCATCGAAAATACGGTCTCTGTTTTCAATCTGGACTCTGACGATATCAAGGGTCAGATCATCGGCCGGGAAGGCCGTAACATCCGTGCCCTTGAAGCGGCTACCGGTGCTGAGATAGTCGTGGATGATACGCCTGAAGCGATTGTCATCTCCAGTTTTGACCCCATCCGGCGCGAGATCTGCCGGATCGCCCTCAAACGACTGGTGGCCGATGGAAGAATACATCCGGCGCGCATCGAAGAAGTGGTGGCCAAAGTTAAGAAACAGATGGATGAGCAGATTGTCGAGATCGGTGAGCGGACCGTTATCGACCTGGATATCCATGGTCTCAATCCGTATCTCATCAAGATGGTGGGCCGGATGCGCTTTCGATCCTCCTATGGACAGAATCTGCTCAAGCACAGTATGGAGACCGCCAATCTGTGTGCTGTCATGGCCGCCGAATTGGGTCTCAATCCCAAGCAGGTCAAACTGGCCAAACGCGCAGGTTTGCTGCATGACATAGGTAAGGTCACCGAAGAAGAATCAGAAATGTCACATGCGATCCTGGGGATGCAGATCTGCGAAAAGCATGGGGAGCAACCCTTCGTCTGCAATGCTGTCGGCGCCCATCATGATGAGATCGAGATGACCAATATTATTTCGCCGATCGTACAGGCGTGTGACGCGATCAGTGGTGCTCGTCCGGGAGCCCGTCGAGAGATCCTGGAGAGCTATCTCAAGCGGATAGGGGATCTCGAAGATCTGGCTATGGGCTTTGATGGCGTGCAGAAAGCGTATGCCCTACAGGCCGGCAGGGAACTGCGGGTGATCGTTGAAAGCGATAAAGTTTCAGATGAGTTTGTGGATGATCTCTCCTTCATGATCTCCCAAAAGATCCAGAATGAGATGCAATATCCGGGCCAGGTGAAAGTGACGGTCATTCGGGAAAAACGGGCCATCGCTTACGCAAGATAGACTTGGGTGAGGTCCGATAACAGATGTTTGTTGTACAGGTAAAAAACTTTTGAGGGGTATATAGGCTACACAGTCACTTCTTCTTACCTTTGCGCCTGATTTGAAGAATACCTCCTGCAAATGAAGGATTTACGAAGTCTGGTAGCCCTTTTTTCCCTGATTCCGGTGCTCGTCCTGATGGTCGTTCTGCCGGGCTCCACTCATGCTCAGGAGCATCCCCAGCAACCGACTCACGCAGATACGACCGATACCCACAGCGATGCCGCTCATCATGCTGATGATGCGCACGCCCACGCGCATATCTGTCATTTTCATGGTGAAGTGATTGAAAATGAGTATGATGCTACCTCTACTGCATTTCATCACATTGCCGATGCCAATGTATACAGCATAGGGTCTTTTAATTTTCCTCTTCCATGTATCTTATATGCGAAAGGCCATGGCTGGGACATCTTTTCCTCTTCCCGGTTTGCGTTTGATTTTTTTGGCCATGGTGAGGGGCGTAAGGCTTATAACCGATATGTTCTGGATGCAGGTGCGGTCAAGCGAATTGCGGATGAATCATTCCCTATGGGAGAGGTGACTCTGGAAGGATTTCTTCACGAGACCACAATGGTGGAGGGTAAAAAGAAAATTAACTCCTATGTATGCTCCAATGGGCACCAGTATCTCCTGGAATCCCAAAGTACAGCGGATGGGGGTCTTTTCGGCGGCGGTATAACGTCCTTCTATGACTTTTCCCTGACGAAGAATGTTGTTTCCATGATGCTGATCTCGCTCTTGCTCGCCTGGGCATTTTTCGGCATAGCACGTGCCTACAAGAGAAGAGACAGTATGGCACCGAAGGGTTTGCAGTCCTTTGTAGAACCTATTTTTCTTTTCATTCAGGATGAGGTGGCCAAGCCCTTTCTCGGACCGAAATGGGAGATATTTTTACCATTCCTCCTCAGCTTGTTTTTCTTTATCCTGGGACTGAATCTCTTTGGGCAGATTCCCATTTTCGGCGGTAGTAATGTAACCGGAAATCTGGCTGTAACGGCAGTCCTGGCGCTGATCACATTTGTGGTAGTGACCATCAATGGGAACAAGCAGTACTGGGGCCATATCCTCTGGATGCCGGGTGTACCAGCGCTCATCAAAGTGATTATCCTGACACCGGTAGAAATCCTGGGAATGTTTATCAAGCCTTTTACCCTGATGCTGCGACTTTTTGCCAACATTACAGCAGGTCACATCGTCGTCATGTCGTTTGTCGGACTGATCTTCATTTTTGGAAAAATGGGCAACAGTCTGGGCGGTGCTGTCGGTGGGGCAATCGTGTCTATCCCTCTGACCATTTTCATTATGGCTATCGAATTACTGGTCGCGTTTATTCAGGCCTATGTATTTACCCTGCTGACCGCTTCCTATATCGGTGCGGCCACAGAAGAACATCATCACACCGAAAAACATTAAGAGAAAAACATACTGTGATATCTTTTTTCCAAAAAAGAAACCTATAGCAGCAAGAGAATATCAACATCCAAACGAAGCAACTTCCTGGTGAAAATAAATGAATTGAAACTCCTATAAACACAAAAACAAACATCATTAACTCATTTAATACTTTTTTATCATGACAGGTTCTATCGCAGCAATAGGTATGGGATTGGCGGCTATCGGCGCTGGTATCGGCGTAGGTTCTATCGGGGGTAAAGCTATGGAAGCCATAGCGCGTCAACCGGAAGCACTGGGGGATATCCGGGCCAACATGATCCTCACGGCAGCCCTTGTAGAAGGTGCGGCCCTGATTGCGATCATCGTGTCTTTCCTCGTTGCCTGATGTCGTAAACGAACGATACCGGATGCCCTGCGATTGGCCGGGCGTCCGGTTATCTTGAACATTCAATTTCAATGATCCGGACTGAACAATCCGGAGTACAGAAACATCATCATATGGAACTCTTTTTCCTTGCAGAATTTACAGTCGCACGTCCCGGCATCGGACTCCTCTTCTGGACGTTTTTAATCTTTGTCCTCTTTTGGGTGATGGTAGGAAAATTTGCTTTCCGGCCCATCAAGGATGCGTTGAAAAAACGAGAGGAAGACATACAGTCTGCTCTGGATGAAGCCAGAAGGGCCAAGGAAGAAATGGCCAAACTGAGCAACGACAATCAACGCCTTCTCAATGAAGCCCGCGAGGAAAGGGCCAAATTGCTTCGTGAAGCCAAAGGTATCGGTGACAAGCTGATTCAGGAAGCCCGTGACAAAGCCAAAATCGAAGCCCAGAAAATCGTCACGGATGCCCGCCAGGAAATCGAAAATCAAAAGAATAAAGCCATCATAGAAGTCAAAAACCAGGTGGGCCAGATGTCTATTGATATAGCTGAAAAATTGATCCGTCAGCAAATGGGACAGACAGCCGAACAAAAAACACTTGTGGATAAATTAGTTAATGAGATCAAGTTGAGTTAATCTATAAGGTTGTCTCCATGGAGTACATCGCCTCATGTGTCGCA
Organism: Saprospiraceae bacterium; assembly: GCA_041746735.1. Taxonomy (GTDB): domain Bacteria; phylum Bacteroidota; class Bacteroidia; order Chitinophagales; family Saprospiraceae; genus Opimibacter. The sequence goes on from JBGTGP010000008.1 coordinate 80,925, forward strand.
GCCTGATATTGGAATCGTTTCAGCCATTTATAATTAGTACCTGATCATGTCAACTTACCGGATAGCCTCCAGATACGCCAAATCCCTGATTGACCTGGCTATTGAGCAGGGTAAGCTGGATCGTATCATGGAGGATATGACCTACCTTGCTGAGGTGGCGAAACTTCGGGATGTCGAGATGCTCCTCAAGAGTCCGATCATCAACGCGGATAAGAAAGGAAAGGTATTGGAAGCGGTTTTTGCCGGCAAAGTGGATCCATTGACGCAGGCTTTTATGGGCATCATTCTGCGGAAAGGCAGAGAAGCCCAACTACCGGATATCGCACGCGAGGTCATCCGACAATTCCGGTTGATCAAAGGTATATCCATCGTGAATGTCGTCTCCGCTGAACCGCTTTCAACCGAAGCCCTTGAGACCATTAAACGTAAGCTCATAGACAGTAAACTCACGGAAGGTCAAATTGAGTTTACCACCGGAGTCAATCCGGATCTCATCGGAGGATTTGTCATCACCTTTGAAGACAAACTCTATGATGCGAGTATTAAGCATCAGTTGGATCAACTGCGCAAATCATTTACGTCCAAAGATTACCAGAAGGCAATTTAATAGAGCAGCATACACTTATAACGAACAACATTAAATACGCATAAACATGGTCGATGTAAAACCAGATGAAATTTCAGCGATACTCAAGCAGCAGTTATCCGGATTTCAAAGTGCCGCCGAGCTTGAAGAGGTAGGTACTGTTCTTCAGGTAGGTGACGGTATCGCCCGGGTATACGGTCTGAATCGTGCCCAATCCGGCGAGCTTGTCAAGTTTGATAATGGCGTGGAAGCCATCGTACTGAATCTGGAGGAGGATAATGTCGGGGTCGTTTTGATGGGGGCTGGAGATGATATCAAAGAAGGCTCGCGCGTGACCCGCACCGGCAGGATTGCCAGCATCGATGTTGGGGAAGGATTTATCGGCCGTGTCGTCAATACGCTGGGTCAACCTATTGATGGTAAAGGACCGATCACGGGCGACAGATATGAAATGCCACTCGAACGGAAAGCCCCTGGTGTTATTTTCCGGCAGCCTGTAAATGAGCCGTTACAAACTGGTATCAAAGCTATCGACGCTATGATTCCGATCGGCCGGGGCCAGCGTGAATTGATTATCGGTGACCGCCAGACCGGAAAATCGGCCATTGCCATAGATACCATTATCAATCAGAAAGAGTTTTACGAGAAAGGTGAAACCGTCTACTGCATTTATGTTGCTTCCGGGCAAAAGGCCTCTACTGTAGCCAACGTGGCCAAAACCCTTGAAGAAGCCGGTGCAATGGCGTATACCGTCATCGTTTCCGCCAGTGCCGCAGATCCCGCACCGCTTCAGTTTTACGCCCCTTTTGCAGGTGCTGCTATTGGTGAGTTTTTCAGAGATACCGGACGTCCTGCACTGATCATCTATGATGATCTTTCCAAACAAGCTGTTGCCTACCGTGAAGTATCCTTGCTCCTCCGTCGTCCTCCTGGCCGCGAGGCGTATCCGGGTGATGTCTTCTATCTGCACTCCCGTCTGCTCGAGCGTGCGGCCAAAGTCATCAACAATGATGATATCGCCCGTCAGATGAACGATCTGCCGGAGAGTCTTAAAAATGCCAAGGATAAAAACGGGCAGCCGATGATCAAAGGCGGCGGATCACTGACAGCTCTTCCGATCATCGAAACACAAGCCGGTGACGTATCCGCCTATATTCCCACCAACGTGATCTCGATTACGGACGGTCAGATCTTCCTTGAGGCCAGTCTTTTCAACGCCGGTATACGTCCGGCGATTAACGTCGGTATTTCCGTGTCGAGGGTCGGGGGTAATGCCCAGATTAAATCCATGAAAAAAGTAGCCGGTACATTAAAGCTCGACCAGGCTCAGTATCGCGACCTTGAAGCGTTTGCCAAATTCGGGTCAGATCTGGATGCCGCAACGACGGCCGTTCTGGAAAAAGGAAAGCGGAATGTAGAGATCCTGAAACAAGCCCAATACAGCCCGGTACCCGTAGAGAAGCAAATTGCGATCATCTATCTGGGGACCAATGGTCTGCTCCGGGAGATCCCGCTGAATAAAATCGGGGAATTTGAAGAATTGTTCCTGACCAGTCTTTCCGCCCGGTATCAGAATGTCCTTGACAATCTCCGCGCCGGCAAACTGTTGGACGAGGATACGGCCATTCTGAAATCACTAGCTGATGAATTGAAAGGCCAGTTTAAAGCCTGATATCCCATATACTACGATCGTAAAATCATAAACCTGAAAGCAGATGAGCGGTAAACTGAAAGAGGTACGGGAACGCATGAAGTCGGTCAGTTCGACGCAGCAGATCACGAAGGCCATGAAAATGGTTTCGGCGGCCAAGTTGCGGAAAGCTCAGGATGCTATCGTGCGTATGCGTCCCTATGCGGACAAGCTCAATCAGATGCTTCGCAATGTGATGTCGGCCGTCGAAGGGGATGTCAACCTTTCCTTTGGCAAGGAACGTGATATACAACATGCTACATTGGTCGTTATCACCTCAAGCCGTGGTCTTTGTGGTGCTTTCAATACCAACATCATCAAAATGGCGGTGCGGGAGATAGAACAGCAGTTTTCTGCTCAGCGTGCCGCAAAGAAACTGACTATCCTTCCTATCGGTAAGCGGGGCTTTGATTTTTTTCGAAAAAATTATAAAGACTGTACGATCAACAGGGAGTATGTCACCTTGTTTGACAATCTGGCCTTTGACCATACCGTAGAAGTGCCACGTATGCTCATGGATCAATTTAGCAAGGGTGAAACCGATCGCATTGTGGTGTGCTACGGTCGATTTAAGAATGCCGCCACCCAGTTTGCAGAATCCTTCCAGTTTCTACCGGTGCCTCGTATCGAGACCGGGACCACCCGACGGGTCGATTATATTTTTGAACCGGAGAAGGAGATCTTACTCAATACCCTTGTTCCCGGAATACTGGAAGTCCAGTTTCAGAAATTCCTGCTGGATACAAATGCTTCGGAGCATGGTGCCCGTATGACGGCCATGGACAAGGCGACGACCAATGCGGATGAGATGTTGTCAGCGCTGCGGATCAGCTATAACAATGCACGTCAGGAAGCGATCACCAAGGAACTCAGTGAGATCGTGGGTGGCGCGGCAGCATTGGGTGGCTAAGCCCACTTGGCCGAGAATATCCACCTGTTGATCGACTATCAGTAACTTGGCAATATATATTCCGTCTTTTTGGTGCGCATGAACTTAACAGCCAGGCTACTTCTATTCACCTTCGTATCTCTCTCGACGCTCCTGACGGGATGTAAGCCTGATATTCAGGAAGGTGTTCTTGTGTCTCATGAAGCCCGATATCCGGGCATCCGAAAGAAGTATGTTTCCCAAAGTATTCTAAGGCTGGCCAATGTCAAACAGGATCCTGATTTCGAAAAGTTGATCCGCGATGTACGAAATGTAGTGCTGTATATGCCACCCCGTGAGGATACTACCTATCAGATCACAGACTTGCGATCAAACCTGCGCAGCGGCGGGTATGAAGAACTCATGGATGTTCGGACAGCCGAGGCAGGTCGTGTTACGCTTTGGGTATTGGAAAAAGGAAAGGAGGCCCATTATCTTGCATTGCTCGATACCACAGAGGATGATTACATCCTGGAGATTGACGGTCAAATCAATCTGGAATATCTCAGTGCCATCCAGATAGCCGATCAATCAACATTAATGGACTTGCTTAAAGGGAGCTTCTGATGAGTGAGATCATATTACAGACTGATGGATTGACCAAGCGTTTTTCAAGGCGTATTCTCGCTGTCGACGGATTGGACCTTGCGATTCCAAGAGGGCAGGTTTTTGGTTTGCTGGGTCCAAATGGTAGCGGCAAGACGACCACACTAGGGATGGTATTGGGTGTGGTGTCAAAGACAGCAGGGCAATATAGTTGGTTTGGTCAGGGAGAAGATTATCGGTTGCGTAAACAGATCGGCGCGATTCTGGAACAACCCAATTTCTATCCCTTTCTCAGTGCACGTCAGAACCTGATCGTCCATAGCCGAATAAAGGATATACGCAAACCGGATACTGAGGGTTTATTGAAAATGGTAGGCTTAAGTGAACGAGCCGATGACCCTTTCAGAACCTATTCCCTTGGGATGAAGCAGCGATTGGCCATAGCTTCTGCCATGCTGGTGGACCCGAAGGTCCTGCTCTTTGACGAACCTACAAATGGCCTGGATCCGATGGGTATAGCCGAGATCCGCCAACTCATACTGGATATCCGCGATATGGGTAAGACCATCATCCTGGCGAGTCATCTCCTGGATGAAGTTCAGAAGGTATGCTCACATTTTGCTGTGCTGCGTCGCGGAAAGAAGATTTATAGCGGTAGTGTGCACGATGCCCTGCACAGCCACGAAGCTATAGGCGTTGCTGCTGAGGATGCACAACGACTTGCTCAGGCTTTATCCTCATGTTCAGGTGTTCAATCTTTCGAACCCGAGAAGGAAGGTTTTCGCGTGCAGGTCATCCCGTCCTGGAATGCCGCAGAACTCAATACCTACCTGGTAGGACAGCAGGTAGCAGTCCATTATCTGGAGCACAAGCGTTCCAGTCTGGAAGAGAAGTTTATGGCGATCCTGAAAGAATCCGATGCGGTACTAACGCCGGGTCAGCAAAACGCCGGGTCATGATGCAGATCAGAAAAGTCATCGAGCTGGAATACTATAAGTTCAGGCATTACCGTCCCTTCCTGGTGATTTTGGGATTGTATATTTTTTGTTTTGTGCTCTCCGGATTATCGATAAAGTATCTGCTGGATTGGTTTCTGGAGGAGCAGAAGACTGATGATATCTTGAAGCATTTTGCAGAAACGGGTTTGCCTCTGTTTGATTTTGTTGACATCTGGCAAAATCTCGGTTGGTTGGCCACAGTGTTCAAGTGGATACCGGCTTTTGTAATCATCATTTCCGTCACGCTGGAGTATTCTCAGAAGACCATCAAGCAAAACATTATTGACGGGTTATCCAAGAAAGAATTTCTGGCATCCAAAGTGGCATTGGTGGCTGTGATCAGTGCCGGATCTGCTCTGTTACTTCTGATGCTCGGTTTGTTTCTCGGTCTGCTTTATTCTCCGGTGAAGGGTATGAGCTATATCTTGGAGAATATCTCCTTTGTAGCCGCATACGGGGTTGAAGTATTTGTATTCTTGTGCATGGCGATGTTTGCCGCTTTTCTGATCCGGAAGAGTGGGGTGACTATCATTTTGTTTCTACTGTATACCGCCAGTATAGAACCGATCCTAACGGCGATCCTTCGGTATGAATTTAAGTGGCAGGTATGGTACTTTCCGGTAGAAGCCATCAATCTTATTATCCGGGTTCCTTTTCAACGATATGCACTTTCCTTTGTGCACGACCGGGTCTATGGGCAAGACGTGCTGGTGGCGCTCGGGTGGGCCGGTATTTTTATTCTCCTTTCGTACTGGCTTTTGCAACGAAGGGATCTTTAAGTTCCGGAATACGGATTTTCCCGTTTTCAAGTTTTAACACACCTCGCGGACATACGGCCGCACATATACCGCAACCTACACAGGAAGCCCGTATGATATCCTGACCCCGCTGCGCATATTGACGAACATCGATCCCCATTTCGCAGTAGACCGAACAATTTCCACAGGAGATGCATTGACCTCCATTGGTAGAGATGCGGAAACGGGAGAAGAATCGTTGCTGAAGTCCGAGAATGGCCGCCATAGGACATCCAAACCTGCACCAGACTCTGGGTCCAAGCAAGGGATAAAATCCTACGCCGATAACGCCACTGAAGATGGCTCCGATAAAAAAGCCATATGCTGAACGCAATTGAAAGCTGTCCAAAAAGAGGATGCGACTATTCCCTGTCACATAGGTATACAAGACCATAGCGGTCATCACCACAACTATCACCAATACAAGGTGTACCATCCAGCGTTCTATCTTCCAGGCCCGCAATGATTTGTCAGAAAGATGCCTAAAAGGGTCTCCGGCGGTTTCGGCCAATCCGCCACAACCACAAACCCAACTGCAATACCAACGCTTGCCAAAGAAATACGTGAGGACAGGTGAAATGATCAGGATCAAGGCGATGCCCCATCCTAACATGAAAAGGCCCCAGGTGCCGTTTTGAATGAGGTCATTGAGATTCCATTCAAAGAAAAAAGAGTAATTCAGCGGCCACATATTTTTAAGATCCATCGATGGACGGTTGAGCCGTTCCATCCATTCCGGAAGGATAAAGGCAAAGCACAACTGGAAAAACATAACGGATATCGTCCTGAGTTGTTGGTACCGGATATGCCGGTATTTCCACAGGAACTTGAATCCGAAGAGCAGAATGGCCAGTGTATACATCACGCCGTACACAAACCATTGGCTGGCAGGTTGTCGTTTTATCCACAGACTGAGCGGGTCAAAAAAACCGATGAGGCCATGGTTGCCATCTGCCCGTAGGCCCAGATACGAAGGAAAAAAATATAACAAGATGTAGAAGCCCGTCAGGAGCCCTGCAAGCCCTAATGAAATTAGTCCTCTGCTGGTCAGGTTTCTGTGCCAGACTCCGTCATTGTGAATACCGGGAGCTTTAGTGCGATATTGTAAATACCCAAATCCGGTGATGCCTATACTGATCAGGAGTAGGCTCAGCATCAGTGGCCAGATGGATGGCCCATATGTACCGGAGGTACCCATCACTAAGAGCAATACTCCCGCTATCGCCAGCAGTACAAAAACTTTTTGTCCTGCAGTCAAGTTGCCATATTCGGGGGTAATGATTGAAAAGGAAGGATCTGTATGTCTGGGCATGGGTTGTCGTTTTACCGGGCGGATGTCATTCCAATGCGTTTTCTCTGAATGGGCATCATCTCAGGTCGAATGGATCTTCCAGTCCGGGTTTCATAGATACGTCGCACTTCATGGCCATATCGGGCGGAAAACTCGGAGTCAAAAAAGGCAGCGTCCAGTTGGGCGAGCACTCTTTCAACAGGTGTCTGGTCCTGAATCCAGTGTTCACAAACTTCTTTTCGGAATCGTATACCCATCAGCAGAAAACCGGTAACCTTGTCATGAGTGGCATTTATCCGTATACTCCTACAACCCTCCGGATGTTCCCAATACACACCAGATGGGTCTGAAGATATAGTAGGATCAATCTTTCCATACACCTGGTATTCAATATTGAAAAATTTCGCAGAATTGAACCAGTATCCCGGATGATATTCTGTCGGGTTTCCACAAATGGTGGAGGCTACGGTTTCCCCCATCATACGTCCGGTATACCAGACCGGTTCAATGGCTTTTCTGTCTGGATCCGGATTTCGCAATTCAGCACAATCGCCGATAGCAAAGATGCCGGGCAGGTTGGTTTGAAGAAATTGATCTACCAGATAGCCGGACTTGTATGCCAAACCGGGACAATGTAATCCTGCAATATTGGGCCGGACGCCAATCGTGATACCGGCAAACTGACATTCGATTCGGTCCCCATGTTGGGTATGGATCGCCTGGATGCGACCCAAAGTATCGCCTTCAATGAAACGGATCTCTGTCATGGGAATTACTTCTATTCCAAGTTCCTCTAGATGGCGTTCGACCATCCGGGATTCTTCCATAGGCAGGACGGTGTCATAGAAACGCTCTTCCCGAATCAGTAAGGTGACTTTTATACCTCTGCTGTACAGCATTTCAGTCAATTCGATACCGATCAGGCCACCACCAGCAATAACGGCCTCTTTGATATTTTGAGTTTGCACTTCAATATATTGCAGATCATGCAGGCTGTATAAACCTGTGACGCCGTCCAGGTCTTCTCCGGGAATATTGAGTTTTCGGGGTTCAGAACCGGTAGCCAGGATCAGGGTCCTGTAGGGTATTGAATTGCCGGATGAAAGGGCTACACTTTTTTGAGCGGGATCAATAGACAGGACATGATCCTGGATGAGGGTGATCCGGTTCTTTTTCCAAAACCATGATTCGTAGGGTTCGGTATCCTGGAGGCGAATATGGCCCATGTAGACATACATCAATGCCGGACGGGAAAAGAAATACGTCGCCTCTGACGAAATCATGGTGATGAGCACATCGCTTTGTTTGCGGATATGACGGGCTGCAGTGGTGCCGGCGATCCCGTTTCCGATGATGACAACGCCATCTTTAGAAGTCATATTTAAAGGTCAGGTTTGAACGTATTCCAGAATGAAAGATGAAACTACTCCAAATCGGGGGAATCCGGATCAAAATGAAAAAGCCCCGGTGATCGGATGATGATCGCCGGGGCTTTGATTGGGCCAATGGCCTTAAGGAAATGAATGTATTAGAGTTTTGTAAACGGAAGACCGGTTACAGCATTTTTATGACGCAGTTCGAGCAGATACATTCCTGACTGGAGGTCAGCAATATTGATTCTTTCAGATGCCGATCCTGAAGACAGGTTGAGCAGGCCAAGATCTCTTACGAGCTGGCCGTATGTCGTATAGATTCTGACATTGACAGGAGCATCGGTCTGATAATCTACGGTGAGGTTGATCGTTTCTGTTGCCGGGTTCGGATAGAGAGATGTCTTGCCAGTTGGAACGAGAGGCACAGAGACAGTTGTTTGGCCAAGATCCACGATATCACCATTGAGAATTTCTCCGGTTTCTTCATCGAGGACGAAGATGATGGCTTTCATATTTTCCACATTGTAGGCTTGAGGCACAACGTAGGAAAATTCGATTTCAAAAGTTTCATTGGCTTCTACTGCATCGGGGATGCTGTTTTCCAAACCATCGAAACCCCCCAGTAATGCTCTGGCTACAAAGTCATACTTCATTTGGTTAGCTGGAACAGGATCAGGCAGGTTTTCATAACCGCCCATTGGGCCATTACCACCACCGGCATAGAAATTCACCTGGTTCCAGGCTGTACCGGTGCCTCTGACATCACTTTCCGTGACTACGCACACAAAGCGAAGATCATTCGCTTCTGTCGGAATAGACAGAGAAGCTGTGCCTTTGATGGTCGCCGTACGGGTATCTTCATTGAAGACAGATTCGGTTAGAACCTGCACAGGTACACGACGATTCCGCAGGCCATTGAGGGCAGCAACAAAGGTCGATGGGTCGATATCGACTTGTTTACGATCTACGTGGCCTGATGGATATCCCCCTATAGTTCCACCAAATGGTGTATCATATTCGGCGATGGCCATTGGATCTGAATTATGGACCGCAATGGGGATGGCTACCGCTGCATGCTGGCTGCCAATAATGTCCATAGCAACGGTACCGCGGGGGCACCAGCCACACCAGGTTCCGGTAGCTTCTTCCACCACTACTTTTTTGGGCAGTTGTTCTGCCAGCGTGTAGAGTTTGCGGCTACCACCATTGTCTTCGGGGGCCTCGTCCTCTACGCCGTTGGGTTCGGTCACGGAGACATTGATGGTGTATTCACCGGCAGCGCCTGGATTGAATCTGACACTATGGGTCAATTCTCTAGTCACCAAAGTGTTAAGGTTAATATTGGACAGTGTATCTGTATGAGATTCTTCGCCCAAGGACCAGGTAAATACCAGCGTGGTCAGCTGGTCGCCACCATAATTTTGAATATTGACCCGTACCGGAATATCGGTATCAGCAGGATTGTATTTCTCAACATTGACACTGCGTAGAACAACATCATTGGACTTGAAGACCTGGACACTGATATTGTCCATGTACAACAGGAACTTGTCATTGGAATTGTTGCGGAAAGCGAAATGGATGGTCGTCCCTACATAATCATCCAACCTCAGGGCCCGGATATTGGGTGTAGTCAATTCAGCAGGAACGGTAAGAGCAATCGTTGTAAAACTGGCCACCTCGTCATCAGTAGTTGAAATTCTGACTTCATATCCATCTCTATAATTGGCATCCGGGCTGTAGGCCTGCCATACCAGAAAAGTATTGGCCTGTGTGATTTCAACAGCTGGCGAAATCAACCAGTCATCTGCAACGCCTACCGGATTGAACCAGGATGTACTGACAACCTGCCGGTTTTCAGCATTGCCCACGATGGTCCAGGTAGGTCCACAAAAGCTGGCTACGTTGGGGTGTATGGTTCTACCATCCACATCCACGGCCTTCATAGGGGCAATGGTAGCGGATTCGAAGTCCTGAGAAAACAGAACTTGGGCCTGGGTCTGCATAAACATAGCGCCCAGGAATAAAAGGGTGAGGATTCTTTTCATAAACGGTTTTAAATTGTAAGACAAAGAAGATTTGTTGACCCGGCGAAATTAAACAATATGCTCATGTTTTTATCCTGTTGGGAGCCAAAATCTGCCATTTTGTAGAGGAAATTGCAGAACTCCTCTACTAAACATTTGGAATCCCGGTTGAAATGCCGACTTTTGTTTGGCCATTCAAACGTTAAATTTTTACTAACCTATTGGCAGCTAACAGAATAAGTAATATATTGCAGCAGATATGAAAAGACTCCTACCCATCCTAGCCGGCCTCCTGCTCCTTCCAGTACTGATGAAGGCTCAGGTGAGTATTACAGTTGACCCTGGTTCATTCGTCATCACAGGGCATCCATCCCAGACGGATATTGCCGCCCACATTCTGGTGACCAACACCGCCTCCTCGCCCGTAAACCTATTTTGGAGCAAACGGATGAATGGAGGCCCCGCCAACTGGCTGTCCTGGATTTGCGACAAAAATCTATGTTTTGACCCTGGCGTTAATTCCTGCCCGGCCAATAAGCCCAACCAACTCAATCCGGGCGAATCTTTTGACCTCCAGGTGCATATGAATCCAGGCAATACCGAGGGTTCGGCCACCTATGACCTCAATGTCATCGATGACCAGGGCAATGTAATTGCCACTGTTGCCGGTGAAATTAATATCAGTTCCACGACCTCCGTCAAGGAAGCCGGTGATAGCCGTCTGACCGTTTTTCCTAATCCTACACAGGACTTTTTTCAAGTCAGTGATACCCCCGGACTCCGGTACATTGAAGTGTTCAATATCGTAGGCAACAAGACCAAATCATTTGATGCTGCTCCCCAGCGCCAGTATTTTGTCGGGGAACTTCCGGAAGGAATTTATCTCGTGCGGCTCATCGCCTCCAGTGGTAAAGTGATCAAAACAGTCCGCCTCAGCAAACGGTAAAAGTCAGCTACTATTAATGCTGGACGCTATGTAGCACTACATGAAATATTTTTCAGGAAAAGCTCTTCACACGAAGGGCTTTTTCTTTGACAGGCGGCGCTTAAAGAATGTTGAGGTCTTCAGAATTAACACCTTTCATCCGAGATAGTACCTCTCAGCCGTTGTACCTTTGTGCCGAACACAGAAAAGATCTAATCTATGTCATACCCGGTTTCCCTGTATCGTATGGGGCATTTTAATGCAGCACATCAACTGGCCATTCCTTCCTGGTCTATGGAGCGGAATATAGCAGAGTTTGGCAAGTGTGCTAATCCCAACTTTCACGGGCACAACTATGAAGTGGAGGTCAAGGTCACGGGACAGCTGGATCCTGAAACCGGGATCCTGATCAATCTGAAAGAACTGAAGGATATTATTGAAAGTCAAGTGGAGGATCGGTTTGATCATAAGAATCTCAATCTGGACTGCCCCGAATTTGCCGACCGGATCCCCACGGTGGAGAATATCTGCATGGTCATCTATGAGATATTGCGCCCTCTGATCCCTATGCATTTGGATCTCCGGGTCAAACTATATGAAACACCCCGAAATTTTGCGGAGTACCCCGGATATTGAACCCCTGAATTATTGTTGTCCCTTGTATTTGGATATCGCATCGCGGATCCGCTGTACCCGGTTTTCCGGGCTGGGATGGGTGCTTAGAAATTCAGGTTGTTTTTGACCTCCACTGGCTCTCTCCAGAATCTCCATGACGGTGATGAGCGCTTCTGGATTATAGCCGGCCTGAATCATAAATCTCACCCCCAGATCATCTGACTCCAGTTCCTGATCACGTCCGTATGACATATTGATGAGGCCGGCAATCATTTGTGCAGCCTGCGTAGTGTTGTAATCTCCGGAAGCCACCACTGCTGCACCAGTCAGGCCTTCTGTCAATTCTTGTTTGGCAATACGTTCCGCTCCATGGCGCGCCACGACATGACCGATTTCATGCGCCAACACGCCGGCCAGTTCGTCTTCTGTTTCAAACTGCGTGATCAGCGCCGTGGTGATGAAGATCTGGCCACCGGGCAGGGCAAAAGCATTGACCACATTAGAATCAGCCAGCAAGTGGAAATCATATTGGTACGGAGTATTCCGGGCATCACTGTTTTGCACCAGACGATGTCCTGTACTCTTTACCATCCGCTGTCCTTCAGGGTCAGGATGAAGCCCGCCAAACTGTTGGATCATCGCTGGGCGACTATGGAGCCCCAGCGCTATTTCCTGCTCCGTCGTGATACTGATGTGCTGGGTCTTACCCGTGATCTCATTTTGTTGCTCACTTGAATAATATTTGCACACCGCAAATCCGGCAAGGAGAAGCCCGATGATGAGTCCCCCGCCCATATTGCGACGCGAAGTTGAACCCCCACTCCGTGCAGGCTGTCCATACGTTGAGTTTCTGCGATACAGGGACATAGATCAGCATTTAGATAAACCAACAATCCTACCCAAAATAGGGATAGTTTTCAAGTAAAACAATATTCGGAGGGAGATTACAATAGCCGGACCTAAAACTCCGAAGTAAAGTGAAATCGGATGTCAGGAAAATTTTCCAGGGTCATGCGGAGAACCCAGGCAGATTCAGCCAGAAACACCGGCTTACCATCCGTATCATGAGCTATATCCTTCTTTTTACGTGAGATAAAAGCATGCAGTGCTGCTTCTGAATCGGCCTCAATCCAGCAGGCTTTGTGCAGGCTTAGCGGTTCGTAATCGCATTTGGCGCCATATTCATGTTCGAGCCGGTATTGGATCACATCAAACTGAAGGGCTCCGACGGTGCCGATGATTTTGTCACCATTGATTTCCTTGACAAACATCTGGGCTACACCTTCATCCATAAGCTGGTCCAACCCTTTGTTGAGTTGCTTGGTTTTCATGGGATCTTTGTTGATGACCCGACGAAACATTTCCGGAGAGAACCGGGGAATGCCTTTGAAGTGAAGTTTTTCTCCTTCTGTCAGCGTATCACCAATATTAAAAATACCAGAATCGTACAAGCCGACGATATCTCCGGGCCATGCATCATCGATGACTTCCTTTCTGGAGGCCATAAATGAGGTTGGATTTGAAAATTTCAACTGACGTTCCTGGCGAACATGATAATAGTTGGTGTTACGCTCAAATCTTCCGGAACATACGCGCAGAAAGGCGATGCGGTCGCGGTGGCGGGGATCAATATTGGCATGGATTTTAAATACAAAACCACTGAAAGCGCTTTCTTCAGGGAAGACGATACGTTCTTCAGTTTCCCTGGGTAGTGGTGCCGGGGCGATATCGATAAAACAGTCGAGGAGTTCCTTTACACCAAAGTTGTTGATCGCACTGCCAAAAAAAACTGGAGACAAATCTCCGGAGAGGTATTTGTCCCTGTCAAAATCCGGATATACATGGGTGACCGTATCCAGGTCCGAGCGCAATTCATTGGCGGGTCTTTCTCCTACGTAAGCATCGAGACGGGGATCGTCCAGGGAATGTATTTCAATGATCTCTTCTTCCTCTTGCTTGCTGTGGGGACGGAAGAGGACCAATTTTTTTTCATAGATATTATAGACTCCTTTAAAGAGCTGTCCCATACCGATGGGCCAACTCAACGGCGTGACATGTAGTCCAAGTTTTTGCTCGACTTCATCGAGCAAGTCTATAGCATCTTTGCCTTCACGATCCAGTTTGTTGATAAAAACGATGATGGGTGTTTTGCGCATCCGGCAGACGGCCACGAGTTTTTCGGTTTGTTCTTCTACACCCTTGGCGACATCGATCACGACGATGACACTGTCTACTGCCGTTAAGGTGCGGAATGTATCCTCAGCAAAATCTTTGTGGCCCGGAGTGTCCAGAATATTGACTTTATGATCGCGGTAAGGAAATGCCATAACGGAGGTTGCCACGGAGATCCCGCGTTGACGTTCGATCTCCATAAAGTCGGAGGTGGCATGTTTTTTAATCTTATTGGACTTGACGGCTCCGGCTTCCTGGATAGCACCACCAAAGAGGAGCAGTTTTTCTGTCAGGGTTGTTTTGCCGGCATCCGGGTGGGAAATGATGCCAAAGGTTTTACGTTTCTGGATTTCTTCTATCGCACTCATACGGGTCGGTCGGAAAAGGGCACAAAGGTAAAGAAAAGAGAAATGTGGTTCTGAAATGACTACATCCAGAATAATGGATTAAATCGGATGTCTATTGAGGACCACAAAAAAACCCGCCAGGGAGGTGCCCAGCGGGTTGCAATTTGAGAAGTGCTATTCTGATATGGTAAGGAGGATCAGACGAAATCTTTCTTGTTATATGGTGTAGTCACCTTTTCCGGTTGGGCGGACCTTCGATCCCAGGACCAGCCGGAGGTCATCATGTGATCCTCGTCCTTATTCTGAGGCGTGGACCGGAAGTGATGTTTCTTATGCTTTTTCCCAAATTTATCCTGCAGCTTATCTCCGAGTTCTTCGATCTCCTGTTTGACCATTTTGGCGATGTTGTTGACATTAGTGGGTTCGCCCATCATCTCAAGCCGGTCAGACACTGTTTTGGCCTCAGGTACTATAGCCCATAGGACAGCATATATGACAACACTGGAACCTCCAAGAAGAGTCAGGATCACAAATCCGATCCGGATCCACACGGCATCCTGTATGCCCAGATACGACGCAAGACCCGAACAAACACCCCCCACTACTTTGTCGTCCGGATCTCTGTAAAGTCTCTTACCGGTCTTGAGTTGGAATGAATGCCTGGTCGTTTTCTTTTCTTTTTCTTTGGATGACGGTTCCGTAAAGTCGATATCCTTCAACTCTTCCGGCGTACCCAGTACGGAAATGGCCTCCAGGATATCCACTTTGCTGACGATCGTGCGGGTCCCTCTATTCCGGTTGACGAGTTCACCCATACGGGTTTCGATATCCTGCATGATTTCGGCCGCGCCTTCGCTGCCGTCGAAATGCCGGGTCAGGGTATTGAGGTAATGGTTGGCTGAATCATACGCATCCTCGTCGATGGTAAAAGCATAGCCGCCGAGGTTGATATTAATGGTCTTATTCATTGATGTTGAAGATTTTGAGTGGTAAGAGAAACGGCTTCATTGATTTCGGTCCAGGATTGGCGAAGACCCTCCAGGAAGGTTCGGCCTTCATCGGTAATCCGGAAGTATTTGCGGGGAGGCCCATAATTGGATTCCATCCAGAAATATTCAAGAAAACCGGAGTTTTTCAATCGTGTGAGCAGGGGGTATAGTGTTCCTTCTACCACCACAAGTTGGGATTTCCGGAGTCTGTCGATAATATCTGAAGTGTACATGGCTTCGGCGGACAGAATTGATAGAATGCACATTTCGAGTACCCCTTTTCGCATCTGAGCCTTCATGTTATCGAGTTTCATGGGACAAATATAGAATTTTGTATGGTACTATGTTAAACAAAGTACACCAATTATACATAGTAGCAGATGGAAAGCCCGTTTTAATCGACAAGTGGCAATAAAAAAAGGCCCGCCGTGGCGAGCCTGGAATCCATTCAGATAGACTTAATTGACATCCTTTTGGACTTTGAGTTTGGTGATCATGTTCCTGAGGGCGTCTTTATTGACTTGATCCGGGGCTTGGGACAGGGCCGCTTCGGCATATATGAGGGCATCACTGTAAAGGCCTGCGGCTGAAAGGCCCCTTACCATTCCGACTTTGGTAGGCCAGTCACCATTGTTTTTTTCATGATTCCTGGAAAAAATCCTGAGTGCTTCCCCGGTTTTGCCTAATGCTATAAGACTTCGGCCGAGTTGATGCACCTGAAAAACATTTGCATCTGGCATATCCATGGCCTTTTCCAATATCAGCACACCTTCTTCAGTTTGATTCATCTTCAATAGTATTTGGGCTTTCGTGGACAGCGTTGTGAAATAGGTTCTGCCGAAGAAACCCTCCATACTGCGATCCACCCATTCCAGCGCTTTGGGAAGGTTATAATTTTCTTCCAGGAGGTAATTGGCGGCGGCAGTAAAGTTGGATGCAGTAAATCCTGCGACTCCCTGGAACTCTCGGTCGAGTTTGGCGATATAGAGATCCGTCATATCCGGAACCGTAATTTTCATCGGCACACTCTTTAATTCCCATTGGAGTTCCAATGTGGTTTCAGTAGATTTTCGTTCTGAAAAGGTATAGTTGAGCCATTCGGTATGGGGGTGATCTTTGGGCATGACGTTGACGCGGAGGACATCTTCTCCGGGATCATAGAAATAGCTACCCCAGCCGGAACTGTTTTTGGAAAAGATCCAGGTCCACGGCCCTGTTTCGGACAGCAATAAAAACAAGCCATACGTCCCGGCCGGCAACGGCTGGCCTTCGATGTGCACATCGTGTGAAAATTGGATAGTGGTACACTCGTTGGCACCGGCACGCCAGGGAGCGGCTTTGGACGTACCGAAACCCTGATCGATCATGCCATAGTGCGCAACAGGCGTACCCCAGATTTTCCCGGTCCGGTCAGAACCGTCGGGTCCCGTCACATCCGGGCTGTTATACTGAACGGTCACGTGCACCAGGCTCCCGATATATTGGGTGAGGATGCTTTTATAATTATCACCACTTGGTGGCAAAGTTGGCGCCTGAGCTATCAGGAAGACCTGGAAGAGGAACATGGTGAGCAAAAGAAGTACATCTCTTTTCATAATAGTATAGATTGAAAAATGAAAGGAAGCGGGTATTACAATGAATATAACGTTGAATACCCTGAGATGAGGGCTGTTTTGGATCAACGAGGTAAGGAATTCGATGAAAACGAAATGAGACGATCAGGTGTTATCTCTTCTGGTGTCGGGGCAAAGACTGTGAGATGTGTTCTGTTGTGGCAGGATGAGCTGCGCAGCCATGACTCTTTCTTTCCCCGGTAAAGCATATACCTTTACATGTCGATGAGGAACTCAAGTTTTCGCTGGGTTATTTTGCTGGGGGCGATCTCGATCCTGAGTATCATCGCTATGCAGACCTATTGGTTGATTCAGCGCTGGAGTCATGAGTCTCAGTCATTTCATCAGACGACTTCTATTGCCTTGTTGCGTGTCGCGCACAGGATGGCGGAGATCAACAAATCCACCCTTCCGTCAGGAGAGATTATCAAGCGGATAACCCCCAATTATTATATCGTCAATTTCAACGATGTGATTGATGCCAATATTCTCGAATATCTGTTGTATCAGGAATTCAGTTCACTGGCGTCCTACACGGATTTTGAGTATGGCATCTACGATTGCTCGAGCAATGATATGGTATATGGCAATCATTGCAACCTGATCGAATCAGGCAAACCCAGTAAAGCTGACGGGAAGTTGCCTAAATATGATGACTTTATCTATTATTTTGGGGTCAAATTTCCATCACGTCAGGATGACCTGCGATCCAACACAGGCTGGACATGGCTGATGGCCCTGTTGGCTTTTATCACGGTGACCTTTTTTGCGTATGCGATCTGGGTCATCTTTAATCAACGGCGATATTCCGAAATGCAGCGTGATTTTATTAACAACATGACGCACGAGTTTAAGACACCGCTGACCTCGATTCAGTTGTCCAGTGATTTTCTTGCTAAGCAATCTGTGATCCAGACGGATGAGCGGCTGAAGCGATATACGGAATTGATCCGATCCCAGTATCAAAGGCTCAACACACAAGTGGAAAAGCTGCTCAATGTGGCGCGATTGGAGTCCGGAGAATTTAAGCTCAAGGAAGAGAATATCGATATGCACCAATTGCTGGAGGAGGTACTTGATTCGAAAGCTGCCGAATCCGGCATAGAGGGTCGTATTTTTAATAAGCGTTTTAACGCCACGCATCCGGTCATAGAGGGAGATCGATCACACCTGGGCAGTGTGGTGAGTAATCTCATTGACAATGCGGTGAAATATTCACCGGCGGATCAACCAATTGACATCATCACCTCCAATGAGCACCAGCAGCTCAGGGTCAGCATCCTGGATCGTGGCATTGGAATTGCCCAGACTCATCAGAAGCATTTGTTTAAGAAATTCTATCGCGTACCTTCAGGCAATGTTCATGACATCAAAGGATTTGGCTTGGGGCTCCACTATGTTAAGACGATCCTGAAACTCCACCAGGGTGACATTGATGTGGAAAGTGAGCCTGGGAAGGGAAGTTGTTTTTCATTTTATATACCTACTATAGCTTCATGAAAGCAAGAATATTATACGTCGAAGACGATGACTCATTGAGTTTCATCACCCGGGACCAACTGGAAATGGAATCCTATGCGGTGACGCATTGCGCAAATGGTAAGGATGCCTGGAACGCTTTCCGAAAGGGAGAATTTGATCTATGTCTTCTGGACGTGATGTTGCCCCAACTGGATGGCTTTGAGCTTGCGAAGAAAATACGCGGGGTGAGCAAGCATGTCCCTATAATATTCCTCACAGCCAAATCGATGCAGGAGGACAAAATGGAAGGTTTCCTGTTGGGAGGTGATGATTATGTGACGAAGCCCTATAGTTTTGAGGAACTCAAAATGCGAATAGACGTCTTCCTGCGTCGTCGGAAAATAATGGATGAAGCGCCGAAGGAAGCATTGCGCATAGGCCAGTACGCATTTGATTACAGTAATCTGGACTTGTCTTTAAATGGCACGTCCAAAGGATTGACGCAACGGGAAGCTGACATTCTGTATTATCTGGCTTCACGACCCAACCAGGTCATCCGCCGATCGGATATACTGGAGGACATCTGGGGTAAGGACGATTACTTCTATGGCCGGAGTCTGGATGTATTCATCAGTCGTTTGCGGAAGTATCTCAACGAGGATCCTGATATCACTATAGAGAATGTGCACAGTGTAGGGTTCAAATTGAACTATCAGGAAAACAGCCCGGCATAATCTCCGCAGCATGTCCCATGTTCCTGCATTGCCATTGTCGGTGGTCGTCATGACCCGAAATGAAGTTGCGAATATTAGGCGATGTCTGGAGTCAGTAGCAGGTTTGGCGAAAGAGATTTGTATACTGGACAGCCATTCGACAGACGCCACGGTGGACATTGCAAAAACATACGGAGCCCGTATAGAACTTCATCCCTTTGTTGATTTTGTTTCGCAGCGACGTCGGTTGCTCGATATGGCACATACGGATTGGGTGTTGATGCTCGATGCGGATGAAGTGATAAGCCCGGAACTGCGCAGTTCAATTCAACAGGTTCTCCAGCATCCGACTGCTGACGGATATAGTTGTAACCGCCGCAATAGGATTGGTGACCGATGGATTCGTCATGGTAGCTGGTATCCGGATCAGAAGATTCGACTTTTTGACAAGCGTAAATTCAATGTGGAAGGTATAGGTGTTCATGAGATGATTGTTCCGCGTGAAAGTGTCCGCATTGAGCATCTCGCCGGTGATTTGCTTCATTATGCGGACGAGGATATACATGCCCGTTTTGAGAAAGTACAGGAATACAGTTTAAAAGCAGCTCAGGGCTTATATGCTGCGGGACGAAAAGCCAGGCTCTGGCGTATGCTGATCAAACCCGGGCTCCGTTTTTTTTGGACCTATGTTGTTCGACGTGGATTTCTGGATGGGTACTATGGGTATATCATCGCCAGGAGTGAAGCGATGTATGTCTGGTTGCGCGAAGTGAAGTTGTGGGAAATGGCACGAACGAGGAAATAGCGGATGGCTGCAAGAAGCAGATGATTCCGGTTCCTATGCCGGTTTATTTTGTGCTGACGAAGATTTCACCTTTGATGGTGGTGATTTTATCCAGCCATACTGGTTGAATGGTATTGATAACAGGGATATCCATCGGCCTGGCGATGCGGATATAATTGTCCGTAAAGCCGGACATCCATTCGTCGGAGGGACCTTTTTCAAACAAGACTTGCCGGCTCTGTTGGAGATGACGTTCAAAATGTGTGGTTTTTTTTTGCAGGGAAAGTTCGCGGAGTGACTGGCTGCGTTGGCGGCGCAGTTGAACCGGGACCGTGTCCGGCATAGACGCGGCAGGTGTGTCAGCGCGTTCGGAATACGTAAAGGCATGGATGTAATCGATCTCCAGTTCTTGAAGAAAGGTATAGGTGTCCAGGAAATGATCATCGCTTTCACCCGGAAAGCCGGTGATGACATCTACGCCTATGCAGGCATGTGGCATTTTGGATTTGATCGATTGAACTTTTTCCGCGTAGAGCTCGCGACGATAGCGACGTCGCATACGGCCTAGAATTTCATTATTGCCGGATTGAAGCGGCATATGAAAGTGGGGCATAAACCGGGATGAACCGGCTACAAAGTCAATGATCTCGTCGGTGCATAAGTTGGGCTCGATAGAAGAAATGCGAAATCGGGGTATTTCCTCTACCTGTTCCAGTGCATGAAGCAGGTCAATGAGCATAGCTTCTTTTTTGGGCTTCACGCCCTCTATGACGGAGGTACCATTGCCGAAGTCACCGATGTTGACACCGGTGAGTACGATTTCCTTTACGCCAGCGATACCGATGTCACGGGCCTGCCGGATGATCTGGGATATCTCGGCACTGCGGCTTTGTCCGCGGGCTTTGGGAATGGTGCAGAAGGTACATTTGTAGTCGCAGCCATCCTGGACCTTGAGAAAAGACCGGGTGCGATCGCCATAAGAATACGAGGGATTAAACTGATCTGCCAGTTGGATTTCGCCGGCATATATGGCCGCCTGATCGTGAACCCCTTCCAGTGCGTGGAGATAGTCGAGGACGTTAAATTTTTCAGCGGCTCCCAGTACCAGGCTGACCCCTTCGATATCGGCTATTTCTTTGGGTTTCAGTTGAGCATAGCAGCCCATGACAATGACCCGGGCGGCTGGGTTTTGCCGGTGTACCTGTCGGACAGATTTGCGGCATTCGCGGTCGGCGTTGTCGGTGACGGAGCAGGTATTGAGTACATAGACATCGGCTTCGGCTTCGTACGGCACGACAGCATAACCATCCTTTTCAAACAAACGCCTGACCGAGGAGGTCTCGGCATAGTTGAGCTTACAGCCCAGGGTATGAAATGCGACGGTTCGTGGTGTGGCCATAGTGTAAAATTAAAAACCCCGGAGGTGTCCGGGGTTTTCTTTTATGGTGTCTGATTTCCTGAAAGTGAAAATAAAGGAAATTTCAGGTTGTCAATTACTCTTCTACGCCGGAAACCAGCAGACTTACTTCATTGCGAAGTACTTCGATGAAGCCCTTTTCGATGCGGATGGTGCGCTTTTCACCTTTGGAGAGTTGAAAGCGAACCTCGCCGCTATCGAGTGCTGCTACGATCGGAGCGTGGCCGTCAAGGACTTCGAATCGTCCGCCGATGGCGGGGACATTGACCGAGGTGACCTTGCCCTGGAACAGTTCTTTATCCGGTGTGAGGATGATCAGGTTCATATTCGGGTAGACGTATGTTGATTAATTTCCGGATTCTGCCAGCATCTTGTTCCCTTCTTCGATGACCTCATCGATGGAACCTTTCAGATTGAAGGCAGCTTCCGGGTACTGATCTACTTCTCCATTGAGGATCATATTGAAGCCCCGTATAGTTTCTTCGATCGTGACGAGGGCGCCGGGTTTGCCGGTAAATTGTTCGGCGACGTGGAAGGGCTGCGAGAGGAAGCGTTGCACGCGGCGGGCTCGGTGTACGACGATTCTATCTTCTTCCGATAATTCTTCCAAACCGAGGATGGCAATGATATCCTGGAGTTCATTGTAGCGTTGGAGGATACCTTTAACGTCCTGAGCTGTACGATAATGCTCTTCGCCGATGATCAGTGGATCGAGGATTCTGGATGTACTGTCGAGCGGATCGACGGCCGGATAGATACCCAGGGCGGCGATCTTACGGCTCAATACCGTAGTGGCATCAAGGTGAGCAAAAGTCGTTGCTGGTGCGGGGTCCGTCAGGTCATCTGCGGGTACATAGACAGCTTGTACAGAGGTGATGGAGCCTCGTTTGGTCGAGGTGATCCGCTCCTGCATGACACCCATTTCGGTGGCCAGGGTAGGTTGGTAACCTACGGCAGAAGGCATCCGTCCAAGGAGAGCCGACACTTCAGAGCCCGCCTGCGTAAAGCGGAAGATATTGTCGATAAAGAAGAGGATATCGCGGCCACCAGCGGGGTCATTGAGGTCACCATCGCGATAGTATTCGGCGACGGTCAGACCGGAGAGGGCCACACGGGCACGGGCGCCGGGGGGTTCGTTCATCTGTCCGAACACCAGTGTCGCCTGAGACTCGGAGAGGTCCTTCATATTTACTTTAGAAAGATCCCAGCCTCCGGCTTCCATACTTTCTTTGAATTCATGGCCGTAGCGGATGACACCGGATTCGATCATCTCCCGCAGCAGATCATTTCCTTCACGGGTACGCTCACCTACACCGGCGAAAACGGAAATACCGGCGTAACCTTTGGCGATATTGTTGATCAACTCCATGATCAGTACGGTCTTACCTACACCTGCACCACCGAAGAGGCCGATTTTACCTCCTTTGGAATAGGGTTCGATCAGGTCGATGACTTTGATACCGGTATAGAGGATTTCCTTGCTGGTGGAGAGATCTTCGTAGGCTGGGGGTTTGCGGTGGATGGGGTAGGAGCGATCATCTTTGATGACGGGACCGATGCCATCGATGGCTTCGCCGACGACATTAAAGAGGCGGCCTTTGATCTGATCGCCTACGGGCATGGTGATATTTTTGCCGGTATCGACGACAGGCATACCTCGCATGAGACCGTCGGTGCTGTCCATGGCAACGGCGCGGATGCTGTCTTCACCGAGATGCTGTTGGACTTCGAGGATTACTTTTTCGCCGGAAGGGCGGGTGATTTCGAGGGCATTGAGAATATCCGGGATTTTGGCATTGTCACCTGCAAAGCTGACGTCCACCACCGGGCCTATGATTTGTTTGATCGTACCGACGTTCATAATAGATTGAAATACTTATAGTTATGGTCTAAAACAGTCTCAAAATGTGGCGCAAAGATAGCAAGATAATGTTGCTAATAGATCGGAGGATTCAAATTTTTTAGTCGAAATCAGGCCAGTGCGATATGGTCTATCAGCCTGAAGGGCTGAATTGAAAATCAGGAAAGGAGCGGGGCGTGTGCCGTGGAAAAATCTTTATCTCAATGTGATATTGAAAGCAGGTCCGGCTGTGAACTTTACACCGGCATTACGCAGATGGCTTGCCCCGGCATGCAACGTCAAATGGAGGACATCTGTCATTTTAAACCGGACCTGACTTCGCCATACAGGGCCGTAGGTAAAGAACCGGTCATTAAAAGGGGCTACCAAATTGAGATCCTCGATCAGAATAAAGATGTTTCTAAGGTCTACTTTGAAGGTGTATGGAATATACGAGTCTTCCATCCAGGCCAAATTGACTCCAACGCCGGCCTGAAAAGTGGTGAACTTTCCCTGATGGAGTGTATGCAGATATAACAGGGAGCAACCGATATCGACCGTTTGCGCGACTTTTAATTTGGAGATGATGACATACCATTCCGGATCGTTACCTGGGTGCGGGTCGGTGAAAGGATACTCATGCACTGCAGCGCCATCCAGGATGGAGTATTTCTCCCCTGGTGTCTTTTGAAATCCACGATTTCCGATCGCATAATGGATACCACCTTCCAGCAGCAGGGTCGATTTGGCATCAATGGTTTTGCCCATTTGGAATGTAAACGCAGGTCCGCCCATCCCATTATAGGTGTAATGGGTAGCTGAAAATGAAGGCCCCATGTAAAACTGCCCAAAAGCAGGGCCTTGGAGTATACCCATTAGCACCAAGGAAAGTCCAATAACAACAGAATGATATGATAATCGTTTCATTGGTATTTAATTGAGTTTGATCAGACTGGTGAGGCCATAGTGATAATAATTGCCAAGCCCAAACGACATAAACCCGAACGTGAAATCCCAGATCATACCGCCACCCAGCATAAAGTGATCGGAAAATTTGTACCAGAGGTGATTTTCGACAGAGAAATGTAAATCGAATCCACGTTGATATACAGGAACAATATAATAGGCTTCCTGGAAATCATAAAAATCTTCATTGTACCAAATGCGCGCATTGCCAAGTTCGCCAACATATCGGTCGTCATTGTAACGCATACCGACGCCCACCATGGGTTGGTAGAATAGTCTTTTGGTTATAGGAATTGTCCAGCCCGCAGTAAAAGTAAGGTTCAAATAAAATAAACTATTTTCCTCCGTGGAAAAAGTTTGTATACCATGCCGTGGTGGAATATCCACGTATTTTTTAAATAGAAATTCATTCTGTTTGCTGATGAATGGACTTGTGGTGAAATTGATCCAATTAATTTTAACATCTTCCTGTGAGGAAGATAAAACCACTCTATCATGAGATCTGTATCCGGCTTTGAGGGAAAGTGATTTTGTAAAATGTTTTGAACCAATCCAGGTGAGCCCTGTCCGGTAATAAAAGAGATATATGACTTCGGCACTGGCATCATGATAAAATCCATTTTGCCAATACAGGGATGTTGATTCTTGTCCATAACCGGGTGTTGTACCCCAAATGCCACATATGACCAAGCCCATTATAATGCCCAACTTCGGAAAAAGTTGTGGTCTCATTATTCTTGTTCTTTGACATAAAACCGAATAATTCCGGTACTGTAAAGTGTGCCAAGTCCATTGGCTGGGTCGCAGTAGTATACCAAATCCTCGCCGCATTCGATGTCTTTATGTTCTGTGATTATTTTGGTTGATCCTCCTACACCTATGTCCTCAAGTAGAGGAACCTTAATTTTGCCTGAATAATTGACCGTGCTTTCAACCTTAGTGCCTCCTTTGGGGTGGTTGTAATGCCAGACGTATTTTGTTGGGTCTGAGTGTTCATCCAGCTCCCATTTAAAAAATAAAAGTGGGGTAGATGGTGTATGCCAATTGCCTTTCCAACCTTTAAGATTCTTCCTGGGGGCTCTGTCAAATTTTGTCAATGATAATATAGGGGTTGGAATGGCTGTCGTGTTAGAGGCTAATATAGCATCTATTTGGAATCGACAAAAATCACGAGTCCAAGAACATGTTCTATCCAGATCAGATTGGTGGATAAAGTTATACTTTACAATTTGATCTCTGTTGCTTCTGCAATCCCGATCACATTCTTCCTGGCAGTTTTCAATTCCATCACCAGGGTCAGTATTGCAAAGTATGGACCCATATAAGTCACATTCATCACACCACATTTCCAAAATGGTTGTGGGATCGTAGAGCAGGATATCCATACCGCCTATGGTGATGACAACAGGGGCATTGGTGATCAACGCTGTAAGAAGATCCTGACACAGAGAATTCCTTGGAAGGCCTACACGTTCTTCCAATTGATAGTCAGGGTAGTCATACATATTAAACGAATCCGTATCAAATGCGATCAGGACTCCATTAGGCCCAACACACAGATATTGTTCCTCCGGTTCATCCTCAGCATCAATATTGTAATGAACGAGTGTTGGGTTGAGCAACGTATAATCATATGTATATACTTTAATGGAATCAATAGCCGTATGATCTTCCGGGATTTCAAATACGCCTGTTACGATTGAAGTATTATAATCACCTATATCCAGGTTTTCGTTTCCGGTATATAGATATATAGAAAGCGTTGGGTATAATTCGAAGACTTCGGAGTAGAAGAATCCTGTGCCAAATCGCTGATCAGACTGATCCCGCGCAGCAAATAACATATCCGCCAAAGTTGTGCTTCCAGTTACAATGGTATTAAAATGCATCGCATAGACGAGGCAATTGTCATTCCAGGGATTTTGAGAAGATTCACTTTTTAAAAAGGTGCGAAGGGTAGAATTTGACTGTGCTTTTGCTAATGCCTTTGCAAAATAGTCCAATGCATCATCTGAACTCCTCGGGACTATTTGCTGGTTAGTTTTTGAAGGTATTTCAGGTACGAGAATGGGTTCTGAGCAAGAACTGATACATGCCAACAGCATAATAATCAGAAAATTAGCCAGAAGTTGCGAAGTTGCGAAGTTGCGAAGTTGGGAAGTTGGGAAGTCATAACTGGGGATTTAGGTTTTTTAAAAGAAAGTATCCTGACAAATATAAATGGGATTTACTGAAAATGCAATAGTCTTGAAAACTTTAACAGTTAAAAGAAAAAAATGTGTAGCCAAAGTTTATGATGCCTGCACAACTATTCTTCTTCAGCCAATGGTGTAGAGATCTCCACATGTGGCTCGATCCAGAAATTATTGATCCCCTCGCCTGAGAGAATCCGGACTACCTGATTGTTGATCATTTCGAGAAGGGCCAAAAAGGTAATAATGGCATGTATGCGGTTTTCGGCTGAGGTAAAAATGTCGGCAAAATCCAGCCGCGGTTTAAACACCAGTTTACTGATGATCTGTTGTTGTTCCTCCTGGATCGTATAGGTGTACTTGACAATGGTATGTACGGGATTGCGCTGAGCTTCTTCAAAGCGCTCCATCACCCGCTTGAAGGCTTGCATCAGTTTATACAAGGTCAGGCTTTCCAGTTCGGCGTCGGCGAGGGCTTCTTCGGCCAGTGACTGGAGTTCCACCTTGACATTGCCTCTCGGGAAAGACATAGACCTGGCTTCTTCTTTTCGGCGGAGTTCTTGTGTTACCTCTTTATAGGATTTGTATTCGAGCAGGCGCTGGATGAGTTCTTCGCGGGGATCGATTTCATTGCCCTTTTCATCCACTTCTTTGCGGGGGATGAGCATTTTGGCTTTGATCCGCATCAGGGTGGCGGCGACGAGGATAAATTCAGAGGCCAGGTCGATGTTGAGATTTTCCATTGTCTGGACATACCCCAGAAAGTCATCGGTAATACGGGCGATGGGGATATCATAGATATCGAGTTCGTCGCGTTCAATAAAGAAGAGCAGCAGGTCAAAAGGCCCTTCAAAAGCATCGATCCGTATGGTATAAGTCGATTCCACCCGTTACTTTTAGCGCGGCAAAGATATCATTATGGTCAGACACAAGGGCAGGCTCTTTCTTCTCCCAGCTCCTATATCGGAGACGGGTTTGGAAAGCATATCCCCCGAAGCCATTCGGGTACTGCATCGTCTGGATCATTTTATCGTGGAGCGGGCGAGAACTACCCGACGATATATCAATTCGACGCAGCCGGACAGGAAAGTGGAGTTGTTGAGTTTTGAGGAGATGCCGGAGGATATGTCAGATGTGAAGCGATTGCAGGAGCAGATGCAACCGTTGCTGGATGGCAGGGATATGGGGCTACTGTCAGAGGCCGGGCTGCCGGCTATTGCAGATCCGGGTAACCGGTATGTGGCTTTGGCACATCAATTGGGAATTCGGGTGGTGCCGGTTTCCGGTCCGTCCAGTCTGATGATGGCGCTGATGGCCTCGGGTCTGGAAGGGCAACGATTTGCGTTTCATGGCTATCTCAGCGCCAAGAAGGAGGATCTTTCAGGTCAATTGCGGGATATTGAGCGCCGGGCTGACCGGGATGATGCGACACAAATCTGGATAGAAACGCCATATCGGAATCGCCAGATACTGGAAGCCGCCAATCAATATCTGAATGTGAAGCGCAAGTTTTGTATCGCTGCCGGACTTGGTAGTGAAAGCGGGTTTGTCCTGACACGGCAGGTTGATGCCTGGCGTAGGAGCGGGTGGCCTGAGATCCATAAGATCCCGGCTGTATTTTTGATCCGGTGATGAAGAAGGTCATGAGACTCATACGAAAAGGTAAGAGGGGATATTCCTGGTGAAATAAGCTTCACGCCGCTATCGGAACTAACGGGAAATTGTCATGTTTTAATTTCAAACTAAGGTGAATCGATATGAGTACGTTAATGGGTGAGGATATAGATGAAATGGATCTGGAGGTAAAGGGCTATCTGGATATAGAGGTGGATCCGGGATTGGATCTCGTAGCTGAAATTCAGCGGCTCAAACGAGAAAAAAATGCAGTGATTCTGGCCCATTATTATCAGGATTCAGAAATTCAGGATGTGGCGGATTATATCGGAGACAGTTTGGGGTTGTCTCAGCAAGCTGCTGCTACGAAAGCGGATATCATCGTATTTGCAGGTGTGCATTTTATGGCGGAAACAGCCAAAATCCTTTCACCGCATAAAAAGGTGTTGCTGCCTGATCTCAAAGCCGGGTGTTCGCTGGCGGATTCTTGTCCGGCACCTTTGTTTAAGAAATTTAAGGACATGCATCCGGGCGCGGTGGTGGTGTCCTATATCAACTGCACAGCGGAACTTAAAACCCTTACGGATATCTGTTGTACGTCGACCAATGCGGTGCATGTGATCAACAGTATCCCTCGGGATCAGGAGATCATCTTTGCACCCGATCGTAATCTGGGTGCGTATCTCGAGAAGAAGACAGGCCGGAAGCTGATCCTCTGGAATGGTACGTGCATGGTGCATGAGATCTTTTCACATGAGAAGATATCGCGGCTTCAGGTGCAGTATCCACAAGCCAAGCTTATCGCGCATCCTGAATGCGAATCCCATATTCTGGATATGGCCGATTTTATAGGTTCGACCAGTGGACTGTTGAAATTTACGAAAACGGATCCTGCCAAACAGTTTATTGTAGTCACCGAACCGGGGATCATCCATCAGATGCAACTGGCCAGCCCGGACAAGGAATTTTTTCCGGCTCCTCCGAATAATACCTGTGCCTGTAATGAATGTCCGCACATGAAGCGCAATACGATGGAAAAATTGTATTTGTGTATGAAGTATGAGCGTCCTGAGATACTGTTGTCGGAAGACGTGATCAGGGATGGTCGGGCGAGTATTGACCGAATGCTGGAGATATCGAGGGCGGCGGGGCTGTGAGGTTAAGATGGGTTTATGAGGTTTATAGAGTTTATAGGGTTAGAGGGTTAAGAATTAGAAGGTTAGATGGTGGGGGTTTAGATGGAAGGGGACTTGTTTTATATTATGGATTAATATTATTTTTAATCGGCTGAATTTTAGGTATATATAGTGCTTTTGGCATAAATATTGTGGGTATTTACGGTGCGGGAGCATACCAAAACGCGGTTTCATGGCGTTTCAACATATCTTCGCCCGCCAAATCAAGACATGAGCAGATATTTTTTACTTATTGCCTGTATTCTTTTCAGCGTTAGTGCCCGGGGTCAGAAAGGATATGAGATCGGTGGATTTTTGGGTGTTGCCAATTACATTGGTGATATCAACCCGGACTATTCCCTCAAGACCCCTGGTCCGTCCATCGGGGTTGTAGGGCGGTACAATTTTAATACTCGTACATCATTACGTTTTGATATGGCTGCCGGACGTTTGGCAGGTAAGGATGCCTTGTCGGAGAATCCGTTTCAGCAGGCCCGTAACCTGAGTTTTCGTACAGACTATCTGGATGGGGCTATCAATCTGGAGTTTAATTTTTTCAGTTTGGTTCATGGCAGCAGGGATAAGTATTTCACGCCGTATGTGTTTGGTGGTTTAGCTTTTGCCTATTACAATCCCAAAGCAAAACTGGATGATCAGTGGCACGCCCTTCGACCATTAGGCACAGAGGGTCAATCTGGCAACGATGCCTACTCCCGTGTGGCGGGAGGTTTGGGGTACGGATTGGGTGTCAAATTGGATTTCAACTATGAATGGAGTCTCAATGTGGAGTTGTGTGCCCGTCAGTTGGGCACCGATTATCTGGACGATGTGAGTACGGTGTATCCGGAAAAAACCGAATTACTGGTCCGGCGTGGTGAGCTCGCGGTCCGTTTGTCAGACCGGTCGGGTGAGTTGGGTGGTGAACCGATAGGTGCACCCGGCAGGCAGCGTGGTGTTAGTGGTGACAATGATGCCTACTATACTTTTCGGGTAGGGCTGGTCTATTACATAGGCTTGCTGCAATGTCCTTCGATCAGCAGGCCGCGTCCGTAGGTAGTATCTCAGTTTGAAAACTCTTTTTTTGAAAATAAATTGAAATTTATAACAAATTGATTTTAAGCCCGTCTATACTTGTATCAATTAAAGTAAAGCTTTATCATATAAAACGTATTACGGTGAAAATGTGATCATATTAAACATATATCCAATGTGACGCTATATATAACTATCAGGTTATGAAGAAGTTAAATCACGAAAAATTTGAACCGAAGTATATGTGGTATGGTTTTAGATTATATATTTACCACAACAACAACAAAAAATGGGAAAGACATTAAGTAAAAAACTTGCTGGAACAGCCGTATCCCGGCCCAACGGGAAGCCCACCAGTAAAGCACAATCTTCATATACTACAAGAGCAGCTTCAGCCTCTAACCATGAGGTTTCAAGTCAAGTAAATAAAATTATGTCAGCACTTAATGAAGCCAACCAAATCAGCTCAGGCAGGAAAAAAGGTAAATCCTTCGACGACTTCCTCAAAGAAATTTAAAGTATTTCCGACCCAAAATTTTATTGACGAGGCTGTAGAAATCAGCAAGAAATACCACAACATAAAGAAAGATTTCACGGAACTCCGAAAAGAGTTACAGAAAGACCCAAGAAAAGGTGATGATCTTGGGGCTGGTATGTATAAAGTCCGCATGGCCATAACCGAAAAGGGAGATGGGAAAAGTGGAGGAGCCAGGGTAATTGTTTTCGTTAAGGTTGAAGAACAGGAGGTTTATGTTTTATCAGTATTTCTCAAATCACAATATGAAACGGCAATAACCTCCGCCCTAAAAGATCGCATAAAAAATCTGATGCTTGACCGACCTTAAGGGTAACGCCTGCAATGGAAGCAAGGCTAACTAACAAATTATGGGAAGTTTCTGACCTCGTGCAACTAATTGATACTCAAAATTCAAACTGAGACACTACCCGTTCGTAGCAGACATGGGAGGTGCTTATCTGATCCGTATCTTTGTTTTTGATGGTACAGCATTATGCGCTTACGGTGGGACCGTTTAGCCGTGGATTTCATGTGATAACAGATAACATTATTGGTGCTGTTGCGGAATGGCCGGAAACGGGTATGTTGCAGGTTTTTATCCGCCATACTTCTGCAGGATTGAGTATCAATGAAAGTGCAGATCCCTCTGTCCTGCATGATTATCCCCTTTACTTTGACCGTCTGGCCCCCGAGCATTTGCCGGGGATTCTTCACGAAATGGAAGGACCGGATGATATGCCGGCGCATATCAAGAGCACTCTTACCGGTTCATCCGTCAGTGTACCGATTCTTCATCATAGCCCGGCTCTGGGCACTTGGCAGGGGATATATCTCTGTGAGTTCAGACAACAGGCGAGGGCACGACAACTCATCATCAGTATTCTGAGTTAAATGGGGCATTTGCTTTCTTTGGTCTTATTGGGAGAAGGTTTGATCACCGGGATCATGTTGACCCTGATGTTGGGGCCGGTGACGATGATCATACTTCGAAATAGTTTGCATTTCAATCGTATGGCGGGTTTATTGGCCGCTGCAGGCACCTGGGTAAGTGATTTTGTATATATCGGGATGACCTTTTGGATGACGTCTGCTTTAGCGACCTGGACTTCCCGACCAGACATTCGCATTGGGTTATTTTTGGCCGGTGGTGTCGGACTGCTGCTTATGGGTATAGCGATGTTATACAAGCGTCGTTCGCAGAAGGACATAAAGGATGAAGCACCTTCAGCGGGATACTTTACAGCCTTTGCTGCTGGCTTTATGGTCAATACGCTCAGCCCGTTTACGTTATTTTTTTGGTTGGGCGCAGCTGTGTTTCTGCGAATGCAACAGGAGTCGCCGGTTTGGTATTATGCTGGTGTCATGCTGGCTCTATTTGCCGGAGATTTTACAAAGGCCTGGCTAGCACCGAAGCTTACCCTTTGGTTGAAGGAACAACATGTTCAGTGGGTACAGGTTGCGGCGGGCGGGTTGATAGCGGCGACGGGACTGTATTTGGTGTATTTGGGGGTGATAGAGGGGTGATCAAGGGGGATAAGAATGAGGAGGAGGAATCAGGGATAAGTATCAAGAGCAGGGAAGAAAAACAGAATCTACATAAATTCTAAATATACGTTATTATTAAATATATGAATAATATATAAAATATTGTAAATGTGATTTTTAAGTAAAATTTGATATTTTCACAATGCCAAAATCCACCATCCGCAACCTCCTCTTCGACCTCGGAAATGTCATTATCGACATCGATATCCCCGGGACACATGACCGGATACAAGCGCTGCTACAACCGGGTTCAGACCTTTCCTCCATCGAAAAAGGCCTGCTCGATTATGAATGCGGCAAAATCTCAACCGATATCTTCATCAACTCCATTCTTCGTCATGCCCATCGCGATGTGCAGGCACTGGATGTCATAGAAGCGTGGAACAGCATGCTGATCGGGATTCCTTCCTACAGGCTGGTCATGCTGGAGACCCTGCGATCAAAATACAATGTGTATCTTCTCAGCAATACTAATGCCCTTCATCTGGAATGGGTACACCATTATGTGAACAAATATTTTGGGGTACGAGATTTTGAAAAGCAATTCTTTGACGAGACCTTTTACTCGCACCTGATCGGGGATCGCAAACCCAACCCAAGTATTTTCAAGTATGTCCAACAAGAAGGATTGATCACACCTGACGTGACCTTGTTTATGGATGATATGGCCGATAATCTTTCAGCTGCCTCCATGTCCGGTTTCAGGACCTACCTGGTCAAACCCGGAGAAGAAATTGCAGAATATCTAAAACTGGAGGGGTATTATTGACAGAATTTATTTTCTGGTGGCATTGAGGTAGCGCAACAGATCCGGATATTGGCCTGCCCGGTCAGCAACATCCAGTCGTGCTATACGAATGCCGTTGATATACGGTATGACTTTCGCTTCTGGAAATCCAATTTGCATCATCTCGGCTCTCACACTTTCAGCTTGGGCATAGGTGGGTGACATACCCACCATGTATTGATAATGCCCCTGCGTGTTATCCACGTCGATATACAATTCATCTACTGATTCCAGATCCTGGTTCTGGAGAATCTGGCTGATCGAAGCGATTTGCACACCGTAATAGAGTTCATGGCGCAGCGTGGAAAATTTTATGCCTCGTGGATCCTTTACATTTTCAGGCACCTGAATATTTTCGATATAGATGATGACAGGTTCATGCTCAAATTCATGGACTGTAATCTCCAGCCGTTGATTGAGCTTTTTATACATCGGCCCCGGTGCTGCCGTGATCGGTTTGCTGACGAGTGGATAAGAGGATCCATAGCCTTTCAGCAAGATTCGTTGACGTTTGATTCCTTTTCGCTCGAGATATTCGGCGGCCTTTTCAGCCTTCTTGATGGAGAAATAAAGATTAAATGTCCGCTGGCCTGTAGGAAGTTCAAAACAACTCAACTCGACTTTGAGTCGGGGATAAATCTGCATCAGGTTGACCACCAGATCCAACTTCTTTAGATTTTGAGGGGTCAGGATATCAGTTTGTTCTTCCAGAAAAAGATGGGAAATAAAATATTCCTTCACCTCCACCGGACGTGAAGCCACTCCGGTGGTTGGCATCACTTGCTCGATCCCTTTTTCTTTTAGCAAATGATAAAATGAAGGCAGTTCAGAAATTTGTTGATGGGCCAGGATCGGCTGCTTAAAAAACACCCGATAGATATCTTCTCCGCCATGACCTTCTTTTCGGTTGGACGAGACATACGCTGACATCCCATCCGGGGCCATGATCAGGTGCGTATCGTCCAGCGATGAATTGACAGGAAATCCTAAATTTTCTGGGAGCGACCAGGCCAGCGTGACCGGATCAAAGCGGGATGAAAAAACGTCAAATCCGCCAATACTTTCCGTATTGTTGGAAGAGAAATAGAGCGTTAATCCATCGCGGGTCAGAAAAGGAAACCGATCATCAAAGAATGAATTAATCGTCGGACCCAGATTTAAAGGTTTTGACCAGTTACCTGAAGTTAAAAGGGAGACATAGAGGTCGTAGCCCCCGAAACCTCCGGGCATATCTGAGGCAAACATGCAGAGAGAATCATTGAAGAAGATCAGGTCCGCGACCGGATGACTTGTGAACGGTCCTGTAAAAAAACCTTCATACTTCATCCCTGTCTCTCCGGAAAAGGTATCCGTTCGAATGACGAATCCCTGACCGCTTTGCGACAGATAATAGAGGATCTGGCCATCACTACTGAATCCACATAGCTCTTCATAGCCCTTTGTATTGATGTGCATGGGTAATGGTGTAGGAAGATTCCATTGGCCATTCACCAGCGTTGAGGTATAGATATCCATATTGCCTGGAGAAACTTTTCCGCGCTCGATATCTTCCCTGTCCGAATTGAAGTAAATCCTATCAATGATGGTGGGGCTGGTCCTGACACCAAATTCATTGAATTGTGTATTAATGGATGTTCCGGCATTCTCCACATACGCGATTTCGACCGCATACCTAAGCCTCGCTCCATTGGTGCAACGGATAAGTTCATCTTTGACCCAAGGACGGAAAGGATCACTGGTTTTCGTTTTTTGCAGGAAGCGTTTATAATACAGGATGGCTTCGGAAAACTGGTTTCGGGCCTGATAACTTTTAGCTAATTGAAGAAATACGGCGGGATCGGTTTTGCCTTCGCGGACGAGCGGAAGAAACATTCGGATGGCTCCTTCCACGTCATGGATTTCATACATGCAGATTCCGATGCGCAGCCGGGCGTGTTTGTCTTTGGTTTTCTCCAGACCGGCTTGCCGATAGAGTTTCAAGGCGGGTCTGTATTGTCCGGCTTCGAAATACCGGTCCGCCTGACGCTTCAATCCGGAAATGGAGGACTGTGCAACTAACAGAGACGGCAGACACAGAAATACCCATACCCACCATACGGATACTCGCATGGAAGGTCTGACTGGAATTTCTGCTACAGCCCGCATGGGATCAGATTTCCCTCCGGGCATCAAATGCTTCGAGATAATCGGCGACTTTGCGGATGAAGGACCCCCCCAATGACCCATCGACCACCCGGTGGTCATAGGACATGGATAGAAACATATAGTGGCGTATAGCGATGAGATCGCCATAGGGTGTTTCGACGACACCTGGTTTTTTCCGGATCGCACCAGCTGCCATAATAGCAACCTGCGGCTGATTGATGATGGGCGTGCCCATGACATTGCCAAACGTCCCTACGTTGGTCAGGGTAAAAGTGCCATCCTGAATCTCCTCCGGCTTGAGTTTGTTGGATCTGGCGCGTAATGCCAGATCATTAACTTTTTTGGTCAGTCCTATGAGATTATAACCATCCGCATTATGGATGACCGGAACGATCAGATTACCTGAGGGAAGAGCTGCGGCCATACCGATATTGATATTTTTCTTCAGCAGAATATTATTTCCGTCTACCGAAATATTGATCATGGGATAATCCCGTATGGCTTTGACAATGGCTTCTATAAAGATTGGCGTAAACGTAATCTTCTCCCCATACTTTTTCTGAAAGGTGTCTTTCACACTTTCACGCCACAGCACCATGTCAGTCACATCGACTTCGACAAATGATGTGACATGAGGCGAAGTGTGTTTCGACCTGACCATGTGCTCCGCAATCATCTTGCGCATGCGATCCATTTCGATGATTTCGATCGCCCCATCCGAACTGGCTGCACTGATGACAGTCGCTGCAGGTGCTGCTTCTGTTTTCTGGGTCACTGCCGCCACAGAAGGAGCCTGGTGAGTGGTACGCTGTTGAACGTACGAGAGTATATCACTCTTTGTCACCCTGCCATCCTGGCCTGAGCCGGGGATCTGATCCAATTCACTTTGACCTATTCCTTCAGAGGCGGCAATATTACGTACCAGAGGAGAATAAAAACGACCGGAGGATACCGCAGGTATAGCCTGTGGGGTGACTGATACTGTACCTGGAACATAGGGAACTGCTGCTGGCTGAGGAGGAGGTGATGGCGTGGTTTGAGATACTTGTACCTGAGGTGTTGGCGGCGTTGGAGGTGTCGGTTTATTCTGAGCAGGCGGCGCTGGTTTTCCGTTACCGGCAGCTACACCTGCCTTGGCTTCGGTGGCGATAACGGCGATTGTTTGCCCAACCGGTACTACGGCATTTTCTTCAAAAAGGATTTTTTCAAGTCGCCCGGCCACCGGTGAAGGGATCTCGCTGTCCACCTTGTCCGTGGCGATTTCGAGGATAGTTTCATCCAGGGCTATCATGTCCCCGGGCTTTTTCAGCCACCGGAGGATCGTCGCTTCCATTATACTTTCGCCCATTTTGGGCATGATCAGGTTAAAATCGGCCATAGGGACAAAGATAAGCACTTCATAGGTTCAGCACGGGGCCTGCCAGCATTTTACATGGGCCCGGTTTCACCATCAAATACGACCGCGAACCCAAAGAATTTAGTGGTGCATTGAATTCTCGCACTAAATTTATACCTCTTAACCAAACCAGCCACTATGAAAGTCCCCTTCCGGCCCATGATCCTGGTGATCGTATGTGCATTTCAATTTTCCTGCAAAAAAGGCTTCGATGCCACGCACTTCAGTGCTGAAGAGCTCGGCAGATACATTGCTGCCAGAGTCCCGTCCGTCATCGGACCCGAGGATCCGGTCCGGATCAGATTTTCAGTGCCCGTAGATACAACGCAAACGAGTCAGGTGTTTACCTTCAGTCCTGCCACAGAAGGCCGGACCTATTGGGAGGACGAACTGACGTTGGCATTTACCCCGACGACGGCCTGGAAACCAGCTGCATCTTACCAATTGCAGATTGCCCTGAGCAAGATCATTCCGGATGTTGATCCCTCCATGAAACGAGTGGTGGTTGATTTTACAGTACGACCAGTTCGCATGACTGTTGCGTTTGATCCCCTGGTACCCGAGTTTAATGGCGAATCCACTACATATCTGTTGCGAGGACGCATCAATACCTCGATGCAGATTGATTCGCAGCAGATTCGTAAGCTCTTTTCAATCAAAACCAGCGGAAAAACCGGAGCACCCGCCTGGCACCATCACACATCCGGTATGAGCCATGATTTTATCTGGAATGGCATACCGGCGGGCACACGATTTGATTTCAAATGGGATGGTACCGGCATCGGTGCAGAAACTTCTGGTTCCAAAACAATTCAGGTTCCAAAAGGTGATGAACTTACTGTATTAACGTTCGAGCCTGGTAGTGACGGTGGACGGAAAGTCGATATTCACTTTTCGCAAAAACTGAATGCTACAGAGGATCTGAATGGGCTTGTCTCTATCAATGGAAGTCATCAGGGATTTACATTCCGCAAGCAGGATCATATTCTTTCCCTGTATCCGGGTGACGGGCTCACTGGCGATCTGGCAATCCAGTTGCATGAAAAGATCTCCTCCTCACGTGGTCATGAGCTCGGATCGATGATGACACTTGAACTCTCGCTGGATAATGCCACACCCGGACTCAAGTTGGTGGGCTCTGGTGTCATTACACCCGGCGATGCCGATATTATTTTTCCGTTTGAAGCTATCAACTTGAAAAATGTTCAGGTGGAAGTCGTCCGCATTTTTGAGAATAATATTCTTCAGTATCTGCAGCGCAATGAGTTGGGTGACAAATGGGGTCTTGAACCGGTGGGCCGTATCATCCTTCAAAAGGAAGTGGATCTCCAGCAATTGGCTGATCGGGACAACCGGTACGTCTGGACTCGGTATGCACTGGACCTCGGACCTTTGATCAAACTGGCACCAGGAAGTATTTACCAGATCCGCATTGGATTTAAAGGGGCGGATACCTACCTGGATTGTTACCGGGATGCGGTGAGGGAGAAACAACCGTCGGCTTATGGTGAGACATCTTCATTTTGGGAGTACACTTATTATTACGAAGGTTTCAACTGGAATCATACGGATGATCCATGCTATTCGGCCTTTTATACGCCCGACCGGTTTATCAGTCGCAATGTATTGGCTTCCGATATAGGATTGACAGCCAAGCAGAATGATGAAGGGAAATTGTGGGTCTATGCGGCCTCTATCGGTGACGTGCAGCCACTGTCCGGTATTGGAATAGAAGTCTATGATTTTCAGCAGCAGTTGCTGGGAAAAAACAACTCATCCGGTGACGGGATGGCTACGTTTGATTTGACACGGAAAGCTTTTTTTGTGGTCGCTTCTTCCGGCCAGCAACGTGGCTACCTGAGAATGGCGGATGGATTGTCACTTTCGCTCAGTGAGTTTAATGCCGGAGGTACCGGATATCAGCAAGGATTACGTGGATATCTTTATGCGGAACGTGATGTTTGGCGTCCAGGGGATAGTGTACATCTCAATTTTATACTCTGGGATCCGGAAGGGAAGGTTGATAATCGTCATCCGGTCAGACTCACGGTGACCAACCCACTCGGGCAAAAAGAAATCGATATCACCAGTCCGATGGCCGTTGGGGGAATTTATGATTTGGCTTTTGCTACCGCCACCACAGATCCGACGGGCAACTGGATGGCCAAAGTTACCGTCGGTGATGCTGTTTTTTCGCGATCAGTTAAAATTGAAACCATCAAACCCAACCGACTCAAAATTGACGCCAAAGTACCTGACGCGATTATCGCTGCAACAGGCGGACAAATCATTGAGCTGGAATCATCATGGCTCTTCGGTGCTCCTGCCTCACAACTTAAGGCAGTAGTGGAAGCACAGTTTAGTCCGCAAAATTTTTCCCCAACAGGTTTCAAAGAATTCAGATTTACAGATCCGGCCCGCAAAACGCCTTCTTCAGTATTGACCATCTATGACGGGAAACTGGATGCAGACGGCAAGGCAAAAGTAATCCTGCCAGAGATCCGCGATTATCTGCCTGAAGGCCAACTTTCCGTTTCACTCAAAACCCGCGTCTTTGAAGCGGGTGGTGACTTCAGTTCGGATCGACATTCCACTACCTTTCATCCTTACGGACATTATGCCGGTGTATCGATTCCAGCCAACAGATGGGGCTATGAGCAACTGAAAATGAATGAACCCAATACTGTTCGCCTTGCTTCAGTCGATACAGATGGTAAGGGTGCAGGCGGCCGACAGTTGAGTGTAGGTATATACAATGCACAGTGGCGCTGGTGGTGGGACAGGTCGGATGAGGATATCACACGGTACAATAGTGAACTGCATGTCGGCGCCATCTCTACGGATACAGTGGTGACAGGCCGGGACGGCACCGCCTCCTACAGCATTCGTCCCAATAATTATGGATCTTATCTGATCCGGGTTTGTGATACTCAATCCGGTCATTGTACCGGACAGTTTTATTATGCCGGATCATGGGGCGATCCTACCGATGACAGTGATGCTGCTAATCGACTCACCTTTACGACCGACAAAGCCAGATATGAAGTAGGAGATAAGATCAAGCTCACAGTTCCATCTGCGCCGGGAAGTAAGTTGTTATTGACACTCGAGAAAAACAATAAAGTAGTGTCTTCCAAATGGTATCCCGCCACAGGAGAACAAACTCAGATCACGCTGGACGCAACAGCAGAAATGATGCCCAATGTGTATGCGTTTGTTAGCCACATACAGCCTTTTGACCATTCCGCCAATGATATGCCCCTCCGGATGTATGGTGTACTTCCTATCATGGTAGCAGATCCCAAGACGATGCTTCATCCGGAAATCAATGTGCCGGATGTCTTGGCACCCGATAAAAGTTTTACGGTCACGGTGAGTGAGACCCATAAGCAACCTATGGCCTATACCATTGCTGTCGTTGATGAAGGGTTGCTCGGACTTACACGTTTCGCATCTCCCGACCCCTGGAGTCATTTTCACCGGCAGGAGGCGCTGACTCTGCAGAGTTGGGATATGTATGATGATGTCCTTGGAGGGTATGGCGGAGCTATAGATCGATTACTCAGCCTGGGAGGCGACGGATCAGGTGCGCTGGTCGATGCACCACAGGCCGAACGTTTCAAACCGGTCGTCATGCACCTTGGTCCTTTCTATCTTGATGCCGGACAGAAGAAAACACATACCCTGCAGATGCCCAATTATGTCGGAGCCGTCCGTACGATGGTGGTGGCTTCTGATCGCCGGCGTTGGGGATCGGTGTCCAAAACCAGTACGGTCAAGTCTGATCTCATGATCCAGCCTACACTACCCCGAATGGTGTCTCCGGGTGAGACGATTGCATTACCCGTTCAAGTGTATGCCATGTCGGACGGGGTAAAAACTGTCAATGTACGCGTCTCCCCAAATGATATGGCTTCGGTAGATGGCAGTGGATCACAGTCGTTGACCTTCAATCGTCAAGGTGACCAGTTAGTGTATTTCAGTCTGAAAATTCCGGAACGGCCCGGGTTGCTGAAAGTGGATATTACTGCCCAAGCCGGCAGCTTTTCCGCGAGTCAGTCGCTGGAACTGGATGTGCGTATTCCCAATCCCCCGCTAACCGAAGTCCTGGCCACCACGCTTTCGCCCGGACAATCCTGGACCGGAAAGATCCCGGTGCCCGGCATGAAAGGGACCAATACTGCGAGTGTGGAATTATCACAGATGCCGCCCATCAATCTGCAGCGCCGGTTACAATTTCTCATCCAATACCCGTTTGGATGTTTGGAACAGA
Source organism: Saprospiraceae bacterium (assembly GCA_041746735.1). Classification (GTDB taxonomy): domain Bacteria; phylum Bacteroidota; class Bacteroidia; order Chitinophagales; family Saprospiraceae; genus Opimibacter. The sequence continues at coordinate 121,679 of JBGTGP010000008.1, forward strand.
CATTATCTTCCGCGTTTCCGCAACTCTATCTTGCAGCACTGACCGATCTTTCTGCTCAGCAGGAGCAGGATGTGAGGCGCAATGTGCAGTCCGGCATAGCCCGGCTGAAGGCATTTAGTCTTCCTTCCGGTGGATTTACCTATTGGCCTGGAGAAAATATGCGGGACAGTTGGTCCAATAGTTATGCCGGTCACTTCCTGATCGCGGCTTCCAGGGCCGGGTATGCGGTGGACCGTACAATGCTCGATGCATGGAGATCGGCCCAGAAAAAGGATGCCCAGTCCTACCGGCCCGGTCAATACTACCGCGATGATCTCAATCAGGCCTACAGACTGTATACACTGGCGCTGGATGGTCAACCGCTGTGGGGGATGATGAACAGGTTGCGTACGCAGACTCAACTGGATCAGGCAGCCTCATGGTTACTCGCCGCGGCATACGCTTTAGGCAACAGAGCTGATGCGGCCAAAGAAATCATTCAGAAATTGAGTACGGAGGTTAAGCCCTATCAGGAGATGAGTTATACATATGGGTCGGAGATCCGGGACAAAGCCCTGATCCTGGAAACATTTCTGGCCATGGGTATGCAAAGTGAAGCTATGACTATCGCCAGATCACTGGCGGGATCGTTGTCCGGGGATAATTGGTACAGTACGCAGAGTACTTCATTTGCACTCACCGCACTCGGGAAGATGGCCGGCCAGTTTTCCGGCAAGGAAATCAAAGCCACCATCGCACAGAACGGCAATACAGAAACAGTGAGTAGTACAAAAGGATTGGTACTCCGCTCGCTGCAGACGGACGGTGAGAATCTGACCCTCCAAAATATGTCTGCTGATCCACTGTTTATTCGGGTCACCGGGACAGGCAGGCCTTTGAAAGGTGTCAGTACGGAAGTCAAGAATAATCTGAGTCTCAAGGTATCGTACAGGGATTTGTCCGGTAAGGATATCAGTCCGGAGCGACTCCGGCAGGGACAGGATTTTGTGGTCCAGATAACGGTAACCAATCCGGGGACTTTCACATCCCGTCTGGATCAATTAGCATTGGCCTATATGTTTCCTTCCGGCTGGGAACTCACCAACCAAAGGCTGGATCAATTTGAAGGACGATTTAAAAACAGTCAGGCCCGGTACCAGGACATTCGCGATGACCGGGTCAATACCTTTTTCAGTATGGATCGGGGTACATGGACCTGGCATTTTGTGATGACTGCAGCTTATGCCGGTCGCTACTGGTTGCCGGATATCATGTGTGAAGCGATGTACTCGCATCAGGTGCAGGCTCGTATACCGGGTAGATGGGTGGAAGTGGTGCCTGTCCGGGAGAAAGAAGAAGAGTTTTGATAGCAGACAAATAAAGCAGAGTTGAATGGACGAACATCAAATCAAAATCACTTTCTGCATTTGAGCAAATGGAAAGTTCTGTTTGCAGGTCTTTTAGTGGTGGGAGGGTTAGCCTGGTGGTTTTGTCTGCCTGATCCTTTGTTTCCCACGACCTACAGTACGGTTTTGCTTGACCGGGATGGTCATTTGCTCGGGGCACGTCCGGCAAAGGATGGCCAATGGCGTTTTCCAGGAGTGGATCTAAAGGTACCGGAAACCTTTCAACAGGCGATTATTCATTTTGAGGATAAGCGGTTTTTCAACCACAGCGGCGTAGACTTCCTGGCCCTGGGCCGGGCGATGCGGGACAATTTCAATTCGGGGCGTGTCATCAGTGGTGGCAGTACGCTGACCATGCAGACCATGCGCATGGCCCGAAAGGCCAGCAGCCGAAGTATCCGCCAAAAAACCATTGAAATATTGTGGGCGTGGCGGGCAGAGTTGCGGTATTCAAAAAAAGACATACTCCGTCTTTATGCGGCACATGCTCCCTTTGGCGGCAATGTTGTCGGACTCGGTGCCGCCAGCTGGCGATATTTTCATAAGATGCCCGATCAGTTGTCCTGGGGAGAAGCCGCAACACTGGCTGTCCTGCCTAACGCGCCGGGACTCATCCACCCGGGTCGAAATCGCGAAACACTTCTAGCCAAACGAAATCAATTGATCAGGAAACTGGAGAAAGCCGGCGTCATCGACTCGACCGAAGCTTCTCTGGCACTCGAAGAACCTCTTCCAACAGCTCCGCATCCATTACCCAATCTGGCACCACATGTGCTGAGCCATTATCTACAGGAAGGCAAAACCCTGTACACCACCATCGATATGGGGTTGCAGGAGCAACTGACGGAATTGCTTCAGCGTCATTCGGACATCCTTAGTCTGAATGGTGTCAACAATGCCGCACTCCTGCTTCTGGAAACGGAATCCGGGGCCGTACGCGCCTATATCGGGAATGTCGATCATGCCATGAAGGGACATCACAATGATGTGGATATCATCCGGGCCGAACGTAGTTCAGGAAGTATTCTGAAACCGTTTTTATACTGCGCAGCACTGGAGGACGGATGGATGACGCCGAAAGGATTGCAGGAGGATATTCCAACGTATATACGAGGGTATCAGCCACTCAATTTTACCAAGAAATATATGGGCATGGTACCTGCGGATCTGGCCCTGGCCATGAGCCTCAATGTGCCGGCGGTGCGATTATTGCAGCGATATGGTATTTTACCTTTTAAGGAGAAACTGATTCGGGCCGGCATCACAACACTTCATTTCAGTCCTAATCATTATGGCCTTCCTCTGGTATTGGGAGGCGCGGAAGTCAAGCTTTGGGATATCTGTGGTGCATACGCTACCATGGGGCGCGTACTGAGTCATGCCTATGTGTATGATCATCTGTATGATCCGGGCGACATCCATGGGCCTCTGTTGTTTGTTGAAAAGGCTACAGCCCAGCAAGCCCGAAAAAGGAGGCTGCGCGAAGAGAAAAAGGATTTGTCCGATACACCACCTGTATGGGATGCAGGAGCGGTGTGGCTGACCTTTGAGGCGATGCGTTCCTTGCAGCGACCGGATCAGGAAGGTCAGTGGGAGACCTTTCACAGCAGCAGGCCGGTGGCGTGGAAGACGGGTACGAGTTTTGGATATCGGGATGCATGGGCTGTTGGGGTCACACCTAGGTATACCCTTGGGGTATGGGTTGGCAATGCGGATGGAGAAGGACGCCCGGGTGTCATCGGGCTGCATGCGGCTGCACCGGTGATGTTTGATGCCCTGCGGATGCTCGGGGATGGCAACTCCTGGTGGTCGGCGCCATTTGATGCCTTACAGCCCAGGCAGGTATGCCGCGAAAGTGGATGGCTGGCGACATCGGCCTGTTCCATGACCGATACCGTTTTGATGCCTCGTCAGGCACAGGTGCCAGAAGGATGCACATTCCATGTGCAGTCCTATACGGACAGCCGGTCGCAGTATAGATATGATCCTGCCTGCATGCCGGGTGATGCAGAACTGAAACAATTTTTTGTCGTGCCCGCTGTGGCAGAGAGTTATTATCGCCGGTATCAGCCGGCGTATGAGGCGCTACCTCCATGGCATCCTTCCTGCAGCGGGGCATCTACCGGTGGACAGGAATTGGCGCTGTTGTACCCGAGAAACGGTTCTAAAATATATATCCCGTATCAATGGGACCGGCAGCGATCGAGAGCGGTTTTTTCAGCCGTCCATCGTTCCGATACCGCGCAAGTCTACTGGCATCTGGATAAAACCTTTATCGGACGGACGCGTGAATTTCACCAGATTGAAATCGATCCATCACCGGGTCTGCATACACTCGTATTGCAGGATGAACGTGGATCGATAGTCACCACTACATTTGAAGTGATTGCAGATCAAGGGAGGAGATAAGAGTAAATGAAAAAAGGTGCCCTTCCTTTCGAAAAGACACCTCACTTTCATACTAATAGTCTTTATACTGTGGCTTAGTTGTATTTGCGTTTGATAAACCAGGAATTGTCGTTAAAGATAAAGCCGATTTTCCCCCGGACAAAATTGTCCGTCAGACGATCTCCTCCGGTACGGGTGCCCACATCCAGCCCGATCTGAAGCCAGGCGATATTTCGCTGGAGGATCAGGGGAAGAGCGGCTCCGGCGGTGATCGCGGTTTCCTTGACCTGGGCGCCTTCAATAATACGAGGATCTGTTTTGGTATAAAATCCTGCCCGGTATTCGACCCGCTTCCAATATGACGTGATCGACTGTGCATCCGGGATCCAGGCAGCACCTGCTGCGATTCTCCAGGTGTCTTCCATGGTGTAGGGACGCGCTTCATTTTCATATTGACTCCAACGCCCTGCCTGGTAGTCGATCCCGAGTCTGAAATCTCCTGCATGGCGATAGATCATGCCTATGCCCCAGGACCCGGGAAGAATCCCTTTGCCCGGATTGTCCTTGACCAGAAAGGCGGTATCCAGATCATTGGTGAGTTGGTTGAAAGCTAACTGGAAGGCATCTGATTCTGTGTTGAGCCTGGCATCGTTGCTGAAAAAGAAACCGGCAGAGAGTAATCGGGAAGGCTTGTCATCCGACTTGCGGGCTTTTTTAAGATCGAGAGGATGCTCATAGATCAGGCCAAACCTGTACTGTAATCCTTTATAGGCGGTAGTGGATTGAAAGATGTTGGTGTAGGCATTTTCCAGATCCAGAAACCGGGTATCCTCTTCGAAAGTCTGCTGGCCGTACAGATAGGACAGATTGATACCGGCCGCGAAGTTTTTGTATTTTATTCCGTTGCCAAATGTGACCTGGTAGAGGCCACCGGAGCCTTTAAAATTGCGTTGGACCCGACCGATAGAATCGATATTGTCATTGATGCGGACATGATAGCCCACCTGACTGTATGGTCGGAGGGAGATGCTGGTTCCCCAGGAAAAGGCTGTCTCCCGTCGTTCCAGTGCTTCATTGAGGGGATTGATGATGGGAATATTAAGGCTCAGGTGATCCAGGTTGCCGCTCCAGATATTTTGTTTGTCATCAATACGCTTGAATGCTGACCGGCGGGTAAAAAAGCTGGTTTGCAGGCTGGTGTATTGGAGGAATCCGAGGGATGCCGGATTGTCCAGATTGGCCTCAAAAAAATCATGATAGACCGATCCCAAACCACCCATTCCCTGAGAAGAAGGGAGTCCGGACTCCATAAAATCACCCAGACCAAATTGGCTGAAAGGGGAATTGTCCTTCGGCTGTGCTGCCATGCCAGTCGCTATCAGCACCAATAAGAGACTGTATAGCAGGGGTTTAGTAAGAAAGTTTGACATTAAAAGCTAAGATTTGAAACAGGCCATGGTTGACCAGTTCGGGTTCAGCAAATATCGGACTATTTAGTTTGCCGGCCAAAACGTCAGCATCTCCGCCGGTGATCACGATGGAGAGGGTGCTGAAAGCGTCTCTGGCCCGCTGCCATAGTCCTTCGATCTCCATAACGATGCCGAGGGCCGCTCCATTTTGCAGAGCGTGAAGGGTGGAGTCTCCAAAAGGCAGATCTGGCCATTGGGGTTCAGCCAATGGCAGCCGGGCGGTGAAATGATGCATAGCCTGGAGTCGCATCCGCAGGCCCGGGGCGATATTGCCACCCAAGTATATGCCGGAGCCAAGAAGGATATCGGAAGTGACACAGGTACCTGCGCTGATGATCAGGCAGTTCTGGCCCGGATACAGGGCATGTGCGCCACAGGCTGCGGCGATCCGGTCGCGGCCGAGTGTTTCAGGGGTGGAGTACAGGATTTGTATAGGGAGTGGTGTAGTATGGCTGAGTTCAAGTGCCAGACCGGGCAGGTGTAAATCCGTTACACCCCAGGTGCGCATACCTGATGTCGCCATGATCCCATGTGTGGGAGCGTGTTGTTTTACCCATGAATGGATGGGGTCTATATCATCTGACCCATATACAGCCGTATCCAGCAACTGACCGTCCTCCTCGAACAGGGCGCATTTGGTGCGGGTATTACCGGCGTCAATGGTGAGATGCGATGGTGATTGCAGATCCACGGTTTGAAAAGGTCAGTGTAAAGAAAGCAAAGTTACCCGAAGATGGCAACGGTGAAACTTTGGTCGCCAAAGCCCTGGCAACGTTTTAGATTTTTAATGAACGGGTCGTCCGGGACAATCCATAGTTATAAACGATAACTTATGGATTCAGTCGGGATTTTTGGCTCTGGCTTTTCTCGTGTCATCACTTTCTTTTACCCTGTCAGAAAAGGGACAGCCCGTTGCGATAGGCTTTTATCCTGGTCGATAGTTTTTTGGGTCGACCGGCTTCGGGGTCGGAGGGAGGGGTGGAGAGTCTACCCCGGGTTTCACACAGGGAAAAGGAGGGTAAGCCCTCCGGTCCTGGGAAAGATATAGAAGAAATGGTTTTACATATCATTGTACCACCATTTGTAAAAATTTCACATCTATGACCTGATATTGAACCGAATCAAATATTATTTTCTGTACTACCTCCTCTTCTAGTCCATAGCCTATTTCCATTGTGTATGTGTTTGGTTGTTTGGAAATTTTATAAATAGTGATGAATAAGTAAGTTAAATGATATGTATTTAAATACGGTTGAAATGTCTGTTTGTAACTGAAGACAGGATCTGTAAATATCGGGGGTGAAACGGAAGATAGATTAAAAAGGGTGTCAGATTCTATATTAGAATAATAAGTGCTGAATGTTACAAAAACCGAGTCCAATTTTATTTTTCTCCAGCTGCTTTCTTCTTCATATATATAATTTGCACTAGTTTGTACTAACTGGTGGACTATAGCGGTATCAGAGGAAGGTCGTATGGTCTTAATGCAAGCAGCAGAAAGATTAAGGACAATGGTATATGATAGGATCTGTGGAATTTTCATATTCATATTGTGCTATTGCCAATTCGTTGATAAACCAATTTTCAAATTGAAATTCAGAGTCTTAGATTAGACTGTTAAGGTATTAAAGAAATTAGTTGTAGTCAATAAGTTATTTACAATCTTTTTTTTCCACAATGAATTCATCCCTACTAAATTGCTCAAAAGAGAAGCTCGCTGGGTTAAAAGCTAATCTGAAGATAGGAATTTTGTCTTGGCATAGTTCAATTTGAAATGTACATGATGCTGGGTAGGAATATAATTCGTCGCTAATAAAGTAATTCACGTTCGCACTCAAGAAAAAATAACTATCCTTTTTATAAATATCTGAAAATTCCAGGAGTGCAATATTGCCACGCAATCGTAACATATTCTGGATTTCCCTGAACTTGTGATGGCGGTCAATTTGTATATATTCTATAGAATACAGATTAATTATGGATGAATGATTGGGATTGAAAGATGTACCAAGTGGAATTGATGTTTCAAGATTGAACGAATCATAGACGTGCCTTAAAATCGGGATTCGTTCTTCACGCCATAAAAAGGTAATGGAGTCAAACGGGATAACTTGGGTATTGAAAGGCATATTGTCATTGTCCAGGCTGATCCTTTTATGCGTCATAAATAAATCGAAAGCTCTTTCATATATATAGTTAATCTGGTCCTGGGTGAGAATAGGGTCTTTATCTTTTGAGGATTGGCCATATACTGGTATGCTATGATAAAATAGACTGAGCATAAAGAACATAGTAATCTTTATACTTAAGGTATTGTATGACAATATAATTAGGGGCATGACAATAAATTATTAGAGAGATTACCGGGTTGATTGGCCCATGAAAGAAATGATAGATAGTTATTATACCAATCACAAAAAGATTTGTCCAGTTCAAATATAATGATTATTTTTAATGCGTGAAACTAAGGCCACAAGATCGTCTTGTGATCGAGGAACTACGCCGCGAGACCAAGATAAAGAAAATCTACATACGCTGTGCT
>JBGTGP010000009.1:0-88002 GCA_041746735.1 Saprospiraceae bacterium
AATATCCAGTACTACCTTCTTACGTACCTCCGGAGAAAAGACTCGACGGGGCTTTAAGAACATTTTTGCTTGCTTTTGATTTGCCATTTTTGACCAAATTTGTTTTCGTTTTTTGGTCAACCTATTTCAGTCACGGACAACTACTCACTACTCACTACTCACCACTCACCACTCACTACTCACTATCTCCCTCCTACCTGGCAACCCTCCCTCAATTTGCCATTGTCGGTATCTTTATAGGACTGGACCTGACAATGAAAGTAGATGGCAATCGGCTAAAACCAGCCTTCGGTTGGTTTGTTCTGGTTATGGGCGCTTTTATTATCGTGCAAGAAACGCTACCGCACTAAGTCCGATTTTGTAACTTTTGTAACGCTGTAAAGCCAGAAATTCAATCAACTTTGTATCATACAACAGTAAAAACGAATCATAAACATGAATGTAGAACAGATTTATACCGGCTGCCTCGCACAGGGAGCCTATTATATCACCTCCAATGGGGAAGCGGCCATTGTTGACCCCTTACGCGAAGTTCAACCGTACCTCGAGCGTCTGGAGCGTGATGGCGTTAAGTTGAAGTACATTTTTGAAACCCATTTTCACGCGGACTTCGTATCCGGCCACCTCGATCTGAGCCGAAAAACCGGTGCGCCCATTGTATTTGGACCTCATGCGCAACCTGAATTTGAATTTATTTCAGCCAAAGATGGTGAGGACTTCCGGATAGGCAATATTACCATTCGGGTACTCCATACGCCCGGACATACTATGGAAAGCACGTCCTTCCTGCTGATCGATGAAAAGGGCGACCCACATGCCCTGTTTAGCGGAGATACCCTTTTTATCGGGGATGTAGGGCGACCGGATCTCGCCCAAAAGGCTGCCGGTATGACCATGGAACAACTGGCGGCGACTTTGTATCACTCGTTGCGAAGCAAGATCATGACCTTACCGGATGATGTACTCGTATATCCCGCCCATGGCGCAGGTAGTGCCTGTGGAAAGAACATGAGCAAGGAAACCGTCTCCACCATTGGAAATCAAAAGCAATTTAATTATGCTTTGCGGGCCAATATGACAGAAGCTGAGTTTGTAAAGGAAGTAACGGACGGCCTGTTACCACCTCCTGCCTACTTTGGTATGAATGTGGCCATGAATAAGCAAGGATATGAAAGTTTTGATCAGGTCCTCAATCAGGGGATGCGGGCACTGACACCCAAAGAGTTTGAGGTGGCAGCGGAGGAGACAGGTGCTTTATTGCTCGACACTCGTGGAAATGCTGAGTTTGCTAAAGGCCACATACCCCAATCGATCAATATTGGCCTGACCGGAGATTTTGCGCCCTGGGTTGGTGCCATGATCGTAGACGTCAAGCAGCCCATCCTGCTGATCACAGATCCCGGAAGGGAAGAAGAAGCCGTGACTCGTCTAAGCCGGGTAGGTTTTGACAATGTGCTGGGTCATTTGAAGGGCGGTTACGCGACATGGGTTAGCGATGGTCGGGAGACCGACTCAGTGCGCCGGATTTCAGCCCAGGAATTTGCTTCCCGGGTCCGGATTGGTGAAGATCAGGTCGTCGATGTCCGAAAAGAAAGTGAGTACGAAGCCGAGCATGTTGAGGATGCCTATAGTAAACCACTGGCGTATATCAATGAATGGATCAAGGATGTCAACCCCAACGAGCATTTCTACATGCATTGTGCCGGCGGATACAGGAGTATGATTGCGGCCAGTATCCTTCAGGCGCGCGGCTATAGAAACTTCACCGAAGTGGATGGCGGATTTGCTGCGATCTCAAAAACGGATTTACCCAGAACAGATTATATCTGCCAAAGTAAAGTCATGAAATAGAACTGGCCTGCCTTTGGGCTGGCGGCAGCAAAAGGCGAGACTGACTTCTGCGTGAAGGTGGTTCTGCTCTGAGATGCTGCTATTTTGATTTTTGCCAAAGAAGAATAAAATATACAATACACTGATATTGATGGAATGGATTACCCAACCCTGGCCCTGGTATGTAGCCGGACCACTGATCGGTCTGACAGTACCCGCCTTATTGCTCATGGGCAATAAGGCATTCGGCATTTCTTCCTCCATGCGGCACATGTGTGCAGCCTGTCTTCCTGCCAATATTCCTTTTTTTAAATATGACTGGAAAAAAGAAGTCTGGAATTTATTCTTCGTCGCCGGTATCCTCCTGGGGGGTATCGTCGCTGCGACATTTCTGGCCAATCCTGATCCGGTCATCATTCACGCTGATCTTACCGCGGAATTATCCGGGTATGGTATCACACAGATTGATGCATTGGTCCCGGCTGATCTGTTCAGTTGGTCATCATTACTAACGCTGAAAGGCCTGATCATCATGGTCGGCGGCGGATTTATCATCGGTTTTGGCACCCGTTATGCAGGCGGCTGCACAAGCGGTCATGCCATTATGGGCCTGTCAACCCTACAATGGCCCTCTCTGATCGCGACTTGCTGCTTTATGATCGGCGGTATCGTCATGGCCAATTGGATTTTACCTTTTATTCTGTCACTCTAAGTTTTAAAGCATCATGCAGCATTCAACGTCCTCAACCTCCGCTTCTACGCTGAATACCGATTTTGAAGTCCGATCTCTGGATGCGATTTGTGTCAATGAAAGCCATCTGGAGCATAAATGGTATCACAACCTGAAGTACCTGGCTGTAGGAATGGCTTTCGGTATCGTTTTTCTCAAAGCCGAAATTGTAAGTTGGTACCGGATACAAGAGATGTTCCGTTTTCAATCCTTTCACATGTATGGCGTCATTGGAAGTGCGGTGATGGTAGGTGTTATTTCGGTATACCTGATCAAAAAATTCAAAGCCAACACCATGTATAGAGAGACGATCGAGTTTCATCCCAAGGCGTTTAACAAAGGTCAGGTCTATGGTGGATTGCTTTTCGGGTTGGGATGGGCGATGACAGGTGCTTGTCCGGGACCGTTGTTTGCTCTGATTGGCTCCGGAGCCACGGTCATCGCCATCATCTTGTTGAGCGCGATCGCAGGCACATGGGTATACGGGTATATGCGCGAGAGATTGCCACATTAATGACTTCGGGTCATTAGGCTGTATGAACTAGAGAGACGAACTGCAACGAGTAGAGAAAGGTCAGGTGATGCCCGGGAAGTCATTAGCACCAGATTGTAAATATATCTTACAATCCACCCACTCCTCATCAAAGACGGTTTCCGGGTACTTCTTGTAGAAATGAATCCCCGGCTCATTCCAGTGCAGGACCTGCCATTTGACCAGAGCGACATCCTCATTTTTCGCTTCCTCCAGGAACGCCTCGAACAGTAGTTTGCCGATACCGGTACCTCGCATCGATTCCCGGACGATAAAATCCTCCAGGTAAAGCATCCTGCCCCGCCAGGTGCTGAACATACGGCAGTAGAGTGCCATACCTACGATCTCTCCGGCGTGCTCAGCAACAAAGGCATCAAAGGCGCCCCTGGCATAGTCCACCCGGTAGCTGTCGGGGGTGGTCGTCACCTTGTGAAGACCACGTTCATATTCGGCCAGTTCCCGCACGAGGGCGTGGATACCGGGGATATCGGCTAAAGTCATTTTACGGATCATGCCTTACTTTTTGTTTTTCCTCAGAACCAGATTAACAAATTCATCCTTTCTCCGACGGGCAATTGGAATCTTCATGCCATCCATCATCACCACCAGATCGCCATCCTCTTTGATCACTTTTTTCACAAAGAGGGTATTAACCATATGGGATTGATGAATGCGAAAAAAAGTAGGTTCAGGGAGCATTTCTTCGAACTCCTTGAGATTGCGGGAAACGAGATGCCGTTCTCCACTTTCAACGTAAACGAAACTATAGTTGCCATAAGTTTCGATTCGGGTGATCTCCTCGGTCTGGGCAAACACATGACCTGAAGTGGTATTGAGCGTAATCCGATCAAAGGTTTTTTCGCGATGCGTTTGGAGCAGGTATTCCACTTTTTTTTGCAATATGTCAATATGATCATATTGCAAGGCCCTTTGCACGGCGTCTGCCAAATCATCCGGGTCGATAGGCTTTAGTAAATAGTCCAAAGCGTGATAACGGAAGGCTTTGATGGCAAATTCATCATGGGCCGTGACAAAGATGACGTTAGATCGAATTTCTGATAGGCGGTCAAGAAGGTCGAATCCTGTACCATCCTTAATCTCCACATCGAGAAACAAGAGGTCAGGTCGGATCTTCCTGATCAATGGAATTCCATCAGCAATGCCTTCCGCTTCACCCTTGATGTCGATCTGGGGAAAATACTGACCAATAAATCGCTTCAGGATCCCACGAGCCCCGGGTTCATCGTCAATGAGGATTACACTGAAAGGAGGAGGCATGCAATGGAATAAGTTGTCTTCATTAAATGAATCTTATCAAAGATACCCGTTTTCATCTAAGTAGGAATTGATATTGGTATATTGCTAAAAATTTTACATGGTGACCCTGCGGCAGATGATTAGATTCATAACCTGTATAGGAATTATGTTGGTCACACTGCCATCAAACGGACAGCAAAAAGTATGGAAGCACTATACATTGGACGATGGGTTACCTGCCATGAATGCCTGGAGTATTGTACAGGCAAAAAATGGTATGCTTTGGTTTTCTTCCGATAAAGGGATCTTTAGTTATGATGGGTATGATTTTCATGAGCCTGTGGACACAAGCGTTTACATAGGGTCTGAGACTTTCTTTCCAGCAGAAGATCAAAATGGTCGAATCTGGTTTTCCAGAATCGATAGAACCGTGTGGTATATAGAGGCGGATACGATACGGGCATGGCAACTCAATCATGTGCTGGATACAATAAGAGCTAAGTTCTTTCTCATCTATCAGATAGGGTTTGAGTCAAATGGAGATATTTGGCTGCATGCGGGAGAACTGGGATTTGTAGTTGTTGATGTTCGGGGGGATTTAAAAATAATCAGAGGATCAGATAGCAGGAATTTTTCATTTGGTCAGGTGGGCGGCAATTTGATGTTTGGATTCCAGGCTGACAATACTTACTTACCAAGCTCCAGGAAGCTATCCTCACAAATTTTACATTGGAACAGAGGAGTGATGGAGATGGTTGGAAGTTTACCATTACATGCCAGCTCAAATATTGATTTTTTTAATGCAGCAAAGATAGAGGGGGACAAGGTTGTGATAAAGCATGGCCAGGACATACTTTTCTGGCAAAATGGAAAGTTGGAGCATCTTACCACTTTGGATATCCGACGAAGTCGTCTGACGGCGTCGGAAAAAAGTCAGTTGGTATTGACTTGTGATCATGAGCAGCAGGCCGGTCTGTACTACTACAGCACCATGGAAGCATTTAAGGATAATAAAGGAGTCAACATATTGCCGGGCATCCTAACCTATTATGCTCTGTTTGATCATGCAGGAGGGTTATGGGTCAGCACAAGGGGAGAGGGATTATTTTACTGTAAGGAACCTGGAATTGATGTATTTGATCTAAACCTATTTTCTTCATCCAATAGTGTGAATACACTCGCCTGGGATGGCCAGCAAACTTTGTACGCAGGGGTAGGTACATACGCCATCCGTTTTGATCTGACATCTCAAGAGTCTAGGGGAATGGCGTCTCCAGGACTGGTTGATTTATGGACATTGCTGTACTATGACCCTGATAAAAACTCAATCTGGGCAGGTTCACCCTTGAAGATTTTGCAAGGAGACGATTGGAAAGAGATCAAGGCCAAAACTTCTGATAAAACCAATGCTCTTGGTCTAAATGCTAAATCTATATCCATCAGCCCGGACAGGAGCAGAATGTGGATGAGTTCAACTTTTGGATTTTATGAGGTGGATATCGCATCTCTGGCGGTCAGCTATCATCCTTTTGATACCAGTCTGTCCAGACCATGGCGCACATATGATGTTTTAGAGGACAGACAAAACCGGATATGGGTTTCCACTATAGAAGGATTGAGGATTTACATCAACGGACGCTACACTACGCCGCCTTTTGAGCATCCGGCAATGCGATACAGAATTAGTAGCTTATTGCTTCAGCCAGAAGGGAGCATCGTTTTCGGCACTATGGGAGCTGGAATACTCATCTATACTGAACATAGGGACCTAATTCATTTGACCACTGCGGATGGCCTCACCTCGGATTTTATTACTTCCGTAAAGGCCGGCAATGAATCCACATTTTTTGCATGTACGGATGCTGGATTGAATACCATCACCCTCGATGAGGGCGGACAACCCATACTCACACGTATTAGTAAGGTTCACGGATTACCGTCCGATATAATCCTTGACGTTGTTTCCATCAACAATGACCTTTGGATAGGTACAGACAAAGGGCTTGTCTATTGGCGGATGGAGCAAAACTCGATTCGGATTCCGGCTCCTGTTATTACTTCCTTTGTGGTGAATCAGGAACAAACCCTACAGACAGGCAATTCGAGGTTTTCTCATATTCAAAATCATATTGAGATTGCATTTCGCTCCATCCATTTTCGCTCTGAAGGGAAGATACATTATCGGTACAGGCTTGCGCAATCGGATACCACGTTTCGAAGCACACTGGATAGGCGAGTGAATTTTCCGGAACTAGCTCCCGGCCGTTACATTTTTGAGGTGCAATCCAAGGGCGAAGATGGTCAATGGAGTGAGTCCGCAATACGATCCTTCCTCATTCGTCCTCCCTGGTGGCGTACAGCATGGTTTTGGAGTCTCAGTATTTTGGGTGCCGCCTGTATCGGATATTTTTTAATTGCAAGAAGGAATAGAGCAGTATTGGAAAAGGTACAACTAGGACTTAAAATGAAGGAGCTCGAGTTAGCAGCACTCCGTGCTCAGATCAATCCGCATTTTATCTTCAATTGTCTCGGAAGCATACAGCAATTTATTGCAGGCCATGATGCTGATACAGCGACGCGATATCTTGCCCGATTTGCCAAGCTGATCCGATTGGCGCTTCATAGTTCGGTGGATGGGAAACATTCCCTGGCAGATGAGATAGCCATGTTGGACAACTACCTGGCCCTTGAACAGATGCGATTTAAAGGGAGCTTTCATTATCAAATCGATGCTGCAGGCATAGGTGATTCAGATGACATACATATTCCTCCAATGCTTTTGCAGCCTTTTGTGGAGAACGCAGTAAAGCATGGCATCGGGCATGCCAGAGTTGAGGGCGAAATCAAAATAACCTTTACAAAGATTGACAACTTGCTGTTAGTTGTCATCACTGACAATGGTCCTGGGTTTTCAACAAGGTTAGCCGAATCAAATGAGGCGCATAAATCTGTTGGACTGTCTCTCACACGAAGCCGGCTCGATATACTGTCCGGATTTTCTGAAAGAAGCAGTTACACCCAGGAGAATATCACTGACCTGAATGGTCAGGTTAAAGGTGCCCGGGTAGATCTCCGAATTCCCCTGGATTGATCTTGACCAGATTTCCCAATCCGTTTACCGAATATCATCAAACTCCAGCCAAATCTCATATTGGTAAGAATGGCATGAAAATAAGTGACACTTTAGGGTGGTCAGGATTCCCGATCCTGATGGTATAGTACCTAAAGCCGCAAAATCAATGACAGCATCATTTATTGTTATTCGTATAAATGCCAGAAGTGAAGACTGGTAAAGGATTCTATTTGCACATGTTAATTTGAATCAAGGTTTCTAAAATTTGAATATTTTTCTAATCATGGCTTGAAATTAATTCTCTTATCATGGCCTCTCCCAATCGGTATAGTGTAAATATTATTTTGAAGTGCGTCTTGCTATTGGTCACAATCATCACCATTACGTCCCTACAAACGCAGAAAGCCCACACTCAAACAAATCAGGCTCATCAAGTTGATTCAATTCAACCAAGCCATCCAAGCATTGTCCGTAATGATACTCTGCAATTTCACCAGTTTAGTCTCCGATTTCAGAAGGAGATGGAAATGCGAGGTCAAATGGATGTGGACTCATTTATTTTTTTTGGACATGCCGCTATCCGGGAAAGTGAGTCGACTATATACGATAAAGGTTTAATAAGGACGTATTTGGGATTATCTGCAGGATTTATTGCGAAAACCCAAATTGACTCAGCAAAATATTATGCTGATCTTGCTATAATTGAATCAACAGCCATTCAGGATTCTCATCTGCTCGCGAAATCGATCCTTGCTTATGGATGGTCATTAGTATATGATGAATCGAATTTAAAAGGGGCCATTGAATATAGTCAATCTGCATATGCAATTGCTGAGGATATTAAGGATACCAGCTTGCTAATTCATATAAAGTCAAAGATTACCAGAATTTACTTCCAGAACAACAATATCCATGATGCTTTCAAAACATCTTCGGAGTTAATCAAGATTTGCCAGTTGAGTAATGACACTAACGGGCTTGTGTATACCTTTTACATGCTGGGAAGTATTTATGCCTATGCAGGATTGCATGACAAGCAAATGAGAATAGTTTATCAGGCGCTTAAGCTAAGATCCCATATTACCGATACAACGAATTTATACTACATCCATCTTGCCGCCGCTAATGGATACTTGTTTAAACAACAGTATGATTCAGTACTCTACTATTCCCGTTTGAACGTACCTTTTTGTTCGAAAATGAAACGGATGCCGTATTGCTATGAAAACATAGCTCAGGCATTTCTTGAAACAAATTTGCTGGATAGTGCCCATTATTATTCTACGCTGATTCAGGACTATCATCTGGCACATGGAACATATATCGATACCTACCTGTATCTCAATCTTGGTCGGATCCAGTTTGCATTAGGCAACTATCCGGATGCTCTCGCCTACTTTAAACAGGCTGAAGCGGAAATTTCGAAACCATCATTGACTACCCAGGCCGAAATATATAAATGGCTCTTTACCTATTATGATTTACACAAAAATGATCGTGCGGCCTTATATTATCATAAGAAATATAAAACATGGTCGGATAGCCTATTGACAGAGCAGTTTGGTAGATCTGTGATGCTAAGTGAATCAGAAGAATTGGCGGCCCTAAATCAATTGCTGCATCATGAGAAGCAGTTGTTGGCTCAAGAGTCGAAATTGCAAACTTTGGTTACACAGAGACTCAAAAGGGAAGCGAACTTGATGTATACCGGCATCTCGCTTGTATTTTTATTGACCTGGTGGGGATTTAAACGATTTAGAAAACGAAGGACTTTGAAGGCGAACCAGGAATTATTGAATGAGCGACTGAGGATCAGCCGGGAGCTACATGATGAAGTTGGTGCTACCCTGAGTGGAATTGCAATGTACAGTCATGTAGCCGTGGAACAGTTAAAAAATTCAACAATTCCGGAATTGGAACATTCACTTTCCTTTATGCAGAAGTCTGCCGGGGAGATGATCAACAAACTCAGCGATATTGTCTGGCTTATTAATCCTGATCAGGACACGATATTGGAGCTCTTTGGGCGCCTTGGAGAATATGGAAAACAAATGACAAGGGTGAGGAATATGCAGATGAGAATTGACCTTCCTCCTGATTTGTCTGGCAAGCGCATTCCACTGGATGCGCGACGCAACATCTACCTTTTTTGTAAGGAAGCGATCAACAACGCGGTAAAGTATAGTAATGGTAAATTACTGGTCTTGCAGGTAAACTCTGTGGATCGGCAAATGATATTTGCAGTCACTGATGATGGCAATGGTTTTGATGAGGCAATCGTAAGACATGGCAACGGTCTTGTCAATATGCAAAAAAGAGCAAAGGACATAGGAGCCATATTCCACATAGATACAACAGTTAATCGCGGCACCAGGCTGGAGCTGCAGTACAAAATCATTCAATGAGGTATTGTAGATTTCTTCCCTTCTATTGATTTTTGCGGAAGAATTTCTCTACGATGATCCGCTTTCTTACTATCTAACCGTCTCATACACAGATCTATGGCAATGGATATTCGGGTAGCGATCTTCGAAGACAACCAGTTGTTTCGCGAAGCGATGCAAGCTATCCTCAATGGCACCAATGGATATCACTGTTGTGGGGCTTTTCCGGATAGCTATCAGCTTTCAGCGAGAGTAGAGCGTAGTCGGGCTGATGTTATCCTTATGGATATTGAAATGCCGGGAATGAGTGGGATTGAAGCTACTCAAGCTGTGCGGAATCAGTTTCCAGAGGTTAAAGTTTTAATTCAGACCGTATTCAATGATAGTGATAAAATCTTCCAGGCTTTATGTGCCGGTGCTTCAGGTTATATCCTGAAGAATGAACAGCCTGGCCGATATCTGGAAGCGATTTCTGAAGTGTATAATGGAGGAGCCCCGGTCAGTATGGCGGTGGCCTCCAAGGTTCTTGGATTCTTTACCAACAAAAACGTAATCCTCGTTTCCCCGACGAGTGAAGACTATCAACTCACCCCCAGGGAGAAGGATCTCCTGAGTCTCATGATTGAGGGTCATGACTATAAGACCATCGCGGAGAAAGCGTACATCAGCTATGATACGGTTCGTACGCATGTCAGGCATATCTACAAAAAGCTCCACGTCGCCTGCCGGAATGAAGCCATCATGAAGGCTATTCAGCAGGACCTGGTCTGAAAAATCATCCATTGGGGTATTGTTTGGGATTGTAAGTAGGGTCAATTTTGACACCAACCTATGGATAACCTCATATTGCAGCGGTATACAATCGAAAAATCTAATCAAAAGCGAATGGAGCATTCTTTATACCAAGATAATATGGTGTTTTTCAAATTCAATGGCAGCATTTTACTCCAGGTACTCTCGAAAACTCTGTTAAACTACTCTTAATATTCTTACTCATGAAAAAAGGAACATTTACAAATTCATTCGTCATCCTGTTTGTCCTGATTGTTCAGGTATTTTCAACCCAGTCATTACAGGCACAACAAAATCTATACGGTACTGCTGCAACAGATCAGCATTTCACTCATGTATTTCCCGATGGTCAGGACTATTATATACTGGGGCAAGATGGTTTCGAAGCGACAATAACACGAGTCCTGAGTACAGGAGCCTGGGACTGGACTCAAAAACTGAATTTGCCGTCCGGACTGCTGGATGCTATTGTTATGCCCAATGGCAACCTGTTGTTTGTAGGTCTTACACTTCAATTTCCTAACCAAAGTATTATTGGTGAGATTCAGCGGGACAAAACTTTGAGATGCTTAAATATTTTTGATAGTCCTGGAACTGAAGGAATAGCGCGCATTGATGCTATCAACGCTACCACATATCTGGCTGTGGGATTCCATACTGCTAATACTCCCCAAGATATCGTTATTTATAAAATTTCAACGGCCAATCCTGGGTGCGCAATTCTTGAGAAGTATCAATTTAACAATTCACCAGGAGCTGATTATGGGCATGATATCGTTATTACAGCTCCCAATAGTTTTATGGTATGTGGTAACGATGCCAATAATAATGCAGTTATCTATCATTATGATCTAATAGGCGGTCAGCTAGGTGGAGTAGTAGAACCACTCCAATATGAATATGTGGATATGGAACCTGTCGCTGGAGATTTATTGGCTGCAGCAAATTCACTAATTGGTGGAAGACCTTATATTGTTCGATTTGATTCGGATTTATTGCCCATTTGGGAAGCAGAAATATTTGGGCTTACAGCGGTTAATCAGATACTGATAGATGCGAATGATAAAATTTATGTTGTTGGTACAGCCAGTGGTATCAATCGAACTGTTATTCTTAAACTAGATGATTGTAATGGCACATGTCCGCCGTCATCTGATTGGCCTGGGCTAATGGCCAGATACCTCGATAATGGATCTACTTACTATTCTGGAGGTTATTTAGCCATTGCAAATTCCGGGCTCGTTTTTGTAGATGGAAGAGAGGGCCCCGGAGGATTCGGAATGGAAGATGGCTTCTTGAGTATTACAGATGCTGATCTGACATCTCCTGTATGCATGGCAGAGCATCAAATTGATTTGAATTATGTATCAACTCTTTTTGCTTCGCCTATAGTCGATTCATTATTTTTTTACGATGTCCCTTCGCCAGTAGAGATGGATGTAATTATGCAAATGTGGGATTCCCGGGTGGCATGTGAAACCATTCCTTTGGATTCCTGCATTTGTGGTTCGCCAGTCTTTGAGTTGCTGACAGAGAGTGACACTTACCAATTAATTTGTCTTCCTCATGGTGTCCAGACACCTGTTATTCCTTGCCCATCAAGTGATGTCCTTATATCAGGGCATTTTGGATGCATTGATGTCATAACAGGTTTACCGTGCAATATAGATAATGAAGTTTTCTGGATACTGAACGGTCCGGGAGGTACAATTGATGGTGGCGTCACACAAAACCTGGCCATTTTTACTTTTCCGCCGAGCTATTTTCAAACACCGGGGACATATCAGTTGACAGTATCAACTCTTTGTGGTGTTGATACTTGCATATGCATATTAGATTGGATAGTCGAGTGTGCTGATTCCTGTGTTTGCTCATCCAATGGATTGGTCCTCACACAACATGGAACTGAATACATGCTGGGCTGCTCCGACACTTCATTTTTTCCGGAGATTGGATCCACTACGGGGCCTGTCAGTGTATCTGGGTTCTTTGGATGTGTATCAGCTTCTACCGGAGAGCTATGTGAAGAGACACCCATTACTTGGTCCCTCAACGGACCAAATGGTTTTGTAAGCGGGGGAGTTACTACTCCATTTCCTGCCCTCCTATTTCAATCTTCCCAGATCGGAGCTCCCGGCACCTATACATTGACACTCTCCACCCTTTGTCCCGGAGCAACAGATTCATGCTATTGTTTTGCGGGTTGGGTGCAACCATGTGATACCTCCAAACTTGATGGAGGGTTGTGGGGCAATTTCCCCTTTTATGGAAATGCAAATGACATGGGCCCGCTCGGTATAAATGGAGTTGTGAATGGAGCAACATTAACTACTGGGTATGACAACCAACCAGGTAGTGCATATGATTTTGATGGCACTGATTGGATCGAGGCCGGAACACATCACCGAAATGTAACTGATGAAGTTACAGTAGCTGCCTGGGTGCGAACAACTGAACAAACAAATGGGCAGTGGATCGCCGGGAAATATCAATTCTCCAACGATAAAGGTTATTTACTGGCTATCGGCAATAGTGCAAACAACAATATCGGTAAAGTATCATTTAGTGGCCGTGACGGAACAAATGTATATCACAATTCAGATGTCAGCCAGGATACTGTAAATGATGGTGAGTGGCATTGTGTAGTAGGTACTGCGGGCAATGGTACGTGGAAAGTGTATGTGGATGGAAGCCTTGCGAATATGGCGAATGGATCCACACTAATGCTGGATGCACCGAATGTAGCATTTACCATTGGCAAGAATTCTGATCCCAATATTGGACAGTTGTGGATGAATGGAGACATCGATAATGTATTACTATATAGCCGTGTATTGACAGATGAAGAAATCGAATGCTTGTGTAGCGGTGTACAACCGCATGATTCATGCGACTGCCTTGGTTTTGAGGGACTTAGCATAATTACTAACGAAGATGTACTTGTTGTGCAATGTGGCAATGAAATTCCTTATGTATTCTCTTGCCCGGACACTGACAATTCATATCTGCTTCATGGGAATCTTATCTGTGCAGATGAGTGCGGTACGTCTGTTGATTGGACTTTGCTTGATGGAACAGGTAGTTCAATATTAAATGGCAATGTTGGATTGTATCCGACAGGAAGTGGCAATTTTCACTTTGATTTGCCTTACATTCCATATCAGCCAGCAGGAGATTATACCATTGTATTATCCGGACATTGTGGCTCTAACACATGTGAGTGCGTCATTAAAATCAAGTTTTTGCCATGTGCATTGTGTGCATGCAACGACGTAGCACCTTTGAAGCCTAATCTGGTAGTCAATGGTGACTTTTCATTAGGAGACAATCATTTCACCTCAGGGTTGACAGGACCAGGAGTGGGAAATCCGTGTCAACCTGGTGCAGGACCAGGTACATATTGTGTAAGTCAAAATTTTCAAGACAAGGAAACTGGATGGCCTTTTTTCTGTGAGCGTATAAATCCGTGTACAGGCGCTTTTTTAATTATCGATGGCAGCACATCTGTAGCTGCTGACGTATGGAGCCAGCAAGTGATTGTAGTCCCTGGCATGACCTATGAATTTTCTTTTTGGATCGCAAGTGTGTATCCAATTGATAGTCAGGTATTCAGTGTGGATATACTTATTCGTGGAACAGGAACACCTGCCAGTGAATTAATTGGATCAGTCCAATTATCCCAAGCAACACCAACCTGGGAGAATCATTGTTTTTCGTGGACATGCCCTCCTTCTTTTACCGGACCTTTTACCTTGGCTATAAACCAAGGTAGTCCTGATCATTATCGAGATTTTGGATTGGATGATATCTGTTTTACTAAAGTGCAGTCGCTTGATACATGCTGCCAGGATTTTGAAGAATTCCTTTCTCTGATCGCTCATGGTTTCCAGGTTACGCAGAATGGCTGTGAAGTTACAGTGTGTGCTAATCAGTTCGACACCTGTCATGTGATGGGCATGGCCCCTTACTTCGGAGATGGAACACCAGTACCTGCAGTAGTTGTTTCAGCTAATGATTGCTGGACCCATACATATTCCCAAAGCGGCACCTATACGATTTGTGCTACTGTATATGAAGACACATGCTACCGTAAAGAAATGTGTGTTACCGTAAATGTGATTTGCGATCCCGAAGGATGTATATGTCCTGAAAATGCCCTGATAGGTAATCCGGGATTCGAAAATGGTACACCTGGATTGCCCAATAGTAATAATCAAATTGCGCAGGCAACTGGCTGGTTTGCTTCGAACAACGGCTCGAATGTGAATAGCATTGGCGATTGGTTTTCCGAGCCGACTCCCTATTTCCCTGGATTTTATTTGGATGTATTCCAGGGACCATTGGAGTTAAAAGCACGCTGCGGCTCCAAGTATGGCGGTATAGATTTGGCTACATGTGAGGGTATTTCCTCAAATTTGTTACTACCTATAACTCCAGGAAGTAACTACAATGTTGGTTTTTATTGGTCTATCTCTCAGCCTGTAACAACTCCATTTAATTTCCATGCCATACTGTCAAATGCAAACTGCACTGTAAACAAAACAGCGACAAATACATGCACGCATCAATGTAATGGCGACTTCCATATTGTAGTTCCAGTCACCCCAATCCATTCTCCAGGAGTGTGGTATTATCACAATGCAACAGGTACTTCAACACATCCAAGTGTTATGAATAATATCACATTTGCCGGTATGCTAGGGCAGCAAGCCGTGAATAATTATTTGTTCATCGATCAGGTTTGTATTACCGCTTCTGATCCTGATACATGTCATTGTGTTGAACCGACCGATCTGACATTCACTGACGGAAATATTATCATTCCTACTGTATCCTATAATGCTACTCCTGTTTCCCTATCCTGTGATACGACCATATTCAATTTCTCTGGTAAAGTGCATTGTAGTAATTTGGACTGTTTGAAGCCTGATTTAGACTGGGTCATTACTGATGAAGCTGGTATAATAGTAAGATTAGGAACGAAACCGCTTACTACTATTTCAGGTAGCTGGGGGCAATTCGATTTGCAGGCACCCAATAGTGCATTTATACCGGGCGTCGTGTATACCATTACAATAACGACCTATTGCGGTAACACTGCCTGCCCGTTCTCTGTCCAATTTGTGGTGGATTGCGATCCCTGCATTTGCGGAAAGTTTCAGAACATGATGTGGCAGCCACACATCCCAGGTCCATTTATCAATGTTGCATGTGGAGATTCAGTCGACCTGGAATGCTTGCAACCTGATCAAGGATTAACATTCAGTGGAGATTTCATTTGTCCGGGAGATAATTGTCCCCCTTCACAACTACAATGGACGTTGCGCAGAGTGGGCTCCAATGCGTTTGTTTCATCAGGAGTTACTACAGGAGGTGCTTCGTTCTTCTTCGGCATACCTCGAAGCGATTTTGCAAATGCAGGACTTTATCAGCTTACAATTACCGGGATTTGCAATGGGAAAAAATGCGCCTCCTGTGTGATCATTATTGAGTCATACGGCTGTCCATGTGCCTGCGAGTTGTTTGACAAACTGATGTTGGTTAATAAAAAGCTGGGGGTAAAAGAACCTTTAGATTGTGATAATGCATCAGTCGGACTTACGTGTCCACCATTGGGACAACCTTATAAGGTTACAGGAAGATTATTATGTACTCCAAGTGATTGTAAGGCGAACAATATTACCTGGGAACTCAAAGAAGCAGGAGGTGGTCCAACGGTTGCAACCGGAACTCAGCAAGGGCCATGGTTTAGCATTTCGCTAGGCACAAATGAATTAGCAGGACTGAATGGACTCTATCAACTCTTTATCACTGGAAATTGCGGGTCAGTTGAATGCTCATGTATTTTGAACTTTGATATATCAGGATGTCCTACAACTCCCGCTTGTCCTTGTGATAATGATTTTTATAATAGAGTGGCGCAAGGTTTTACGTATGTCTATGATTTCAATCAGGGGACTTGCGATGTGTATTTTACACCTAACCTAACTCCTTGCGATAACGTTACATGGACAGTAGATGGTCAAATATCTGGTTTTTTCGCTTCCGGAACTTCTACAGGTAATCAATCTTTCAAAGTAACATTCCCAAATAACCTGGAAAATTTTGACATATGCATGCAGGTAACTCGAATTGGACCAAATGGACCCTGCATTTTGACCTATTGTGCTACACTATTTGTTAATTGTGGCATTAATGGTTTCATGTGTGAATCAAATATCATTGAGAATGGTGGATTTGGCATCAATACGGTGCCAGGTCTGCTTGGCCATGGAGGTAGTACACAAGGTTGGTCAGCTCGTGCCGGATTTCCTGAGTTAATTGTAGATGATGGTTGTTCAGAAGCTTCAGCTATCAAACTTGTGGGACAGTGTGCAATAGAAAGTATTGATATCATTGACTATCCTGTCTTGTTATCCCAGGCAGATTGGGGATACACATTCAGCGCTTGTTATAAGGCATGGGAGGAAGATCTGCGACCAGGAATGCAATTAGTGCTTCGTTTGGCCGTTACACCACAGGATAGCAGCAGTTGTGCTGGTGAATGTATAGAGGTAGCCTGGATCCCAATTGAAATAGCTACCGGTGATGGATGGAATACCATTTCGCACACCTTCACGATCGATGGCTGGGATGGTGATGCATGGCTGACATTGCATATTGAAAATGACCTGGTTGGAGATGATGAGGAATCCAACTCGACTATACTGCTAGATGATATATGTCTTGTTCCAAGCGATGCAATGGTCCCGACAGAACCTGTCTCATCAGATAACTCGTCTTTTGCCATTTTCCCAAATCCAAATAGCGGGGAGTTTTATGTAAAATTGAATGAACCGACTACAGATAACATGCGCTTCACGATCATTGGATTGACAGGTCAGATCGTACTGGATCAACTGGCCAAGCCAGGTCTCAATCTGCATGCACTGCGGGCGGGTCAGTTGACACCCGGTATGTATTTCTTTCAGATCTGGAATGACCAACAAATGTTCGGGGTGAAAAAATTCGTTAAGGAATAAGGTTCATCCAAATAGATAAATGCAATCCTCACCCTTTGTGCTGGTACCAGGCAGTATGTTCTAAATACTGCCTGTACCAGTTCCTACATTTAAAATAAAATGAAAAAGCTAACTGTCAGTCGATATGCAAAAACGCTGATGATTTTTATGAGCGTATGCATTCATTGTTCGCAGATTGGAGCGCAGGATTTTCAGCGATGTTTTGGAACGCCACTCGATAATGCATTCACAAAAGTCATTCGGGACGGAACATTTTATTACGTGCTGGGCCAGGAAGAAACCACTAATGGTTCAGAGCCGGTTGCAACAGTTACGCGGTTAGATATTAATGGAAATTTTCAATGGACCATCCGCGCTACTATTCCGTCAGTGTTTAATGATGCGGTGCGATTGGCCAACGGAGACCTGGTTTTAGTGGGCCATACACTTCCGTTTGATGATAACGCGAAAAGTTTGATGGGTCAGGTGACATCACAATTTGGTGGAAATTTTATCTGGCTGCGCACTTACGATGAGCCCGGCAGAGATGGTTTTATACGGATCGTGTGGAATCCAATTCCGGAGAACCACAGTTCAATCTGTATGTACTCGGTACCCAGACACAACCGGGAGGCTCGTCGACGACCGATGATGTCGTGTTAGAGACGGTGGGTAGCGGGTACGCCGATTACCGTAATTTTTAACTAAGTCGTATGGCGTGATGTCTTAATGAGGGGATCTGGATGGGGTGGCGTCACCCTATATCCCCTCGCTTCAAACCCATAAGCCCCATAACCCCCATAAACCCTCATAAGCCCCTAAATTATTCAGCCTTAGGGACCACAGAAAGCCCTTGTGGCTTGAAATCGTGCAAAGGCGAAAGCCTACCTCTACCTTATCTTGTTGGGAGCTTCATTCAACAAGCATTCGCCTTGCTCTTGTTGGAGTTTGCTCCAACAAGCACCTGGTTCACCGTGCAGACCGCCCTCCTAACTACTTGTTATTTACAGGAATAAATTATAATGGGTATACCAGGTATCCGGGGAAATAGTCATATCTTTGCATTCGCTTTTAAAAAAGGCACCTAAAACACAGTGTAAAAATTACGTATGCCTACTATAAATCAATTAGTTAGGAAAGGCCGCGAGCAGATAGTTTACAAAAGCAAGGCCCGCGCGCTGGACGCATGTCCCCAGAAGAGGGGTGTGTGTACCCGTGTATATACCACTACCCCGAAGAAACCGAACTCGGCTCTCCGGAAGGTAGCGAAGGTAAGGCTGACCAACCAGGTGGAGGTCATCGCCTATATTCCCGGAGAAGGCCACAACCTCCAGGAACACTCGATCGTACTGATCGCCGGCGGAAGGGTAAAAGACCTCCCCGGTGTACGGTATACGATCGTTCGTGGCGCTCTGGATACCGCCGGTGTCAACAACCGGATGAAGTCCAGATCTCTTTACGGTACAAAAAGACCTAAGAAATAGTAGTTATATCAGATCATGAGGAAAAGAAAGCCAAAATTACGAGTACTGCAACCCGATCCCCGCTACGGTGATCCGGTCGTAACCCGTTTTGTCAATAATATGATGTGGGAAGGCAAGAAAAGCGTAGCCTATGACTTGTTTTACAATGCCATGGACCTGATCTCCGAACGCTCCGGACTCAACCCACACGAAGTCTTCGGCAAAGCCCTGGAAAACGCCACACCAGCCGTAGAAGTTCGTAGCCGCCGAATTGGAGGTGCCACGTTCCAGATCCCTTCGGAAATCAATCCCAAACGGAAAGTCGCCATTGGTATGAAATGGCTCATTCGCTTCGCCCGCGAACGCAACGGCAAAGGCATGGCTGAAAAACTCGCAGCCGAAGTACTCGCCGCCAGCAAAGGTGAAGGCAACGCCGTGAAAAGAAAAGAAGATACACACAAAATGGCGGAAGCCAACCGGGCGTTTGCTCACTTTAAATAACACCTACCCCCTAATCGAGTATTTGTAACAATGGCCAAGGACCTTAGATATACACGCAATATCGGCATCGCAGCCCACATCGACGCGGGTAAAACCACGACGACCGAACGTGTATTATATTATACAGGTATTTCCCATAAGATCGGTGAAGTCCATGATGGCGCAGCTACCATGGACTGGATGGAGCAGGAGCAGGAACGAGGTATCACCATCACCAGCGCCGCGACCAAAGCCGCATGGAAATGGAAAGATGAGGATTACGTAGTCAATATTATTGATACCCCGGGACACGTCGATTTTACAGTCGAAGTAAACCGTTCCCTTCGTGTCCTCGATGGACTGGTTTTCCTGTTTTGCGCCGTATCCGGTGTAGAGCCCCAGTCCGAAACCAACTGGCGCCTGGCCGACAATTACAAAGTTCCCCGTATCGGATTCGTCAATAAAATGGACCGCTCCGGAGCCAACTTCTTTGAAGTGGTCAAGGATGTAGAGACCAAACTCGGGTCAAAAGCAATTCCCCTCCAGGTACCCATCGGTGAAGAAGAACGCTTTAAAGGAGCCGTAGACCTTATCACCGGCAAAGCCATGGTCTGGAATGAAGAAGACCAGGGGATGACCTTTACCGAAATCCCGGTCCCGGATGAACTGGTCAGTGTCGTAGCCGAGTGGAGAGAAAAATTACTGGAAGCTGTTGCGGATTATGATGATTCGCTGCTGGAAAAATATTTTGAAGATCCTGAATCGATCTCACCAGATGAGATGCGTATTGCGATCCGTCAGGCCGTATGCGATATGAAGTTCGTACCGATGATGTGCGGTTCTGCCTTTAAAAATAAAGGTGTACAGGCCGTACTCGATGCCGTATGTGCTTTCCTGCCCAGCCCGCTGGATGTCGATGCCATTAGAGGCACCAATCCCAAAACTGATGCAGAAGAACTCCGCAGACCCGATGTCAGTGAGCCATTTGCGGCGCTGGCTTTCAAAATCGCAACTGACCCGTACGTAGGTCGTCTTGCGTTCATGCGCGTATATTCAGGTGCCCTGGATGCAGGATCCTATGTACTCAATACCCGCTCTGGTAGCAAAGAGCGTATTTCTCGCTTGTATCAGATGCACGCCAATAAGCAAAACCCGATTGACCGGGTAGAAGCAGGCGACATCGCAGCCGGTGTAGGATTTAAGGATATTCGCACAGGAGATACGCTTTGCGATGAAAACAAGCCCATCGTACTGGAGAGTATGGTTTTCCCCGATCCCGTTATCGGTATTGCGGTAGAACCGAAAAGCCAAAAGGACCTCGACAGGTTGGGTATGGCACTTGCCAAACTCGCAGAAGAGGATCCTACATTCCGGGTCAAATACGACGAGGATACCAACCAGACCATTATCAGTGGTATGGGTGAGTTACACCTCGAGATCATCGTCGATCGTCTGCGCCGGGAGTTTAAAGTAGAATGTAACCAGGGTCAGCCCCAGGTGAATTATAAAGAAGCCTTGACAATGAAGGTGGATCATACGGAGCGCCTCAAAAAGCAGTCCGGTGGTTCAGGTCTCTTCGCACAATTGTCTTTCGAACTGGGTCCTGCTGATGAGGAATTCCTGGAGAGTGATGACTTCAAGAGCGGAAAAACCAAGATGCAGTTTGTCAACGGTATTTTCGGTGGATCGGTCCCCAAGGAATTCTTTCCGTCGATTGTCAAAGGTTTTACCGCGATGATGGACAATGGCGTACTGGCCGGCTATTCTATCGACAGTATGAAGGTGCGGATTTACGATGGTCAGACACACGCAGTCGACTCTAAGCCCATTGCGTTTGAACTCTGTGCCAAGGAAGGCTTCCGTGAAGCGGCCAGGAAAGCGAAACCAGTCCTGCTGGAGCCGATCATGAAACTCGAAGTAGTGACACCAGAGGATTATGTCGGTCCGGTGATCGGTGACCTCAATCGGCGCCGCGGGTTGCCCAAGGGCCAGGACAGCCGTCCTGGAGCTATCGCGATTTCAGCTGAAGTACCCCTTTCAGAAATGTTTGGATATGTAACACAGTTACGGACCATCACCTCAGGCCGGGCAAGTTCGACGATGGAATTTAGTCACTACGCACCGGTGCCGAAAAACATCGCGGACGATGTGATTGAAAAAGCCAAAGGCGCAGTTAAAGCATAATCAGAATAACATAAAACCCAAACGAGGGTCAACCATATTATAAACACAATTTTTTTGGTCGGGAAATGAATCAGAAAATTAGGATTAAGCTTCGCTCGTATGACCACAACCTGGTCGATAAATCGACGGAGAAAATCGTGAAGACTGTTCGCAATAGTGGAGCCGTTGTTACGGGTCCGATTCCGCTGCCCACCGAGAAAGAAATATTTACCGTCTTGCGTTCTCCGCACGTAAATAAGAAATCTCGAGAGCAGTTCCAGTTGCGTACACACAAACGTTTGATCGAGATTTACACCCCTACTCCGAAGACGGTAGATGCCCTCTCAAAACTCGAATTGCCGAGTGGAGTAGATATCCAGGTCAAACTTACCTAGTACCGGTTCGCAGCGAATACGGCGCACTGTGATTGAAGTAATTGGCTTTTGTCATGCCCCGGCATGGCAAAAGGATAGATATCAACAAATCAAATCATCTAACGGTGAAAGGAATAATAGGCAAAAAGGTCGGCATGACCAGCATATTTGACCAGAATGGCCGGTCAATAGCTTGTACCGTCGTTCATGCGCAACCCAATGTGGTCACGCAGGTCAAGACTATGGATACGGATGGATATGACGCGCTGCAGCTCTCCTATGGCGAAGCTAAAGTGAAGAATACCCCCCAGTCCATGCAGGGCCATTTTGAAAAGGCCGGGACAGCACCCAAACGCAAACTGGCTGAGTTCAGAGATTTTGAACTGAGTAAGAATCTGGGCGATCTCGTTTCGATGGATGAAATCTTTACCGAGGGGGAGAAAGTCTCTGCTGTCGGCATCAGCAAGGGAAAAGGCTTCCAGGGCGTTGTACGCCGGCACAATTTCGCTGGTATTATGCAGGCCAGTCACGGTCAGCACAATCGGATGAGAGCTCCCGGATCTATCGGGGCGTCATCCTATCCATCCAAAGTCGTCAAAGGCATGCGGATGGCCGGCCGAATGGGCGGAGACCGCGTAAAAATAAGCAACCTCCGGGTGGCCAAATTACTTCCGGATCAAAACCTGATCCTGATCAAAGGCGCTATCCCGGGACACAACGGATCATTTATCATCATTGAAAAGTAGGCAGCCATGCAAATCGATATATTAAATTCGAAAGGGGAAAAAACAGGCCGCAGCATCGAGCTGGCCGACGAAGTCTTTGGCATCAAACCCAATGATCACGTGGTCTACCTTGCCGTGAAAGCCTATCTGGCCAACCAACGCCAGGGTACACATAAAACCAAGGAACGCTGGGAAGTCGCCCGGACCACCAAGAAATTTAAAAAACAAAAAGGTTCTGGTGGAGCCCGGGTCGGGTCACTCAAAAATCCGATGTTCAAAGGTGGTGGCCGGGCTTTTGGTCCACGACCACATGACTACGATCTGAAAGTGAATAAAAAGGTCAAGTTACTGGCTCGCCGTTCTGCGCTATCGTCTAAAGCAATGGGAGGAAATCTCATTGTCGTGGAGGAAATCAAAATGGAGCTTCCCCGTACCAAGGATTTTGTCGCGGTACTGAAAAACCTTCAGATCGACAACAACAAGTCCTTGTTTGTGACCTCTGATGCAAATACGAATTTGTATCTGTCAGGTCGTAATCTGCAGAACACCCGCCTGGTCCGCGCACAGGATCTCAATACTTATGACATCCTCCGTTCGCAAAAACTCGTATTGTCGGAGCAGTCAGTGGATTTGATCACTAAAGCCTTGAAACATTAATAGCGCGGTCACGCGATAACGCATAGCCATATGGAAAATAAGATCATTCTCGTCAAACCCCTGATCACTGAAAAGGCCGATACGCTGTCAGAAAGCAAAAGCCAATACAGTTTTGTCGTGGACAAAGGCGCCAATAAGATTGAGATCAGAAAAGCTGTGGAAACGCTGTATACCGTTAATGTCGAAGCCGTCAATACGATGATTATTCCGGGCAAGCGCAAGACCCGTAATACAAAGGCCGGTGTCCTCCATGGTCGTAAAGCGTCATACAAGAAAGCTGTCGTGACCCTGGCGGCCGGAGAAACGATTGACTTTTTCGGAGATATCTAACAGACCTGAACCATTTAGAAGCATACAACAAGGTATATTATGGCCGTAAAGAAATATAAACCCATCAGTCCGGGAACCCGATTCAGGGTGGGCAATAAATACGTGGAGTTGACCACGGATAAACCGGAGAAGTCATTGCTCGAGCCTATCAAGAAATCGGGTGGTCGTAATGCAGATGGCAAGATGACCATTCGCCAAAAAGGCGGAGGCCACAAGAGACGCTATCGCGTCATCGACTGGAAACGGGATAAAGAGAATATTACAGGTGAAGTCAAGTCAATTGAGTATGATCCCAATCGGACAGCCTTCATCTCCCTGATCGAATATACAGATGGAGAGAAACGGTATATCCTGGCACCCCAGGGCATTAAAGTAGGAGACAAGGTCCTGTCCGGAAGTCAGGCAACACCAGATACCGGACACGCCCTCTATCTGAAGGATGTACCCCTGGGTTCCTCCATACATAATATTGAGTTGTACCCGGGTCAGGGTGGTGCGATCGTTCGCAGCGCCGGTGCTTCCGCGACGATGATGGGACGGGAAGACAGGTTTGCTGTCATCAAATTGCCCTCAGGGGAAGTACGGAGGGTGTTGTTGACCTGCAAGGCTACAATAGGTTCGGTTTCGAATCCGGATAATGCGCTGACCGTCTTTGGAAAAGCCGGAGCTAAACGTTGGACCGGTCGTCGCCCAAGGGTAAGAGGTGTCGCCATGAACCCGGTCGATCACCCCATGGGTGGAGGTGAAGGTAAAGCGTCCGGAGGACATCCGCGATCCAGAACAGGGATCATGGCTAAGGGGCAGAAAACCCGTAATCCACGGGCCAACTCTTCGAAACTGATCATCTCCCGTCGTAAAACAAAAAATAAGTAAAAAGCACGAATAACGAATCATGGCAAGATCAATAAAAAAAGGACCGTACGTATTCAATAAGCTGATGGCCAAAATCGAAAAGGCCAACACCGGAAGTCGTAAATCGGTCATCAAAACCTGGTCCAGAGCTTCAATGATCATCCCTGACATGGTCGGGCATACGATCGCCGTCCACAACGGGAAGACGTTTATACCGGTATTTGTGACCGAAAACATGGTCGGGCATAAACTGGGAGAGTTTGCACCGACCCGGACCTTCCGTGGTCATGCCGGAAACAGAAAGTAATTTAATCGCGTACGCTTAAAACAGGAATAATAGATGGAAGCTGTTGCTAAACTCAGAAACTGCCCGATGTCCGCCCGTAAGATGCGGCTCGTTGCCGATCTCGTCAGAGGAAAGCGGGTCGAGGATGCAGTCAATATCCTGAGATATACAAATAAGGAGGCTGCAGGATGGCTGGAAAAACTGCTTCTTTCAGCCGTAACCAACTGGGAAAATAAATCCCAGGGAGCCCGGGATGTTGACGAGCATGAATTGTTTATCAAAACCCTGATGGTCGATGGTGCCGGCCACCTCAAAAGGATACGGGCTGCCCCACAGGGACGAGCACACCGCATCCACAAGCACAGCAACCACGTGACCGTGGTCATTGAAAATAAGATACCATTTGATGGTGAAACCATTGGCGATGAAGAAGAGTAAAAAGCAGACCATTTCAACCGAACTTTATAACAACAGATTCTAATGGGTCAAAAAGCAAATCCTATAGGCAACAGACTGGGCATCATCCGCGGATGGGAGTCCAACTGGTATGGAGGTACTGATTATGCCGAGAAGGTGATTCAGGACGAAAAGATCCGGACCTATCTCCAGGCCAGGATTGAGAAGGGGGGTATCGCCCACATGGTGATCGAACGAACCCTGAAGAGGGTCACCGTGACCGTACAGACCTCCAGGCCCGGTATTATCATCGGTAAGGGTGGCCAGGAAGTAGATCGTATCCGGGAGGAGTTGAAAAAACTCACCAAAATGGAGGTGCAGATCAATATCATGGAGATCCGCAAACCCGAATTGGATGCCAATATTGTCGCGGAGTCTATCGCCAAGCAGATTGAAGCGCGGATCAACTACCGCAGAGCCATTAAAATGGCCATTCAATCCACCATGCGCTCCGGTGCCGAAGGCATCAAAGTGCGCATCAGTGGACGGCTCAATGGGGCTGAGATGGCCAGATCGGAGGAATATAAAGATGGTCGTACCCCTTTGCACACCTTCCGCGCTGACATCGATTATTCGATTAAAGAGGCGCAGACGGTGTTTGGTAAAATCGGGATCAAATGCTGGATTTGCAAAGGTGAGGTGTACGGCAAAAGAGAATTGAGCCTCAATGCCGGGGGAGATCAGACAGCAAAAGCTCGCGGAGGACGTGTAGAACGCGGTAGTTCATACGGCCGGGAAGGTGGATCAGACTTCCGGGACAGAGGCGCAAGCCGGGACCGGAATGACCGGGGTGGAGCGAGAGGCGGTGGCCGTGGCGGAAATCGCGGCGGCGGTGGTGGAGGAGGCGCAGCTCGTGGCGGTTCCGGAGGAGGCGCAAGGAAAAAATAGAACGAATTAACATCGGGGAAAAGTGGTCAAAAAACGTACCTTTGCACCACTTTTCTCAAAACGGACCAAAACAGGTTAATACAAAAGGATCATGTTACAGCCAAAACGTACGAAGTACAGGAAGCAACAAAAAGGTAGAAACAGGGGCGTGGCCTGGAAGGGAAGTGATATTTCCTTTGGCAGTTATGGACTTAAGGCACTTGAATTGGGTCGCCTGACCAGTCGTCAGATCGAATCTGCAAGGATTGCCATGACGCGTCATATGAAACGGGAAGGCGTGGTTTGGATCCGCATTTTTCCAGACAAACCGGTCACGCGCAAGCCGCAGGAAGTTCGGATGGGGAAAGGGAAAGGAGCTCACGATCATTGGGTGGCGCTGGTACAACCCGGCCGTATTATGTTCGAAATTGATGGCGTAGCCCCTGCAGTTGCAAGACAAGCCCTGGCATTGGCCGCTCAAAAATTGCCCGTGAAAACCAAAACAATAGTAAGACACGATTTTATAGAATCATAAGCAGGATCATCCATGGCTACAAAGAAGTTTATCGAGTTAAGTGAAATGTCAGAAGCTGATCTGAAGGCGGAACTGAGCCAAATTCACACCCAGTATCAAAAACTGCGGTTTGACCATACCATCAAAGGGCTGGACAATCCGTTGACCCTGCGGAATACCCGCCGGGATATCGCCCGCCTGGAGTCAGAAATACGTCGCCGGGAAGTCGTCGCCATGACCCCGGAGCAGGTCGCTAAAAGGTCGAAAATCAGATTACGTCGCAAAAATGCTTAATCCAGTCATGAATACGAACGAGCAATCCTTAAAGAAGCAAAGAGTTGGTGTTGTGACCAGCAATAAAAATGATAAAACTATCACCGTGATGGTGGAACGGAAACTTCGTCACCCGATCTATGGCAAGTTAGTCAAGCGCAATAAGAAATTTATGGCGCATGATGAAGCCAATGCCTGTGGGGTAGGGGACCTCGTACGGATCGTGGAATCACGTCCGCTGAGCGCCCTTAAGCGGTGGCGTTTGGTCGAAATCATTCAAAAAGCCAAGTAATTTACTTTATCCATTGTCCTGGAATTACAGGGAACTGAAAGAACATGATACAACAAGAATCAAGACTCAATGTAGCCGACAACAGCGGAGCCAAAGAAGTACTTTGTATACGCGTGTTGGGTGGATCTCATCGCAGATATGCCTCTGTCGGAGACAAGATCGTCGTGACCGTGAAAGATGCTGCGCCGGGTGGTCTTAAAAAAGGATTGGTATCCAAAGCCGTTGTCGTTCGGACCAAAAAAGAGATCCGTCGGAAAGATGGTTCCTACATCCGATTTGATGACAATGCGGTTGTACTGCTCAATGCCGCTGATGAACCCCGCGGGACCCGGATTTTTGGTCCTGTCGCACGTGAATTGCGGGAGCGTGATTATATGCGTATTGTATCTCTTGCCCCGGAAGTTATCTGATCTACAACTATTAGCCATCAAGCATAAGTCATGAGCACAAAAAAAGCACAAAGCGACAAAAAAGTACCTAAACCCTTCCTTCGGAAAGGCGATATGGTCATGGTCGTTTCAGGAGCAGATAAAGGCAAGAAAGGAAATGTGGTAGAGGTCATTCTCGGCAAGCATCGGGTCATCGTGGAAGATGTCAACATTGTCAAGAAACATCGCAAACCGACCCAAAATACACCCGGAGGGATCATTGAAATCCCGGCGCCCATCCATATCTCAAATGTCATGCTGGTCGATCCCAAATCGGGAGAGCCCACCCGCATAGGTCGTAAAAATGTCGACGGTAAAAACGTCCGGTATTCAAAAAAATCAGGAGAAATTATCTAGTGATGAGTTATACACCTCGCCTTCAACAATTTTATAACCAAGTGGTGGCCCCCAAACTCATGGAGCAGTTTGGGTATTCTTCTCCCATGCAGATCCCCCGTGTGGTGAAGATCAGCCTCAACCAGGGAATTGGTCAGGCAACACAAGACAAGAAACTCGTCGATGTTTTTCAGACCGAGATGACGACGATCGCCGGTCAAAAAGCAGTTCCGACGATTGCAAGAAAATCTATTTCGAACTTCAAACTCAGAGATGGTATGCCGATCGGCGTCCGCGTTACGCTACGTCGTGAACGGATGTATGAGTTTCTCGATCGCCTGATTACCGTCACCCTGCCACGGGTGAGGGACTTCCAGGGGATCAGTGATAAAAGCTTTGATGGTCGCGGTAATTATTCCATGGGCGTCACTGAGCAAATCATTTTCCCGGAGATCGACCTGGACAAAATCACCAAGGTCAACGGCATGGATATCACCATTGTCACCACAGCACAAACCGATGCAGAAGCATTTGCGCTTTTGAAAGAACTCGGAATGCCATTTAAAAATCAGAAAATCTAAGTATCCATACCATGGCAAGAACGTCATTAATCGCTCGGGAAAATAAAAGAATCAAACTGGTCATAAAGTATGCCAGTCTGAGGAAGCAACTCAAAGCCGAAGGCAAATGGGATGAGCTCGATAAGTTGCCCCGCAACTCATCAAAAAAGCGCTTGCATAATCGCTGCAAACTTACCGGCAGACCCAAAGGGTATATGCGGAAGTTTGGATTGTGCAGAAACAAATTCAGAGAAATGGCACTGATGGGTAAATTGCCCGGTATCACTAAATCAAGTTGGTAATAATACAGAATATCATCGCTTATATCTAATTATATTCATGGCAGTTACAGATCCTATCGCCGATTATTTGACCCGTATCCGGAATGCGCAGCAAGCCAGACACCGGGTGGTCACCATTCCCAGTTCCAAACTGAAAAAGAAGATCACCGAGATCCTCTATGATCAGGGGTATATCCTGAAATATACCTTTGAAGGAGAAGGGAAGGAAGCCGTGATTAAAATCGCGATCAAATATAATCCCGACACCAAGGAACCGGTCATCCGTGAGCTGGGTCGTATCAGCAAGCCTGGATTGCGGGTGTTTTCTTCCAAAGAGGAGTTGCCCCGGATTATCAACGGACTAGGGGTGGCGATCATTTCGACATCGCATGGCCTGATGACCGATAAAGAAGCACGTAAACAAAATCTCGGCGGAGAATGTCTCTGCTATATATATTAATGAACGGAATTCGCATTCAACCATAAAAATTAACAGTCGTGTCACGAGTAGGTAATTCACCCATCAGTTTGCCCCAAGGCGTGGACTTCAATGTGTCCAAAGGTAACCTGGTGACCATCAAAGGTCCCAAAGGATCTTTGCAGGAGCAAATCGATCAGGCCATCACGGTCAAAATCGACGACGGACAAATTACATTTGCTCGTCCGACAGATCAAAACCGTCACAAAGCCCTGCACGGTCTTTCACGGGCCCTGGTCAATAACATGATCACAGGGGTGACCGACGGCTTTACCAAAACACTCGAATTGGTAGGGGTCGGCTACAGAGTCACCAATACCGGCAATCTCCTGGAGATTATCATCGGATATTCCCACCCGATCTACTTTTATGTACCTGAGGAAGTGAAAGTCGAGACCAAGACTGAAAAAGGATCTAACCCGATGATCATCCTGACCTCGAATGACAAGCAGTTGCTGGGTCAGGTAGCGGCCAAGATCCGAGCATATCGAAAGCCTGAGCCTTATAAAGGCAAAGGGATCAAGTATTCGAATGAAATATTGAGAAGAAAAGCCGGTAAGACCTCCGGTAAAAAATAATCTGCGCTAAACCGCTTTCTTATGGCACTGACTAAAACCGCAAGACGTAAACGCATACACCACCGTATACGTAAAAAAATGGAAGGCAATACCGCACGCCCGCGCCTGTCCGTATACCGTTCCAATCATCAGATCTATTGTCAATTGATCGATGATGCTAAAGGAATAACACTGGCCTCCGCTTCCTCCAGAGACGAATCTGTCAACGGCGGTAACAAGAGCGAACTGGCCCGAAAGGTCGGCGAACTGATCGGCACACGTGCACAGTCCCTCAATATTTCTGAGGTGGTTTTCGATCGTGGGGGATATCTCTTCCATGGCAGGGTCAAAGCACTGGCCGAAGGAGCCAGAAGTGCAGGACTAAAATTTTAATCCATCGTTCTAATCAGGATATAACGTGAAAGAAGCAGCAGTACGAGTAAAAGCATCTGAGACCGATCTCAAAGACAAATTGGTCGCCCTCAACCGGGTGGCAAAGGTGACGAAAGGGGGACGTACGTTTTCATTCGCCGCTATTGTGGTGGTCGGGGATGGACAAGGTGCCGTCGGCCAAGGATTGGGTAAGGCACGGGATGTCCAGGAGGCCATCGCTAAAGCCATCGATGATGCAAAAAAGAATCTGGTCAAAGTCCCTATCCATAAAGGCACTATCCCTCACATGCAGTTGGGTAAATTCGGTGCTGGCCGGGTATTAATTAAACCCGCCTCAGATGGTACAGGTGTTATCGCCGGTGGTGCTATGCGTGCCGTACTCGAAAGCGCAGGCGTACATAATGTATTGGCCAAATCCATGGGTTCGTCCAATCCACACAATGTCGTTAAAGCAACCATTAACGCGCTGATGCTGCTCCGCAGCCCCCAGACCATTGCCAAGGACAGACGGATTTCTGTAGAAAAAGTCTTTGGCCAACCGGTGAAAGAACAAACAGACACTAACGAATAATACGTGGAAGTATGTCCAAGATAAAAATAACACAGGTCAAAAGTCATATCGACCGGCCACAACGCCAGAAGGACACCATCAAAGCGTTGGGATTGGGAAAGATCAACAGATCAAATGTACTGGACAATACTCCTTCTGTCAAGGGGATGATTGATTCAGTCGCCCATCTCCTTAAAGTAGAACATATTGTATAATCCGTAATCGAAGAGCAACATGGATCTCCATAATCTAACACCCGCACCAGGATCGGTGCAGGACAACAAGCGAAAAGGTCGGGGCCAGGGTTCCGGAAGAGGGGGTACATCTACCCGTGGCCACAAAGGAGCGAAGTCCAGATCAGGCTATAAGTCCAAAAGGGGGCATGAAGGAGGCCAGATGCCAATCCACATGCGGCTGCCTAAGCGCGGTTTTAAGAACCCAAACCGGGAGAGCTTTATTGCGCTCAATCTGGATCAACTACAGGCCATGACCGACAAGTTTAAGGTCACGGAATGGACCCTGGAAGTCCTTCAGCAACATAATTTTATCTCCCGCAATGACAAGGTCAAACTCCTGGGTCGCGGAGCTATCAGTACCAAGATCAACCTCTCCGCTCATGCAGCGAGTGAGGCTGCCCGGAAAGCCGTAGAAGCTGCAGGCGGAAGTATCACTATCGTGTAAGCATATCTGGTTAAAGCCGAATGAAGAACTTTATCACCACCCTACAACATATCTGGAAGATTAAAGAATTACGTAATCGTATTCTTTTTACACTTCTCATGCTGGCCGTGTATCGTCTAGGTTCACGGATTGTTCTTCCCGGTGTTGATCCCACGATTCTGGACAACTTTACCAGTAACCGGACCAGCAATGATCTTTTGGGTCTCATTAATACCTTTACGGGAGGTGCATTCAATAATGCCGCCATTTTTGCACTGGGGATTATGCCCTATATCACGGCTTCAATTATCATTCAGCTCCTTGGATTTGCCGTACCCTACTTCCAACGATTACAGCAGAAGGAAGGCGAGTCCGGACGGAAGAAAATTACACAGTTAACCAGACTCCTCACTGTGGCCATAACGCTGGTTCAGGGCGGAGCCTATCTGACCTATATCAAAAGCATTGGGGCTATTTCTCCCAATATTCCAATGTCCTTATTTTGGTTTTCCAGCATCATTATCCTCTCCACCGGTACCATCCTCGCGATGTGGCTCGGTGAGCGAATTACCGATAAAGGTATTGGGAATGGTATCTCTATGATCATCATGGTGGGAATTATTGCAACCCTTCCTCAAGCCCTGATCTTCGAATTTCAGGCGCAGTACAATACCGGGGGATTGCTCATGTTTGTGATCGAACTGGCTGCCTTCTTTGTGGTGACCATGCTGTGTATCCTGATAGTGCAGGGGGTCCGACGGATTCCGATCCAGTTTGCCAAACGAATGGTCGGCCGGGGTAATGCAACCATTCCACAGTCAGGCGCCCGGGATTATATCCCTTTGAAAGTCAATGCAGCTGGCGTTATGCCGATTATTTTTGCGCAGGCCATTCTGTTCCTTCCTATGACCATTGCCCAGTATTTTATGCAGGGTGACGGAGCCCAGGGCCAAACCGGAGGGTTTCTTAGAGCGTTGAATGATCCATTTTCATGGGCAACGGCACTATTTTCATTCGTCCTCGTTGTCGCCTTTACCTACATCTACACCGCACTCATCGTCAATCCCCAGCAATATTCAGAATACCTCAAGCGTCAAAACGCTTTTATTCCAGGGATTAAGCCAGGTAAGGATACCGCCGATTTTATAGATAATATCACCACACGGGTAACATTGCCAGGAGCGTTGTTTCTGGGGCTGATTACCATCCTGCCTAAGTTTGCGTTCAGTGCCGGAGTCAATCAGGGTTTTGCCATCTTTTTTGGCGGGACATCTCTGTTGATCCTGGTCGGGGTGATCCTGGATACACTCCAGCAAGTGGAAAGTCATCTTCTGATGCGCAAATACGATGGCCTGGTCAAATCCGGACGCCTGAAAGGCCGCAGTAGCGGTAGCGGTATGCAGATTGGGGCCAATATGTAATGAAGGACTTTGCGCATGATTTTTTCCTGTTTCGTTTTATTACACTGATGATCCACCACACATGTCTATAGGAGGATCGCGATTTCAGTATAAGTCCCAGGAAGAGATTGAATTGATCAGGATCAACTGTCTGTTGGTCTCCCGCACACTGGCAGAAGTCGCCGGGCACATCAGGCCCGGCATTACCGGATTGGAACTGGACCAGCTTGCTGAAACGTTTATTCGGGATCACGGAGCAGAGCCGGCCTTTAAAGGATATCCCGGTAGTGTATTTCCTTTTCCCGGTTCCTTATGTATTTCCTTTAATGAAGTCATCGTACATGGTATTCCAGATGCCAGGGCAATCCGGGAAGGCGATATAGTCACCATCGATTGTGGGGTACGGATGAATGGCTTTTTTGGAGATGCCGCCTTTACATTCGCTATAGGCGAAATCTATCCTGATACGATGGATTTGCTGACGACCACACGTGGGTGTCTGGCATTGGCGATTGAGCAGGCTGTAGCGGGCAATCGACTGGGGGATATTGGCTTTGCGGTCCAGCAACATGCTGAAGTAAAACATCAGTATGGGGTGATTCGCGAAATGGTAGGACACGGAATTGGACGCAGCTTGCACGAGCCACCTGAAGTCCCCAATTATGGAAAGCGGGGAAAAGGGCCCATGCTCCATGAGGGCCTGACCATCGCAATTGAGCCGATGATCAACCTCGGAAGCAGGGAGGTTACAATGAAAAAAGACGGATGGACTCTGGTCACCAGGGATTCGAAACCATCAGCTCACTATGAACATACTATAGCCATCCGAAAAGGCGAGGCAGATGTACTTTCTGACCATTCGCTGGTCGAAGCCGTTATAAAAAATAATGTCAATTTGTCCGAAGT
Source organism: Saprospiraceae bacterium (assembly GCA_041746735.1). Classification (GTDB taxonomy): domain Bacteria; phylum Bacteroidota; class Bacteroidia; order Chitinophagales; family Saprospiraceae; genus Opimibacter. The sequence continues at coordinate 33,881 of JBGTGP010000009.1, forward strand.
ATCGATAAAAAGATAGATATTTGCACTCCAAAATTAAAAAATGGCTAAACAACAGGTAATCAAACAGGACGGAATCATCGAGGAAGCCCTGTCTAATGCCATGTTCAGAGTACGATTGGAAAATGATCATATGCTGATAGCCACAATCTCAGGTAAAATGCGGATGAATTACATCCGGATCCTGCCTGGGGACAAGGTGTCGGTGGAAATGTCACCCTATGATTTGTCCAGGGGCAGAATCACCTACAGATATAAATAAACAGGCATATATAATGCCTTAAATATTAAGTGAAATGAAAGTAAGAGCTTCCATCAAAAAGCGTTCCGTGGACTGTAAAATTGTCAGACGGAAAGGCAGGCTGTATATCATCAACAAGAAGAATCCAAAATTTAAACAGCGTCAAGGCTGATAAACCAAACATCATATGGCCAGGATTGCAGGTATAGACCTACCAAGAAATAAAAGGGGCATCATCAGCCTTCAGTACATCTATGGCATCGGCGCCAGCCGGGCCAAAAGCATTCTGGAGCAAGCCACCATCAGTGAAAGTGTCAAAGTCCAGGACTGGAGTGATGACAACATCATGAGTATTTCCCGGATTATCCAGGAAACCTACAAAGTGGAGGGAGAACTTCGGTCAGAAGTACAACTTCAGATCAAGCGGCTTATGGATATCGCCTGCTACAGAGGGTTACGCCACCGTAAAGGTCTCCCGGTTCGCGGTCAGCGGACCAAAACCAACGCCCGGACCAGAAAAGGCAAGCGGAAGACCGTTGCCAACAAGAAAAAAGTAACGAAATAATCCCATCCCTGTAATATACTCTATTGAGCATTATGGCTAAGTCAGTAAAAAAGGCAGCAAAGAAGCGGAAAGTCAAAGTAGACACCGATGGAAAGGTGTTTATCCAGGCCACCTTCAACAATATTATCGTGACCCTGACCAACCGGGCAGGACATGTTATTTCCTGGGCCTCCGCAGGTAAGGCTGGTTTCAAAGGCTCCAAGAAGAATACACCCTATGCGGCCCAAATTGCTGCGTCCAGCGCGGCTCAGGAAGCATACGATGCCGGGATGCGCGCTGCTGAGGTCTTTGTCAAAGGCCCCGGAGCAGGCAGGGAAGCGGCTATTCGGGCCATCGATGCCACAGGCGTACGGGTGTCCAAGATTCAGGATCTCACACCGGTGCCCCACAATGGATGCCGCCCACCTAAAAGAAGAAGAGTTTGATGCCAATCTGCTGAGGCAGTTGCTTTATATACGTTTAGCTATTTGATTTAATTATGGCAAGATATACCGGACCTACTACCAAGAAAGCCAGAGCCTTAGGCGAAATGATCTTTGGCTTTGACAAAAGTTTTGAGCGAAAAAAATACCGCCCCGGACAGCACGGAAACTCCAAACGCCGCCGCCAGAAATCAGAGTATGCCCTTCAGCTTCTCGAAAAGCAGAAAGCGAAGTATACCTATGGCGTATTGGAACGTCAATTCCGCAACATTTTTGAGAAAGCCACCTCCAAGAGTGGTGTTACAGGCACGGTGCTCCTTCAATTACTGGAATCCAGACTTGACAATACCGTCTTTCGTTTGGGCATCGCCAAAACACGCCGCGGCGCAAGACAGTTGGTCTCTCACAAACATGTACTCGTGAATGGCGAACTGGCAAATATACCATCCTATCAACTGAAGCCGGGTGATGCGGTAAGTGTCCGTGGTAAATCTCAAAGCCTCGAACTCATCACCGACAACGTAGCGGCAAAAGCCGACATCCGAAAATTTCCTTGGCTGGAATGGAACCCGGATCGTTTGGAAGGTAAATTCCTCTCCTATCCTGAACGCGATGATATCCCGGAACGGATCAACGAGCAGTTGATCGTCGAGTTGTATTCGAAATAGAACATTAAGAAAAATGGTTGCAGACGCCAAATCGACTGCAACCATTTTCCCCAATATATGTATTCCTTCATTCAGAAATTACCTTTATGAGCATCCTGAATTTTCAAAAGCCGGACAAAATTTTGTTGCAGAAAGCCACCGACTTTCAAGGTCAGTTTGAATTCAAACCCCTCGAACCCGGTTTTGGCCAAACCATTGGAAATTCATTACGCCGAGTTTTACTCTCTTCGCTTGAAGGGTATGCCGTATCTGCTATCCGGATTGCAGGCGTCGATCATGAATTCTCCTCTATACCAGGCGTGGTGGAAGATGTTGTGGACATTATCCTCAACATCAAGCAGATTCGCCTCAAAAGCGCCATTAAAGGAGACAAGACAACAGAGCACCAGATTTACATCACCATCAGTGGACAGGATGAGTTCAGAGCCAAGGATATCGAATCCAAGACCAATGTCTTTAAGATCATGAATCCGGATCTCCTGATCTGTCGCATGGAGCCCTCCGTCAATCTCGAGCTGGAGATGACGATCACCAAAGGCCGTGGCTATGTACCCGCCGAAGAAAATATGCCGGAGAATGCACCCATTGGCGTCATCCCCGTAGATGCGATTTATACGCCCATCAAGAAGGTTTCATATCACGTTTCCAATACCCGGGTAGGTCAGCGTACGGATTATGAAAAACTCAGTATAGACCTGGAGACAGATGGAACTATTCATCCGGAAGAAGCCATCAAGGAAGCAAGCCGTATCCTCATCCAGCACCTGATGCTCATCACGGATGAGCACATCACGTTTGATGACAAAGTCGGAAAAGAAGATGGAATCGTCAGCGAGCACATCCTCAGCATGCGTAAACTCCTCAAGACCTCCCTCGAAGATCTTGATCTGTCCGTACGGGCATATAATTGTTTGAAAGCAGCCAAGATCAACTCACTGGCTGAACTCGTCAAATTTGATACCCATGAACTCCTGAAATTCAGGAATTTTGGAAAAAAATCGCTGGTGGAAATTGAAGAACTCCTCCAGATGAAGGGATTAACCTTCGGTATGGATTTATCCAAATACAAACTGGACGAAGAATAATATCATCCAGCACTTCACTGCAGTAACCTGAAGGCGTAAGCCGGGTGCTGCGAGGTCAATTTATTTTTTAACCACCAAACTCAGGTCATGAGACACGGAAAGTCATTCAACCATCTGGGCCGCAAGGCAGGCCATCGCGCCGCGCTGCTGATGAATCTCAGTATTGCCCTTATTACACACAAGCGGATCTTCACGACCGTGGCCAAAGCCAAAGCGTTGAAGAAACATATTGAGCCGCTGATCACAAAATCAAAAAACAACACTACGCATAGCCGCAGGGTCGTATTCTCATACCTGAGCAATAAAGATGCGGTCACAGAATTATTTTCAACCGTGGCGACTAAAATAGCAGATCGTCCCGGAGGATATACCCGGGTGATCCGGACCGGGTTCCGAAAGGGCGATGGAGCCGAAATGGCCATGATCGAATTGGTGGATTTTAATGAGATCTATACCAATACAAAAAAACGCCGCAGTGAGACCACCACTACTTCTGCAGGAAAAACCAGACGCTCTCGCAGAGGCAAAGGTAAAACAGCCACCGCTGCCGCAGCACCTGCCGCAGCCGCAGCCACGGAAGTACTGGGGACGTCAGAGGAAGAATAAACAGAAAAAGGCCGCAAAGTGCGGCCTTTTTCATTTAAGAAAGTGAAGCGAAGTAATCCGTAAAGATCAATTAGCTTTTTTCATATATATTTGTTCCCCTGAATGTAAGGATCAACCACATGCCAGTAGATGCTTCGGCTCCAAGAGCCTTTCTCCTTTTACAAGACGGAACATATTTTGAGGGTAAAGCCGCAGGGCGCTTAGGCACCGCAACCGGCGAGATCTGTTTCAATACAGGGATGACGGGCTATCAGGAGATCTTTACCGATCCCTCGTATTTCGGACAGATTCTGGTCACAACGCACGTCCATATCGGTAATTATGGCATCCGCCACGTTGAGGTCGAGAGCCACCATGTTCAAATCAATGCACTGGTGTGTAAGACGTTCGTGGATGACTATAGCAGAGCCATGGCAGATCAATCCATTCAGGCTTATTTTGAAGAGCAGGATCGGCTTTGTATTTATGGCATCGATACACGGGCAGTGGTTCGCCATATTCGAAGCAAAGGCGCGATGAATGCCATCATTTCCTCTGAAGACACAGACTTGAAAAGTCTTAAGAAACGACTGGACGCGGTCCCCTCCATGGAAGGACTCGAGTTGAGTTCCGCAGTATCTACCCGCGAAATATATGAAGCGGGATCACCAATTGCGCCGGTTAGAATCGCGGCGTTGGATTATGGCATCAAGAAGAATATTCTCCGTTGCCTGGTTGACCGCGGATGCTATATCAGAGTATTTCCGGCGACAGCGACCTACCAGGAATTGATGGACTTTAACCCACATGGGGTGTTCCTTTCCAATGGGCCCGGTGATCCTGCTGCTATGACCTACACACATGGTGTAATCAATGAAGTGGTCCAATCCGGACTTCCCGTATTTGGTATATGCCTCGGCCATCAACTTTTGGCTTTGTCACAGGGAATTTCTACCTATAAAATGCATCATGGCCACCGCGGCATTAATCATCCAGTGCTAAACCTCGCCACAGGCAGAGCTGAGATTACCAGCCAGAATCATGGGTTTGGCGTTTCGCCAGATGCCATTTCCAAAAAGAAGGACGCGATAGAAATTACGCATATCAACCTGAATGATCAAACGGTCGAAGGACTTCGGATAAAGGGGAAACCTGCTTTTTCCGTGCAGTACCACCCCGAGTCTTCCCCCGGTCCTTATGATTCCAGATATCTGTTCGATGAATTCGTTTCCCTGATGTCCGGGTCAAACTAGCCAAGGCGTACCTAAAACTCGCCAAATCGGCTCACCCAAAACGAGCGAATTCACGGCTGAAACTTACATTTGCAGTATGAGTGCCATAGTAGACATCATCGCCCGCGAAATTCTGGACAGCCGCGGAAATCCGACCATCGAAGTCGAAGTGTATACAGAAGCCGGTAGTACAGGCAGGGCCGCTGTGCCCTCCGGTGCCTCGACCGGTAAACATGAAGCCGTGGAACTCCGTGATGGAGATGCGACCCGATATCTGGGGAAAGGCGTACTGGATGCCTGCAGGAATGTAGAAGAGAAAATCTCCGAACAAATAATAGGTATGGATGTGGCGGATCAGTTAGAAATTGATCAGTCCATGATTGACCTGGACCCCAACCTCAATAAATCCGGGATCGGAGCCAATGCCATGCTCGGCGTCAGCCTGGCTGTAGCAAAAGCAGCAGCGATGGAGTACCGCCAACCTTTGTTTAGGTATATCGGAGGTGTAAGTGCCCACATTCTTCCGGTCCCGATGATGAATATTCTGAACGGGGGCTCTCATGCGGACAACAGCATCGACTTTCAGGAGTTTATGATTATGCCTGTGGGTGCAGATCATTTTCGGGATGCACTTCGTATGGGTACCGAGGTATTTCACCATTTGAAAAAAGTATTGCAGCAGGCCGGCTATTCCACCAATGTTGGTGATGAAGGCGGATTCGCCCCCAATATCAAGTCCAACGAAGAAGCTATAGAGACCGTACTCCGGGCCATTGAAAATGCGGGTTATAAACCGGGTGAGGATATGGTGATCGCCATGGATGCCGCCGCCTCCGAATTTTATAATGCGGAGGAGCAACTCTATATATTTAAGAAGTCAGGTGGTATGAAGAAAACCTCGGATGAAATGGTCGAGTATTGGGCCGAATGGTGCAGTAAATATCCCATATTCTCCATTGAAGACGGACTGGACGAAGATGATTGGTCAGGTTGGTCAAAACTTACCGCCACACTTGGAGATACCGTTCAACTGGTCGGTGATGACCTCTTCGTGACCAATGTAGACCGCCTGGCTTTGGGCATCGAGCGGCAAAGTGCCAATAGTATCCTGATCAAGTTGAATCAGATTGGGACCCTGTCTGAAACTATAGAAGCCGTACAACTGGCAACCCGCAATGGATTTACATCCATCATCAGTCATCGCAGCGGTGAAACGGAAGATGTGACCATCGCAGATCTTTCCGTGGCGCTCAACACAGGTCAGATCAAAACCGGATCCCTCTCACGCTCAGACCGGGTGGCTAAGTACAACCAGTTGCTCCGAATCTGTGATATCCTGGGTGACGCCGCGTTTTATCCCGGCAGATCCTTACTCGGGCGTTGACTTTTTAATTCATAGTTCATTTCCCTTTTTCCCCATAATTCAGCCTCACCTTCATCTAGCTTTGGCATGGTCCTTGCAAGTCAAGGTTTAATTCCATGTCATATCTGATTGTCCCGTGATCATCATTATAGGCAATTCCTGCCTGGACAATTAATCCCTTGAGCAGGGGACAGCAGCGTATACATTGGATCAAACGCCAGGTATGGGCCTGTCCCCCTTTTTTTAACCTCCAGTGATCAGTTTGTACAGGTCGGGGATATAGAGTATCTTTCGGCCATTACCATCAGGTCTCAACTACATGAAGCGACTCATTCATCTGCGGCAGGTAATTTCGAATCTCATCTCTGCCGGCTGGCTTAATAAATATTCCGTGGCTGCGGTCTTGTTTGTCATGTGGATGCTTTTCTTTGACAAGCACAACGTGATCACCCAATGGAGTCTCAGAAGCGCTGTGCGTGAGTTGGAATCCTCCATTGAAACGTACCGCAAACAATTGGCTGAAGCGGAAACAGCTCATCAGGACCTGATGAGCAACAAGGAAAAGTTTGCCAGGGAGAAATACCTGATGCATCGTCCGGATGAAGACGTTTTCTTGTTTCATTAATGGAAGAAAGTATCATTACAAATTTATGAGTGTACTCGTTGGAAAGGACAGTCGTGTCATTGTGCAGGGGTTTACCGGTACGGAAGGAACCTTCCATGCCGGACAGATGATCGAATACGGAACGAATGTTGTAGGTGGGGTAACACCCGGAAAGGGAAGTCAATCTCACCTGGACCGCCCGGTCTTCAATACGGTACACCATGCAGTAGCCGCAACTGGCGCCAATGTGTCTATCATCTTTGTCCCACCTGCATTTGCACCGGATGCAATACTGGAGGCCGCGGAGTCCGGCATAAAAGTCATCGTTTGCATCACGGAAGGTATCCCCGTTCAGGACATGATACGGGTCAAAGATTATCTCAATAAATCAGGGAGCCGATTGATAGGACCCAATTGTCCCGGAATTATCACCCCTGGTGAAGCCAAAATCGGCATTATGCCAGGGTTTATTCACACTCCGGGAACGATCGGTATTGTTTCCAGATCGGGTACGCTTACCTATGAAGCCGTAGATCAGGTGACCAAGGCAGGGCTGGGGCAATCGACCTGTATTGGGATCGGTGGCGATCCGATATGTGGAACGACGACACTGGAGGCAGTCCAGTTGCTCATGGCCGATCCCGATACAGAAGGGATCATCATGATCGGAGAAATTGGCGGTAGCATGGAATCGGATGCCGCATACTGGATCAAGGAAAATGGAACGAAACCGGTGGTCGGATTTATCGCTGGTAAAACCGCACCCAAAGGAAGAAAAATGGGACATGCCGGTGCTATTATCGGAGGCAAAGCCGACACAGCTGCCGCCAAAATGGAGATTCTGGCTTCCTGCGGTGTGCATGTCGTGGAATCTCCGGCGCAGATAGGTTCCGCCATGGCAGCTGTACTTCGGTCCTAATTATTCAGATCCTATATACTCCAATTGTAGATCAAAAGCTACCTTCAACATGATTCAACATCAGCTCTTAGCAGGAAAGCGAGGCGTTATCTTTGGGGCACTCGATGAAAGTTCAATCGCCTGGCATGTCGCCACCCAATGTGTGGCTGAGGGCGCCAGAATTACCCTTACGAATGCTCCGGTGGCCATGCGATTTGGAACCATTCAAAAGTTGGGAGAACAACTTCAGGCTGAAGTCATCGCTGCCGATGCCACCTCTGGAGAAGAATTGAAAGCCTTGTTTGAGCGCTCGGTGGATGTACTGGGAGGTCCACTGGACTTTGTACTTCATTCCATAGGGATGTCACTCAACGTGCGTAAAGGAAAGACCTATACGGACGTGAATCACGAATGGATGCACAAGACGCTTGATATTAGTGCCATGTCCTTTCATCGGATGATGCAGGCCTTATACCACCTGGATGCCATGGTAGAAGGCGGATCCATTCTCGCGTTGAGCTATATTGCCGCCCAGCGGGTGTTTCCGGATTATAGTGAAATGGCAGACGCAAAAGCCCTGCTGGAATCCTTTGCCCGCAGCTTTGGCTATCATTTTGGCATTAAGAAAAAGGTTCGGGTCAATACCATATCCCAGTCACCTACCCGGACCACAGCCGGGAGCGGAGTGAAGGGGTTTGATGATTTTTTTTCCTACGCCAATACAACTGCTCCATTGGGAAATGCAAGTGCTGAGGATTGCGCCAGGTATTGCGTGAGCCTGTTTTCCGACTATACCCGAGCTGTCACGATGCAAAACCTTTTCCACGATGGAGGATTCAGCTCGATGGGAGTTAATCCCGCTATTTTGGGCAAAGAATAGCATAACTTCACCGGAGTGCGTTATACTCTGTGCATGAATGGAATAGTCAAGGCTTTATTTCTTACCTGCGTAGCACTCCCATGGCCCGAATCTCCCCTTGAGGCACAGCGTGACAACCCACTCAATCCCATCATCGGAACTACCCGGCAGGATTCCGTACCCACCGGAATAATACCCCTCGACACGCTGGTCCCCATGACCTATGTTCTCCTCGGAGCACCGGATAGAAAATATACGTTTTGGGATACCTTTTCCTGGGAGGATGTGCGCCAACTCCCGATTCGGTTTGACCGGGCATACCTGGGAAACTATGGGTCAGCCACTCGAACATTAACTCCGGGCCTGGATCAGGTTACAACAGGCTTCTCTACCGGATGGCAGCAGTATGACCCATATTATCTCCATGAATCCTCTTTCCGGTATTACAGTCAGGATATACCGGTTACTCACATCCGGTTCACCCAGGCCAGCCAGGAAGACAACCTGCTGCATCTTGACTTTGGAAGGAGCTTTGCACAGGGCATACACTTTAGCCTGGCCTACCGGCGCATAAATCAGTTGGGCGAGTTTAACTATCAACGCCAGAAAAATACAGCGTTGGGTGTCGGTGTTTGGTATCGGGCACCCTCAGGCCGTTACAATGCATACTATAATTTTATTTCTAATGGGGCTGTTGTTCAGGAAAACGGAGGGATTTCTGCCCCTGAGTTGATCGGCACCGAACTTGTACCGGATGTAAGTGTCCCGACGTTTCTGAGCAATGGTCTTACCACTCACAAGCACAGGTTGTTTTTAACCCAACACCTTTGGCATCTGACGCGGGATTCAGCTGAGCTGGGGATTGATTTTTGGATGAAAGGCAGAACCGGTTCAGGGCTGTTTTCTTATTCGGATTCGCGGGCTTCTACAATACCGGCGTATTATCCCGCTGCCTATCTCACAGATTCCAGAGGAATCAGGCAGTTCACCTTTATTACGGATCATCAGGTGAGTGCGGGTATGTCCATGCCATGGCGCCCCGCGCGTTCGGTGATCCATGCATCGCTGCGATATCGGAATATCCGTTTGGAGCAAGAACCCGTAGAAGGGTCCATCCATGAAACATATTTCGAAGGAGGAGGAGACTTTCAGTGGATAGAACCACTACAACTTATGGGCCGTTTTTCACTGGGTCTGGGTCAGGCAGAAGGTAACTTTTCTTTCCGCGCCGATGGTATTTTGACAATGGGGATCATAGGTCATCTCAAAGGACATTGGGGGATTAGCCGAAGACAACCCTCATTGGTCGAGTCGTCTTTGTATGTCAGCCAGGTACCGGTTTATCAGACATCCTTTGACCATCCGTTGATCCACGAATGGGGTGTTCAATGGGAGGTGGACGAGCAAAAATTGAAAGCCGGCGTAACGTGGATGATGTTTGATCACCTTATTTATTTTGACTCCTCACGGGTACCCCGGCAACTTGAATCTTCCTTTTCACTCCTGCGGTTCTTTATTCGCAAAAAATTTGATTTCAAATGGTTTGGTGTGATCGGAGATATAATCTGGCAGCCCGATGCACGCGCCGAACTGGCCATACCCACGCTTATGTACACGACGGGTGTGTATGGGCGTGTTAAGTTGTTTGACCGGAAAGTCACGATGATCCCGGGTATAGACATCACGTATCATGACCGCCTTTCCGGCAATTCTTATTTTCCAGTTACCGGGACGTACCATTTGACCTCCGGTCCGCCGATTCCGGAGTATTGGCGAATTGACGCAGGCTTAGGAATGGAGATCCGTTTTCTCAAAGTGTTTATACGGATGGATGATATTGCTGGGGCCTTTAAATCCCGCGTCCTATATGATGCTGACTTTTATCCGCATTACCGGGGGTATCTTCGGTTAGGGATTGAAGCCGGTTTTTTTAACTAATTTGTGGGAGAATTCTAAACCGGTTGGCAGATAGCATTGTTGGAATTCCGATTACTCGTTTTGAACCAACACCATGTAACTGTTAACCTCAATTTGAAATAAGATGAAGGAAATTTTTCTTTTTTTGACATTGGCCCTCAGCTTTGGGTTGGGGAGTAATGCAATTTTTGGGCAGGATCTGGTATCACGTCCAAGTCCGGCTAAGGAAGCTAAGGGCAGTATTCTGGAAGCACAGGTCACGATCCAGTATTCCGCCCCTTCCGTGAAAGGCAGAGCGATCTGGGACGATCTGGTCCCGTATGGCAAAGTATGGCGCACGGGGGCTAATGAAGCCACTACGATCGAAACGGATATAGATCTCACGTTGCAAGGGCATATTTTACCTGCCGGAAAATATGCGCTGTTTACCATACCGGGAGAGAAAGAATGGACCTGGGTATTCAATACCGTATGGGAGCAATGGGGCGCCTACAGGTACGATGAAAGCAAAGATGCCCTGCGTCTCACTGCGGTATCAGAGACTTCACCGGTTTTTCATGAACAATTACGATTTGAAGTGACAGAGCAGGGTATTGCATTCTACTGGGAAAACCTGATGGTGCACCTCAAATAGTCGAACTCTCATAGACGACGTACAAGAAAAAAACCGGAGCCATGTGCATCCGGTTTTTTTTATCAGAGTATTAAATTCGGACTGAGGAGGTCGCCGCGCTGGGCGTAGAAGTCGTTGATATATTTCACGACATCCTCCGCTTCGTCCATGACAGGCAGCAGATCCAGATCATCAGGATGGATATTGTGTTCTCGCTCCAGCATGACCTGAACGATCCATTCTTTAAGTCCAGACCAAAAGGCCGTTCCAACGAGTACTACAGGTACTCGTGATATTTTTTTCGTTTGGATAAGCGTCAGCACTTCAAATGCTTCATCCAGCGTACCAAATCCGCCGGGCAAGACTATAAACCCCTGTGCATATTTCACAAACATGACTTTGCGGACAAAAAAGTACCGGTGATTAAGGTTTTTGTCCATATCGATATAGGCATTATGGGATTGTTCAAACGGCAGATCAATATTGAGACCTACTGAAACACCACCTTGCATACTGGCACCTTTGTTAGCGGCCTCCATAATGCCGGGACCACCACCTGTAATCACTCCAAAACCAGCCTCAGTCAGCAACTGTGCAATACGAACTGCATTCTGATAGTTGGGGTGATCCGCTTTCGTTCGGGCACTGCCAAAGATGGAAATACAAGGGCCAATGCGATTAAGGGATTCAAAACCATCCACAAACTCCGCGATGACCTTAAACATAGTCCAGGCATTCTCGCCTTTGATCTGGGACCATTGTTTCATCAGTCGAGGAGACATTCTATCACCTTCAATCATGTCGCGTGTATTTCGTTAGTAAACTAAATTGCACTTGTACTGCGAGGTACATGTTAGTCATTCGAAGCCTGGTAATTGACAAATTCCTGTTCAATGTACCGTTGCAGATCTTTGAGATCTGAAAAGCGGGAAAGGACTTCACGCATTTCTACAATTGAATTGGCAGTAGGCAGTACAAAGCGTTCAATGTCTTGTGCTGAAATGGTCTTTCCCCCCAGAATAATAAGACGTTCAACGACATTTTTCAATTCACGGATATTGCCGGTCCAGGGCAGGGATTGAAGTTTTTTGATGGCTTTATTGTCAAAGGCTTTCTCGGGAATGCCATAGTCTTTGCAGATTTCAGTATTGAAATGCTGGATGAGCGCCGGTATGTCATCGACACGGTCTTTCAATGGGGGAACGTCCACAATGATGACCGCCAGCCGGTGATAGAGGTCCTCTCTGAATTTACCCGCATCGATGAGTTTACGCAGATCCTTATTGGTGGCCGCAATCACCCGAACATCCACACGGATTTGCTTATCACCGCCGACCCGGACGATTTTATTCTCCTGCAATGCACGAAGGACCTTGGCTTGCGCAGAAAGACTCATGTCGCCAATTTCATCCAGAAAGATAGTCCCGCAATTGGCCAACTCAAATTTGCCAGGACGGGTTTTTATCGCTGAAGTAAAAGCTCCTTTCTCATGACCAAACAATTCACTTTCGATGAGTTCGGATGGAATAGCAGCACAATTAACCTCAATCAGGGGGTGGTCCTTTCGGTGACTCTTTTGGTGAATCCAATGCGCCACGAGCTCCTTTCCGGTGCCATTCTGACCGGTGATCAGGACGCGGGCATCAGTCGGGGCCACCAGTTCAATGGTCGACATGATCTGATGAATACACTTGGATTGCCCCACTATAGGCTGACTCCGGCTATTGGAGACTTTGGTCTGCAAAACTTTTTTCTCTGTGATGAGTTCGGACTTATCCATGGCATTGCGTAGTGTAATCAACAGACGGTTCAAGTCTGGTGGTTTGGAGATGAAATCAAATGCCCCTTTTTTGACGGCTTCCACGGCCGTATCTATGGAGGCATGGCCGGAAATCATCACAACAGGCGTTTCCCGGGCAATCTCCTGGATCTTGTCCAATGCATCCATGCCATCCAACTTTGGCATCTTGATGTCCAGCACAATGACATCATAGGTACTCTGCTTGATCTTGACCAGAGCTTCCATGCCGTCAGCCGCTTCGTCGACTTCATACTTTTCAAATTCCAGGATATCCCGGAGGGTGTGACGGATGCTACGTTCGTCATCGACGATAAGGACTTTTGACATAACCGTAAGGATTAGCTTTTAGTAAATATGATGAATTTATATCAAAAATATAACATTGATTCAAAATAGTTTATAATTTATAAAAAAAAATATGTGTTTTTTGTTGGAAAATGGCCATGACCCTGGACGTACATACAGCCGACCGACTGGAGAAAAGGTATTGAATACGGCAATGCCGGAGCTTTATACTGGCCGATCAGGACGGGTTTCTTCAACTTTGACTTGGGTCAGTGCCATATAGGCCATAAGTCCCATACCGGTCTCCAGGGCCTCTTCATTGATGTCAAAGCGATTGGAGTGAACGGGATAGTTACGTTCTGGTTCTTCACTCCATCCAGTTCCGAGCCGGTAGAAAGTAGCGGGTACATGCTGGGAATAGAAGGCAAAGTCTTCAGAACTCATCCGGACAGGCAACTCATGAACGCGGTCCTCCCCAAGATAGGTTTGTGCAGATGTCCTGCAAAAAGAGGTGATGATTTCATCATTTCTAAGGCTTGGATAACCGATGACAATACGTGTATCGGAAGTAGCACCTGAGGCTCTGCAGGTTAGATCGACCAGATTGCGAATCAACAGATGCGCCCTAGATCTCCAGTCTTCATCCATGGCTCTGAGGGTACCTTCCAGATGGACTGTATCCGGAATCACGTTGGTAGCTCCGCCATCTGACCAAATACGGCCGATCGTTAGCACACCCGGGGCCACTGGATCTATACTACGGCTAATAATCTCTTGAAGGGCTGTAACCAATCTGGCTGCGATGACGATTGGATCTACGCATTGATGTGGCGTTGCAGCATGGCCCCCTTTGCCATGGATCGTAATATAGATTTCATCCGAGGAGGCCATATACAGTCCGCTGCGAAATCCTACATGACCCGCCGGTAATGCTGGAAAAACATGATGGGCTATGATCCAATCCGGCTTCCCCACTGCAAAAAGACCTTCGTCAATCATCATGGAGGCTCCACCTGGCAATTTTTCTTCACCAGGCTGAAATATCAGCCGAACCTCACCACGAAGGGATGGCTGAAGTACTTTCAGTATGGCCGCCACGCCCAGTAGGACACTGGTATGTACATCATGCCCGCAGGCATGCATGATCCCGTCATGTCTTGATGCATAGGGGACTTTGTTTTCTTCCTGGATGGGTAAGGCGTCCATATCCCCGCGAAGCATTACCAGGGGTCCTGCAGCGCTACCCTGGATGGAGGCAACTACACCAAACCCTGCCCAGCCATCCGTAAATTCGATTTCATGTGATTTAAGAAAAGCCTTGACCCGTCCGGATGTTTTCTCCTCCTGAAATGAAAGCTCCGGATATTGATGCAATTCTCTTCGGAGCGCTGTTATTTCAGGAAGAAGTTCACGGGCTAATTTTTTTATCCGGTCGATCATTTCATTCTCCATAAGTGACAGGCTGATGCCCGATATGTTTGAGTTGTGAGGTTAAGATAGAAAGATCAGTAGTCCAATGATAATCCCGTGCGTATACATAATGGATATGTTGTAAACGCCGGTCGATATCCACATCGTCTGCCGGATGTGCGGGATATACAATTCCGGGTCTCAGCCGTGGCAACGTATTAACCAAACGATCAGCAGGATGATAGGCCACCCATGTCCATTTTCCGGACAATACGCGCAGTATGTTGCGCAGCGCAAGTATCGGCCTTGGGAGGATCAGCATTAGGAATGGAAACAGAAGGATAAGGCAGAGAGAGGTCATGATGTCAAACAAACGCTTTGCCCGTTGGGGAGCTTCTTCCGAAAGGTTGAAATGCACCCGTATGGCATAGGATTCACCCTCCGTATCCCGGTTCATGCTGCCGACAATATTCATTGTAGTCGAAGCCGCGAGCATATACCGGTAGGAAGGCCCGAGTCGCGACATATATCCGGTAAACACGGAGAAAGGGACATCCAGCGCGGAAAAAATAATTTCCTTAACCCGATGCACACGCAGGATGTCTTCGATGTGTGCCATATGGCCAAGAAATCCAGTTGGGACGGACGAAAGATCATCCTGAGGAAAAACAGTTCCTGCAATTTCAATCTGGTCCCGGGATCGGTTGATGAGTTCACGTATCCGGGATGATTCATCTTGTCCGGCAATGATAATGGCTCTTCGGCCGGCTTGAGCAGCAGATACGGAAGCCGCTTCATGCCATGGAGGTACATAGGTTCTGACCAGCAGCATGAGTCCGAGGTAGGTGAGGGAACCCAGGATAATCACCATCCGGGAAGTCCGCAGTTCCACCGGTAGGAGGGCATAGACTACAAAGATGATGAGTACACCATACATAAATCCGAGCCAGGAAGCCCTCCGGGATACGGGACGGTCATACGCACCGTTGAGGTACATGGACAGCATAAAGATACCGGTGTAGATGGGGATATTGACACGGTAAAAGGAAGGTTGAAAGTAGTCGAAATGTCCAAAATAATACCGCTGCCAGAGCAAGCTGACTCCCGCGAAAGTTCCCGCGATCAGGAGGCCATCCAGCACCGGTGGATACAATCTGGAGATGCTTTGCCTTAGAAACTGCAAGGCCCCATGAAAATAGATGGCAAGCTGGATCAGGGATTTCTGGCCTTTAAATTCCGGATGCTTCCGGGTAAAAATGAGCATGGCCTGGTAAAAGGTCAGTATATAGTTCAACGATGATTTACGCGTAGATTCTCCCTTATAGTGTATAATACTAGTGGTGGGTAGATAGTAAATGGAATACCCGGCGCGGGTAATACGATAGGATAAATCGATGTCCTCGCCATACATAAAGAAATCTTCGTCCAGCAGGCCGGTCTTGAGCAAGGCACTTTGACGTATACACATAAAGGCGCCGCACAACACGTCAATCCGGGCGGTTTCATCCTCTCCGATATGCCCCTGGTAGTAGGCATTCCATTTGGCGGATCGGGGGGCTAAACGGTAGAGTCCTGACATTTTCAAAAAGGAGGACAGCAGCGTGGGGAGTCCCCGTTTGGATTCCGGAAGAAATTGCCCGCTACCATCCAGCATCTTGACCCCAAGGGCACCGGCGTCAGGATGATCGTCCATAAATGCAAGACAAACGGAAAAGGTATCTTCAGATACAATGGTATCCGGATTCAGCAGCAGGATGTATTCTCCCGATGCCATTTTGATGCCCTGATTATTGGCTTTGGCAAAGCCCACATTGTCGGAATTGGCGATCAGTCTCACATCAGGGAAATGGTGCTGCACCAGCTGTGGTGTACGGTCCACCGAAGCATTATCCACCACAATGATTTCAGCAACGAGGCCGTTCAGCGCCTGACGCACCGAGCGCAGACAATTATCTAAAAAAGGATAGACGTTGTAGCTGACGATGATGACGGACAGTCTCAACGCGAATGGGGATTAAGCATTTTCGGTCAATTCAATGCTGGTACGGGCCACGATCGACCGACCCAGGGTAAGCCCATCTGCATATTCGAGTTCCCCTCCAAACGACACGCCTCTGGCAATAATGCTGATTCGTACCTCATAGGCTTTGAGCAGTTTGGTCAGATAAAAAATCGTGGTTTCGCCTTCGATGGTAGGGCTGATAGCCATGATCAATTCTTTGACATCGTCCTGCGCGATTCGGTCCAGCAGACTTTGGATGTTGAGATCCTGCGGGCCGATGCCCTCAATAGGCGAAATGATCCCGCCCAATACATGATAGAGTCCATGATACTGGCCGGTATCTTCGATGGCAATGACGTCCCGTTCAGATTCCACCACACATACGGTATGACGTTGTCGACTGGCATTGGTACAAATACCGCAAATATCCCCGTCCGACAGATGATGACAGGTTTTGCAGTGCTGGATGTGGTGGCGAATACCATGTAGTCCCTCCATCAGATCCGGAAGAATCGTGTTCTTGTGTTTGAGTAGAAAGAGGGCAATACGGAGTGCACTTTTTCGTCCGATACCGGGCAATTGCCCGATAGAACGAATGGCAAATTCCAGATGGCGGGAGGAATGTTGTGACATAGATACTCAAATGTATGTAAAAATCCTCCGGGGCAGGTAAGGTTGGGGCTTACAATAACATCGACACGGGATTCTCCAGATATTGCTTCACGGTCTGAAGAAAGCGGGCTCCGGTAGCACCGTCCACGACTCTGTGATCACATGACAGCGTGACCTTCATAATCCGGGCCGATGCGACTTTTCCATCTTCCAAAAAGAGCTCATCGGCAATAGTACCTACGGCAAGAATGGCAGCATCCGGCGGATTGATAATGGCCGTAAATTCATCAATGCCAAACATCCCGAGATTGGAAATGGTAAAGGTGTTGCCCTGCATTTCCTGAGGCTGGAGTTTCTTGGTTCTTGCTTTTTCGGCCAGAGAAGCCACATGCGCATTAATATCGGAAAGCCCCATCTGATCAGCAGCAAATAGGACAGGCACGAGCAGCCCTTCATCCACCGCTACAGCAACACCAACATTGATATTTTGATTGACTCTGATCTTATCTCCGAGCCAGGAGGAGTTGACAGCCGGGTGATGTCGCAGGGCTACAGCACAGGCTTTGATAATAAAATCGTTGAATGAAATTTTAGCACCTGATTGATCCTGTATGGCTTTACGGGCTTCGGTCGTCCTGTCCATATTGATCTTGATCGTCAGATAAAAATGGGGTGCGGAAAATTTGCTTTCAGCGAGACGGCGGGCTATGGTTTTCCTCATCTGGCTCAGTGGGACATCTTCGTATTGAGCAGCAGCAGGTACATTAGCCTTATCCCTTGATGCTCCCGCATCAGAGACAAAGTTCTCCACATCCCGTTTTATAATTCGGCCCCCGTCTCCTGTTCCGGAGATGACGGACAGGTCAATGCCGGCTTCGGAGGCCATGGATTTAGCCAGAGGAGAACTTTTGATCCTTGCTCCGGAAACCGGGGCAACTGCCGTTTCAGGGCTAGGGGGAGTAGGGGAAGGTGATGTTGAAGTTTCTCCACCATTTACACTTGGAGTGCTGGGTTTGGCTTCAGGGGCCACGGGCGCTGTTTTCGAAGTTTCAGCAGATGGCGATTTTGATTCTGCCAGAATGGCTTTGTAGTCTTCGTCTTTTCCCCCGATGACGGCCAGTATATCGTTGACTGGAACGGGTCCCTGTTCTACACTGATATGCAGGAGGTAGCCTTCATGAAAACTTTCCAGTTCCATAGTCGCTTTATCCGTCTCGACTTCTGCCAGGATATCACCAGGAGAAACTTTGTCACCGACCTTTTTCAACCAGGCTACGATATTGCCTTCTTCCATCGTATCGCTCAGCCTGGGCATCCGAATAATTTCAGCCATGAACTATCTGCTATTTGTACGCTCAAATTTAGGGATATACCCTTTACCTTTTGGTACGAAGGGCTAAAAAACTCAAAAGCCCCAATCCGGTAAGGGAGAGGAGCTTTTGAATACACAAAAAAATCTATCTCAAATAACCCTATGCAATAAAGATGACTAGTACCCAGAGTTGTAATTGCCGGAATACTTGGATCCGGGTCTGGATGAACCCGGCGTATTCTGGCCGGCTTCCGGACCTTCCGGCCGGCTCATATCGGTATCAGTCGAGGTGGCTACGCGGAATTCCACGCGGCGGTTGATATAATGTTTGAATTCTTCAGTGGTGTTGGTGTTGTGATTATCTTTCAAATCTTTGACGATAGGGTTCTTTTCTCCTACATACGTGAGTATAAATCGACTTCTGGGAAGATCATAATTGCTGATCAGGTAATTGATTGCGGCATTGGCACGATTGTAAGACAAAACCTTATTGTAGACTTCATCATTTCTGTTGTCGGAAAATCCGTTGACAGCTACCTTAAGATCAGGATGGGAACGCATGACCGCAGCGGTCTGGTGGAGAGAGCCATAAAACTCAGGTTTAATATAGTACTTGTCCAGATCAAAATGGATCATAGGGAGAAACCAGTTCAAACTGGATTCAATTGCTGCTGTACGCTGATTGATCAGTTCGACGACCTGGCTTTCTTTTAAAAATGGATCCTTGATGATAGCCACCCCATTTTGGTCCACCTCGTAACCTGGTGGTGAGTATGGTTCATGATCTTTGCAATCGACCACACCATCCCCATCGCTGTCCAACATGACGCCACGGGTGTCCACCGGACATCCGGCAGGGGTATTGGGCTCCTGATCCAGCATATCGATGACACCGTCACCATCGCTGTCCGTCAGGTCAAACTTTGGACGTTGTTTGAGCTCGGCCAGATCATTGAACGGGCCGTCAAGTGGATTGACCCAATACAAAGGCTCAATCCTTTTCTCAAAGGAACCCAGATTGATGCCGAGACGAAGCGCTGTATAG
The DNA here is from genome assembly GCA_041746735.1 of Saprospiraceae bacterium. Taxonomy (GTDB): domain Bacteria; phylum Bacteroidota; class Bacteroidia; order Chitinophagales; family Saprospiraceae; genus Opimibacter. The sequence goes on from JBGTGP010000009.1 coordinate 53,397, forward strand.
TGGGGTACATCATTGCTATTGGACTCATCGACAGCAGAACGGTTTTCAAATCCATCCAGCAAATCATTATCGCTCAGCATGACCCGGTGTTCCAGACCAAGGTTGATCCTTTTTGAAAGCTTACGGGAAAGGCCGATCCCAAAGGTGATGTGGGGAATTACGGTTTTGTAGTCACCCAGGGCGATGATATCTCGTTCGACCCCGCCTTCGGTTTCGAAATCCCCGTCCAGAAGATCTTTCAGATTCTTCCGGGCTTCTTTTCTGCCTTTCTGTGTTGTAAGGTCCAAACCTTCAGTAACGGAGGAAAAATCGTACAATTGGTCCCCGTCAAGTAGGTCAATTGAGGTCTTGGGAATATTTAATCCCAGGCCCAATACGCCATAAAAGTTCCATTTATTGGAGGGGTTGTGAAACAGGATGTTGCCAATGTTGAGGACACCTTCAAAATTTAAACCCAGAATGTTGGCTTTATAATTCCGGTGTATGTTGTCCGCGTTGGTGGCAATATCCGTATAACCCGCGAGGATAGGGAACTGATCAATATTCTGAAGATAGGTCTTCTCAACGCCCAGGAAATTATAGGAACGGGCATCATATCCTTTGGAGGAATGATACGTGGCATCCAGCCTCCAGGACAGGGTGTAATTGACAGCTTTGCGGAGATGAAGACCAAAGCCATATCCGGAAGGAAAAGGAGCTTCTACATCTCCGGAAATGAAGGCGGGACCGGCATGTATGCCAAGTTCCCACATACTTTTAGGTTTGGCAGAATACCGGGCTTGCCCGGATCTCCACATCTTGTTTTGCTCCGGATTGACAGTCATTTCATCTTCTATCACCGGAGACATAAACTGATCGGTCGTAGTTTGAGCGAATGAAGGGACAATCAATATTAGAAGGAGACAAGACAACAGGACATGGTACAGTCGTGTCATAGGGTTCAGATTATGTGTTAAAAAAGAGATAGGTTGTGTTTTGCAAAAGTAATCTATTTCACCAACAATTCAAATGCCATATCTCAGCCGAAGTTGTGGTTCGGGGCGTTTTTTTAGTAAACGGCAATGATTTGGGCCAAAATGATAACATATTAAATAATAATGTAATATATTTACCTCATGTTAGCACATTGGTTCGTCCCAGACGATAAAGCGGCCATCCGGCCAGAGCGTATCAGCAAAAATGCCCTTTGGCATCATGTGACCTTCATTCAGGACCTTGAGCGGATGTGTCATGCGGGTGATCTCCTGCTCATTAGCTTTGATCCTCAGGTATCACAGCGAATCAAACGGAATCTGTACCAATTTAATCATGTCTCCTCCCGCTCGCTCCAGATTGTGGATTGTGGTCATCTGGGGCAGGGCCAATATGAAGCGATACTTCCGGTTTGGGAGGACATTCGTAAAAGCGGGGCTATGGTGATGGTATTAGGCGCCCCCCTTGGATTTATGCGGTTTCAGATAGAAGACAGCCGCATGGTCAGCATACTCCGGGAGTCCAATCTGGATGATGATATCCATCTCCGGGAGGGTGCGGCCGCCATCCTGTATCAGTATATCGGGACTCAGCGGCATCTGGTAGCAGAGTCCCAGCACAATGTGGAGGGGCACTTGCGATTGAGTGAGCTTCGCGAAGATCTGAGTCTGGCCGAGCCGTGTATTCGGGATTCATCGGCCATGATCTTTCATGGCGACTGCATGAGTGCGGCCGAAGCCGGGTATATGACCGGAATGTCGGGAAGTGGACTGACTGTTACGGAAGCCTGTCAATTGTTCAGATATGCCGGCGCGGCCCAGTCCTTATACTCTGTGGGCATCTATGGGTATGATTTGGAATCTGATCGGGAAGGTATGATGGCCAATGCCATCGCCCAGATGATCTGGTATCTCCTGGAAGGTTCTACACTAAGGGAAGATCCGGAAAAGAGTGATTTGACGCGCTATACAGTGCAGGCAAGAGATCACGAATACGCTTTTGTCTTTTATAAAAGTGAACTCTCAGGCCGATGGTGGATTGAAGACAGGGAAGGACGAAAGCTGGCCTGTTCCTACAAGGATTATAAAAAAGCCTGCGAAGAAGATTACAGTGAACGGATCATCCGGGCAGTGCTGGGCTAAATCAGGACTCCAGTAATTGTTCCAAATGCATAGAGCGGGAACCTTTCAGCAAAATCGTTTGATCCCTGCATGTACCCCAGTCCCATATTTCCTTTAACGACGTTATGGTAGGCAACACCATAAACTTCTGGTCTGTTCGATCCGAAATGAGATCAAAGGCTTCTTTGAAGTCAGATCCAATCAAATAGATCCGGTCAATAGGTAATGTCATCACGAATTCCACGATACTTCGATGCGCTGCCGTACGGGTGTTGCCGATTTCTTTCATATCTCCCAGGACTACCCAGCCCCCCGGATATTGGCGGGCAAAAGCGCTGAGAGCCAGTTCCATACTGGAAGGATTGGCATTGTAGGCATCTTTAATAATCCTGCAGTCACGAAAGGAAATGATTTCTGATCGGTTGGCCCCGGGAGTGAAGGTAGAAAGCATTTCCATCATCGCGGCTTCCGGGACTTTGAAGTAAAGGGAAATGGTATATGCGGCAAGAACATTTGAGGCATTGTAATGACCAAACATAGAGGAGGAGATAACAGCACTACCCGATCCATCCCGCAACAGGAAGCCCGAGCCATCTGTTCTGGCTTCGTAGCTCAAGAGGACCTGAGGCTGCCCTTCCGGATTGAAACCAAATGTCGTTTTTCTTGGCAATAGACGACCAGCCTCTCTCAGTCGGAGATCATCCGTATTGACAAATGCCAGCCCCTCATGGAGCAACAGATAATCAAAGAGCTCACCTTTAGCCTGCATGACTCCATCCAGTGATCCAAAGCCTTCCAGGTGAGCAGCACCAATATTGGTGATGATGCCATGCGTGGGCTCCGCGATAGTACATAGGTGAGCAATTTCTCCGGGGTGATTGGCTCCCATTTCACAGATGATGATCTCGGTATCTGCGGGTGTGCTTAAAAGAGTCAGAGGGACACCGATATGATTGTTGAGGTTGCCGGCAGTGGCATGTACTTTATAGGATATGGACAAGGCAGCTGCAGTAAGTTCCTTGGTGGTGGTCTTGCCGTTACTTCCGGTTATGGCTATGACCGGGATGCCTAATTGTTGCCGGTGATAGCGGGCCAGATCCTGCAGGATGATCAGTGTATCTTCCACACAGATGATCCCGGGACCCGTGAGTGTGGGGTCAGATACCACTGCATAGGAAGCGCCTTTTTTAAGGGCCATCCGGGCAAAAGCATTTCCATCAAAGAGTTCTCCTTTCAGGGCAAAAAATATGGAATCCGGCTGTATACGCCTGGTGTCAGTGGAGATGACAGGATATTGCAGGAACAGAGAATAGAGTGCTGAAATGTCCATAAAGAAATTACTGCAGGTGATCCGGGTGGAATGGTGGCAAAAATAAAAACGCCCCTACGAAAGTAAGGGCGTCGATATTACTCTTTATACAACGGGATTATTTATAACGCCGCGATGTTTTTGATTTTTTACCTCCTCCAAAGTCGTGACCGCCGATTTCACCTCCCGGATCAGATCCACCGATACGGTGCATGGCGCAACGAAAACCAATCGTCCGGTCTCCCTGAGTCTGGTTTTTAAACCGTCTGGCGGCAGGGGAGAGCCAATATAGACGATCCGCCCAGGATCCGCCCTTGATAACCCTTGAGCTATCATTGATCAGGGTGGATTCACCATAGGCGTAGTATACGGCTTCTTCGTCATCATCCCGATAATCCAGGGCATTACCTCGCTGATAGTTTTCACGCAAGGCTGCAATGGAATCATCTACGATCGTATAGCGGATGCGACCCAGACTGTCCTTTTCAACGGGCCTGCCATTTTCATCTACTACCCGTTGCCGGAAGATATTTCCACGGTAAGGGTTGAGGTCATGATTTTCGACATCACGAAGCGTAGAACTGGTCATCGGCCTGTAGAGGTCAAGCGTCCACTCGTTGACATTTCCAGCCATATTATACAGTCCAAAATCATTCGGAAAGAAGGCTTTGACCGGGGCGGGGAACGGCGCATTATCGTTAGGCTTACCGGCGGTCCCCATATAGTTACCGCGGGCTTCCTTAAAGTTAGCCAGCATCCGGCCCTGGTATTTATCATGTGTCTTATAACGGGCTGTGTTACCATCCCATGGGTATATGCGGCGATCTGAGATCAATTCATCTTTTTTGGAAAGACTGTTGCCCTGAAGGGCTAGTGCAGCGTACTCCCATTCAGCTTCAGTAGGTAAACGGTACGCAGGAAGCATGATGCCATCCTCAAACCGAACAGGGCGCTCCCCACCGGTCTTGAGATCCGGCAGGTTCTTTTTGACACTGCCTGTATATTGACCAAAGAGGTAGGATTCTGTATTGAAGTTGTACGCGTCTTTTTGATCAACTGTAAGGTTGAGTACGCCTTTTTCCACCAGGAGCATTTCGTTTACCCGATCTGTCCGCCATTCGCAAAATTTATTGGCCTGTTCCCAGGTCACACCCACGACGGGGTAATCAGCATAACTCGGATGGCGATAGTAGGTTTCAACCAAGGGTTCGTTGAAAGCCAGTTCCTCTCTCCATACCAGCGTGTCGGGAAGAATGCTCAGGACTTCGTGCGGATAGGAATCGCCGTAAACCCTTTTGACCCAATATTCGAATTCCCGGTAGTGGGAATTCGATACTTCCGTTTCATCCATTAAAAAGGAAGAAACCGTCACACGTCGCGGTACATTGTCCCAATCGAAAGTTACATCCTGGTCTGTAAGACCCATCGTGAACGTACCCCCATCAATCGGCACCAGGCCCGGACCTACCTCCATATCACCATGAGAGCCTTTTTCAAATCCACCCCATTCCTGGTCATTATACTTCCATCCGGTCACAGATGAACGTTCGGATTTTTTGCAGGCTGCAAACCCCATAATCAACAGTGCCCCGGCACTGAACAAGAGAAATTTCTTCATGCTTAGCTTCACATCATTGTTAAAAGAGGGACAAATATACATTTTCTGAAACGATAGGTAGGGGTAAATATTGTTTTGTTAACTCCGGCCAAAACCCTACAAAAAGTATGCCTCCCTGCGAGTAACATGATCATCGGAACAGACGCAAACAATCATTATATCGGGATTCCCGGATCGAAGTTCCAAGGACATATACCAATCCTATTTCATGTGTTCCACCACTATCCGGAAATCCTGAAATGGTCAGGTCAAAACTGTAGCCAACCCTCAATTGCTTGGTTCTCAGTCCTATGGATCCAATGATGGCCTCACTTTGACCGGAGGAAATTCTATAATATCCTCCAAAACTCACTAGACCGGCATCGAAAGTCATTCCGGCATTGAGTTGCTGAAATGGCCCTTGATGGACCAGCATGACGGAGGGGGACAACGTCACATTATCCGCGCTGCTAAATGTTCGTTTAAAGACTCTCCAGGATGCACCACCATGAAAGGTCCACCGCATTGGAATACGAGGGGAAAGGTTGGAATTGGCACCCAAGAAATCAGGGTCAGGCCGGTTGAGGTGCCGGATAGCAACCCCGCCATAAAAGGTCGTGCCATACACAAGCATCCCCAACCCCAGATCCGGATAAAATACGCTGTTCTTCTCCGGAGCAATTTCTTCTGTAGGGAAGGGAATGCCTCCGGGGCTGACGGTCCCTTGATAGTCATCGATCTGGTCACCAAACCTGAGCCGGTTCCAGTTGAGCGTGGATTGGACTACACCGGCCTCAATCCCCATTTTGGCAAAAAAATCCTCATTGAGGCGTAAACGGAGGGAAAAGATGCCCGCTGCTTTGGTGGTTTTGAGGATGCCATCTCCGGCATCATCAGATAACAACCAAAATCCTGCACCCCCGTTGATCGTCGGGAAATATTGGTCATACGACACCGCATAGGTGCGATAGGCATTATTGAATCCCGGAAATTGGTTGCGATAGTTGGCTGAAAATCTCGGGTGATCAGTCAATCCGGCGAGTCCCGGATTGAGTTGCAACGGAGATAGATAATACTGGGAAAAAACCGGGTCCTGAGTTTGTCCAGGAAATGACATACAGAAAAGAAAAAGGATCAACCCGGGGAACACCAGAAAGTGTATGCGGCCATAATCCGGAAAATGTATCCGGAAGTGGGCGGACCGTAATATCTGAGGGTTGAGTTTCATTTGATGCATGCAATATTAGTCCTTTTTCGCTGGCTACCGGAAGTCTCCGCACCATTTTGATAAATAGCCAACAAATGACATATACATGACATCTGAAACCAAAAATTATTGTTATACTTCGGCAATAGATGGAATCAGCTAACGTTTTATTAACGATTTTTAGCCTTTCATTCAGGTCAGGTTCAATGTAGTATGAAGAAAAAAATCACCCTCCTTTTCGTGTCCGTACTTTTTTTGCAGACAATGGTAATTGCCCAGCAAGCCGTGCGCCACACCTTTGAATTGAATTGGCAAGGGGATCAAAAGCTGACATTTGAAGGCGCAGGTAGTTGGCCAAATCATCCGCAGTTGCCCGTCTATTCATACAGATTTCCTTTACCCGGCCCCGCTACGTTACAAATGCATGTGGCGATTTCTGCCGTTGAGTCCATAACTATTGAAGATGCAGGATTGGTGGAAATCATTCCCGTTTCAATGGTATTCGGAACGTCAACAGAACAGGAAAGAGGTGATTGGTATGGCAGATTGTGGTTAGTGCCGCTCATGCGAGACAAGAATGAAGTACAAAAGATTTTACGGGGAAATATTACCATCCAGGTTGAACTCCTCTCTGTAGCAGGAGGAGAAAGGTCCGGACCTGAGTTTAAACCGAGCTCAGTACTGGCTAACGGTACTATACATAAGATCTCTGTAGATAAGCCAGGCGTATATAAGGTGGATCATGCTTTTATTAAAGATAAACTTAAGCTCGATCCTGCACAGATCGATCCCAGTCGTATAGGTGTTTTTGGAAATGGTGGCGGTCGTATACCACAACGTAATGCCACACTCAGGATTGATGATCTTGAACAAACTGCCACATGGGGTGTCGGCCTGGACGACGGTGCTTTTAACACCGGGGATTACCTGCTATGGTATGCAGAAGGTCCTGACAAATGGTACTATGATACCTTAACCGGGAACTACAACATGGATAAGAATATCTATGATGAGTTGAATCACTATTATATCATCATCAATGGTCCGGTCCGGAAGTCTATGGGGACACGGGGTAATACCGCTCTTGGTGATTATGTTTCGGAGACATCACGTGTATATCAGCGGCTTGAAGACGAGAAGGTCAATCTGCTCGGACGTTTTAGGCCACCGGGTTCCGGTCAGGAATGGTATGGTGATGAAATGGCCGTTGTAAAGCAATTGGATTATACAAACCGATTTACATTCACGGATCTGGTACACACCGATTCGGTCAACTTCAAGGTCCGTTTTGCCGTCAGATCGTCCGAGTTGACTCGCTTCTATGTTCAGTTTGATCAGAAAGAAGTAAATCGAACAATAGGAAGTGTTGCTCTTGGCAACTACGAGGCTGATTTTGCCAATGATGCTATCCTGCAGGGCGATTTTATTCCAGGCAGCCCGCTCCAACAACTTCGGGTTAGGTTTCCGGACGCCAACGGGATCAATTCACGGGCATGGGTAGATTATATTCAACTCAATCATTGGAATAAAAACATATACAGACCAGGCAAACCGGTATATGTCAGAGATCCTCGGGCGCTGTATACCGGGATACCTACTTATTCAATAGAAGGCTTACCCGCCGGAGGAATTATCTGGGACATCACGGATCCTCTGCTCCCGGTACAACAGCAATTCTCTCATGGCACCAAGTCAACTTTTTCAATTGCCGCATCAGGCAAGATTCCGATGGAGTATATAGCGTTTGATCCGGCTTTGGATGTATTGACCCCTATGTATACAGGCGAGGTCAAGAACCAGAACCTTCACAGCATTCAGGGAGCAGATCTGCTGATCGTATATTATGACGAGTTTGAATCAGCCGCTCAGACCCTGGCGGCGCACCGGAGAGATTTTAGTCTGCTGGATGTGGTGGCTTTGCCCGTAAGTCAGGTCTTTGAAGAATTTGGTGGAGGCTCACGTGATCCCTCTGCTATACGGGATCTGGCGAGGATGATCTACACACGCGACCCGGGATTCAGGTACCTGTTGCTGATGGGAGATGCGACGTATGATTATCTCAACCGGGTTAAGGAATTACCCTATCATAATTTTATACCTGCATTTGAAACTGAGGAATCCTTGGATCCGATCAGGTCTTTTCCCTCCGATGATTACTTTGCTTTGCTGGATGACAATGAAGGTCAGAATCTGATCGGGGCTATTGACATTGCGGTGGGACGATTGCCCGTAGCGACCCTTGCTGAGGCGAATGCACTAGTACAAAAAATCATACACTATGACCGGAATCCTGTAACCCTTCAGGATTGGCGGTTGCGAGCGGTTATGGTGGCAGACGATGAAGATGGCAATACCCATATCAATCAGGCTGAAGGCCTGGCAGTGCGAAAGGCGCTTGATCATCCCGTCATGAATATTCAGAAGATCTATCTGGATGCATACCCGCAAGAGACCACACCCGGTGGTGACCGGTATCCGGCTGTGAATGAAGCCCTCGATCTTGCCATCAATAAAGGCGCCCTGACGGTAACCTATATGGGACATGGCGGTCAGAACGGATGGACACAGGAACGTGTACTGGGTATTAACCAATGTCAGTCGTATGCCAACCTCAACAATATGCCCCTGTTTATCACAGCGACCTGTTCGTTTGCAGGGTATGATGAACCCAGTTTTAAAACAGCGGGTGAACATTTACTCACCAACCCGGATGGAGGTGCCATAGGGTTGATGACGACGGTCAGAGCTGTGTATTCCGGATCCAATGAGCGTCTGACACGGGCTGTACTCAATCGGATCTATAAGGAAGATGCTCCGGGTGAACATGCCAGCATTGCCGAAATTCTGAGGAGGGCAAAGAACGATAATGCGCTGGATACCCTGGATAACAACGCGCGAAAATTTACCCTGCTGGGTGATCCCTCTATGAAACTGGCTATTCCGCGGTATGACATTGCAGTGACGGAGATAAAGGGCCAAGCGGTAGATGTAAATATGCCGGATACGATCAGGGCTCTTGAAAAGGCCTCCTTTGCCGGTATAATTCAGAATGATCAGGGCCAGATACTTACTTCGTTTAATGGCAAATTGTTTGTGACGGTCTTTGACAAAGTACAAGTCCGGAAGACGCTGGCCAATGACCCTACGAGTAGTGTGCGAACCTTTGTCACCCAAACCCGCCAATTGTTTAAAGGGATAGCCTCCGTGGTCAATGGTCATTGGTATGTGGAGTTTGTGCTACCAAAGGATATCGATTTTTCATATGGTGCAGGTAAATTGAGTTTGTATGCGCACGACGGCAATACGGATGCATCCGGGTATTTCGATGGGTTTCTGATTGGGGGCGTCTCAGAAGAAGGACTTGCTGATGACCAACCTCCTGTAGTGGAATTATATATGAATAACAATCAGTTCGTTTCCGGTGGCATGACGGATCGAAATCCGGATATCTATATTGTCTTGAGCGATGACAATGGGATCAATGTCTCCGGCACAAGTGTCGGTCATGATATCGAAGCCATCCTCGACAATGACGATCGGAATAGCCTTATCCTGAATGATTTTTATCAGGCCTTTCTGGATGATTATACAGGTGGAGAGGTCCGGTACCCCTTACGTAATCTGACCCCGGGACGCCATACCCTTAAAGTACAAGCCTGGGATCTGGCCAATAATCCCGGCGAAGCTTACCTGGAATTTGTGGTCGTGGATCAGGATGGTCCGATACTGGACCTGTTGCCCAATTATCCGAATCCGTTTTCCGATTTTACCCACTTTCAGTTTGAGCACAACCGCCCAAATACATTGATGGATGTGCAGATTGAAGTATTTACAGTTTCGGGCCAGCGGGTCAGAACTATGGAGGAGAAAGGCTTTGTATCCGGGGGATACAGGGTGGCCGATCTTCGTTGGAATGGAGAAAGCGACACCGGCAGTCCCCTGGGCAGCGGCATCTATATCTTTAAGGTAAAGGCGGTCTATTATACCGCCGGAGGAACTACAGAATCGGCTGAAAGTCAGGCAGAAAAACTCGTCATCATCCGATGATCCCAATTTGTATCTTTGCACTCTTATTATTCATCAACTATATTACTTCATGAAATATCTTTCACTCATTGCAGTTATGCTGGTGAGCGTCACCCTGGCCCATAGCCAGTTTTGCGATCCCCGGACCAATGATAACTGTCCCAATGCTATTATTTCTGCAGTTCCCTTTTTGCGGATCGTACCGGATGCCCGGTCAGCCGCCATGGGCGATGCAGGAATAGCCTCTTCTGCTGATGCAAACTCCATGCATCACAATGCGTCCAAACTGGCCTTTATCGATTCGGATATTGGATTGTCAGCCAGCTATTCACCTTGGTTGCGTGCCCTTGGTCTGCAGGATGTTTACTTGGCCTATCTCTCCGGATACAAGCGTGTAGGGGAGAATCAAACACTGGGCATGTCGCTTCGCTTCTTTGCTTTGGGAGACCTCCAGTTTACCGATATCAACGGACTGTCGCTGGGTCAGGGCAAACCCAATGAATTTGAAGTCGCCTTCGCCTATGCCAGGAAACTATCTCCCTACTTTAGTGCAGGCCTTACCGGAAAGTTTATCTATTCCAATCTGGCCGGTGGCCAGCAAATTGAAAACGTCGATATCGTAGCCGCTACCGCCGGAGCAGTAGATATTTCATTTACATACCAAAAGCCCATCAGTATCGCATCAGGAGGGACCCTCAGACTTGGCGCAGCCATCACCAATATCGGGTCCAAAATCTCCTACACCAAATCCGAGTTCAAGGATTTTATTCCTGCCAATCTTGGACTCGGTGCTGCCCTGGAGATGAATTTTGACGAATACAACCAGTTGACCTTTTTGCTGGATATCAACAAAATGCTCGTCCCTACGCCTCTGAGTCCGGATGATCCAGCGTATGATGAAAATAACAACGGTTATCCGGATTTCAGGGAGAAAGCATTATTCGAAGGCATCTTCGGATCCTTTGGCGATGCTCCCGGTGGCTTTAAGGAAGAACTCCGCGAACTCTCGTATTCCATTGGAGCAGAATACTGGTACAACAAGCAGTTTGCTTTTAGAGCAGGGTATTATTATGAACATGCCACAAAAGGAAACAGGCAGTTTCTCACAGCGGGGCTGGGCTTAAAATACAATGTTTTTGGTTTGAATGTGTCGTACCTCGTACCTACCTCCAACCAAAGAAGTCCGCTGGACAACACCCTGCGGTTCTCCATTATTTTTCATCTGAGTGATAAGCCGGTTACTACAGGTTAAAATGACACTTGTTGAATAAACAATAAAAGCCGGAGGGTCACCCTCCGGCTTTTTCATTTCTAAAATGCATTTGCAGCCGATAAGCCGGATTCTGTGATCCCTGTAAACAAGGACTTCTATCATTGATCTGGGCCAGGTATTGCTACCTGAGCTCTATCTGCCTACCCCCTTCAACTACATACATATTCCAGCGAGCCGCCGGATACCCTCGACCCATGGAGAGGTTTCGGGAATTGAAGTGTACATGGCATTTCAGCCCGCAAGGTTTATCCCATTTCAGGGTCGCCCCTGAAATGCGTGCGCTCTTACCACACGTTTTCACCCTTACCCTGCCTGTTGATAATCATGCAGGGCGGTTTAGTTTCTGTGACACTTTCTGTCTCCGTCTTCACGAAGCCCATCTGTTAGATGGTGCGGTGCCCTACGCTGTCCGGACTTTCCTCCCCTTCGAAAAGGAGCGATAGAATAGCTACAAATGCAATGGTGTAACGACCGAACCACCCCAGAAGTTTGCGGTCTGCACTACAATATCGATTATCCGGGAGAGGGTCAGTTCAGAAGGGAAGTAATTAAATGATATATAGTAATTTATTCATTAAATATTATCTTTATGTGACAATATGTGGATCCGAAATCAGGTGCACCGATATCTTTTACTGGCCGGACTCGGGCTCGTTCTACTGGCGACCCTGATCGTTTTTGATCATCTTTCCTATGACAAGGTTCATTTCGCCCAGCAGATTGAAGAGAAGATTCAGGACCTTGAAACCGAAGCGGTCCATCAGTTGCGTGAAGGCGATTGGATCCGGCAGATCCGTTCGGTGCAGCGGACAGACCGCATTCTGTCAAACGAGCTGGTAAGTCAGGTAGAAAAACTGAGTCGTCAGCCTTTTTCGATCTATCTGTATCACAAAGACAGTTTGTTTTTCTGGTCCAAACCCGGCCCGATTGTGGATCCGGCCCATAGGGAGTTTGAGCAGATTCCGTGTGTGATCCGGGATCACCGGCAGGATTATTATGTGAAGAAAACCAAGCTTTTAGAGGGACAGGATATTCTGGATGTATTTTTTAAAATTCCGATTCTTCCGGACCATGGTCAGGCTTACAGCATTGGTGTGACGCCATACAAGTTTGGGCACCCATCACCTGATGATGGTATCCTCATTCGAAGTATAGACGGGTCACCTGTTGCCCATGTGCAACTACTGTCCAGAGAGTTTTCTTTTGTCATGCAGTCCGTTCTGCTGTTCCTGTGTCTGTTGATTTTGTGGTCGATAGCGATGGCCTGGATGAGTTGGGTCCAGACGAGACCGGAGCACCAGGTTTCCTTTGTCAATCGTATACTTCTTCAGGTTTTAGGAGTCCTGGGACTGCGTATGGGGACGTTGTTTTTACCGTACCATGATTTTTTCGACCAACTTTCATTGCTCAGTCCGATCATCCGGAATATCGCGTATCCATATTCGATTATTGATCTCTTGATGGATAGCTCGATTTTTCTTTGGCTCTGTACGTTGGCCAGCCGCATCTACAGCAGAGAAGTGCAGTTCGCCGCAGCCTCAGCGTCTGGTACACCCGGGTATACCCGTTGGGCCGACCGACTGATGACACTGAGTCATTACCTCGTGGTCATCATGATGAGTGGATTGACATCCTGGATTTTGCGACAAGTAGTTGGGCAAAGCAATTTCAGGCTGGATTTGGGCGAGATCAGCCTATTTGACATTCACCACTTCTTGTCTATAGTAGCATGTGGGCTAATCGTCATGGGGGTGTTCACCTTTTCATTTCAGATCGTCACACGGGCTATTTTTTATACGGCCAGTTTTTATGAGCGCATGATCGCGCTGCTGTTTGCCGGGGTGATCAGTCTGCCCTTGATTCACCTCATTGAGATCGATTTGCCGTTTGCCGGATTTTATCTTGGGGTGTTTATTCTGATGACATTGTTGGATCTGTATATTGAGCAGGGACACAAATCAGTTATATGGGTGATGAGTTGGCTGGTGGCCATCTCGTCAATGACGGCGATGGTCCTGTACAAGTACCAAAAGGATTTTGAGAAAGATGCCCGCGCCGATATCATTGAAAGCAGCCCAGCCAGTTTTAATATCAATGGAATATCAGAAGAAGAAATTATTGAATGGCTCCCCCATGTTCCAAGGAAGTACAGCCTGGGGATCTATAAGGAAGAACAATTGCTCTTCTCTCATCAGTATGATTATCCACTCGTATTTTCCGATTTCAGCCGGATGGAACAGGGTGCGTTTTATGAGATCAGGACCAGCTCGGACCGAACTGATATAGCACTGCGGGATGCCTACGGCCGTGTGTTTTTGATGGGAAAGAAAGTCGAAGGACTCCAACAGGTATTATCCCTTTTCTCGCTGATTTTTACAGTTTTTAGTTTTCTTCTCTTTTTATTGGCAGGATTAAATGCGCTCTTTGGGTTTCTGCCGCGGAATATGGAGTTGACGATTTCTCCACGACCTTCTCTTCGGAATAAGATTCAAATGGCAGTGGTCATCATCATCATTCTCACCTTTATCATTGTCGGGCTTTTGACGGTGTATTACATCCGTACCAATAGCCGGTCGGATGAGATTCGCCGCTATGATGAGCGATTGCGCAATATTGCCGGATCGATCCGCCAGTCACTGTCTCCGGACGTCAAGACTTGGCGGCTGGATATGCGACAAGCATCCCGGATCGCACTGGCCAATAGTGCCTCCAGTAAGATCTATGATCCGGATGGAAACCTTATACAGCAATTGGAGTCACCGACCGGAAAAGAACGCCATATCGCAGCCAAGATGTCATTCCTTCCGAAGATGATTCTGGATGCAGGATCCCGGGATTATTATCTGACGGCAGCGCATACGGAAGAAAGAAATGTAAAACGACCTGCCGATGTTGGTTTTGTTTCCATCCATAAGGACCGTACCCAGTCCGGGTATATAGAACTTACAGAATTGTTTCCTTCCGGAAGCGAAGGCGCCGATCAGGCCTCGGCTTTTTTTATGACACTGCTGAATGCCTATGTGTTTATTTTTTTGCTGGCCATCGGTATGGCCGTGTTTATGGGACGGTCCATCACAGGTCCGGTGGTGCAATTAAGTGAAAAACTCAAACGAATCCGGCTGGGGAAACAAAACGAGACGATTCAGTGGGAGATTGATGATGAAGTCGGAGAGCTGATCCGGGACTACAATTCCATGGTCACCAAATTGGACGAAAGCGCCATGTTGCTGGCCCAAACCGAACGTGATACCGCATGGCGTGAAATGGCGAAGCAGGTGGCGCATGAAATAAAAAATCCACTGACACCCATGAAGCTGAGTATTCAGTATTTGCAGAACGCCGCTTCACGTACCGAAGACACCGACTTACCCAGCATGATCAAACGCGTCAGCAAAACACTGATCGAACAAATTGACAATCTGACGCACATCGCGTCTGAATTTTCAAGCTATGCCAAAATGCCACAGGCTTCAAACGAAGTGTTTGTTTTGAATGATGTGGTGGCCTCTGTTCATGACCTCTTCCGCAAGCGGGAAGATATGGATATCCAGTTGGAGGTACCCATCAATGATCTGTACATATTTGCCGACAAAAGCCAGATTATCCGGGTTCTCAATAATGTGGTCAAGAATGCCATGCAATCCATCCCCAAGAGCCGACGCGGGCTTATACACATCCGCTTACAGTATACCGAGGATCTGGTCAAGTTGTCTATTCAGGACAATGGCACCGGCATTGATGAGCACATGAAGGACAAAGTGTTTTATCCCAACTTTACAACCAAATCATCCGGTATGGGCCTCGGGCTGGCCATTTGTTCAGATATCATCCAATCATTTGACGGTCGGATTTATTTCGAAACAGAACGGGGGGTTGGGACCACATTTTTTATTGAACTCCCACGGCATGTCTTGCCACAGGAGCATCTGCCTGTTTCCTCATTACCGGGCGAAGCGAGGACTTCATAACGTATGATTATTGCTGCGGAACGAAATTAATTCTTTACTGACGAGATCAGACTTTTCGCATTGGACAGTGCAGCGGGAGAAGGAGGATCACCACTTACCATTTTGGCAATTTCCGTAATCCGTTCCTTGTCAGACAACAACTGAATGGAAGAGATATCTCTGTCCTGTGCTGTGGCTTTGGAGACGTGATATTGCAGTTGAGCATGAGCTGCGATCTGCGGTGAATGTGTGATCATCAGCACTTGATGACCCTTGGCAAGAGCTCTGATCAACTGGCCCATACGCCACGCCACCTCACCGGATATACCAGTGTCAATTTCATCAAAGATGATGGTCGGCAACTGGGCTTGTGCCGCATATATAGATTTGAGCGTAAGACTAAGTCGTGACAATTCACCACCGGAAGCAACAGCTTGAAGAGGCTGAAGTGCAGAGCCTTTATTGGCGGAGAACAGGAACACAATATCATCCATGCCATGAGGTCCCGGAGCAGTAAGTGGCTGTATCTCGATATCAAAGCGGGCATTGGGCATGCCTAATTCCTTCAGAAGTTCAGCTACAGCGGGTATCAGTTTCACGGCGCCGGCTTTCCTTTGTAAGGTCAGTTGACTTGATTTCTCCTTCAGTTCGGTAGTGAGGGTTGATAGGGCGTTGTCCAACTCTTGAATTTGCTCAGCCACAGAAGACAACTCCGACAATTCATTTTGCAGCGCTTGTTGCACACCGATCAGCATGGCGTCATCCGTACAATGGTATTTTTTAATCAGCGTGTACAACTGATTGAGCCGGGACTGAATCCGGTTGAGTTTGCCCGGATCCCGTTGTCCGGGACCATCCAGGCGGCTGGCTTCCATAGCCAGATCCTGTACTTCTACGCGCAGAGCTTCTATGCGGTCTGCTATATTGGAGACAGGAGGGAACACCTGACGTATGGATTCAATCTGTTTGATCAATCCGGACAGCTGAGGCAAAATAGCATGTTGACTATCGTTGAGTACTGCTTGGGTGAATTGCAGAACATGATCGATCTGTTCCGCATGTTCTAGCATTTGCTGATCTTCTTCCAGCGACGCTAATTCCCCGGGTAAAAGTTTTGCTTCCTCCAATTCATGCAATTGAAACAAAATAAATTCCTTGCGGCGTATAGAGGATGCTTCAAGTGCTCTCAACCGCTCGTGTTCTTTATAAGCGCCCTGCATTGCGTGATACACGGAGGCATAGGCCTGTGACTGTGCCTGGCTGCTACTGATCGTATCGAGGAGCTGAATTTGGTAGTCCCGTGACTGAAGCGCCAGATTATCATGTTGATGATGGAGCTCAATGAGTTGGCCGGTGATGTCTTGCAGAACTTTCAGGGAAACCGGTGTGTCATTGATAAAGCTGCGGCTGCGTCCTCCCGGACTAATTTCACGCCGGCAGATCAGATGAAGGTCAAAGTCCAGACCTTCCTGCTCAAAAAAGGGTTTGAGCAACTGATCTTCAAGGGTAAAGTGAGCCTCTACGATGCACTTGGAGGTTTCATCGGGCAATACTTTGAAGTCGGCGCGCCGACCCAGCGCGAGGCCGAGGGCCCCAAGCAGGATGGATTTTCCGGCGCCGGTCTCACCGGTTATAATGGTCAGTCCCGGCTGGATCGAAATGTCCAGGGCAGGGATAATCGCATAGTTTTGGATAATGAGCCGGACCAGCATATGTTTTCCTGATGAAGAATAAAGATAGGGTTATAGTTTATTTATTGATGGCGGCCTGGATTTCAGGTTCAATGGTAATTCCAAACTGACTGACAATAGACTGCAATTGACGGGCATTTGCCGTTTGACCCAATAAGATGAAACTCTTCATCTTTTCGTAATAATACAATCCCTGATTTTTATTGAGTTGAATAGCCCGGTCCAGATCATGAAGTGCTTCCTGTGGTCGTTTGAGTATGTTTTTTATCCGGCCACGCTCGTACCACAGGTCGGCATCTTCGGGATGCAGACGCAGGTAGGTGGAAATATCGGACATTGCATTTTCCCACTGGCCAAAGGATTGAAAGACCAGAGATCTGTTTTTAAATCCATTGGCATGATCGGGCTTCAATTCCAGTCCTTTATTAAAATCTTCCAGAGCACGTTGCAACTGGTTGTTCAGTGCAAAAACAGCCCCGCGGTTGATGTAGTATTCACCTTCAGAGGCATCCAGCGCTATTGCACGATTGTAATCCTCCATGGCCAGATCATACTTCTTTTGATTGAAGTAAAGTTTTGCTCTTGAGTTGTAGAGTGCGCCATCCGGTTTGATAGTGATGGCGGCATCATAATCGACAAGTGCCTCATCAATCCGGCCCTGATCCCGCCTGAAATTGGCCCGGTTTCGGTACGGCAAAGGTGTTCGTTCGGTATGTTTCAATACATGCGTCCAAAGGGTGTCACTGTTGGTCCAGACCTGATTTTGACGCCAGGTCATGATGAGGTACAATACCATCAGTGCGCCAAATCCATAAAGTGCGATCCTGCCGACAGCCGGGTTCCGTTGCATCAACCACTGACCAGCATAGGCGGCAATAAACATCAGTCCCATATACGGGATGTACGTAAACCGATCTGCAAGAAAACCCTGTCCGGCTCCTACGACCTGAAGGAGGAACATAACATTGAACAGGAAAAACAGGAGGCCAAAAAGAAAAGGCCTCCAATCCTTTTTAAATGCCACAATGGAGAGAATGCCGAGACCGGCAAATGAAGCAGGTCCCACCACATACATATACCAGGGCAAAGTAGCCGGATAGGGATAGAGTGGGGACATGGTATAGGGAAAAATGAATTTGGCCATGTACACGCCAAGTGAATACCCCCCGATGATGACCCGATCGAGGAGTGAGTAGGTGGTAGAATCATTAATGGAGCCCTGGTCACGGAGGAAATAAATACCCACGAGACCTATGATCAGAGACAAGGAAAAAAACATCCATTTTTCAAGCACCAGCGAGACCTTAAGCGGACGACGGAAATAATAATCCACCAGCAGCAGAGTCAGTGGAAGACTGACCGCCTGAATTTTAGCAAACAGCGCGATGAAGAAAAGGACTAATGCTGTGTAAAAGTATTTCTTCGCGTAACCGGTACGAACATACTGGATATAATACCACAGCGCGCTGAGAAAGAAAATACCAAACAATACGTCCTTGCGCTCGGTCACCCAAGCCACGGATTCCACGCGCATAGGATGAAATCCAAAAAGCAACGCACCGGCAGCCGAGGCCATAGCATTGAGATCCAGCGAGCGAAAAATGCGATAGACAAAGAATACACAGCCCAGATGAAGGAGTACATTGTTGACATGATAAATTGTGGGGTCCAGACCAAAGATGGATCGTTCAATTGCGAAGGTCAGAATGGGCAATGGGTTGTAGTTACCAATGACGGGTTCGGAAAAAATCTTGACGATGTTGGACCAGGTCAGGAGCGCTGTGTTTTTGTTATTGGCCAGATTGTAGTCGTCATCCCAATTGACAAAATCATTGCCCAATGCGGGAATGAAGGCAATGAAGGTTAGGGCCAAAATTGCGGCAATCCACTGCCAGTCTGTACGGTCCATTCGTTGCACCATTGATTTTTTGGATGCCGGACCGGCTTTTGGGGACTTTTTGTTGGTTCTTTTCTGTTTGGACATGGCTCAAAATTATACAGACGGACTGATATATTCAGTTTGACCCCTATATGTAGGTCATTCGCGGATGAAGATTTAGCGGAATATATTGACCGGTAGCTGGTACAGATGGGCTTTGAATCGTAATTTTGCGCCATGACAATCAATGCTGCACAGTTGTGCAAGCTGCTCCAAGGTGAACTGGAAGGGGATGGAGATGAAAACATCTACGGTCCTTCGCAGATTGACAAGGGTATTCCGGGTACTGTGACGTTTTTAGCCAATCCTAAATATGAGGAGTTTGTTTATACCACGGAGGCAAGTGTTGTGATCGTCAGTCGTGATTTTACACCCAAATCCCCCATGAGGGCTTCCCTGATTCGGGTGGATGATGTCTACGGGGCCATGATGTATCTGATTGATACCTTCAGCCAGAACGGTGCTCCTGAGCCGGGTATCTCATCTCTTGCATTTGTTGCAGCGGGTTTTGAGCCTTCAGATGATCTGACAGTTGGATCCTATGCGGTGATTGAAAAAGGGGTAAAGATTGGTGCGGGCTGTATTATATACCCACATGTCTATGTCGGTCACGGATCTCAGATCGGTGAGCATACTGTGTTGTATCCCGGCGTCAAAATCTATCCCGGTACCATAATCGGCGACCGGTGTACAATCCATGCCAATGCGGTGATCGGGTGTGACGGGTTTGGCTACAGGCCTGACGAAAGCGGACAGTACATCAAGATTCGGCATGTGGGAAAGGTGGTTCTGGAGTCTGATGTCGAGATTGGTGCCAATACCGTCATTGACAGGGGGACGCTCAATGTCACCCGTATTGGGAAAGGGACGAAGATTGATAATCTGGTCCAGATTGCCCATAATGTTACAGTGGGCGAGCATACGGTGATTGCGGCTCAGGCAGGAATTGCCGGAAGCTCTAGTGTTGGTGATCATGTTCGTATTGGCGGGCAGGTCGGTATTGCGGGACATCTGGATATAGCAGACCGGGTTGAAATCCAGGCCCAGAGTGGTGTTCATTCCGGAAAATACCCGGCAGGTACAAAGCTGTTTGGCTATCCGGCTATACCGTACGCAGATTATCTGAAATCCTATGCGGCCTTCAAGCAATTTCCGCAGTATATCAAAAGGATTGAGGCTTTAGAGAAACAACTGGCGGAAACCAAAAAGGAGCGTTTATGAAGCAAAAGACATTGGCCAAATCATTCAGCCTGGAAGGTGTGGGACTCCATACCGGCAAGGCGGTCATCATTGAGTTTGAACCCGCCGAGATCAATCACGGCATCCGCTTTATGAGGATCGATATGAAAGATCAGCCCGTGCTGACCGCCGATGTCACTCAAGTCGTGTCAACCAACCGGGGGACGACGATTCGCAATGGAGAGGCCCAGATCAGTACGGTTGAACATGTATTGTCATCGCTGACCGGCACCGGTGTTGATAATGTTCTGATCAAAGTGGATGGCCCTGAAATACCGATCATGGATGGTAGTGCCCGTCATTTTGTGGAAGGCATCATCAACGCTGGCATCGTGGAGCAAGATGCAGACCGGGAATATTTTGAGATCGAAGAGCCTATATCGTATGTAGATGAAGTAACAGGTACGGAATTATTAGCTCTGCCCGGAGACAAGTTTGAAATCACAGCAATGATTGATTTCAATTCACATATCCTCGGTCATCAATATGCGAGTCTTCAGGACATAGAGGACTATAGAACTCAGATAGCACCTTGCCGCACATTCGTTTTCGTTCGGGAATTGGAACAACTGTTTGATCAGAATCTGATTAAAGGCGGTGATCTGGACAATGCCGTTGTAATCGCCGACCGAATGATGGAGCAGGAAGAACTGGACCGGTTGGCCAGAAAATTGGGCAAGCAAAGTATCAATGTTGAAAAAACCGGCATACTCAATACGACTTCTCTCAAGTTTGAGAATGAACCGGCCCGCCATAAATTACTTGACATTATAGGGGACCTTACATTGTTGGGCAGACCTATTAAAGGAAAAATAGTGGCCCGGAAACCCGGACACACAGCCAACATCGAATTTACCAAGCTCCTAAAGAAGAAGTTGGTCGAACAGCGGAAACTAAAGGGTCGACCCAGGGTTGATCCCGATCAAACACCGATTTTTGAAATCGAAGATATCCGTAAAATGCTTCCCCACCGATATCCGTTTTTACTGGTGGATAAGATCATGGAGATGGCGGATAATTATATCGTGGGGGTCAAAAACATCTCCTTTAATGAACTCTTATTTCAAGGCCATTTTCCGGGTAATCCTATTTTTCCTGGTGTACTGCAGGTGGAAGCGCTGGCACAGGTTGGCGGGGTTTTTGTGTTGTCCAAGGTGCCTGATCCTGAAAACTGGAGTACACTGTTTTTAAAGATTGACAATACCAAGTTTAAAAGCAAGGTGGTTCCCGGGGACCAGCTGATATTAAAAATGCAACTACTTTCTCCCATTCGACGAGGCATTTGCCATATGTATGGATCTGCATATGTAGGCAGCAGGCTGGTATCCGAAGGGGAACTCACCGCACAGATCGTGCGAAATGATCCACCAAATGAATAATATTCACCGCAATGCCAAAATCGGACGAAACGTCCAGGTCGGCCCGTTTACCACCATTGAAGAAGATGTTGTGATCGGAGACGGATGCCGTATTGGCTCCAATGTCAATATCCTCAATGGTACCCGCATGGGGAGCAATTGTAATGTGTTTCCAGGTGCCGTAGTTGGGGCGTCTCCTCAGGACTTGAAGTTTGAAGGAGAGTCCAGTACACTGGATATTGGCAATCATGTCACCATACGGGAGTATTGTACCATCAACCGGGGGACAAAAGCAAGTTTCAAGACGGCTATTGGTGACCATTGTCTGCTGATGGCTTATGTCCATGTGGCGCATGACTGTGTGATAGGTCCTCATAGCATATTGGCCAATAATGTCAATCTGGCCGGGCACATCCATGTGGGGCATCATGTCGTGATCGGTGGATTAGTGGCGGTACATCAGTTTGTCAAGATTGGGGAGCATTCCATGGTCGGTGGCGGCTCACTGGTCAGGAAAGACATACCGCCTTATGTGAAGGCAGCACGAGAACCCTTGTCATTTGTCGGCGTCAATGTCACCGGCCTCAAGCGGAGAAGTTTCTCACAGGAACAAATCCATGTCATTCAGGATATATTCAGGATATTGTTTGTCCGCGGATACAATATCACGCAAGCTGTCGCGGTCATCCGGGATACAATTCCGGATGGGCCGGAAAAGACATTGATTCTTAATTTTGTGGATCAGTCCGAACGGGGCATCATGCGTGGTTTCAGGGCGAACAATCCCGTAAATGGACCTCTCTATACAAAAGCTGAGTAAAGCGTTTAATCAACGAACCGTACTGCTGGACTTGTCCTTCCGGATTAGTGGAGGTGAGCGTTTTGCAATAACAGGTTCAAATGGTTCCGGAAAATCCACCTTGCTTAAGATCCTGTCAGGCGGTCTGATCCCGTCAGGCGGAACGATTCAGTACTTTCTGAATGGATATGAAGTATTGGCCGAACAGGTGTATCGGTATGTGCATTTCGTAGCCCCATACAATACCGTGATAGAGGAATTGACATTGCCTGAGCTATTCCGGATGCATCAGCAGCTGGGTTTACTCCTGGGGTTTCAGTCATATGAAGCCTGGCACCGTAGATTGGACTATGCATTTCCTATCAGACGGCCTATAAAAACATATTCTTCCGGTATGAAGCAAAGAGTCAAACTGGGCCTTGCTATTCTGGATGACCGGCCTCTGATTTTATTGGACGAGCCGGGCTCCAATCTGGATGCTCAGGGGAAAGCATGGTGCTTCTCGCTGTTGGACCAGGTGCGGCCCCATCAGACGATCGTAATAGCTACAAATGATCCCGCTGAAATAGACTGGTGCACGAATGGCCTTGAGGTTGGATCGAAGTGATCTCAATGAAATTTCAACTTCCAAGCTTTTTATCCAGATCTACAAGTCGGGTCTGAATATTTTTGAGCCGGTCCAGCAGGTCAAACTGGTCAGCCAATGTTCCTTTTTCCTTTCGAAGTTCCTGCTTGGCTCCATCCAGAGTAAACCCCCGGACCTTAACCAGATTGTAAATAATCTGAATCTGACGGATGTTTTCTTTGGTGAATAAGCGATCGCCCTTTCGGTTTTTACGAGGAGTCAAAAAGGCAAATTCGTTTTCCCAATACCGTAATAAAGACCGGGACACATCAAACATTTCAGCCACCTCACCAATGGTGTAGTAGAGTTTGTCCAGGTGTTGGGTATCAATGGATTTCAAAGGATGTCAAACGTCTAAGTATGGCAGTGCAAGCTGAAATATATAATAAATAATATATTTCAACCTCAGTATCACTTCAAAATTAAGCATTTCCGGTATCCGGATTGCAAATTTTAATGAAGTAAAGAGATTCTTTCTGTAAAGGTTTAAAATGGGAAGCCTTACAAATTAGGATAAAAAGGGGAGATGGTGATGCAGAGTTAGTCAAATGACTGGTTTTCGAGTTCGGCACGTTGGACAAGTTGTTGATACTCTTCCGGCGTGAGGTCATCCATGCAGTATATAATCGGGTCCACCGGGTTGCCTTTCAACCGGACTTCGTAATGAAGATGGGGCGCAGTTGAGGTGCCGGTGTTGCCGACAGTGCCGATGGTTTCTCCTTTTTGTACGATTTCGCCTTGTCTGACAGTGATGGAGGCCATGTGGCCATAAAGGGAAGTAAAGCCATATCCATGATCGATAATGACGTAATTACCATAACCTACTCTTCCGTGTTCGGCCTTAATCACTGTGCCATTGCCGGTGGCCTGAATGGGCGTACCTGGAGGCGCAGTAAAATCAATACCGGTATGTAATCGGTCCACTTTATGAACCGGATGCAGCCGGATTCCGAAACCAGAAAGCGCATTTAGGTTTTTCTTCAGCAGATCAATCCGCACAGGCTTAATGCTGGGGATACTGGCGATCATGTCGGCGCGTGAATTGGCTTTTTCGAGAATCGTGTCGAGGGATTGTCGTTGGATTTTCAACTGGAGCATCAGTTTATCCAGTTTTTCCTGGGTTTCAATCAGCAACTCACCTGTATTAGGGTATCGTATGATGTGAGCATATTTCTCATGACCACCCACACCCCCGGACCAGACGGCTTCATCAATGGGTTCCATCCCCAGCATGAAACGGTGAATACCGGCATCACGCTCCTGCACGACCGCCAATTCGTCCGACATTCGGTCCAATTGCTCAGTAATGCTGGCATAATGATATTTCATTTGCTCAATCTCCCGCAGTAAGGTCAACTCCTTTTGACTGGGGAAATACGTAGTATGAAGCAGGAAAAAGATGAAAGAGGTTACCACCGTAGTGCTCAGGTAGCCAAAAATGCTCAGCAATCTAAACTTGCCCGGCATCTTATACTCCTCAAAGGATAGGGTTGTTTCGTTGTAAACGTATTTCTTTCCCGCCATTGAATAACCTGATTTGACTAATTTTGAGCTCGCCTTTAAACGGCACTTTTCCAAATTTTGGTTATGGGACTGTGGCGAAGATATACATTGAAAATCTGTTTACAAAACATTTTACGATTTATTATATATGATTTTTGGGTACAAAGCGTTCGCCGTTTCAACCCATTGTATATATAATAAAATATTATAATTTGTATAGTACACAATTAAAGTAATATATGGCCAAAACTGCCAAAGAGATTCGGGATGTTTTCCTAAAATTTTTTGAGGAGCAAGGACACACTATTGTGCCCTCCGCGCCCATGGTCAACAAAGATGATCCGACCCTGATGTTTACGAATGCGGGAATGAATCCCTTTAAGGACTACTTTTTGGGGCATAAACCACCCGTGCACAGACGTATTGCAGATACACAGAAATGCCTGAGAGTCAGCGGTAAGCATAATGATCTGGAAGAAGTGGGCCGTGACGGCTACCACCATACGATGTTTGAGATGCTGGGCAACTGGTCGTTTGGCGATTACTTTAAGAAGGAAGCCATCGGGTGGGCGTGGGAGTTGCTCCATGACCGGCTACACTTGCCTATGGATCAGGTCTATGCCAGTGTCTTTGGAGGAGATGAAGCAGATGGCTTGCCTGAAGACCAGGAGGCACGTGAACTGTGGCGGGCTTTTCTACCTGATGACCGTATCCTGTCCTTCGGTCCGGCGGACAATTTTTGGGAAATGGGGGATACCGGCCCCTGCGGCCCGTGCTCTGAGATCCATATCGATCTACGCTCCGATGAAGAACGGATGCTGATCCCGGGGAAGGACCTGGTCAATACCGGACATCCCAGTGTGATCGAGATCTGGAACCTCGTTTTTATTCAGTTTAATCGTAAGGCTAACGGTTCACTCGAACCTCTGCCTGCGCGTCATGTCGATACCGGGATGGGGTTCGAGCGACTTGTACGGGTCATCCAACGTAAGACGTCAAATTATGACACGGACATCTTCGCCCCCCTCATTCATTTTACGGAACAGGCTACCGGTATCGCGTATAAAAATGATTATACCGGAGAGGTCATGTCAGACATTGCGATGCGTGTCCTGGCCGACCATGTCCGTGCAGTCAGCTTTGGCATTGCGGATGGCGAAATGCCTTCCAACACAGGTGCCGGTTATGTATTGCGACGCATACTTCGCAGAGCTGTTCGGTACTATTATAGTTTCCTGGCGACACGTGAGCCACTCATGCATCGGTTGGTTCCGTTACTGGCCGATTTTTTCAAAGATATCTTTCCCGGTTTTTATGATCAACGGGACTTTATAAAAAGAGTCATTGAGCAGGAAGAAATTTCTTTCCTCCGTACACTTGAATCGGGGATAAAGCGATTTGAAGCCTTATCCGTCAGGGACAATCTTATTGACGGCCATGATGCGTTTGAACTTTATGATACATATGGTTTCCCGGCAGACCTTACCCGATTGATGGCCGCAGAAAAAGGGTGGTCAATGGATGAAGCTGGATTTGATCAGGCGCTGCAAGAACAGAAGCAACGGTCAAGATCGGATGCGGTTATGGCAACAGGCGATTGGATTGAGGTCCGCACTTTTGACGGAGTGCCCGTGTTTGAGGGATATGATTTTGATAACCTCGAAAATGCAAAACTGATCAAGTACAGGAAAGTAGAAGACCGTGAAGGTGCGTATTATCAGGTGGTACTCGATCGTACATCATTTTACCCGGAAGGTGGCGGTCAGGTCGGAGACAGAGGTGTCATTCTTTTTGGCAATGAAAAGATAGAAGTGTTGGACATGATCAAAGAAAATGATCTTCCGATTCACATCACAAAAATTCTTCCCCGGAAGCTTGATGTTCCAGCGGCAACCATCATTAACAGCCATCGAAGACGTCTGATCGAAAACAACCATTCGGCCACGCATTTATTGCACGCTGCTTTGAGGGAGGTTTTGGGAGATCATGTACAACAGCGTGGATCTCTCCTCAATGATGCCTACCTCCGTTTTGATTTTTCACATTTTTCAAAAGTTTTGCCGGACGAGTTAGCCCGTATAGAAGCAAGGGTCAATCAGAAGATTCGGGAGGATATCAGGTTGAAAGAAGATCGTAACATCCCGATCAAGGAAGCGGAGAAAGCCGGTGCCCGTATGTTGTTCGGGGAAAAGTATGGAGACATTGTGCGCATGATCTCCTTTGATCCAACATATTCCATCGAGCTTTGCGGAGGTTGCCATGTACCCTCCACCGGCCATATTGGTTATTTTAAAATCACAGGAGAGTCTGCTATTGCGGCCGGCGTCCGCAGGATCGAAGCCGTGACCGCAGATGCTGCGGAAGCATATATTAATGACCACTTTGAAAAACTCAGCCTTATACGACAAGAGTTGAAAGGTACGGCTGATCCGGTCAAAGTCATACGGGACCTTTTGGCCGAAAACAAAGAACTCCGCCAACAGCTTGATGCTTTCAAGGCAAATAGTGCAGGATCAGAGAAAGGCGAAATCCTGAAAGAGGTGAACGACATTGGCGGAGTCCGTTTTATCAGTCGGGAGGTCCGCATAGACGATCCAAAGCTGCTCAAATCCATGATCTACCAAATCGGACAGGAATTAGGAGCGTCAACATTTATTCTTCTGGGATCCACATCGGATGACAAAGTGCAGTTGATGCTGTATATCAGTGAAGATTTAGTCCAGTCAAGGAAGTTACATGCCGGAAACATCATTAAGGATCTTGCCACCTCCATTCGGGGAGGTGGAGGTGGACAACCTTTCTTTGCTTCGGCAGGAGGTACCTTTCCGCAAGGATTGGATGAAGCGCTAAGCAGAGCTAAAACGTATTTGGCGCATTGAAAACCCGGACAACCAGGATGATCTCCATGCAGGTAGTATACAACCTGTCAGTCCATCCTATCACTATACGTCAACATATGTGTTATGGTTGAGCTGCCACGCATTCGGATTGGTGTCATTGGTGCCGGTCATCTGGGGAAGTTTCATATTGAATGCCTTCAACGAATAGCAGCTTTCGAATTGGTCGGATTTCATGACACCGATCCTGACCGCACCCGGGAGATATCATCAAAGTATAATATCACCACTTTCGATCGGGTTTCACAATTGCTGGATCAAACGGAGGCTGTTTGTATTGTGACACCGACCGTAACTCATTTTGATTTGGCAGTTATGGCGATGGAGGCCGGGAAGCACATTTTTGTTGAGAAACCACTGACCGATCATCCGGATACCAGTCACAAGCTCGCGATGCTGGTGGAGCAGAACAATCTGATTGGTCGTGTAGGGCATGTAGAGCGCTATAATCCTGCTTTTCTTGCCGCCCGGCAGATGGGGATTGATCGTCCGGCCTTTATTGAAGCGCATCGGTTGTCTCCATTCAATGTCAGAGGACTGGATGTGCCGGTCATTATGGATCTGATGATCCATGATATCGATCTGGTGTTGAGCATGATAGATGCCGATGTCGACCACATAGAGGCTAACGGAGTAGGGGTGGCAGGAAAGTCAGCTGATATCTGCAATGCCCGGATCACCTTTAAAAATGATGCGGTAGCCAACCTTACCGCCAGTCGGATCAGTCTTAAGCAGATGAGAAAGCTAAGACTGTTCCAACCGGATCAATATATGGCCATCGATTTTCTTGAACAGGAAGTCCAGGTCGTCCGATTGTATCATGCAGAGCCAACGGACAAATTGACCATGAAAATGGATTTACCCGGAGGTGACCGGTGGATCGCCGCCGACAATCCTCAGGTCATACAGCATAATGCGATTGAAGAAGAGTTGAAAGAATTTAATGCCGCCATCAGGCAGCAATCTACGGACGGAGTAACGTTTCAGCAGGGAGCCCGTGCGGTGGAGGTAGCCTTCAGGATCATGGAGCAAATCAGCAAAAATGAAAAATAAGGGATACAGTTTGAGTGGATTGGTTGTCATGATGTTGCTGCTGTTGCCCGGTTGCAATATTATCAATCCGGAAGAAACCATACCGACTCGTATCCATTTGAAACCTTTCGAGTTTCAGTTTCAACCCGGTCAGGGGATGGGGCCACAACGGATATCCGAGGTATGGGTGTATGCCAACAGTAATTATCTGGGCACCTTTGCACCTCCTGTGGATATTTATTTTCTCGGGGAGGGTCCGACGCAGTTTTCTTTTCGACCCGGTATCCGGAATAACGGGATCTTGTCGGATGCGATCATCTATCCGATGTATACCGGATATACGGAGACTCTAGAAGCCTCTCCCGGTGCTGTCTTTGAGGTTGCGCCGGTGACCCGGTACAGACCTGAAGCGTTTTTCTCCCTGCTGGCTGATTTTGAAATGAGCAATGAATTTGTCGACAATCGCGATACGGTTTCTGCCAGCATGGTCGTCCGCTCCACAACAGATGTATTTGACGGCGAATATTCCGGGCATATCCGGATGACACCTGAAGCTTCATTTATTGAGGTCGGGCATGCGGTACCGATGTCCGGACTGCCGACTGACGGCAAGCCTACTTACCTTGAGTTGTGGTACAAGAGCGAAATAGAGATGAGTATTGGTATTCTGGGGATCAATCTGGGGGGGCAGAGTTTTTCCAACTTCTTTTACCTGGTCCGTCCGAGTGCGGAATGGAATATGCTTTATATCGACCTCACCGAATTTATACGGTTATCCGATTTTCCGGCATATAAGGTGTTGTTCCGATCCCTCTACCCTGCGAATGCTACTGCACCTGAATACAATATCTTCCTGGACAACATAAAAGTGGTACACCTCTGACCGGATGAAAAAACTGAGGAGATTCCACATGTTCTTGTATGCCTGCGCGGACCTCGTGTCTGCCATGTCAGCCTGGGCCCTCTTTTATTATTGGCGGGCGTTGCGTGAGGGCAAGTCGTTAGAAACCGGGGTCATTGATGATCACAATTTCTGGTACGGCGTCGTGATCGTTCCGTTAGGGTGGATTATCTTTTACTGGATATTTGATCATTATCAGGATATATACCGGTTGTCACGGCTGACGACTCTGATCCGGACTTTTTTCCTCACGTTGTCCGGTGTGGTGATTATCTTTTTTACCCTCCTGCTGGACGATACGGCAGATGATGTATCAGACTATGTGCAATCCTTCTTCAGATTGTTTCTCCTGCACTTTACGATCACGGCGCTGGTCCGAATGATTGTGTTGACGGCCGCCAGCCGCAAGCTTCGTTCCGGCCGTATTACCTATTCTACAATCATCATTGGAGGTAATCAGAAGGCCCTGGAACTCTACGAAGAGATCCGGGCACGGAAGAAAAGTCTGGGTAACCTCCTGATTGGATATATCGAAAGCGAAGTCAATGGTAAGCAGGCCATTGCTGGTCATCTGCCCAATCTCGGCACGATCGATCAATTGCCGGAGATCATTGAGAAGTATGCTGTAGAAGAAGCCCTCATCGCCATCGAAACCTCAGAGCATAATAAACTCAAGGGGATATTGGATGTGTTGTTTGACTACAACGAGCAGGTCCTGGTGAAAATTATTCCAGACATGTATGACATTCTGTTGGGGACCGTCAAAATGAATTATCTGTATGGGGCCGTGCTGATCGAGATCCGGCGGGGTCTGATGCAGCATTGGGAGAAGTTGGTCAAACGGTTGATTGATATTGTTGCCAGTATAGTGGGCCTTCTGATCCTGCTTCCGCTATTCCTGTACATTTCCATACGGGTACGATTGAGTTCACATGGTCCAATCTTTTATTCTCAGGAGCGTGTCGGGCTGAACGGTAAGCCCTTTATGATCCACAAGTTCAGGTCGATGGTCCCGGATGCCGAAAGAGATACACCGCAACTCTCCTTTGACGGAGATGAGCGATGTACGCCTTGGGGTGCTGTGATGCGGAAGTGGCGTCTGGATGAACTTCCGCAGCTATGGAATGTACTGATTGGGGAGATGTCTTTGGTTGGGCCCAGACCTGAGCGCCGGTATTTTATAGACCGGATTATGGAGCATGCACCGCACTATAAGCATCTGCTCAAGGTGCGCCCGGGTATTACCTCCTGGGGGCAGGTGAAGTACGGTTATGCCAGCAATATTGAACAGATGCTGCAGCGCCTAAAGTTCGATATCCTCTACATTGAGAACATGTCGCTGACGCTTGATTTCAAGATCCTGTTTTATACAGGACTCATTCTGCTGCAGGGTAAAGGAAAATAGGGTGAAAGTAGAAACTTTCACCCTATAGATATTTTCTTAAGTGGAAAACGTCAGACGATGACGGGATCAAATCCGCTTACGACGAGGCTTGTCGTCATAGTCATCATCATACCGACGTTTGGGACGGTCGTTGTCCTGATAGCGGTTGGTTGATTTTGGGCGATCATCTCCCCAGCGTTGTTCAGGACGAGGTCCGCTTGGACGACGGTCTCCGCCGCCACCTGAATTAAAGGGAGGACGACCACCACCGGGTCTGGGTCCACCACGACCGCGATCATTGCTGCGGGGCGCGGGATCGGATTCCTTGACCAGGACTTCCTTACCATCCATTTCAGTGCCATTCAGGTTTTCGATGGCAGATCGGGCTCCTTCCTCGGTAGCCATATCCACAAAACCATAGCATTTGGACATGCCGGTATCCCGATCCATGATCACCTTGGCATCAATAACCTGGCCATAGGATTCAAACATAGCCTTGAGACGTTCAGAGGTGACGTTCTGAGGCAACTTAGCGACAAAAAGTTTCATTTATAAAAAAAGTTGATGTTTTGATATCTCTTGAAGTGTGCGCAGCTAATCAAAGTTATAGGCTTAGCTAAAAACATGTCGCTGAACGATACGCCTCCAAATATGGTTCCAAAGGTACATTATTTATCCTGATAGTATAGAGGTAAAAAAGTTGACAAATGTATATCAAAAGCTGTAAGGAATAGTTCACTTGTAATAATCATATAGGCATCCCGCACCCGCACCCACATTCGTCTGCCCCCGCCCCCTGCGTCGCCTCCACGCACCTCCTTTCTCAGGCGAACGCCGGGGAGGTATGATCTTGCAATAGAAAAGATTTATCTGTTTTGCCCCGGCCCCTGCATCGCCTCCACGCATCTCCTTTCTCAGGCGAATGCCGGGGAGGTATGATCTTGCAAATAGAAAAGATTTATCTGTTTTGCCCCCGCCCCTAGTGGAGCTAATCTGCCACCGCCAAGGCTATGGCAATCGAAGATTTCCTCCGCCAAGGCTATGGCAATCGAAGAAGTCG
This sequence comes from Saprospiraceae bacterium, assembly GCA_041746735.1. GTDB lineage: Bacteria > Bacteroidota > Bacteroidia > Chitinophagales > Saprospiraceae > Opimibacter. The sequence goes on from JBGTGP010000009.1 coordinate 85,277, forward strand.
AACCCCTGACCTTTCCGCCGCCCGGCTTCCGATGGAAGCAAGCGTGGCGGAACGCTCTAGCCGCTGAGCAAAAAAAAACCTTCACGAGGAGATGTTCGTGAAGGTTCTGGTGGAGCTAAGGGGAGTCGAACCCCTGACCTCTTGCATGCCATGCAAGCGCTCTAGCCAGCTGAGCTATAGCCCCGTTTCGGGGCTGCAAACATAAGATATTTTCGGATTTTTGAATGTGGATGAAATCTGTGGTAGACCCCTGTTTTATTCCTGAATGCATAGCTTTGCAACCGTAATCATCCTAATAAATATGAAAGAGGTATATATAGTATCCGCGATCAGGACCCCTATTGGCAGTTTTGGCGGTGTTTTGGCCGGGTTGTCGGCTACAGCGCTGGGAGGCAAAGCCATTGTAGGCGCCCTGAATGCGGCTAACGTTCAGCCCGAGCAGGTGCAAGAAGTATTGATGGGAAATGTAGTCTCCGCAAATCTGGGTCAGGCCCCTGCTCGACAGGCTGCGCTGGCCGCAGGATTGCCCTTTGAAGTTCCCTGTACCACAATCAACAAGGTCTGCTCTTCCGGGATGAAATCCATTATGTTTGGAGCTCAGGCTATTGCCTTGGGTCAGGCTGACATTATAGTGGCAGGAGGAATGGAAAGCATGTCGAATATTCCGTTTTACAGCCCTTCGGCGAGATGGGGCAATAAGTTTGGCCATGCTGAACTCATCGACGGCCTTCTGCGAGATGGATTGACAGACGTCTACAATAAAACCGCTATGGGCGTAAGCGCTGACAAGACTGCCGAGAAGTATGGTATTTCCAGAGAAGCGCAGGATGCTTTTGCTATTGAGTCGTATACCCGATCGCAACAGGCAGTGACGGAAGGAAAATTTAAATCCGAGATCGTGTCTGTGGAAATAGCGCAACGAAAGGGCCCCGCCCTCATGATCGATCAGGATGAGGAGTGTTTCAAAGTGGATTTTAGCAAAATACCTTCACTTCGTCCGGCGTTCAGTCCGGATGGGACCGTCACCGCTGCAAACGCCTCGACAATTAATGATGGTGCAGCCGTATTGGTGCTGGCCAGTGAGGACTCAATCAAACGATACGGACTTTCACCGATCGCGAAGATCGTTTCGTATGCAGATGCTGAGCAGGATCCTTTCTGGTTTACGACCTCTCCAACCCTTGCAGCTCCAAAAGCACTTGAGCGGGCAGGACTGAAGATAAGTGATATTGATTTGTTTGAAGTCAATGAAGCTTTTGCTGTTGTGACTATGGCATTTGAAAAGGTGCTGGAGGTCGATCATCAGCAGGTGAATATCCGGGGTGGAGCCTGTGCGCTGGGTCATCCACTGGGTGCATCAGGTGCCAGAATCGTAACGACTCTGGTGCATGCACTCGGTGCACAGGAAAAAAAATATGGCCTGGCGACATTATGTAATGGGGGAGGGGGCGCCTCTGCTATAATTGTAGAGCATCTCTGAGATTGTTATTGAACTGATCTGTTTTTAAAAAACGCACCCTTTATGCTTGCGAATAAAATCCGGGGCTATATCCGTCTGTTTTTCATCATCATTCTGACGATCGCCGCCTTTATCACGGTTTCGATCGCGGTCCTCATCCCCGGCAGCAAAGAAACCAAGTATAATCGTGCCCTCAAGGTGCGCAGAGGATGGTCCAGAATGTTTATTTGGATATTGAATTACAAGGTAGAATACAGGGGTAATTTCCCGCATGACCGCAATTATCTCTTTGTTGGCAATCATCGGTCCTCTCTGGATCCCTTTGTAGGTCTGGCCTATCTGGAAGCCAATCCGGTCAGTCGGGCAGATGTACGGAATTATCCCTTTTTGGGGAAGGGGGCTGAGAAGAGCGGCATCATATTCGTCGATAAAGAAAGTCGCACCAGCCGGTCCGCCACGAAGGAGGCGATCTACCAGGCGCTCAAAGAAGGTAAGTCGATCATGATCTACCCTGAAGGGAAGACAGGAGCCCAGCCGCTCACGGCTACATTTCAAAAGGGATCCTATGAAGTGGCGGCTGAATTGGGGGTCCCGGTAATTCCTTTCGTCCTCGAGTACAAAAGCACCCGTGACTACTGGGATCATACGGACACGATGGCCGTTCATTATTTCAAAAATCTCGCCAAAGCCCGAACCGATGTCCGCCTTTCCGTCGGTGAAGTCATTTACAGTGACAATCCCTGGACACTCCTCCGCCAGTCACAACAATGGATCAATGATGAGATTGTCCGGTTGCGCTCAGATTGGGGGGGATTGAATGCAGAAAAGTCGTAAGGATCATAAAAGAATTAAAATCTTGGCTGGAGTTAAGTACTGGCTATGTGATCCTTCAACATATACGAATCATTTAGGGGATCAAACACCTTGTATCTTTCTTAAATGGAAAGGTGCACTAATACGGACTCCATAGTGACTTCCGGAAAATTAATGTCTACGATGCCATTTTTTGGATCTTTGATAAAATGAGATAAGCGACAAAATGCACCAGATTTCTCCAGTGCCTTCTTAGTAGCGGGGGCAGGACTTTACCCTACGTCCGCCTCAGGCGGATATGATTCCTGACTAAGACAAAAGGCACCAGATTTCTCCAGTGCCTTCTTAGTAGCGGGGGCAGGACTTGAACCTACGTCCGCCTCAGGCGGATATGATCCCGACGAGCTATTTCTGCGTAAGAAATGTTTTCCGAATCCATTCCCTTCCTTTCCCT
>JBGTGP010000010.1:0-96944 GCA_041746735.1 Saprospiraceae bacterium
GAAGTCTCGAATATCCCGAGCTCGCCCACAAAACCTATTATGAACTGAAACATATTGCAAACGGACGCCGGATCAAATATCTCCGCTTTACGATCGGGGGGGATTGACGTTCTTGCGCGTACTGCGCGCAAGTGGGGTAAAAGGTAAAGGGTAAACGGTAAAGCATGTGCGAGGGGTTCAAACGTACGGTCGGGTTGCGACCAGCCCCTACACATTCACCACTGATCCCACATAAGCCCGAAGGGCTTACCCATCTATAACCCCGGGTTGCAACCGTAGGGCTTGCGCGTACTGCGCGCAAGTTGGGTAAAAGGTGAAAGGTAAACGGTAAAGACATGTGCGAGGGGTTCAAACGTACGGTCGGGTTGCGACCCGCCCCTACACATTCACCACTGATCCCACATAAGCCTGAAGGGCTTACCCATCTATAAACCCGGGTCGCAACCCGGGGTCCGAAGCACCCCCCCAATCTCCGACCCTGAAAGGGTCGCCCAGGATCTCGTTCCGGGTCCACCAACAGTATCCATTAGTTCAACTCTGCCGGCAACATCATCATCAAAGTAAAATCAACACTAAACACTAAACTTCTAAACCCCTAACCTCCTAACCTCCTAACCTTCTAACCTCCTAACCTCCTAAGCCACTAAAAATGCTTCCATCCCTGCGCTGTCAGTGGATGTATCTGACCACCAGAGGTGTGCAGCGTAATCCCATCTGCCGCAGGTACGATCTCACCAATGATATACACACTGTCCATAAATCTAACCTTGTCCAGATCCTTTGGATCTACGGTAAACAATAACTCATAATCTTCACCACCACTCAGCGCACAGGTGATGGGATCCAGATGAAACTCCAGCGCCTGCATACGGGCTTCTTCATGGATCGGCACTTGTGCCTCTTCGATAAAAGCACCGACGCCGGAACTCTTACAGATATGCATCAGATCAGATGCCAGACCATCTGAGATATCAATCATCGCAGTAGGACGCAAGCCCACTTTTTGAAAATAGTGCACCGATTCGAGTCGGGCCTCTGGCTTGAGCTGCCGGCTGATCAGGTATTTCTTGTCAGATAACTCCGGTTGCATATCCGGTTGGGCCAGAAAGACCTGCTTCTCACGCTCCAGGAGCTGGAGCCCCAGATAGGCGGCCCCAAGATCACCTGTTACACACAGGATATCCCCGGCTTTTGCTCCACTACGGTAGGTAATACGATCCTTTTCCACCGTGCCGATGGCCGTGATGGATAGCGTCAGCCCCTTGGGCGAAGCCGTCGTATCACCTCCAACCAGATCCACCTCATACGCCTCACATGCAGCCCGTATCCCGGCATATAGTTCATCCATCGCCTCAACCGAAAACCGGTTACTGATCGCAACCGATACCGTAATGTGCCTGGGAATCGCATTCATAGCGCAGATATCCGACAGATTGACTACCACGGCCTTATAGCCCAGATGTTTCAACGGATGATACATGAGATCAAAGTGAATCCCTTCGACCAACATGTCCGTGGTCACAATTACAGGTTGACCTCCATAGTCGAGCACCGCTGCATCATCTCCGATGCCTTTGATCGTATCCCCTCGACGTATGGACATTCCAGCTGCCAAATGTTCGATCAGCCCAAACTCCCCTAATGTGCTGATGTCGGTACGGGATGTTGATTCTTCCATGATGATTTCTTTTTATGTGGTGGTCACGGTGCTAAATTTCTTCTAATACACGTTGATCAATCTCCGGCCAGATGCTGATATCCGGCACCGGCGCAATGATCTTGATATATTCCTGCCGGGTCGGGTGTAAAAACTGCAGCTTAAAGGCATGGAGGTCAATTCCGGTTTGCTGTGTCGTACGCCGGGCCCCATACTTGATGTCACCCCGAACAGGTGCGCCAATCGCCGCCATTTGTGCGCGGATCTGATGCTTACGGCCACTGATCAGATCGATTCTCACCAGCAGATAATGATCCAATTGTTGCAACACCTGATATTGGAGTATGGCTTCATCCGCACCCACCAAAGGCGCATCATGGGTATAGGTTATATTTTTTTCATTGTCGTAGGTCAGATAGTGAAGCAACTGCCCTACAGGAGGGATATCGACGGCCTGCACCAAGGCGAGATAGATTTTTTTGACTTTCTTTTGCTCCCAGAGTTTTGACAACGCAGCCGCAGTTGATTTCGTTTTGGCAAAAACAATCACCCCACTCACTCTCCGGTCCAGCCGGTGCACGACATACAAGTCCCGGTGAGCATACGCCATGGCTAACCGGTGGGCACTGGGGTGACCACTGGGGTCTTCATTGGCCGGCATTCCGGCAGGCTTGTTGAGCGCGATAAGGTGATGATCCTTATAGAGAACCAGTTCACTGATTTTTTTCATGCTCTTTACGAACCTCTTCGTGATTGATAAAAAGATCCGGCTCCTGAGGGGGTGGCAGAGGTCGGGCCGGCCTCAAAAAGAAGCGGTAAAAAAGATATAATCCGATCAGGAGCAGGATAAATTTCATACGATCAGAGGTTCACTGATACAGCCCAAAGGTACGTATTTGAAAAGCAAGCTCCGGTATCATTCCGGAATGCCACACACGCGCTGGATGAATCCAGGCATGTATGCTGCCAGCCCGATGAAAAACACGTTACAAATTTTTTATATAATAACTTTCCCTATATTTCGCCCTTGTTAGCCTCCATTACGACATCCTTACATGAACGATCGCACTATCATTTCATCTCTTATTGGACCTATTTGTATAGAAGGCTCCCCTCAGGGGATCAGCCGGATCAGCTTCAAACCTGAAGATACACATGGCACTCCAGGAGATATACCGGAATGTCTGCAGGAATGTGCCCGACAACTCCATGAATACTTTGCAGGTACCCGCAAAGAGTTTGATCTCCGGCTGGACTTTGGTGGTGCACCGGAATTTCACAAGGAGGTCTGGAAGATGGTATGTCTGATTCCCTACGGACGTACCCGTACCTATTCGGATATCGCGGACATCATCGATCATCATAATGCCATGCGGGCTGTGGGTCATGCCAATGGCGCCAATCCACTTCCCATCATCGTGCCCTGCCATCGGGTGATCGGCAAAGACGGAAGCCTCACGGGATATGCCTACGGCCTGGAGATGAAGCGCTGGCTACTCAGCCACGAATCGCCCGGGCAATACATGAAACAATCCGATCTGATCGAGGTGTTGGAAGCCGTCTGATTCGAATGATGCCTGATCAATTCAGGACATCTGGCATGATCAGGTCAAACCGGGGAATATCCACATCAAAAGATTCACCAGTGTCCAGCCGTACCATGGAATAATATCCGGACATCCGTCCGACCGGAAAGGTCATGACACAAAAGCTGCTATATGAATGCAGTCCACGGGGTTCTATCACTGGTTGTACCCCGACCACGCCGGGACCATCCACCACTTTACGCGTCCCGTCGGCTTCGGTGATATCCCAGTGACGGGCGATGAGTTGTACCGGAAACTCATTATAATTCTTGATATGAATCGAATAGACATGGAGGTATTGCGACCGGTGAGGAAAGGACTGGCCCGGTTGAAAATGACTTTCAACGCCGATCCGGATACCATGAGTCGTCAAGGTCTGCACAGAGGCTAAAGTATAAATTTCCGCACAATCGCTTCCGCATCCTTCAGTGCATCTTCAAGCCGGTCGTTGACCAACACCGTGTCAAACCGGTCCTCAAAGGTCAGTTCATAGCGGGCTTTGGTAAGTCGTTTCTGAAGGCTCTCTTCCGAGTCCGTACCCCGTGTCCGAAGGCGTCGTTCGAGTTCCTCCATGGAGGGCACTTTGATAAAGATGGTCAGCGTATCCTCCGGATAAAGCGATTTGATATCCATAGCACCTTTTACATCAATATCAAACACCACATGACGGTTGCTTTGATGTACGCGGTCGATCTCAGAGCATAGGGTGCCATAAAACTGCCCGGGATATACCTCTTCCCATTCGGCAAAGGCCTCGTAGGATATCCAGAGACGGAACGTCTCCTGTGACAAATAATAATAGTCACGTCCATGAGACTCATGATCACGCTTGGGCCGGGTCGTCGCTGATACTGAAAAAGAAGTGTTTGGAAATACTGACAATATATGCCGGACGAGCGTGGTTTTACCTGAGCCACTGGGTGCGGTAAATACAAGAAGTTTGCCGGGACCACTCATACGATATTGGCCAGTTGCTCTTTGATTTTTTCCAATTCGTTTTTCATGCCAACGACCAGGTGCTGGAGCGGACTCCATTGCGCTTTGGCTCCCAGTGTATTGATCTCACGCCCGAGTTCCTGCGAAATAAAGTTGAGTTGTTTGGACTTCATCTCCATATCGCCTTTGAGCGTTTCCATAAAAAAGGTGCAATGTTGCTGCAACCTGACTTTTTCTTCATGGATGTCCAGCCGGTCAAGATAATAGACCACTTCCTGCTCAAACCGGTTGGCATCCACCTGGTCGGCGTTGAGATACTCGTCCAGCTTTTGTTTCATCCGTTGACGGACATGGGCGAGACGTTCCTGATCATGTGCATCAATCTGATTGCACATGGCATGAATGGCACTCACGGATTGGTGCAGGTCATTGTATAGACTGAGGCCTTCATGCTCACGGAAGACGATGAGCTGATCTATAGAGGCATTGACAGCCGTCAGCATCGCATTCCAGAGGGAGTGATCGATCTCGGCGCTGCCCCCGGTCCGGAGTACATTGGGGAGTTTTAGCACTTCATGCAGGATCTGATCCGCACCGACGCCCAGCTCCAGCGCTATTTCACTGAGTTGCTGAAAATGTTTGCGGATGACCGCCCGGTCGTAATCGATATCATCCAGGGCCAAATCGCCCTCAAAAGTGATGGTCATCTCGATCTTTCCCCGTTGGGTGCGCTGCAGGACCAGATTGCGCAGCTCGATTTCCTTTTCTCCCAAACTGACCGGAAGTTTGATCCGCAGGTCGGTGATTTTAGAGTTCAGGGATCGGATCTCGGCAAGTACCGTCAGGTCGTTATACCTTGCACTACCCCGTCCGTAACCGGTCATGGATTGAATCATGGGGCGAAGATAATTTTAATTCAGGTCGGGTGACGTTTCCGGCGCTGTGACCTCTTCTGCATTGTCATCCAGAGGGTTATACATACATAATAGAAATAAAAATGTGTAACCCGGTGATAGATTATCGAAAGTATTTATAGAACTTTGCCCTCCCGAATAACCCGACTATTGGCATAACTTACTATAAATCAGAGTAATGAGAAAAGCAGATTTAGTCAACATTATCGCCGAAAAAACCGGTGTGCCCAAAGTAGACGTCCTGGTCACTCTGGAAACCTTTTTTTCCGAGATCAAAAGCTCCCTGTCCAAGAATGAAAATGTCTATATCCGCGGATTTGGCTCCTTTATAACCAAAAGAAGAGCTAAAAAAGTCGGCCGGCATATTAAAAACAATGTGTCCATTGAAATCCCGGCACATTATATCCCATCCTTCAAACCCGCCAAGATTTTTGTGGATGAGGTCAAGGATGGTGTAAGTCCTGAAGTATAAACCGGGTGAAGCAAAAAGAACAAGCACTGTACATCGTCGGCGCCCTTATTCTACTGGCCGTATTGTACCTTGCGTTTGACACCAAACCTTCGACCCAAAAGGCTCTTGAAAAGTCAAGAGCGCTGACCACCCGCGAATTTGATATACCCATGCTGCGGACCGAAGCGGTAAAGCGATTGAAAGAAGATCAGACCGAATATCTGGAAACCCTGGAAGCCCAGTTAAGACATTCCGGCCAGGATTCAATGAAACGCAATATTCTGAAGCAACTTTCCGGCTACTGGTTTTCACTCCAGCAACCCCTTCTGGCAGGTTTATATGCACGCGAAGTAGCCGATCTGGAAAATACGCCTGAGAGTTGGTCTATTTCCGGCACAACCTTCGCCTCCGGCCTGCGTTCCTCTTCACTGGAAGAAAAGCAAAAGCGTTTTGCCCGGGATCAGGCGCTCGAATCCTTCGAGCATGCCATTTCTCTGGAGCCTGATGTGATCGACCACCGAATCAACCAGGCGCTGTGCTATATCGAAGTACCTCTGGATGGGGAACCAATGAAAGGGATACAGATGTTAGCCGGACTGGTGCAAAATTATCCGGAGTCCCCGGCACCGGTCTATCATCTCGCCCGACTCGCGGTACAAACCGGTCAGTATGATCGGGCCAAAACCCGGATCGAGCAGGCCCTGGCCCTCGCACCGGACGATACACGGATCATCTGCCTGGCCGCCGATATTTATACGGCACTCGGCCAAATGGAAGAAGCCAGTAGAATGTCTGCCCGTTGTGGCAGAAACGAATAGACCTATTTTGTAAAAACATAACTTTTTAACACATGCCTTGCGGTAAAAAAAGAAAAAGACATAAAATCGCTACACACAAGCGAAAAAAGCGTCTGAGAAAGAACAGACACAAGAAGAAGAACAGATAAGCATTCATTTAACCGGCATCAACGCAGTCCGATGTCCAAACAATTTGCCCCTCTTGCGAAGGGGCACCGGGAACAACACGCCAATGAATGCCTGCTGTCCTTCTTCGGAAGGTGAGGGAATTTTTCCCTTACCCCCGGTGTATCATCACTGCTGTATTAAACGATATACCCTATTGCCGTCAATCAATGCCTCATTCCCTGCCGAGTAAGCAGGTGTGAACGTTACGTTGTTTTGATTTTTTGCCTCTTACGGGCTTCGACTGCAGTTGTGCCACTGAGCATATAGGGTAATTTATGGATAAAGAATTGATCGTTCAGGGCACTCCCACTCGTGTGGAGATCGCGCTGGTCGAAGATCAAAAACTGGTGGAACTACATCAGCAGAAAACCAAGACCAACTTCTCCGTTGGCGATATCTTCCTCGGCAAGATCAAGAAGATCATGCCGAGCCTAAACGCTGTGTTTGTGGACATCGGGCACCGCAAGGATGCTTTTTTACACTATACCGATATGGGTCCCAAACTGCGGACCATCATGAAGTATACGGAAGACAGTATCCAGGGAAAGCAACAAACAGCTCTGCTCGATCATTTCGAGTTTGAGCCCGAGATCATCAAGACCGGCAAAGTCGATCAGGTCATCAAGAAAAATGAGAATATTCTCATTCAAATCCTCAAGGAACCCATTTCCACCAAAGGTCCCCGCCTGAGTTGCGAGATCACCATCCCCGGACGATTTATCGTGCTGACCCCTTTTACCAACACGATAGCAGTCTCCAAAAAAGTCAGTAGCCAAGAAGAACGCAAACGCCTGCAGTTGCTCGTAGAATCGATCCGCCCCAAAAATTTCGGCATCATCGTCCGCACAGCCGCAGAAGGCAAGAAGGTCGCCGACCTCCATGAAGAACTCAAAGAACTCCTGGACAAGTGGAGCCAGATCCACAAGCAACTCTACAAACGCCAACTGCCCACCAAACTGCTCAGTGAGCTGGATAAAACCAGTTCGATCCTGCGGGATATGCTCAATGATGATTTTACCAACATCATCGTCAATGACAAGGATATCTTCGATAACATTCAGGACTATCTGGAAAACATAGCCCCGGCTAAAAGGGACATCATCTCCCTGTATAAAGGCAAGAAACCGGTGTTTGATGCGTACGGGGTCAACCGGCAGATCAAATCCTCTTTCGGAAAAACAGCAACGCTGCCCAGCGGAGCCTACCTCGTGATCGAGTCCACGGAAGCCATGCACGTAGTCGATGTGAACTCAGGTCCAAAAATGCAGCGTAAGGACCAGGAAAGTACTGCCCTCGCCGTCAATCTCGAAGCCGCAGAAGAAATAGCCCGTCAATTGCGTCTCCGGGATATCGGTGGGTTGATTGTCATCGATTTTATTGATATGCGCAATCAGGAAAACAAGACCGAACTGATACGCCATATGAAGGATGTCATGAAGCGGGATACGGCGCAGCATACCATATTGCCGTTGAGTAAGTTTGGCCTCATGCAGATCACGCGACAGCGCGTGCGGCCGGAGGTCAAAATCGACACCGCTGAGATTTGCTACACTTGCAATGGCTCTGGTAAGGTCAATCCCACGATCCTCATCACCGATGATATCATTCGCGATCTGGAGTATATCCGCCAAAGCCGACCCAAAACCACAGTCCGGCTGGAGGTTCACCCGTATGTCAATGCGTTCCTCAAACAAGGCTTGCCCAATTTCCAGATTCGCTGGTGGTTTAAATATCAGCGCTGGATCCGCATTACACCCAATGGCGACTTTGGTTTGCACGAGTACAAGTTCTATGATACCAAGAATGATGAAATCAGACTGTATTGAGACAGTTACACGATCCTGTCGTTGATCCATAAAGGAAGTCCTTACCTTACTCCTTTATGAGGCCAGATCTGAAAGATGAGGAAGACATCAAACGACTGATCGATTCCTTTTACGACAAAGTGCAGTCGGACGATGTGATTGGCTATATCTTCCGGGATATCGCACAGGTCAATTGGGCACATCACTTGCCCAGAATGTATGCCTTCTGGAGTTTTTTACTCTTGGGTACCGAAACCTATCATGGCAATCCGATGGACGTACATCGCCGCCTTCATGAAAAGGTGCCATTGACAGAAGCTCATTTCGACCGGTGGTTGCAATTATTTCACACGACAGTAGATGATCTCTTCGAAGGCCAGACCGCCGAGGATGCCAAACAAAGAGCCACCCTCATCGCTATGACCTGGAAGCCTAAATTTGTCAGAGGTTATTAAAGCTGTTTCATCATGCCTTACAGTGAGTTCATCGTTATTTATTCTTCTTTTTACCTCGATTTGACAATATTAGACATGAAATACCATTTTCTTTATACTCATCCAATGCATCTGAAGTGAAGATATTTTTTCCGGTACTCAACTGGGGTTTAGGACATGCGAGCCGCTCTTTACCGTTGATCAGAAACTACCTCCGGTTGGGACATGATGTTATCTGTGCCTCCGATGGTGAAGCTCTATTGATGTTGAGAAAAGAATTGCCGGATCTGATGGTCCTGCAGTTGCCCGGGTATGGTATACAGTATGGCAGCCGGTATATGCCCTACAATATGCTCAAGCATGGCCCCAAAATGCTGCGGACCATCTGGACCGAGCACGATCTTACCAAAGTCATCGCCGAACGGCATCAGATCGACTGCATCATTTCGGACAACCGTTACGGATGCTATCATCCCGAAATCCCATCTGCACTGATCACACACCAACTACAGGTGTTTACCGGACAGAAGCTCCTGGATGTCTATATCCGCCGACAGATTCGCGGCTGGTGTAAAAAATTCCACGAAATCTGGATACCGGATCAACTTCCCCCCGGCAATATCACCGGTGACCTTTCTGGTGTAGACACACATCCGATCCCCAAGTATTATCTGGGGGTCATATCCGAATTGACCAGCCAACCCCGGAAAGGCAAGTACGATGCCGTGGCGGTAATCTCAGGACCCGAGCCCCAGCGTACTCATTTTGAGCATATCGTTACCAAGCAGCTATCTGTCTTGAATGGCAGATATGCCATTGTCCGTGGCAAGCCGGATGTGGAGGACCCTGTCACCACCAAGGGTAATCTGACCATCTTTTCCTACCAGACCCGTGCTGAATTGTCAGCCTTGCTACAGGAGACTGAAATCGTGATCTCCCGCAGCGGGTATACCACCCTGATGGACCTGGCCCATACCGGCCACAAAGCCATCCTCTGTCCCACACCTGGTCAGTACGAGCAGATCTACCTCGCCGATCGCCTGGCCAACCAGAGCCAATGCGTCTATCTGCGACAGGAAAGCCTTAATCTGGCAGATGCATTTGACAAAGTGCAACATGTGGGGCCCGTCGGAGTCGGCTTGCAGTGTGTTGATACAGACTATGCGGAGCGTTTACTTCAACTGACGACTCATCAGGACGAGATACTGCATCAGGATGCAGCCACGGGCTGATTCAAGGTTTTTCTTTAGGGATCCGCGCACCTATTGCATTGACCTGATCCATGGCCCTTTTCAGGCCAATAGACACAAAGGTTTTTACTGCCTCTGCCCCGGCCTTCAATATGTCGGGAAGTATTTTTTGTTCGTCTGGCAACCAGGGGCCCAGCACATATTTGACCTGTCCACCCGGAGAAAAATTCTTTCCAATTCCCACTCTCAACCGGGCGTACTCGGTGGTCTGCAAGTGGGCCTGAATATCCCCAAGGCCGTTGTGTCCTCCATCCGAACCCTTTCCGCGTAGCCGTATCGTACCCGGATCCAACTGGATTTCATCGACAATCACCAGCAAATTTTCAATAGGAATCTTTTCTTTTTGTAACCAATACGCCACGGCTTTGCCACTCAGGTTCATGTAGGTGTTGGGCTTGAGCAGGATGAGGATGCGACCCTTGTGACGAGCCTCGGCGATAGCGCCCAACGTTGCGGTTTTCCATGTGGCACCTAAGGCTGTGGCCAGTTCATCCACGACCATAAAACCAACATTGTGCCGCGTTTCTGCGTATTCAGCTCCGATATTTCCGAGACCGGCGATGAGGTATTTCATAGGAGGTACAAAGGTATGCCATTTCATCTGATGCTTTCAGGAACCGATGAACTGAGGTTTGGAAATAGGACAGGTTGTGAGTGCATCTTCTGGTCCGGATGCTTTTCATCGGCCGCGGCTGCCTATATTTGACCGATGAGCACTACTCTTTTTCCCAGACCTGTTGCCGGCGATTGCGCGGACTATTATTTCAAATACATCAATCAGGTTCCTGAAGTGGACATCCTGACGTACCTGCACACCCAGCGGGATTGGTATGGTGATTTTATCGAGCAACTGACACCGGAGCTTGCGCAGCATCGGTATGCACAGGATAAATGGTCGCTGGCCGAGATGATCGGACATATAATGGATACCGAAAGAGTCTTTGCCTATAGAATGCTCGCCATCAGTCGTGATGATCATAACCACCTTCCCGGCTTTGATCAGGATGTATATGTCAGCCATTCTATCTATCATGATATACCGCCTGCAGAACTGGCTCAGGATTGGAGATCTGTCCGCTCATCTACGATCTATCTGGCACGTCACATGAATCCCGAAATGGCGGCCAGACTCGGCACGGCGAACAATCAGCCAGTGCGGGCATCGTCATTTCCTTATATCATGGCCGGTCATGTACTGCATCATTACGCCGTTGCGCGGGACCGATATCTGAAGATATAAGGTATAGCTATGGGACGATGGTCCGATACAAGACGATTTCTGTCCAAACTGACGATGCCCAAACTCTTCAATGCTGCCTCGGTCTGGGCATCCTATCAGCTTACCCGCATCAGCGGAAAAGCAGTGCAGTGGGGCATGCCCATGACCATCTCCATCGAGCCCACCACCGCCTGCAATCTCCGCTGTCCGGAATGCCCCAGTGGTCTTCGGGCCTTCACGAGGGAAACCGGAAATCTGAAGCAGGATTTTTTCAGGTCTGTCGTGGATGCCCTGCACCAGCGGCTGATGTTCCTGATCTTTTACTTTCAGGGAGAGCCCTACATCAATCCTGCCTTTCTCGACATGGTCAGCTATGCGCATCAAAAAGGCATCTACACCATCACCTCCACCAATGGTCATTTTTTACATCCGGAGAACGCCCGGAAGACAGTTGCCTCCGGACTGGATCGTATCCTGATCTCCATAGACGGATCTACTCAGGAGGTGTATGAACAATACCGGAAAGAGGGACAATTGGCCACGGTGCTCGAAGGCGCGCGCAATCTTGTACACGCCAGGCGCGAGGCAGGCTCCGCTACTCCGCATATCGTTTTTCAAATGTTAGTAGTTCGACCCAATGAACATCAGATCGATGAAGTCCGTCAACTGGCTCAGGAGATCGGAGTCGATGAGGTCAAGCTCAAAACCGCACAAGTGTATTCGTATGAAAGCGGACATGATCTCATTCCGCTCCAGTCCCAATACAGCCGCTATCACCAGGGGCAGGACGGGTCGTGGAAGGTGAAAAACAAGCTGCTCAATCAGTGCTGGAAATTGTGGCATGCCTGTGTGATCACCTGGGATGGCATCGTCGTACCCTGTTGTTTTGACAAAGATGCCATACACCGTTTAGGTGACCTGCGTCTGCAATCTTTCTCGCAGATATGGAGAGGCGACGCCTACCGGCAATTTCGCCAGCAGTTGCTCAAAGGCCGTGACCAGATCGATATCTGTACCAATTGTACAGAAGGGTGTAAGGTGTGGGCATGAGAGGTTGAGAGGTTGAGAGGTTGAGAGGTTGAGAAGTTGAGAGGTTTAGGGGTTTAGGGTTTAGTGTTTATTGAAAGGTAACCCAATTGTGTAGGGTAAGACCATTTGAAATAGTTACGATTTAATCTGGCTTTCCGCCTTGCGGACGGAAAAGGAGATCTTATCTGGTAGTGCCTGTCACATTCTCTTAGAGATGACGGCTCATCTTGAACTTATTGACGAAGCCTTTTGAGTAACTCTGATATAAAATCAGGGTCAATATAGTTCAACTCCTTATCTGTGATTCGATCAAATCCTTCATAATTGAACAATTGAAGAAGCGAATCCACAGCTGACTTTCCATATATGATTTCTTCCAAGGTTATTGTGGTATTCCTGTTATAACCTAGGCCAGTTATTTGATAAGGTAAATAGGCTATATCAGGATAAAAAAGTTCAATGGAAGGCAAATTGGTAACTGTATCATGGAAGAAAACCTTGAATTCACGATTTTCAGAATGCGTGCAATACATCACTGAATCACATCTTTCATACATCATGGTCTCATTGCACAATGACTTGACATAGCCTCTACTTTCTTCGATTGAATACGTGATCGTGTCCCGTGTCGTCCCATACTTTCGGGCATGTTCCATATAGTTGGTACTGTTGGATTTACGATTGGCATAATCATGTTTAATTATTGAAACGAAATTAAATTGACTCCCTGTACCTGGATGGAGTATTTCAATGAGCGTATTGTTTCCATATTGTATGAAATATTTATATGACAGCTTGGAAGTAAGACAAGAACCCATGAATGGATGAACCTCAGGAAATAGTTCTAATGCCTTTAAATAATCTACAGGCGCTGAATAAATTGCGGCCCGATACACAGGATCCGGCGTGAGAGGAGTTTTTTTCCGGGGAACACCCCTCCATTCAAACCACAGGAATAGGGAAATTATAAGTCCAGCCATTTTCGCCATTTTTACTTATATGGTTAATTTCCACAATCCATCCAACACTGGGATAAGGTAATGGAAGAGATCTGGCATACGTGGATTTGAGGTGGAATCATATGTACACAAAATACACATTATTTTTAATGTACAATTTCGTCATTGTCTTTTTGTTCTGCCCGTATATCACCAAACCTCTTCGCTGAAGCTGTGGCACTCATGGTTTGACTCTGCTCGTTTCGATTCAACGACCTTAGATTTTTCTGTGACATCGGTTGTTTCGACTCCGCTCAACGACCTTGGATTTTTCTGTGACATCGGTCGTTTCGACTCCGCTCAACGACCTTGGATTTTTCTGTCCGTCTAAGATTGAGATGGACAGCGGAAGAGGAAAATCCTACTTGTAAGAAGTCCGCAATCCTTACTTATGCGAAGTTGAAAACTTCGCATAAAGATGACTCATTTTGAAGTTTGCAACTTCACCTTTATCCATTTATGCAAAGGGCTCGCGATGATCATTTTCGACTCTGCTCACTTCGACTCCGCCTCGCTACTATCTGACAAAAGGGCTCCTTACCCGCGCCGAAGCGTCATCATGATGTCAATCAACTTATACCTGGATTTGTAGATCTTCATCAATCCGGTAGCCGATGCGCCAAACTGTCTGCGCACCTCCGTCACCGGCTCCAGCATACTCCCGCAAAAGTCGAAAGAACTCACCTGTCGCTCTTCAAAAGCCATACGAAGAGCTTCCTGACAAATCAGGATACCAGCTCCGAGATCCCGACCAGCCTGTGTATCCCCCGCGATAAAATAGTACGCCCGATCCGCATCCCAGAGCCACCAGGCCGCCGCGACACAATCACCCGTCCTGTCATACGCACCCAGCCGAAGACCTGACTGTTGCGCACGCACAGCCTGGTCGATGGTATGAAGGTGTTCTAACGTATAAGGAGTGGACATTTGTTGTCTTTGATACGTTTGTTGGCTGATCCTGAAAAGAGACTCCAGGGGTATATCCTGATGAATCTCAACAGACTGCCCGGCGTCCCTGATATTGCGCCGCAGATTGCGGTTGGGTTGCAAATCCGGATTCATCCATTCGTCGCGTCGGATCAAAAATGTATAGCGCATTTCCTGCCGGAAACCTTTCCAGTGGAAAGGGAGCCAGTTGTTGAAGCTTCCCTCCTCAAACACCATCGAGAAGTAGGCAAAGGCCGGAAGATCCTCTATCAGCAACCAGATGATTTGCTTTTCCCGTGTTAGCCATTTGTGCGCCGAGATGTCCGGAGGTTTGTCCATCCAGATCTGCAGATGATGCGTCATGGCCGGCATGCTGATGACCGGCAGGCCCCACCGTCGGGTCATGGCATAGGGCATCGCACCGACGATCTGTCCGTTACGTACAGCCAATGCCACTTCCCACGGACCTGAAGCTTCCAGCCACCAGGGCTGCATAAAGAGCGCCCTGATCTTTCCCTGCGTACAGAGTGAACGATAGATTTCCTTTTTTTCTTCGCGGGTCATCGAGTCACCATATTACGAAGTTTTCGAAGGAGATAAAACCACCAGGGATAATAATGGTACAGCGTCTCTGTTGCTCCATGCGTAGCTGCTTTCCATTGATATACCCCTTTCAGCCTCCGGTCGGAAGTCTCTCGCTCGTACCCCATGAGATCCAGTGTTTCCATTCCGAGTTGTCTCAGGTATACTGCATCCTGCCATAAAAGGAAATAATGAAGCCGACCTGTCTGCGTATGTACCACCGGATCCTCATGCGCCTGACTCGCATTGACATAGAGCAACGCTCTTTTTTCTTCAATGTCCAATACCCAGATATGGCTACAGAGCATCACGCCATCAGAATGGATAGCGGAGCACTCCAGAGACGTAAATGATTCCAGATCTTCCGGGCTGTAACCGCGCAACCCTTTCCGCTCCGCAATAGCATCAAAGAAGGTCAATATACCGGATATCAAATAACGGCCCCGATCGACCGCCAGGAAATCCTGTTGCGCCCGGCGTATTTTTTGCCGCGTAGAGGCTGACCAGGTTTGTAAAAAATCCGGATCACGAAGATCGATGACCATGGTGGGAAACGGAATGCGCACCATACCCCGCAATGATGTTTGCACCGGCGAAAAAAGATGCGTGGTGCACCAATGAGATTTAGGGTCCCGATGGAAATACGTATACGTCATCCGTTTCTTGCGCTCGATGATCATGCCTGTAGTGAATTGTAAAGCGCCACCCATTGACCGACAATAATCATTTTATCAAACCGGTCTTTGACTATATTGTGAATAGCCATGGGGTCATACTGCTCGTACCTTGTCATGACGTGTGCCATCGCAGTCATCAGTCCAGCCATATCCTCGATCTGCACCAGTTGGCCCTGCGCATCGGATGACAAGATATACCGTGCTCCATCTGTCGATGTCGCTATCACCGGTAACCCACATGCCTGGGCTTCCAATATCGCTTTGCCAAAGGTTTCCACCCGGCTGGCAGAGACGAGCACATGACTTTGCCGCAAGATTTCAGCTACCTGTTTTTGAGATATCAAACCTGTCCACTCCAGGTGCTCTTCAATATGATAGGTGCGGGCCAGCTCCATGAGTCGCTCCTGCTCCGGGATACGGTCGATCAGTATCAATTTCATCCGTTGTCCCGGAGAGTTGGATTTGAGTTGAGCAAAGGCTTTCAACAGGATATCCAGGCCTTTGATGTGAGCCGGTTCACCGACACTGACAAAGGTGAAAAAGTCATTTTTCCGGACACCAGGATCCGGATAGAAAGTCCCGGAATCAAAAAAATTAGGAACCACCATTACTGATTTTGAACTCAACGCCTGAAGCGCCTGCTGCAATCCGGGACTCACACAAGTCGTGACAGATGCCTGAAGCATGGCTTCACGGATGAAAGGAATATGAAAGGTGGGTATGGTCTTGAGAATAAAACCGGACAAACGTTCGGTATAGATATACGGGATTTGGACCTTTTGCTGTAAACGGGCAGCGATACTGGCGGCCTGATAACTTTGAGCGTGGAATACGTCAGGACGACCCTGTTGTCGTATGTAGCGTATCAGATCCTTCACACACCGGTCCAGCCAAAGCGAGTACAACATTCGATTGATTTTAGGAGGAAACCATTGCTGTACCCGGAATGTCCGGACGCCATCTTCAAGGTGTTCTGTCCCATGATACAGCGGAGATTTCCTGACGGAATGATCGATATACAGGAGTCGGGCATCCATGCCCATCTCCTGCAAAGCCTGTGCATGATGTTGAAACATCCGTCCCGCGATCTCCTCCGATCCCGCCGGAAAATACCAGGACGGTAATAGCAGCACGTGCATAGGCGAACATCTCAATTAGCCGGTAAAAATGGCGATTTGTCAGCGATGACTCCGCAACCGGGCTACAAAAGCCAAAATCGTTTCCAGCCGGTAGAATCCCAGCATTCTGTAGAAGACAACATATCCGGGGATATGAATCTTCGCGGGTGTAAAATCATGGCCCGTAAAATATTTTCGATACACCGACATCGCTTCGTTCCTGTCCTGACGAAATACGCCCCGAAGATTTCTAAAGATGTACTGTCGGAACGCATCATACCGCTCAGGTGTTTCCAGTCCCTTTTCCCGAATGAAATTCCACATGGCCTCCCGTAATCCGATACCTTCCCTTGGGCTAACGGAAACAGTATTCTGCGTGATCGAGCCGAAATGACGCTGACGGACGATCGTTTCACAATGATCATCGGCTACGATTTTTTTACCTGCTACCGCCAACCTGAATATAAGTTCATACTCATGATGGGAATAGTACTCGTGATGCCATCCGCCAACCTCCAGTAGTGCTTCGCGTTTCCACAGCATGGAAGAAGTAGAGCCCAGGCCACTGTTCATCAACCCTACCCAAAAGTCAGCCGCAAGCCATTTACAGGTTTCTTTCTTTCCTGACACGTAAAGATAGCTGTGCGGTGACACCACCACATCTGCATCTGATGGTGCTGACTGAAGGTGGATTTTATGTGGACACAAGAGGTCGTCGACATCCAGAAACTGGACCCATTCCCCTCGTGCCATACGTAATCCGGTGTTTCGTGCGTAAGAAGATCCGGTTACCGGCTCATGAATAAATGTAAAGGAGTATGTCCTGTTTGGCAAAGGCTCATATCCGGCCGGCAGGGTTGGCGCATTACAGACCACAAGGATTTCTATCTCGACATGCTTCTGCATGGCCGCACTTTCCAATGCATCAGCCAGATAGTCATGCTCATCGATATAGGTGATGATGATGGACGTCAACTTGGGTATACAGTTTATTGGATCAGGTACATTGTAGAATGAATTGCAAAATACGGGATCTGCTGGGATCTGCTGTTGTTGGGATCTGCTGTTGTTGGAGTTTGCTCCAACAACCCGACAGGATTCCAAAAAATTCAGCCACCTTCGTAGCCGAAATATCAAAGGTGTTGAAGCGCTCCGTACTGATCTGTTTTCTTACCATACTCATGGTACCCCTCAGCGGCCAGGATACATCCCTGATGCAGTCCATGTCCAGAGACAGCGCGCTACATCTCACGGTCATAGCCCCCTGGAAACAACTGATCCGTAAGAAAAAGGATAAAGTCTACCGAACCTGTGAAGTGAGAGTGCTCTTCGCACCGGGGGACACCCTCGCTCTGCCAGGCCGGGTAAAGACCCGCGGTAACCTCCGTCTTGAGATGTGCTCCATGCCACCGCTCAAACTCAAGTTTGAGAAAGGAGAGCTGGCCAAAAAGATGCTCTCGCCCATGAATGAAATGGATATCGTGCATCCCTGCCGCGATGCAGATCAGTTTGATCAGTTTCTGCTGCGCGAATACCTTGCCTATAAGCTCTATGAACAGATATCGCCGTACCACTTCAAAACCCAACTCATCCAACTCCATTATGTCAATCCTGACGGAACGCCTCACCGCTCACCGGTACCGGCCTTTCTGGTGGAAAATACAGAGGAACTTGTACACCGGCTGGCGGGCAGACGACATAAGGTACAGGTTGTCAGTCGTGCTGCGGTCGAACGCGAAAGCCTGCTTCGGGTCGCCCTGTTTCAATTTATGATTGGCAATACAGACTGGTTTATACTGAACCGTCATAATCTCGAGTTTGTCGGATTGCCAGGCCATTCCCTGCTGGTGACAGTACCTTATGATTTTGATTATTCAGGGCTGGTGCTGCCTCCGTATGCTTTTCCTCATGAAAGTCTTCAACTGCCGTCCTCCAGCATCCGGTATTATCAGGGCTGGTGCCATCCAGAAGACGAAGTACAGGCTGCCCTCCAGGTTTTTCACGACAAAAAAGAAGAGATACTGAGTCTTCCATCCCGTATTCCGGGATTCAGTGACCGCTCGGTAAGATTTACGACCGAGTATCTGCGCGGTTTTTTTGATGTCATCGAAAATCCCCAGAAGCTGAAGACCCAAATCGTCAACCATTGCGATATGTGGCCGGTGCGCCAGTAAACCAGAGCTCCAATCCGGATTCCTTTCACAAAAATTACCTTTGCCCCATGACCGGACGAGGGAAGAAAGAACGTAAAGTATTTTACGCCGTGGAGATCATCGACACCGCGGATGAAGGGTTGGCCATTGGCCGGTGTGATGATGGCCGTATAGTCCTGGTGTCCGGAGCCGTACCGGGAGATATCGCCGATGTGGAGATCATGCAAAAACGCAAAGGGATGATGTATGCCCGCGCCACTTCATTTTCGCGGCTCTCCACCGAGAGGACCGAACCCACCTGCAGTCATTTCGGACTTTGCGGAGGATGCAAATGGCAGCACATGGCCTATGCATCACAGCTCCGGTACAAAGAAAAAAAAGTACGCGATGCCTTTCAGCGCATTGGCGGACTCGACCCGGATATCGTACAACCTATAGTGGGAGCACCCGAGACGTTTTACTACCGAAACAAACTGGAGTATACCGCATCTGACCGCAGGTGGCTGACGACGGAGGAAATGAGCCGTACTTCGGAAATTCTCCAAAAGGATGGTATCGGATTCCATTTGCCAGGTGCGTTTGATAAAGTGCTGGATATTCAGCGTTGTTTTCTGCAGGCAGATCCCTCCAATGACATACAGTCCAGGATTAAAGAAATCTGTATTCACCATCAGTGGCCTTTTTTCAATCTCCGGAGTAAATCAGGGTATCTCCGCAATGTCATCATCCGGACCACACTGGCCGGCGATGTTATGCTGGTGCTGGTGACAGGCCAGGATCAACCTGACTGGATGGACTACCTCGTTCGTGATCTCACGGGTGCATTTCCGCAGATCGCCTCGATCCATTCCTGCACCAATACAAAGGTCAATGACACCATTCAGGATCAGGACGTCCGTCACGAATTTGGTCAAACCTCAATAGTGGAGACGCTGGACCATGTTAAATTTCATATAGGGCCGAAATCGTTTTTTCAAACCAATAGTACACAGGCAGCCCGCTTATATGCCATCACACGCCAACTCGCCGGATTACAACCGGAGGATCATGTGTATGATCTCTATTGTGGTGTTGGCAGCCTCGGAATCTATATGGCAGAGGCCTGCAAAAGTGTGGTCGGTATCGAGCAAATCCCGGAAGCCGTCGAAGATGCCAAAATCAATGCCCGGCTCAACGGGCTTACGCATACGCACTTTGTAGCAGGTCAGGTAGAGCTCTTGATGGATCCTGCCTTTACAGGAAAATATGGCAAGCCGGATGTGGTAATTCTCGACCCGCCGCGTGCCGGTTTGCATCCGGACGTCATCCCGCATCTCATAGCAGCAGCACCTGATCGGATCGTCTATGTGAGTTGCAATCCGGCCACGCAGGCCCGGGATATGAGCATGCTGTCACCGGCCTATACTGTCGTGACGGCTATTCCTGTCGATATGTTTCCCCATACGCACCATATAGAGAGCGTGGCATTATTAAAGAAAAAATGAAAGCAGAAGACCATCCCTATATCCGTCAATTTGGTGAAGAGGTTGTTCAATACCTGGAGCTGATGAAGGAAGCCTTTGACGGTGTGATCCGTGAAGATGTCTCCCGGTATCCGGTTTTTATTTTTCACCGGCAAGAGGTCAATGTAGGTATTCCTATCGCTGATCATCACATGATATCGGGCAACTGGTCGGTCAACATATCGACGCTGGAAGAATTTTATATCAAAGGGCTGGTCATGATCGAGCAGGTAGAGGAGATCAAAAAGAAAATCACAGGACAACCGCCTCAATATTGTTGCCTGGTCCTCACAGCGGACAAAGGCAGTCTGATTTTTTTGCCGATAGAATCCGACGCAGAATAGTTCACCATCAAATCCGTTCCTGACCAGCGCAACAGGCTATCAGGCGATATTCACCATCAGGATGCTGAAGGCCGTAACCACCTCATCCCGATCCAGATACTGCTTGGCCAGATAATGAAGTGCTGGCTCTGGATTCGGACCAGACAGGATCTGGAGTACTTCCGGCGATTGAGCTGCAGCATTGATCTCTTCTGAAGATGGAAATTCGGGTTGCCCGGCGAGTTTGCCCAGATCATTGCCGGTTAAAATAGGACTCTGCAGTAGTTGAGCCGGCAACTGATCAAACCCCAATGTAACTGGTAGAAAGGGTTGCACGATGGTGTGTATGGCCTTACCGCTACAACGGACATAGTAAGCTCTGCCCATACGACCCATCAGATCTATTTTATCCGGATCGATTCGGTTGTTTTCGCCCAGCACCTCATGGGCGACATGCAAGCGCAGCACTTCGCAGACGATCAGGTGACCAGCTCCTCCGCCTTCTCCAAGTGTATGGATGTCCTTTACCCGGCATTCCATGTGTGCCGGCGATTCTGCCACCCGATAAGCTTTAACCAGATCAGAAGGAATGGGAGTCAGTCCTGTTTTTTCAAATTCACTCACGCCGGTTGGAAACTCTACCGAAGCCACAGCCATCTGCCGCACTATAGCATAGTTGACCGCATTGATCACACATTCGCCAGTCACCCGGATATTGTGTAGCGTGTCTTTTGTCGTGTTGTTGCCCGCACGGCGATTGCTCGAAAAGACCACAATCGGCGGATTGGAACTAAAAGCATTAAAAAAACTATAGGGGGCCAGATTCTTTCTTCCCTGCTCGTCCAGCGTACTGACAAAAGCTATAGGTCGCGGCGCTACTGTACCCAACAGAAATTGGTGCAGGTCCTTTTGTGGTGTTTCTTTCGGATCAATGGTCAGCATAGTGTAACATGGGTCTTGGGACATAAAGGTATATCATAGCAGCGCAATGCTCTTGTAGCATGCGATTTTCATGCCTTGCAACAAGGGGTTTAGAGGTTTAGGAGGGTAGAGGGTTATTGGGTTTATAAAGGTTATAGGGTTTATTAAGTTTATAATGTCAGGTAATCAGTCGTCAGGACTTCCTGATCAGATAGGGCAGGAACATTCCGTCTGATCTTTGATAACTATTTGTCGGATATCATGTTACTCCCTGCCATGAAAGGCAGTTTGCGCACGGTGGGTATCATGCTGTTGGTGATCGCCGGGTTTTATGTGGGTAAATATTTTTATCTGAAACCCAAAAACATCTCCGGACACTCAGCTCCGGCGATACACGGGATACTGCCTGATGGTACTTCCTTTTCCCTTCAGGACCTGCGAGGCAGCTATGTATTGATCGACTTCTGGGGCAGTTGGTGTGGTCCATGCAGGACCTCTCATCCGGATCTGGTAGCCTTGTATCATCGGTTTCATGGTCAGTCATTTGAATCGGCGGATGGATTTGAGATTGTGAGTATTGGTTTGGAGCGTTACCGGCAGAGTTGGGAGGCGGCCATCCGGGCAGATGGATTGATTTGGCCCCGGCATCTCATGACTGTTGATTTATTTAAAAGTGACTTTGCCAAAGCCTATAATGTTAAACAGATACCAACCAAATTTCTGATAGATCCCCGGGGTCAGATTATAGCAACAGACCCTGGACTGGAGGAGATCGACAAATTACTTTCCTCCTTTTTGGCAAAGCAATGATACCCGCTATTTGGCAGAAAATCAATTGTTTAGAATACCATAACCTGCCGCAATTGCACCCCTGCACTCAAATTGCTGTCATTTTGTCGCAAATCGCGGGTATGGCAGTACTTTTGATCCCTCTCAGGATTAACCTGCCTCCCTTCATGGGCGGCTGCTAAACGGAATACGAGGTATGAGCAATGATCATGATGAACCGGTAAAAGATAATTCGGAAAACGCATTCCAGGATCAGATGGCCGGTCAGGCCACGGAAGAGACCATGGAGGCCTATAATCGGGAGAAACAGGATATAGAAGATCCAAAGGACACCACAGACGATGAAATACAGGAATTGAAAGCGACGATTCAGGAACTTAAAGACAAACATCTCCGCCTTTTGGCAGAGTTTGATAATTACAAAAAGCGGACTATGCGGGAGCGGCTGGATCTGCTCAATACCGCCTCCAAAGAGGCCATGGTCAACCTGCTGCCGGTACTGGATGATTTTGACCGCGCCAAAAAGAATGCCGACGATCCGTCTATGGATGAAGCTTTCAGCGAGGGCGTCACCATGGTCTATAATCGTTTGAATCAAGTCCTTCAGTCGATGGGTCTCAAGTCCATGGAGAGTACGGGTCAGGCTTTTGATCCCGAATGGCATGAAGCGATTACCGAGATTCCATCCCCGGATGCGTCGATGAAGGGAAAAGTGATCGATACCATTGAAAAAGGCTATACGCTGCACGACAAGATTATCCGACATGCGAAAGTAGTCGTCGGAAACTAAAGGCTAAACATGAGCAAACGCGATTATTACGAAATACTCGAAGTGCCGAAGGAGGCAGATGAGGGGACGATCAAAAAGGCGTATCGGAAGATCGCTATGAAATACCACCCCGACCGCAATCCGGACAACAAGGACGCCGAGGATAAATTTAAAGAAGCCGCTGAAGCGTATGAAGTTCTCAGCGATGCCGACAAGCGAGCCAAGTATGACCGATTCGGCCACGCCGGTGTTACGGGCCAGGGTGGATTCCAGGGCGCAGAAGGCATGAATATGGATGACATCTTCAGCCAATTTGGGGATGTATTTGGTGACAGCCCTTTCGAATCCTTCTTTGGACGCTCCGGCGGACAACAACGAGCCAGGGGACAAAAAGGGAGTAATCTCCGGATCAAACTCAGCCTCACCCTCGAAGAAGTAGATGCCGGTGTCCGGAAAACCATCAAGGTCAAAAAGCGATCCACCTGTGCTACCTGCAAGGGCAGCGGAGCTAAAGACGGTGCTGTTAAAAATTGTCAGACCTGCGGTGGTTCAGGCTATGTCCGTCAGATCCGCAGCACCTTCCTCGGACAAATGCAGACCACCGCGCAGTGCCCAAACTGCCAGGGCAGCGGCTCCGTCGTCGTCGAACCCTGTACCAAATGCAGAGGTGAAGGCCGTACAATAGAAGAAGAAACTATCGACATCGATATTCCGGCAGGCGTAGAGGATAGCATGCAACTCACCATGCGCGGCCGCGGCAATGCCGGTATCAAAGGCGGACCCCCGGGAGACCTACTGATCAGCATCGAAGTCAAACCACACGCAGACCTCAAGCGCGATGGCAACAACCTGATCTATGAACTTTATCTCAGTTTTCCTGATGCAGCCATCGGTTGTTCGTCCAATATCCCCACCCTGGCCGGTCCGGTAAAAATCAAAATCCCACCAGGTACTCAAAGCGGAAAAATCTTCCGCCTCAATGGCAAAGGTCTTCCTTCCGTCCAGGCATATGGTCGCGGCGATCAACTCATCTATGTCAATATATGGACGCCCAAAAAGTTGTCCGAAGAGGAGAAAAAGATCCTGGACAAACTTCAGGCCTCTCCCAATTTCCAACCGCAACCCAGCAAAACGGAGAAAGGCTTTTTTGAACGGATGAAAGACTATTTCACTTGATCCGGTTTCTGTCAGCTGTTTTTCCGCTCATGCTTTTGGGATGCGGCAATACTGTTCTTATCGAGGAAACTTGGACCTGGCAGGATCAGGTGTGGTCGCAGGATGACGCGAAGCAGATCACACTTGAAGCCACGGATACCACGACAGTCTACAGGATGGATCTCCAACTGGAACACGCAGAAACGTACAAGTATCAGAATCTTTATGTCAAGACGGTGACCCGCTTTCCTTCCGGCAAAGAAGTCACATCCGTGACCTCACTTGAACTTGCCAAACGCGGTGGGATCTGGGATGGCAAATGCCGGTGTGCGACGTGTCGTATCACACTGCCACTCCAACAGCGATTTACTTTTCCGGAGCTCGGCACGTATTCCTGGACCATAGTGCCGTATATGCGAACCGATTCCGTGGCAGGGATAAAACGACTTACCGTCACCTGTACCCAAGCTGAACCATGAACCGGGATACATCATCCCAACTCCCCGCATGGGTAAAGCAAATGGATGACTGGACCCTGAGCGGTCGACCTTATTTGTTTATCCTGGATTACAAACTTGAGCAGCCGCTGATTCTTTCACCGGAGGAGGCTGCTAGCCAGGGTATTCGGTTTGAAATCGGAAATTCGCCAAACAGAGAACAGCAAAAAGGGGATTTTACTTTTCAAAAACATCCGTTTTCTTTTGACATCTACCGCCAGGGATTTGACAGAGTGATGCAGGGTATACTGACAGGAGATACCTATCTCCTGAATTTATGCTATCCGACAAAGTTGACAGGTTTGCCCCCTATTGAGGAAATCTATACTGCAGCCCGGGCACCTTATAAATTGCTTGTGCCTGGAAGGTTTGTTGTATTCTCTCCGGAATCTTTTGTCCATATCCGGGATGGCGTGATCCGCACATATCCGATGAAAGGTACTATCAGTACTTCGGTACCCGATGCCGCCACCCGGCTCCTGGAAGATATCAAAGAACAGGAGGAACATGCTACTGTCGTAGATCTGCTCCGCAATGATCTGAGTATCGTAGCAGACAAAGTGAAGGTGGAGCGCTACCGGTATATCACGGAGATCCGCACCCGGGATAAAAGTTTGTTGCAATGCAGTACTGAAATCAGTGGCGAGATCATGGTCCCTTACCGAAACCGCTACGGCAGTCTTCTACACACGATATTACCGGCAGGTTCGGTGACGGGCGCGCCCAAGAAGAAGACCTGTGAGATCATCAAAGAAGCGGAGCTCGAACCTCGCGGATACTATACCGGAGTTTTTGGATATTTTGACGGTCAACAACTCAGTAGTGCTGTCATGATCCGCATGATTGAACAACGGGCAGAGGGTCTGTACTACCGGAGCGGAGGTGGTATCACGTACCGCAGCCGTCCGGAAGACGAGTATCAGGAAATGATTGACAAAGTGTATGTCCCGGTTTATTGAGACCATCCGTATCCGGGAAGGCCAGGCAATGCACCTGGACTGGCATCAGCGTCGTGTAGATGCAACGCTTCGGTTTTTCTACTCAACATCCACAGGTACACCACCTACGTTGGTATTGAAGGAAATTCTTGACGCGCATCCTTTTCCATCAACGGATCTGTTGCGCTGTAGAATCACGTATGACCGGTATGGTTTTCTAGTAGAATATTTCCATTACCAAATACAAACCATACGGACATTGCGCCTGACGGATGTCCCGGCCGCACTTGACTACAAATATAAATACGCGGACAGACACCTGTTGGAGCAACTCTATGCATCCAGAGGCGAGGCAGATGATATATTGATGACGAGGGAGGGATGGATCACAGACACCTTCAATGCCAATATTGCTTTTCGAAAAGGGGATCGGTGGTATACTCCATCATTTCCCCTGTTGGCCGGAACGACTTGGAAGCGACTGATTTCAGAAGGCCGACTCATTCCACGACCTATTCAACAATCGGAACTTTCTGTCTTTGAAACTTTCCGGGTCTTTAATGCGATGCGGGATTGGGATGATGTGTGTGAAGAGGCGATTTCAGGTAGAAGTTTAGTGTGGTGAGTAGTGAGTGGGGTGCTTCGACCTGCTTGACACATCCTCGTGCTACAGCTCAGCAACCGTGGTGAGTGGGGTGCTTCGACCCGCTTGACACATCCTCGTGCTACAGCTCAGCAACCGTAGTGAGTGGGGTGCTTCGACCCGCTTGACATATCCTCGTGCTACAGCTCAGCAACCGTAGTGAGTGGGGTGCTTCGACCCGCTTGACACATCCTCGTGCTACAGCTCAGCAACCGTAGTGAGTGGGGTGCTTCGACCCGCTTGACACATCCTCGTGCTACAGCTCAGCAACCGTGGTGAGTGGGGTGCTTCGACCTGCTTGACATATCCTTGTGCTACAGCTCAGCAACCGTAGTGAGAGGTCTCTTTACCTTTTACCCTTCACCTTTTACCCAACTTGCGCGCAGAACGCGCAAGAAGTCCAACCCCTGCGTCACCTGAGCTGTAGCACATGGATGCCCGGTAGCAAGTCGAAGCATGGTTCTTTTTCTCTCCTTCGCTAAAGCTTCGGCGACCAAGGGCGGGAAAAAAGAATAAAAAACTCACGGAGAGCATGGACTTTGTGACAACAGAGGCCGTCTGTATGATCAGCTCAGGATCAGTTCATCATACCGGAAGATCACATCCATTCCTTTGGAGGCAAAGTATGCACGGGTATCTTCCTCACTGTGATCAGAGGTGGCCAGTACAAAGTCGCCGCCCCATGCCCCAAGCGATTTCACACAGCCCCAATAGTCAGGAAATTCTTTGCTCTGGACTGTAGGCAGTCCTAAAATTTCGGCCACAATCGATTCGTGTTGCCGCACCAGGGATTCAAATTCGGATAAAGTTTTGGCGGTGTTGATGCTTTCCGTGAGCCGGGAGACTTTGTCGACTGAACCATTGAGGCCGGCTTTGGACTGATGATACTGTTGAAGGGCTTCGCGGCTGTTTTGTTTCCGCCCGAGATACACCAGAAATAACTGCTTCTTAAAAGTGGGGTCAAAATCAGAGCCGTCGATGTGGAGTTCGTCTTCCAGAAATTGATAGAGCACAGGTCCGTCCGCATCGGCACAGGCGATATCATACCCTGACCCCCCGAATGTATCAAAAAGAAGGATATAGGGGTTGACTTCGGCCCATTGCGCCACACACCATACCAGTGTCGAACTGCTACCGAGACCCCAGTCCCGATCAAACTCAAGGTAGGTCTCTACGGTATACTTGCGCCATTGGGAGAGGAATTCAGAATTTTGCCGGCAGGCGGCGCGCAAGAGTTGCTGAATACTGTTGGCCACATCGGGGTCACTGCTTTCCATAGGCTCAAACGCCATGAGGTCGAAGTGACCGGAAAACCAGAGATTGCCTTTACGGTCGTAGGATTTCCATACAATCTCGCTGCCGGGGCGTTCATGCACATTCATGGATTGACCCAGTTTGCATGGAAGGGCCAGAGATATGGCCCCATTGAGGACCAGATATTCTCCGGTCAGCAGGAGCTTACCGTTTGCTTTATAATGTCGTTTTGTCTGAACTGCCATGGGTTAACGGGGGGCGAAGATAGTATTGGTTCTCAATCATTACCCTGTACAGTTGACGTTTCAAGGGTCAGGGCCCACCATCCCCCTCCAATCACTTGGAAACAGGGTGGGTATCGGATGTGTAATGGGACAAGATATATACTTTTTATTTATATATAATCCTTCTATCTAAAAAAATATTTTCTGGCAACACCCTTGATGTCCATTTAAAGTCATTTTACTGCGAACTCCTTCACCCTTCATATTGTTATTTTGTGTCCTGAAACAGACAAGTCAGAGCAGAGAAAGAAACCATTATGACCTACGACAATTTTACGATCAATGCCCAGGAAGCCATTCTTGCCGGCCAGCGACTGGCCGCCGGACTCCAGCAACAGACCGTCGATACAACACACCTGATCAAAGGGATCCTCGATACCAGTGAGGATAGTTCGAAATTCCTCTTCCAGAAGGTAGGGGTGAGTATTCCCCAATTGGTCAAAGCCATCGATGAAGCTCTCCAAGGATATCCCAAAGTATCCGGCTCCGACAAACAATATCTGACCGATCATAGTAACAAGGCCCTGACGGAAGCCAAAAAAATGCTCGCTGAATTTGGCGATGAATATATTTCTACCGAGATCATGCTGCTCGGCATCATGAAGGGTAGTAGCAAAGGCGCTCAGATTCTCAAAGATCAGGGCGCTACACTGGACGGACTCAAAGCAGCCATCAAAGAGTTGCGCGGCGGCCGGAAAGTCAATGACCAAAATACCGAAAACCAGTACAATGCGCTGAAGAAATTCGGTATCCATCTCAATCAACGTGCGCTGGATGGCAAACTCGATCCCATCATCGGCCGGGATGATGAGATCCGGCGTATCCTGCACATCCTCTCCCGCCGCAAGAAAAACAATCCCATCCTGGTGGGTGATGCGGGTGTTGGAAAAACCGCTATTGTG
The DNA here is from genome assembly GCA_041746735.1 of Saprospiraceae bacterium. Classification (GTDB taxonomy): domain Bacteria; phylum Bacteroidota; class Bacteroidia; order Chitinophagales; family Saprospiraceae; genus Opimibacter. The sequence continues at coordinate 28,679 of JBGTGP010000010.1, forward strand.
GAAGGTATTGCGTGGCGTATTGTCAAAAAGGATGTTCCGGATAACCTCCTGACCAAGCAGATTTATGTCTTGGATATCGCGGCCCTCATCGCCGGAGCCAAATTTAAAGGTGAATTTGAAGAGCGAATCAAAGCGGTCATTGAAGAAGTCAAGAGTTCCAATGGGGAGATCATCCTCTTTATCGATGAGATCCATACACTCATTGGCGCCGGTGGAGGCAGCGGAGCTATGGATGCTGCGAATATTCTCAAACCTGCTCTGGCACGGGGTGAGCTCCGCACCATTGGCGCGACGACGGCCGACGAGTATCAAAAGTACTTTGAACAGGATAAAGCGTTGGTACGGCGTTTTCAGACCGTCTTCATCGACGAACCGTCCGTGGAGGATACCATCTCGATTTTGCGCGGCATCCAGGATAAATATGAAGTCTATCATAAGATCGATATTCTGGACGAAGCACTTGTGGCTGCCGCCGAGTTGTCCCACCGGTATATTGTGGATCGGCATCTGCCGGACAAAGCCATTGACCTGATCGATGAGGCTGCCGCCAAGCTTCGTCTCGAACTGGACAGTATGCCAGAAGTCATCGATGAAGCAGACCGAAGGCTCCGACAGTTGGAAATCGAAAGGGAAGCGGTCAAGCGGGAAAAGGATGAGAAAAAACTCAAGGTCCTCAACGAGACTATCGCGAATACCCGCGAAAGACTGGATACCCTCAAAGCAGCCTGGCAGAATGAGAAAGAACTCGTCGACGCCATCCAGCACAACAAGAAACGCATTGAGGAATTAGAGCATGAAGCCACCGTCGCCGAACGCGAGTCCAACTATGAAAAGGTTGCGAAGATCCGCTACGGTCAACTTGTCGAGGAAAAAACCAAACTGAAGGAAGCAGAGGATCGGCTGCATGCTTTGCCGACCGACAGCCGGTTTACCAATGAGGAGGTGACAGCTGATGATATCGCTGCAGTGGTGTCCCGATGGACAGGAATCCCGCTGCAGAAGATGATGCAGAGTGAGAAAGAGAAAATGCTGAAGCTGGAGGAAGAGATCGGAAAACGTCTCATCGGGCAGCACGAAGCCGTTCGTGCCGTGTGTAATGCCGTTCGCCGCAGTCGGGCCGGATTGCAGGATCCCAATAAACCCATTGGTTCCTTTATTTTCCTTGGACCGACAGGTGTAGGCAAAACCGAGCTGGCCAAAGCACTTGCGGAAGTCCTTTTTGATGACCAAAACGCTATCACGCGGATTGACATGAGTGAATATCAGGAAAAGCATGCGGTGTCTCGTCTGGTAGGCGCGCCCCCAGGATATGTGGGCTATGATGAAGGCGGTCAGTTGACAGAAGCCGTGCGACGCAGACCGTATTCCATCGTCCTTCTGGATGAGATTGAAAAGGCACATCCCGATACATTCAATGTCCTCCTGCAGGTCTTGGATGACGGCCGCCTCACAGACAACAAGGGACGTGTTGCTAATTTTAAGAATACGATCGTCATCATGACCTCCAACATGGGCTCTGATGTCATCCTCGAAAATTTTGAGGATCTCGAAAAAATGGGGGATGCCCATCGGGCCGATATTCTCGCCACTACCAAAGAAGAAGTCTTCAATCTGCTGAAGGAAACGCTGAGACCTGAGTTTCTCAACCGGATCGATGATAAGATCATGTTTCTTCCACTCAACAAAGAGGAGATCAAGCAAATCGCCCAATTGTTGCTGAGAAAAATCAAGAAAAATTTGGCCAACCGTGAACTATCGCTGGAGCTCAGTGATAAGGCGTTAAACCTGCTCACAGACCTGGGATATGATCCGCAGTTTGGTGCCCGTCCACTCAAGAGAGTGATCGAAACCGAACTGGTCAATGAACTCGCCATTCAGGTATTGTCCGGTGAATTTGTGGAAGGAGAAACCATCTATGTCGATGCAGATCACAAAGGCTTTGTTTTTAGTGAAGAAGGGTTTAGAGGGGAAAACACATCTATTGTGACCCCACCAAAAGAAAATAATAGCTCCGGACGGAGACGCAAAAAGAATCTGGACGACCTGAAAAAGGCTACAAAGGATCTGGACGATCTGGTGAAGGACGCAGGGGAGGAAGAGAAGGAAGAGTAAACCTCCTCACTCTTTTTTTGCAACGCGGTCCGGATGATCTTTGATAAAAGATTTCCACCCGCTTTTTTTGGATGATGTCGGCCTGCCGGCCTGATAGTGGTGACACACGGCGACGGACAGCGCATCTGTGGCATCCAGTGGCAATTTGCCAGAAGGCATAGCCAGCATGCGGCACAGCATATCAGCCACCTGTTCCTTGGCAGCGTTGCCGTTGCCCGTGACAGCCTGTTTTACTTTTTTTGGAGAGTACTCCGTGATTTGGAGTCCCATCGTCATTCCCGCTGCCATGGCGACACCCTGTGCCCTGCCGAGTTTCAGCATGGACTGTACATTTTTTCCAAAAAATGGGGCTTCTATAGCGAGCTCGCCCGGAAGGTATTTTTCGATAATCTCCTGCACTTCCAGAAATATCTCACGAAGTTTTTCCTGCTGCTCTTTATGCTCTTTTAGATGCAGTACCCCAATCTCCAAAACTTGTATAACATCGCGATCCACTTCGATGACCGCAAAGCCCAGAATGTTGGTGCCCGGGTCGATGCCCAGAATTCGTTTCGTATTTTTTATTACTTTCAATTGCTGCCTGCGGGTATATGACGGGAATGAGCCGGAAGGCAAAGATTGACAGAATTTCGGGAATACCCGTATGCTGCCCGGGTGGTTTCGCGCCTGTGGGCCACCGGGAATGTCAACCACCAGCCAGGTCCTAACATTTTATTAATACGCTCAGGGCTTGTGCCATGAACGACAAATCCCGTACTTTCGTTAAGTTTTTATGCTTCAGGTATCTCTCATAGTGTCCTCGTTACTCTGGATGGTTCAGCCTCCATCTGAGATTATGCCCTCCCTGACGCCTCACAATTATTGTGATTCAAACAACAACAGCTGGGTGGGCGGTGAAGAGGTCACCTATAAATTGTACTACCAACTCAATTTTATTTGGGTTCCCGCAGGAGAAGCCACCTTCAAAGTCCGGGATTTGGGAGATCGGTATCACATGACCATCTACGGCAAGACCATCAGCGCGTTTGAGTGGTTTTACAAAGTAGAGGACCGGTATGAAAGTGTCATTGATAAAAAGACCCTGCTGCCGATTTACTTTTCCAGAGATATCAAGGAAGGCAGGCATATCTGGTGGGATAAGTTCACCTTCGACCAAAAGAACAAAAAAGTCCATGCGGCCAAAGGCTGGCCTCACAAACCAACCAAGTATTATTCGGCCGATCTGTCCGACTGTATGCATGATATGATCTCGATCATCTACAATGTCCGCAATGTTGACTTTGACCAGTACCAGGCCGGGGAGCAGTTTGATGTCAAGGTGTTTGTCGAGGAGGAATATCCGCTGAAGGTCGAGGTGCGGGAAAAAAATGTCGAGCAGAAGATCCGTGGACTGGGTAAGCACAAGACGCATCTCCTGCGACCCCAGGTCGTTTCCGGCCACTTTTTTGAATCAGATACCCGGATGGACATCTATATGTCTGCAGATGGAAACCGTATACCACTCATGATCGAAAGTCCCGTCTCGGTCGGTAAGGTCAAAGCGGTGCTCACCTCACATAAGGGACTGAAGTATCCGTTGCGGTAGAACCTTTTCAAGGCTTCCTAAAATATAATTTCCTGTATCAGTTCACTTTCCAAATCCGGAGAGTGTTAATTCCATATTTTCATTATTTTGCCCCGCCTTGATCCGTCAGGGCCGAATAAATCACGCCTTAATCAAAACATTATGAAAAGCTTCTTTGGTCATCCGCCGGGACTGGCGACCTTGTTTTTTACAGAAATGTGGGAAAGGTTCTCCTATTATGGAGGCAGAGCCATGCTGATCCTGTATATGACAGCAGCAGTCACCGGGGTCAATCCGGGGTTGGGTCTGACCGTCATGGAAGCCGGGGCTTTGTATGGATTGTATACCGCCATCGTCTATATGACCAACCTGCCCGGAGGATGGATCGCGGATAAATTTATCGGTGCCAGAAATGCCGTATTCTATGGTGGGATCATCATTGCGGTGGGTAATTTGCTCCTGGCATCCCCCTTTGGTTTGCCCGGTTTTTATACCGGCCTTGGCTGTATTGCCATTGGTACAGGTCTGCTAAAGCCCAATGTCAGTACCATGGTCGGATCACTTTATGAGCAGGGTGATATCCGACGGGATTCCGCTTTCTCGATTTTCTACATGGGGATCAATCTGGGTGCCTTCCTGGCTCCGCTCATCGCCGGATGGTTCGGACAAAAAGTAGACTGGCAAGTCGGATTTCTGGTGGTGGCCATCGGGATGATCCTGGGTCTTATTCAATACAAGCTGGGTGCCAAGTACCTGGGCGATGCCGGTAGCCTGGTCGTCAGCGATACACCATCAGAACGCGCCAAACAGAAAAAATCCCTGCAAAATGCAGGGATTGGAGTCCTGGTGGTCATTGCGGCACTCGTGGCCGTCCATTTTACCGGTATCATGCCTATCACCGTGCTGAGTTTATCCAATCTGGTCGGCATACTGTTACTGGTCATTCCAGTTGTCTACTTTGGTTTCCTCTTTACCAAAGGCGGCTTTGAACCCGCTGAAAAGAAACGCATTGTCGCTATTATCATCTTCTACCTCGCAGCAGCCCTTTTCTGGTCCGCTTTTGAACAAGCTGGTTCTACACTTACCTTATTTGCTGACCGGCACACCAACAACAGCGTCCTGGGCTGGGAGTTTCCATCCACCTGGTGGCAAAGCATCAATGCCTTGTTTATAATCGTACTCTCTGGTGTCTTCGCCTGGCTCTGGATCAAGCTCGCCAAAATGCAGCGCGAACCCTCCACGCCGATGAAGTTTGTCATCGGACTCTTGTTGGTCGGGGTCGGATTTCTGATCCTCGTTCCCGCAGCCATTCTCATCGAGAAAACAGGCAATAATGTCGGAATCCACTGGCTCCTGATGCTTTACTTTATTCATACCATTGGTGAGCTCTTCCTCTCTCCGGTTGGACTCAGCGCCATGACTAAACTGGCACCAGCCCGCATTGTCGGACAGATGATGGGGATCTGGTTCCTCGGTGCCGCCACTGGTAATTTTATTGGCGGACGTGTCGGTGGACTTTTCGAATCTTTCCCACTCAAAAATATCTTCCTGGCCGTTTTCATCTTTAGCCTCGCAGCTTCCCTCGTGATGTTCTTCCTCGTGCCCTGGATGAAACGGTTGATGGGTGAGGTGAAGTAGGTGACTGAAAGATGCCAGAGCAGCAGATGCCAGATGCCAGACTAGAGGATGCCTGATGGCACAGATGCCAGAGTAGGAGATGTTTCTTTTTAGATGCCAGAGCATAAGCTGTCAGATGCCGCAAGGCGGAATGGCTGAGAGATGCCTGTCTTGGCATCTACCAGCCGCACATCTGGCATCCCCCAATCCCCACATCTGGTATCTGGCATCTCCTGCTCTGGCATCTGGCATCTCCCATCCCCCCACCTAAGAATACCCACCTCGGTTATCTTTACACCATGATTGATTTTCCTCTGCTAAAAAAGATATCCGAAACCCCCGGCGCACCAGGATTTGAACGACAGATACGAGAGCTGATCAAATCTGAAATCGCTGATCTAGTAGATGAGATCCAGATTGATTCAATGGGATCGCTCATCGGTATCCGTAAAGGCCGTGAGCCCAAAAAGGCCATGGTGGCAGCTCACATGGATGAGATCAGTTTTATGGTCACGCATATTGATGATGAGGGCTTTATCCGATTCCATCCACTGGGGGGATTTGATCCCAAAACGCTGACCGCGCAACGAGTGATCGTGCATGGACGCGAAGACATTATGGGCGTCATGGGTAGCAAACCTATCCACCTGATGACATCGGAGGAGAAGAACAAGAATCCCCAAATCCGGGATTATTTTATTGATACCGGCCGACCCACAGATCAGGTCAGACAACTTGTGGAGATTGGCGATCCCATCACCCGTGAGCGCGATCTCATCCTGATGGGAGATTGTATCAACGGCAAATCACTGGACAATCGGGTCTCCGTGTATATACTCATCGAAGTGCTCCGACTGTTGAAAGGAAAGACATTACCCTATGATTTTTATGCAGCCTTTACGGTCCAGGAAGAAGTGGGGTTGCGGGGCGCTTTCAATGCCGCCGGTCATATCGATCCTGATTTTGGCATCGGCCTGGATGTCACCATCGCCTTCGATACACCCGGAGCCATGCCGCACGAAATGGTCACAAGACTGGGCAAGGGCACCGCGATCAAAATCCTCGATGGCTCTGTGATCTGTGATACGCGGATGACCTCTTACATGAAAAGCACGGCCACTCAACATGATATTCCCTACCAATTGGAAATATTGCCTGGCGGCGGAACAGACACCGGTCCTCTGCAAAGACAGGGTATGCAGGGATCAATTGCAGGCGCCATATCTATTCCGCTCCGACATGTGCACCAAAGCATTGAGATGGCCCATGTGCAGGACATCAACTCCTCTGTAGACCTGCTCACAGCGGTTGTACTTGAACTGGATACCTGGAACTGGAATCTATAAAACTTTAGACATGGAATGGAAGGAGGAAAATAATAAACTGGTGGCCGAACTGGTCTTTGAGGACTTTTCCCAGGCCTGGGCTTTTTTGACGGAAGTTGCGATTTTGTCAGAACGCAAAAATCACCATCCGGAGTGGACCAATATCTGGAACACGGTACGAATATCGCTCAGTACGCATGACGCCGGCGGGATCGTGACAGAGAAAGACCGCAAACTGGCCGACAGCATCAGCAAGATTTACGAGCGGTATCAGAATCGATTTTAATGCCGCTGGACAGTAAGCTGCCGGATGTAGGGACTACGATCTTCACCGTAATGTCCCAGCTTGCCGCCAGACATGGGGCGATCAATCTTTCGCAGGGTTTTCCTGATTTTGAGACCGATCCCCGACTCATCGACCTGGTCGCCGACGCCATGAAATCGGGGCAGAATCAATATGCACCCATGCCCGGTCTACCCGAACTCAATACCGCGATAGCCGTTAAACTCGCAAGTGATTATGGCTGGATGCCTGATCCCGAAACCGAGATCACGGTCACGGCAGGAGGTACCCAGGCGCTCTACTCCATTATTGGCGCTGTGATCAGCCCTGGTGATGAGGTGATCATTCTGGAACCCAGCTACGACAGTTATATTCCATCCGTTCGTTCGTTTGGCGGTATGTGCCGGACAGTTCCCCTTCAACCACCTGCATACAAAGTCGATTGGGAGGCGGTAGAAGCGTTAGTATCTCCAAAGACTAAACTCATCATGATCAATACACCGCACAATCCTTGCGGTGTGGTATTGGAGGAAGAGGATCTCCGCCAATTGGAGCAAATCATACTCCGGCATGACCTGTATCTCATCAGCGATGAGGTCTATGAGCATATCATTTTTGACGGACGTCAGCATCAGTCGGTCCTCCGCTATCCGGAACTGTACCGGCGCTCATTTGTTGTTTTCTCTTTTGGAAAAAGTCTGCATGTTACGGGTTGGAAAACAGGTTATGTCATCGCTCCACCTGACCTGACGGCAGAACTTCGAAAGATTCATCAGTTCAATGTTTTTTCAGCTAACCGACCTATGCAGTATGCTATCGCCCGGTATATTCTGGATCATGCTGACTTTAAAGCACTGGCAACCTTTTACCAGCGGAAACGGGACTTGTTTGTCAGCCTGATGGAAGGCGTTCCGCTTCGCTTTTTGCCATGCCACGGAAGTTACTTTATACTGGCTGATTACAGTGAAGTGTCTGTAGCTGATGACCATTCATTTGCAAGTCAGTTGACGATGGAGGGTGGCGTGGCTACTATTCCGTTGAGCCCATTTTACAAAGAGGGCAGTCAGGAGAAAATCCTTCGCTTTTGTTTCGCGAAAAAAGAAGAGACGCTTGTACAAGCGGCGGGAAGGTTAGAACGATATTTTAGCCGCTGATGGCCCAATCATTTGCGTTTCCATATCAGACTGTCAGGGGGAAAGTTTTTTTCCATAGCATCTAAATTCGTCCGGGCCCAGGTGGTCAGTACCCCACGTTGTTCATCCGTGAGTTTGGCCTCAGGATGTAATCCAAACCAGGTGTAAGAAGGAAGAGGCATTTCTTTTTCTTGTACCATTTCGATGATCTCTTCGAATTTGTGATACTGATAGGCTGCACTGTGATTGACAAACTCCGAGAAATTGAGATGTGCTTTCCCTTCGTTGACATGATAGGCCATCCACCAGGCGATGGGTTGTACTTTGGCATACCAGGGATACCGGGTAGAATTGGAATGGCAGTCCAAACAAGAGCTTTTCAGCAGGCCGGAGACTTCACTGGTTATAGTGTGCTTCAAATAGACGGCTTTTGTATTGTTGCTTGTCGTATTTCTTTTGGGCTGGATAAACTGGATAAGCCCTAAAACCAGGACCAGGCCGATGAGTACTTTCTTTATCATACTTGGAAAGGTAGTGATTTCCCGATATCCTGCAAGGGGGGGACCCAATAGATTGCTTTTCCTTCCGAAAACTTGTATATTGGTTCTTTTTATCATGATGTAAATCAAAGGGGTATGAAAAAATTTGTAGGTATGTTCCTCATTCTCGTAGCACTGACTGCCGGCTATTTGGGGATACAGCAGTTAAACAACAGTGGCGGTACGGTCAAATTTTTGGGAATGAAGATCTCCGCTGAGGATTCGTCTGCCAAACAGAAAGGGTACATCTATCTCGGACTGGCCGTTGTGGCCCTGGTGGGAGGTGTGGCCCTGATACGCAAGGAGTAACGGAAAGAACGTCCAGCTTAGAGGCTTAGTGATGCTTTGATTAGGATACGAAATCAAAAAGCAGCATTTATTTTGACAATTAGTCAAGAGATGGTATGTTTGCATTCCTTTTTAATAAGGGGCGCATAGCTCAGCTGGTTCAGAGCATCTGCCTTACAAGCAGAGGGTCCGCGGTTCGAATCCGTGTGCGCCCACAAAACAAGGTCATCTCCGGATGGCCTTGTTTATTTCCCACTGTTTGGCACTAACGACATCTTCCAGGACTGTCAGGTGATCATAATTGAAGGCCCAGAAAACATCATCCCCATTGGCTGTTGCAACCAAAGTTCAAGTCCAAAGACCAGATCACATGCTAACCCGTGATGTTGTGGGTGCCTTTGGAGATGTGCTTCTTATTCGCACCTATCACCACAAGCTTCACATTTCATTTTTAGTTTTTTCCATTTGCCGTTCACAGACGTCTTTCGGGAGAGAGGGGCAAATAATATCTGTAAGTAAATAAAGACACCCCTGATCGGGCGAAACTACGTTTCTCTTACCAAGGCTACTGCGCCCTAAGCGAAAGTAAACGAGAGTAAATATGAGGATCGAAAGGCTATTTCAGATATGGATATGAAGAAACTAAAAGTACGGTCGCGGGTCACGACCCAACTATACATCTTCATCATCTACTGCTTCCCACCACTTACGGGATGGCACCCCAACCCTCTAAAATCCTAAACCGCATAAGCTTTATAAACATCATAAACCCGAGACAGAGGCTGTCAACCTGATTCATAAGGACACCCTTCACCTTTGACCTTTTATCCTTTTCATTATGTGCCCCTGGCTATCAAATTTATAAGTAATTTTGTCCTCATATTTACAATACAGACCATGAAAATAACCGAAGCATTGATCGACCAGATTTTAGAGCAGGGTGAAAACGGCTCACTGGATCCGTCACCTTATATGGAAAACCTGAAATACCTGATCGTCGAGGATGATGATGTCGATCTGACGGAAGAGGATCATGCCTATCTGATATTTCTCGGGACAGTCTGTCTCGAAAGCCTGAAACGCGAAGGGTTGTATAAGGATATAGAGGATGAGGATATGCTGATTGACATGGAGGAAGCCAACTGGGAAGCCCTGGAGGCCGCAGATGGTGATCTTGATGTTTTTGTTGAAAAGCTCGCTGAAGATTTTCCGGAGCAAGACTTACTTGACTTTCTGGCATTCTCTGTACTTCCGACAGACGAGGATGAAGAGGATGATGAGCCGGTGATGAGTTCAGAAGATGGTCAGATTCTGGCGTTTGTCAGGCTGAAAGCGATGCTGGATACGGTGTTGATGCCAGCCGTTTAATCTTTATTTTCAGGATCCATTAGTGCTTGACGAATCTTCATCCCGGAGATGCGCCTGACGTGAAATGCTTTCCTGATGGACGGCTGAAAAGTAGTGGCTGATAAAACCTTCGCTCAGGCCGCGCTCACGACCCATATCTTTGGCTTTTTCCAGGATCTCGTTCCAGCGACCGACCTGAAATATGGAAATTTTATTGTCCTTTTTATGTCGGCCTATCTCTTCGCTCAGTTTCATGCGACGCGCCAACAGGTTGAGCACTTCCACATCCAGATCATCAATGATATGCCGGATCTTATCCAGCCGGGCTAGAAAGGCCTCATCATCGGTGGTTTCTTTTTTAAATACAAGCTGATCGAGAAGCTGTTGATAAGCTGCCGGTGTGATTTGTTGCTGCGCATCACTCCAGGCCTTATCCGGATCACAATGCGTCTCCGTCATCAATCCGTCATAATTGAGATCCAGAGCATACTGCGCTACACTTTGCAGGTCTGCCCGATTACCACAGATATGACTGTTGTCACAAATCAGCGGGATATCCGGCATCCGACGGCGAAGCTCAATCGGAATGCCCCAGTAGGGCTCATTCCGAAACATCGATCGGGCATAGATAGAAAAGCCTCTGTGGATGGCGGCGATGTCCCGGATACCAGCAGCCTGTACCCGCTCTATGGCTCCGATCCACAATTCGAGATCCGGATTGGTGGGATTTTTTACCATGACCGGAATATCTACGCCCTTCAGGGCATCCGCAATCTCCTGCACGGAAAATGGATTGGCAGTTGAACGGGCTCCGATCCATAACACATCTATCCCAAATTCAAGCGCTTTTTCTACCTGATGCGCAGTGGCGACTTCGATGGTTGTCCGGAGTCCTGTTTCTTCTTTTACGCGCTTCAACCAGGGTAAGGCTACACTTCCGTTTCCTTCAAAGACACCCGGTCGGGTCCTGGGCTTCCATACCCCGGCTCTGAAGAGATCTATTCCGGATTTAGCAAGTTCACGGGCAGTGGCCATGACCTGCTCCTCCGTCTCTGCACTACAGGGGCCGGCAATTAAGAAGGGCCTGTTGTCTTTTTTCAGAATAAAGATGTTTGGAGAACCTTCTGTCTGGTTGAGGATCATGGGTAGGACGTGCGCTGAATGTCTGAGCTAAAACATAAAAGTAGTGCAATAGTTTGGCAGAGGTGAGTGGGCAGTGGTGAGTAGTGAGTAGTGAGTGGTGAATGGGCAGTGGGCAGTAGTGAGTAGTGAGTGGGGTGCTTCGACCCGCTTGACACATCCTCGTGCTACAGCTCAGCAACCGTGGTGAATGGGCAGTGGTGAGTGGGCGTGAGTGGGCAGTGGTGAATGGTGAGTGTGTGTGAGTGGGCAGCATGATTTAAATTCTTACATTAGATCACGTTTTACTTCACCATTTAAAACACTTTGCCATGTTCCTTCACTTAGCGCATACCCATCTTGAGGTATACAAGCAATCTTATGCATTAACGCTTGAAGCCTATAAAGTGACTAAAGTGCTACCTCCATCTGAACGATTTAATCTGATCAGCCAGATACAAAGAGCTGCTCTTTCTATCCATTTAAATATTGCTGAAGGGAGTACAAGAAAGTCCATCCAAGAGCGAAGACGGTATTATGAAATTGCCAGAGGATCGGTTGTGGAAATAGACTCAGCACTTGACATTATTGTGGGACTGGAATATATAAATAAGCACCAGCTTGATGCACTTGGTGAATGCGTCGTTAATATATTTAAATTATTGACCGGGATGATTGCAAAATAATCCCCAGTCCACTCACCCCTGACCCCTCATTACTCACTACTCACTACTCACTACTCACTACTCACTACTCACTACTCACTATTCACTATTCACTATTCACCCCTCACCCCTCATTACTCACTACTCACTACTCACTACTCACTACTCAGCTCTTCCCCGGCACTGGCTGCGAACTCACGCCTGGCGTACGCCGGATAAACTCTTCATAGAGCAAAGTCTGTCTTGATTCAATCGGGACATTCCAACCATCAATGAAGAGGTATTTGACCTGAGAAGAAGTCTCGAACGGATCGCCCGTTGACACAAAGAGATTGGCTTTTTTTCCAGGCTCAATAGAACCAACCTGATCTGCAATACCAAAGATCTCCGCAGGTACGATCGTAATCGCCTTAAGAGCTTCTTCACGACCCATGCCATAGGCCGCGGCAAAACCAGCATTGAACGGAAGGTTGCGCACGTTTTCAGCATCGTTTGTACGGAGAGCTACTTTGACACCCGCCTGCTGCATGATACCGGCATTCTTATAGGCCTGATCATACCGGTCCGAATCTCGTGTCGGCGTTGCCAGGACAGGCCCGGTGATGACAGGTACACCTGCCTGTGCGATGGAATCTGCCACGCGCCATCCTTCCGCTACACCGGTCAATACAGCCCTGATCTTCTTTTCCCGGATCCATCGCAAGGCAACGAGAATATCAGATTCCTTATTGACTTCGATAAAAGCCTGCATCTCACCCTTCAGGACAGGTACAAGTGCCGCCAATTCTGGATTGTAATCGGCTTTTCCCTGTGTCGCAGAGTCAATAGCCGCATACGTTTGCACACGATCCCAGGTATCATTGAGTTTTTTAAGAGCCTTGTCACTTTCTTTCTGAATGTCCTCATCGGATCTGCGGTCCCAACGGCTGCGCCGTCCGGAAGCCGGAAAGTTGATAATCATAGCCTTATGCTGACCATACATTTGCTCAGGGGAATAGCCATGCAAATGGATCAGGGCTGCCGTCCCGGGAAACAACCCACCGGCAGGATACGCAATCACAGAAGTTACCCCACTAACCCGAGTCACTGGAATAAGGACACTGTTTGGATTGACGGCGGTCAGCGCATCCATCTCTGGTGTCAGATCACCAATCTCATCATAGTCCTGTGTCAGCGAAATGGATTCGATCTCTTGCAGCCCCAGACGTGTACCACTGTCGATCATACCGGGATAAACCGTGAGTCCTTTGCAGTCGATGACAGTAGCATCTGGTGGGATAGGCACATGCGTCCCAACGGCTTTGATGATTCCGTTTCGCAGGATGACCGTAGCATTTTCCAGCCGTCCGTTGGTGACCGTTTCTACAGCAACATTTGTAAGCGCAAAGGTGCCGAAGACAGATTTCTCAACCTGCTGACCCTGCACTGACGAAATGATGCTCAGCCACACCAGGCTTATAAAAATGGCAATACATTTATTCATAGTGGTCGTTTTCAATGATGATGATGATAATGATGATGATGAGAACCCATAAACTCTGTACCGATCATACAACCGTCCACATCCTCCTGTCCAATGTAGGTGGGTGTCGCTTCTCGAGGATCGATATAAACACGCATATCTGCAGGATCGGCTGACCGGTCAAACCGGACGATGCCATCTACAATCGTCCATTCCGGTATGGTGTAAATCGATAATGGATGGTGCGTAAAGATCGCGATATCGGCATCTTTACCGATCTCAATAGAGCCTACCCGCGCATCAATGCCCAGTTGACGAGCCGGGTTGATCGTGATGAGAGCGAGGGCCTCTTCATCCGTCAGATCACCATAGCGCTGTGTTTTTGCAGCTTCATGATACAGGTGCCGGATCAATTCCCCACTGTCGCTGTTGATCGAGGTCACAACCCCATTGCGGGTGAGGATGGTGGCATTAAAAGCAGTCGAGTAATACACTTCAAATTTATATGCCCACCAGTCTGAAAAGACGGAGGCCATTGCGCCGAAGGCGGCCAGCTCAGGCGCCACTTTAAATCCTTCATTGACGTGCTGAAACGTGATTTTTTTAACGCCGAAATCACTGAGCACCTTAAGTAGCATGAGGATCTCATCTGCCCGGTACGAATGACACTGAATGATGATCTTCCCATCCAGAATATCCGCCATGGTCTGGTGGCGTTCATTGTAGAGTGGTGGTATCGCATTCGGGTTTTTCGCTCTGGCCGTTTCGTAAGATTTCCACTTGTCGCTGTAGATCTGTCCCTGCTTGAAGGCATCGCGGATCACGCGTTCGACACCCATCCGGGTGCGGGGTTGGATACCACGCCCTTCGCCATGTACCCGCATGGGGTTTTCACCGAGTGCAAATTTGATCGTGCGGGGTGCACCTTCAAAAATCAGCGAAGCGGGATCCACCTCACCATAACGGTGTTTCAAGGTCTGACACTGACCCCCGATGGCATTGGCGGATCCGTGCATGGCATGGGAGGTCGTCACACCTCCTGCCAGTGCCCGGTAAATCGAGATGTCAAAAGGGTTGACGGCATCACCTACTTTGACTTCAGAGGTCACAGGATGTGTGGCCTCATTGACGGCATCGATCGCGATATGCGAATGCGCGTCGATGATACCCGGCATCACAAATTTACCGGTGGCATCAATCACCTTAAAGCCCGGAGGTGTTCTCAGGTTTTTTCCAATGTCCGTGATCTTGCCGTTGCGCACCAGTATATCGGTTTGTTCCAACGTGCCCCGGGTCATCGTAAGGATAGTACCATTCCGGATGATCATATCACCGGAAGGTGTCTGCGACCACAACGGACAAATTCCGAAGAGCAGTAAGAAGGAAAGTATATTTTTCATTTCTCGTGAGAATTCAGGTTAATTCAATTTAGGTGATATTCGTATGCCATGGATCGGAAAGGAGCCGAAAGAGCCAACCGAAACAGAACCGCTAAATGTATCACCATCGATTTTCAGATCAAATTCAAGGACCATTCTCTGACCGTCCATGTCCAGATCAAAAGTGAAAGAAGCTTCCTTACCATCGACCACGATATCATCCAGTTTATTGTTACCTCCGGCCATGCTTTCCTTACTGCTGATCGTGCCGGTAATTTCATTCTGGCTATCGGTAAAGACAAACTGCCCTTCCCGGCGTTGATCAGGCGTTTCAATGGTATAAGTCCAGGTACCCAAGAGCAGGGTGTGTGCGCCATCAACATTGTTGGTGTTGGACTTTTTCTTTTCCTTGGCTTCGTACGCATAGAGCTGACCTTCGACGATCATGTACCGGATGGCGGATTCTTTTTCAAAAAGGGGTTTGGTAGCGACGATGACATTGGCCATCTTACCGGTTTCGATGGTGCCGCAATACTTCTCTATACCCAGTAAGGTAGCGGCCTGTGTCGTCAGAGCGCTGAGCGCTTTGTCAAAGGAGAGGCCGTGTTCCATCATCGTCTGAATGGTCTTGGTAAAGTCATTAGGTTTGGCGCTCATCGTCCCGAAGGTATAAGCAATGCCTTCGCGGGCCAGCATTCCAGCTTGTTCGCGATGGGCTTTCAGGCTTTCGGCTCTTCTTTTTTCAAACGCTTCTATTTCCGGGTTTTTGACGACAGCGGAATCCTGTTTTGTTTCTTTTGTCCCATCCGCCGATTTTTCTGCTACAGTTTTCTCACCGGTTGCCGCAGTTTTTGGGCCATCTTGTCCGGGGCCGTCCTGTCCGGGACCTTCAGGGCCTTTTGCTTTTCCTTTCTGATCCTGACTTTTATCCTCGGGAAGGTGGAGGGAGAGGATGAGAGGCAACGACAATGATTTCAAACGGTCCTTCAGCATCCAGGCTTCCTCCGCATCTGCGATGACCATGTTCATGCCGAGTTCTTTTTGCATTTCAAGCGCGCGGCTGATGTCTTTTACTTTTGGCGCTCTGAAATAGAGGGGCATTTCCTTTTTGACCAAAGGCCGTAATGCTTCATGCGCCTGATTGTATTGCGGGCGGGAGACCAGCGTTGCGTTTTGATAGGCGGACTGATGCTTCACATAGTTGGATGCATTGTAATACAGCTCACGCCACTTGGCCATCACGCCGATCACGGTAGCGGGATACGAACCTCCGGCTCCCGTCCACTGGCTGTATATGGAGATGTCTTCTTTCCAGAGCATCTGGTCCGTGCCCTTTCCATTGAGGACAACCACCGTTCCTTTGCCGGGTATCATTTTTCCTTTGGGTACGACATGCGCTACAGCGAAGCCTTGCGCTCTCCAGTCGGCAATGGACTTTTCTTTTGGATCAAAGGTGGCCCGGACACTTTTAAAAGGCGTGATCCCGGCATCCTCGAGGGAGGGGTTTCCTTCTTCATCTACAGAGGGCCGGGCGCCGCGACTACCCTGTCCTGAGGCTGCACCTGGCCGGTCACTTTCCGGCTCTTTGATTCCGATGGAGGAGAAGGCGTCTATGAACGCCGGGTACACATAAAAACTGTCAGCGGCGATACGATAGGCGTCCGGCGGTATCGTGGCGCCGGGACCTGTATGGGTGATCAGGCCGTCCCGAATGATCACATTCGAGGTAACCGGTACTTTGCCGGGTGCTGAGACCACGCGGGCATTGATCAGGGCAATACAGCCCGTGATTTGCGGCAGATCATCCGATACAGGTTGAGCATGCAAAAGGCAGGACCACCAGGAAAAGAAGAAGGTGGAAAACAAGAATATTTTTTTCATCATTATAGAGCGCATCATAGCGTGGGGATGCAAATTAGAAAAAGTATTTTATCAGATAAATTCTGCTATTTTTGGCCATCTCATCTGGCTGGCGCGACCACTTGAGTATTTTTTAATAGCGAATCAACTATAACAACGAATTAAGCAGTACGGATATGCATTTTCCAGACCATTTGAAATATACCTCCGAGCATGAGTGGATTCTGATCACGGAAGAGACCACACCTGATGGTCGTCCGGTGGCCCTCATAGGGATTACAGACTTTGCCCAGAGCGAACTCGGCGAACTGGTCTATATCGAAGTAGACACCGTGGGTGAAACGCTGGCCAAGGACGCCATCTTTGGTACCGTCGAGGCGGTCAAAACGACCTCTGATCTCTTTATGCCGTTGAGCGGAGAGGTACTCGAGTTTAATGCTGAGATTTCCGAGTCCGGAGGAGACAATCCCGGCCTGATCAACCATGATCCGTACGATGGAGGGTGGATTATAAAGGTCGCCCTTTCCGATACGGGTGAGGTGGATATGCTCATGGGCGCTATGGCCTACCGTGAGCTCGTCGGAGCGTAAACACCCTTTACCCTTTACCCTTTACCTTTTACCCTTTACCCTTTACCCTTTACCTTTTCCCTTTACTTTTCCTGTCATGCAGCGCCATCTTTTGCTTCGCTGGCTTCCTGCTTTTTTGTGGGGACTTATTATACTTGTTCTCTCGCTGATGCCGGGAGGGGTCGGCGCCATGACCTTATTTGGGATTCCGCATTTTGATAAGATCGGTCATTTTGGGATGTATGCCGGCTGGACGTTTTTTATCATGTGGGGTCTCGGCGGTCATGCTGGTCTGGCCTGGGACAGGAAAATTTTTCTGACGATGTTCATTGGCGTGTGTATCGGTGTATTGCTGGAGTTTGGACAAAAATGGATGCGCCAGGGCCGCAGTTTTGAAGGTTGGGATATGGTGGCCAATGCTGCCGGTGCTGTTGCTGGCGTCGGTGTGTTTTATTTGCTCTTTCGGTGGAGGAGAAGAAGGTAATTCTCCCGGTTGCAGGAGTTTGCTTCAACAACCGGACAGTGAGTCAGTAACCCTCCGAGTTCGGCCCCTAAATCCCCTAAAGGGGACTTCTAACAAGCCGAGTGGGGTTTGGGTTTGGATTACTTCTATTCAATTGAGCCCTTACATTTAATAAAGATCATAAGCGTACGAGGTACAGTCCCCTTTAGGGGATATAGGGGCAGACCAAGCAGGAGAAATGACAAGTGGTTAAATAGCGTGATCTGGAGTTGTTGGAGTTTGCTTCAACAACCCGGTGGATCGATAAAAAAGGAGAGCCAAACCGGTTACCCAGCTTGGCTCACTAATTAGGCTATTCTATAGCTGCCTTTAATGGGTGTGTTAGAGTTGGGCGATTTTCTTCATCAAGCCTGATTTGAGATTGGCCGCCTTATTTTTATGCCAAAGATTACGTTTGGCAAGTTTGTCGATCATACTAAATACTTTCGGCATAAAGGTACTTGCCTCCAGTTTGTCGGTCATCTCCCGCAATTTCTGAATCGAAGTACGGGTCGATTTTTTGTAATACCGGTTGCGCAGACGCTTGATGGCATCCTGGCGAATTCTTTTCTTGGCTGACTTATGATGGGCCATGTTTTCCTTTACTTTATAAAATGGTCGGCAAAAGTAGGTATTTCTGTTGAATCTGATATCTCTTTTTTCAGGTTTTTGGTGTCTGGTACCCAGCATTTCTTTTTAAAATACTTGTCAGACGAATAATCAGACAAAAATAGACGTATTTTTGGTCCATGTATGATCGGGCAGTACTCCATCTGGACCTGGATTCCTTCTTTGTCTCTGTCGAATGCCTCCGCGACAGCAGCCTGAAGGGCAAGCCCCTCATTATCGGTGGCATGGGCGGACGTGGGGTCGTGGCCTCCTGCAGTTATGAAGCCCGCCGCTATGGCGTACACGCGGCCATGCCGATGAAAATGGCGCTTCGCCTCTGCCCTCAGGCCATCGTCCTGCGCGGGGACATGGATGCCTACAGCCGCCATTCAATGCTCGTTTCCCAGATCATCGACGATCAGGCCCCCGTATTCGAAAAAGCCTCTATCGACGAATTCTATCTCGATCTCACGGGCATGGACCGCTATTTTGGGTGCTATACCTGGTCGCATGAACTCCGCGAACGCATCATCAAAGAGTCCGGTCTGCCCATCTCCTGTGCCCTTTCGGTCAATAAACTGGTCTCCAAAGTCGGCACCGGCGAAGCCAAACCCAACGGCATGAAGGAGATCCCTACCGGTGAAGAACGCGAGTTTCTCGCTCCGCTTTCCACCGGCAAGATCCCCGGTATCGGGAAGGAGATGTATAAGAAACTCAGCTTCATGGGCGTCCGTACCATCCGGGTACTCCGGGAGATTCCCCCTCCGCTGCTGGATCGTGAGTTTGGAAAAACAGGCCGCTATCTCTGGGAAAGTGCCAACGCGATTGACCGCCGCCCGGTGATCCCCTACAGCGAACAAAAATCGATGTCGAAGGAGCGGACCCTCAGTGAAGATACCCTCGACCTGAAAATGATCCGCAGTATGCTGGGCGCCATGGTCGACGAACTGGCCTTCGATCTTCGCCAGGACGCGAAGCTGACCAGTTGTGTCACGGTCAAGATTCGCTATGCCGACTTTAATACGTATACCAAACAACGCCGCATCACCTATACCGCCCAGACCCGCACACTCATCGCCCATGCCCTCGAACTGTTTCAGGACGTCTACGAACGCCGCCAGCTCATCCGTCTGATCGGGGTCAAGTTTAGCGGCCTGGTCAACGGCAATATTCAACTCGACCTGTTTGACAATACGGAAGCGGAAATTTCACTGTTGCAGCAACTGGATCATATCCGGCGCAGATGGGGCAAGGATGCCATACACTGGGCTCATTTCACTGCGCGAAACAAGCTAAAGGGCCGTGCAGAAGGTCCGTAGCATGCCAGGTATCTCAACACAGGAAGCCCAGAGGCGTCACCAGCGACATCGCGTCACCTGAAATAAAAAAGGCCGTCTCCGAAAAGACAGCCTTGGTATCGTAATCTTCACCTTTGGTTTTACTTCACAAAGTAGACGATTTTGGTCAGCCATTTGGACGGATCCGGTTCAGCACCGGGATCAGTGACATATTCTTCAACTGCCGGACTGAGTGGTTCAAGTTGCTTTTCCTGAATATATACATCCATCACCTCGTGGGCTTTGCCGAGGCCGTCATACGGACCATAGTAATTGACCGTCAGGGATTTGGCAGCAGGGAGTGTGATGACCTCCATGCCGGCCGGAGCTTTGATGTTGCCTGTGAAGGCGACGGCTGCGGCAAGATCTGTGGTGCCTTTTTCTTCATCCCAGGTATAATAGAGTCCGCAGGGCATACCAGCAGGTGTCCCACCAGCTTTTCCCAATGCTTCAAAGACCGCAGGAAGGTTGCGAGCATAAAAGTCCTCCAACTCGGTAACAGCCATTGAACCACGAACGCCCAGATAAGTGCCACCGGGATAGTCACCCGGGATAACCTCCAGGGCCGTCATATCGCCGGAGGTAACAGAGGCCATGAGGGAGGTGAGTTTAGATAGTCCTCGTTCAAAATCAGGTGCCATCATTTTGTCCATACTCATCAGGCTGGCAAAAATCCGGCTGACAAATCCGTTTTCACCCTTCAGCCCCCAGGTCACGTGTG
The DNA here is from genome assembly GCA_041746735.1 of Saprospiraceae bacterium. Classification (GTDB taxonomy): domain Bacteria; phylum Bacteroidota; class Bacteroidia; order Chitinophagales; family Saprospiraceae; genus Opimibacter. The sequence continues at coordinate 49,110 of JBGTGP010000010.1, forward strand.
TACCACCGGTGGTGTCCCTTAGGCGCATGTAGGCAGTGGCTTCTGAGGTCCAGGGCTCAAGAAACTCCAGTTTGGATTCCGCAAAGGCATTCGGCTCCAATACGGATATGGTTTGAGAGCCTTTTCCGACAGATTTGTTGCCCGACCAGTTGGATTTGGATCCGACGGTCCCTTCCGTCCCGGTATATTCGACCACCATATTGGTATCTTTTTCAGCCCAGGGGGACCAGAGTTGTGATTTCTGGAGCGAACTTATGTACGGCCAGACTTGTGCAGGTGTTCCAGGTACTACCGCGGTTCTGGAAACATCAAAGGTTTTGGGCCCCACAAGTCCAAGGATCACAGCGATCACAATGAGCAGGCCAATGAGGTAAAGCAGGTACTTCAAAAATTTCATATTCGTTGGTTTTTAATTGATAAATATAACGCTTTCCATAGGGCAATAGCTTTCTGCTCCTGAAGAATATTTCTGTATTATTGGCACCCAAATACATCATGCACATGTCCGCAACATCTTATTTTTTCAAAATCACATATCTTCTGATCCTCACGGTGATCTTCCTTTCATGTGGGAAGGGAAATGAACCGACTACCGAAGGACCTGAACGGCCTTATCAACCCTGGATTTTTCGCTCAGTACTGGATGAACAACCCCGGATCATCACGCTGGCCCTGCATGATGATGTCTGGGCGGCGTATCATACCGACAGTTGCTCGCTCTACAAAGTCTGGAAAGGCCATGTCCATCTTCAGGGAGCTGTATATGACAACGGGCATGGACCACAACCCATTACTATCGGTGATGGCTGGATCGTCAATCCATACAAACGCCCGTGGAGGGTCAGCAATCAGAATGAAGATGTCCTGCAAAACGTGCAATGGAATGGTCATGCTGTGCGCAGCGGACGGGCTGTCCTGAAGTATACACTCCAATGCAGAGACGGAATAAACATCAGCGTGGAAGAGCATCCCGAGTTTTTGGAAAAGGATGGCCAGGCAGGTTTTGAGCGTACCTTCCGGATACTGGATATACCGGAAGGATATGAAGTCAGCATAGACCAGCAAGTATCTTCCGTAGCATTAGCCCGGCAGATCATCACCAATGGTACCTGGTCCGTTACGGAGGAAAAAAAGGAAGATCGCGACGGCAAACAAGTGATCACGTACAATGGCAGTTTGAATCTCTTGCCCAAAGAGGACACCCGCTTCAGCATTTATTTTATCAACACTCCTGTGGTGCAGAATGTCAATTCAACCGGACTTGCGGAAGGCGAATCATTACCCCTCGGTCAGCGACTCATTGCTAAAAATGATTGCAAAACCTGCCATAACGAAAAAGTACAAACAATCGGCCCCTCCTACCTCCAGATCGCAGAACGGTATCCCTGGAATGAAGCATCTGTCATCACGCTGGCCAACAAGATCATTCAGGGTGGAAGTGGCATCTGGGGTTCGCAGGTGATGAGCCCGCATCCGGAATTGCCCCGGCAGGATGCTATCGAAATGGCCAGATACATCCTGCGACTTGATACAACAGATATCGGGCAGCGTGAGGGATCAGGCGGAACACCACTGGTCATGACCACACCGGTGCAGGAGGTGAAAAATCTGTTCCCGGGACTATTAGTAGAAGTGTGGACAAACCAAAAAGGACACAATAAGATACCTGTGATCCCTCCAGGAAAACGCGGTAATCAGGCTGGGATACTGATGGAATTTCAAGGTATTGATGCCACAGATTTTGGCGGATTGGATGAAGATTTTGTCCTGCATGCCCGTGGCTATGTATATATCGAAAAGGAAATAGAGACCGGTCTGCGCATCTGGAGTGATGATGGTTCACGCGTGACGCTGGATGGTCAGATCATACTGGATAATGATGGATTGCATGGTACAGAGATGAAACAGACCATGGTTCGGCTTTCGAAAGGATATCATCCGATATGGATAGAATACCTCCAGGGTAAGGGTGGGCGATATCTGTCATTCGAGTGGAAGCCGGAAGGCGCAGCGGATTGGACGGGTCTGCCATCCGATATCTTGCTGCATTCGGCGGATGACCATGACATTCTGAAAGGAAAAACTTTGTCCCTGGCAGTAGGAAAGGCCATCCCGGGAGACCGGTCGCCTGTCGTCAGTGTTCATCCTTCATATGATCTGTCACAGGCGAGACCTGATGATTTTTTCCCCAAAGTGGGCGGAATGGATTTTTTGTCAAACGGAACACTCGTGATCAGCACCTGGGACCCGGCCGGTGCGGTATATCTGCTGAGTCAGGTTTCTACAGGGGATCCTTCTAAAATCAAAGTCAAACAAATCGCATCCGGACTGGCCGAGCCACTGGGCCTCAAGGTGCTGAACGACACCATTTATGTCTTACAAAAACAGGAGCTGACACGTCTGATCGATACCAATGGAGATCAGATCATCGATGAATACCAATGCGTAAATAATAACTGGCCTACTTCGGCTAATTTTCATGAATTCGCTTTTGGGCTGGCCGGCAAGGATGGTGATCTCTTTGCTACGCTGGCGATCGCGATACAGCCCGGAGGAGCTTCAGGATTAAACCAGAAATCAAGCAGAGGACATGTTGTCCGGTTTGATCTTCCTTCCGGTGAGCTGTCCTATATGGCCAGTGGTCTGAGGACACCCAACGGAATTGGATTAGGCGTCGAAGATGAGATTTTTGTCGCAGACAATCAGGGCGACTGGTTGCCCAGCAGTAAGATTTTGCATGTGAGACAGGGTGATTTTTTTGGCTCACGTGCGGTGGATTTTAAAGGCACAGCAACCTTAATGGAGAAACCGCCATTGGTTTGGCTTCCACAGGATGAGATAGGCAATTCGCCTTCCACACCCTTGGAAATTAAAGATGGTCCTTATGTAGGTCAGATGATTCATGGTGAAGTGACACATGGGGGTATCAAACGAGTTTTTGTTGAAAAGATCAATGGAGAGTATCAAGGTGTAGTATTCCGGTTTATTCAGGGACTCGAAGCAGGGGTCAATCGAATGGTCTGGGGGCCCGATGGGGGATTGTATGTCGGAGGGATTGGTTCTACGGGCAACTGGCAGCAAACCGATAAACTCTGGTATGGACTTCAGCGGCTGAAGTACAATCAGAAACCGACATTCGAAATGCTGGCCGTACGGGCCAAAAGTAATGGGGTGGAAATTGAGTTTACCGAACCTCTTCGGGAGGGTGATGGCTGGAACACCGCAGACTGGGAGGTGCGACAGTGGAGGTATGTTCCGACCATTGAGTATGGCGGACCCAAAGTGGATCCCGTTGTACTCAAGGTGGTGGCGGCTTCGGTTTCCCCAGACCGAAAGAAAGTATCCCTCCAGCTTGCCGGTATGAAGGCGGGACATGTAGTGTACATTCATATGAATGACAGGTACATCAGTGATGCCAGCCTGCCGCTGTGGTCTACGGAAGCCTGGTATACGATGAATCAACTTCCGGTCAATGATCCCGTCGTACTGTTACCTCCTCCAGTTGTACTTCAAAATACATTGACCGAAAATGAAAAGTCTGCCGGTTGGAAGCTGCTCTTTGACGGAAGTACGACACAGGGGTGGCAAAATTTCAGAAAAACGACCATCGGCAGTAGTTGGATCATAGAGGATGGCTCGCTGATGCTGGATGCCCGTCGTCATCCGGATGGTCACTGGCAAGTACCTGATGGTGGTGATATCGTCACCACTGACGTGTATGAAAACTTTGAATTCAACATCGAATGGAAGATATCCGCCTGTGGTAACAGTGGGATCATTTATAATGTCGTGGATTCTGCCGGATATGAATACGTATGGCAGACTGGCCCTGAAATGCAGATTCTGGATAATGCGTGTCATCCGGATACCCGATACGTCACGCATCGGGCAGGAGACCTGTACGATCTCATTGCGTGTAGCTATGTCACTGTACGACCGGCAGGAGAGTGGAACAAAGTCAGGATCATCAAAAACAAAGGCAAAGTTGAACATTGGCTTAACGGGGTACTGGTGGTTTCGTATGAAATGTACACGGACGAATGGCTACAGAAAATCAGTCAATCCAAATTTAAGGACATGCCCGGCTTTGGAAGAGCACGTCAAGGCAAGATTGCGTTGCAGGACCATGGGGACAGAGTCTGGTTCCGGAATATCAAGATCAGGATGCTCTAGCAAAGCAGTCGTCTCGGTTAATCCTTCGTTAAAATGCATGATGTACGGATCATGCCCGTATTTTTGTTTCCTGCTGTATGAGTAAACGTGCGATCTGGCTGATCATCATCCTGATGACCATCGGACTCCTGGGATCAAGCCTGATCCAGGTGTACTGGTTCAATTGGTCTATGAATCAACAGGAAACCCGATTTGATACCCATGTGATTGAAGCTCTCAACAAAGTGGAAGAACGGCTGACCTCCATTGAGACCAAAGCACCTTTAGATGTCCTCAATACCCTCAATCGGGCTCCGTCTTTCATGATCCAGCAGGAGATCGCAGCCTTTGTGGAAGAGTCAGGTATGCTCGGCAAGGAATTGCAGCAAAGTCTCGAGCAACTCAATGATAGCTTATTTCAGTCGGATAAGCTGATGTTATTATTGGATTCAATGGATCATTGGCGGAGGCAGAGTGCATATTGGGAGATTTTGGATGAACAGCGCAGGTACAATCCCCCGGATATTGCTGAACGTATCGATCCACAACAATTGACCCAGTTTATCAAGGAAGAATTACAGAGCAGGGGTATTGATCTGCCATACCAATATGGCGTGATTCAGGTGGTCGATTCAACATTTGTCATCATCAATGGCAATTATGTGGTTGGCAGTATGGATGATTCTTCAGCCAGTCATGTCGACAATCCACAGTCCAGGAGTTTGTTCAACTCCAAATACCAGGTGGCCTTATTCCGCAGTGACCTCAAATCTTCACCAGGCTGGCTGAATCTTCATTTTCCCAGTAAGACCAGTTGGCTCTGGTATTCGTTGCTGCCGACGATGCTGGCGGCCGTTCTGTTTACCTTTTTGATTCTCTTTTGCTTCAGTTATACGATCCATGTGATTCTGCGTCAAAAGAAGGTGTCGGAGATGAAGACGGATTTCATCAACAACATGACGCACGAGTTTAAGACCCCCATCGCCACGATTTCACTTGCGGCGGATTCGATCGCGAGTCCCAAAGTCATTCATGACGAAAGTAAAATCAATCGCTTCATTGGCATCATTCGCCAGGAAAACAAGCGGATGTTGCAGCAAGTAGAGCGGGTGTTGCAGATGGCTCAGATCGATAAGCGGGATTTTCAGCTCCGTGTGACGGACGTGGATATCCATGAAGTCATTCGCCAGGCGGTAGAGCATTTGAGTCTCCAGGTACAACAGCGACAGGGCCGGATTGACATGCAACTTGATGCTGAACCCGGGATGATCCAAGGTGACCAAACGCATCTATCCAATGTGATCCACAATCTGCTGGACAATGCCAACAAATATTCAGAAGGTACGCCTGTGATAAAGATCAGTACCTTTAGCCGCGGTGAGGGTTTGGAAATCACGGTCGAGGATAAAGGGATCGGGATGACCAAAGAAGATCAAAAGCATATCTTTGATAAGTTCTACCGGGTTCATACCGGAAACCGGCACGATGTTAAGGGATTTGGGCTGGGATTGAGCTATGTCAAGGCGATTGCGACGGCACACCAGGGAAGGATTGAGGTTAAAAGTGAATTGGGTAAAGGCAGTCGGTTTACACTTCACCTTCCGGATAGACTCAAAAACACGAAATAATATTGCAGGATACCCGTTGGGCATGAATTTGATAATTTTGTTTTACGTATGTCAGCAAGTAAAATACTTTTAGTGGAGGATGATCAGAACTTTGGCGATGTGCTGAAGTCGTATCTGGAGATGCATGATTATGAAGTCACTCTGGCATCGGATGGTGTCATAGGATTGGAGAGTTACAAGAAGGGCAGCTTCGATCTTTGCATTTTTGACGTGATGATGCCGAGGAAGGACGGATTTACGTTAGCCAGAGAAATCCGGGAAAAGGACAAGGAGATGCCTATCATTTTTCTGACGGCCAAAAACCTGAAAGAAGACGTATTGGAAGGCTTCAAGATCGGCGCCGATGATTATCTGTCCAAACCCTTTAATTCCGAAGAATTGTTGCTGCGCATTCAGGCCATACTCCGCCGCGTTCAGAAAGGGGTAGAGAAGGAGGATGAAATCAAGGAATACGATATCGGTCAGTATCATTTCAACTATCCGCTTCGGGTCCTCACCTGGCAGGGCGGTAGTGGTAACGAAAAAGAAAAATTATCCCCGAAAGAGGCCCATCTGCTCAAGATGTTTTGTCAGCACAAAAATGATGTACTGACGCGGGCAGAAGCGTTAGCGAAAATTTGGGGAGAAGACAACTATTTCACCGCTCGTTCCATGGACGTCTTTGTGACCAAATTGCGCAAATATCTGAGCAAGGATCAGAATCTGCAGATTCTCAATATCCATGGCAATGGATTTCGCCTGATTGAAAAAGATAAAGTGGATTATTAAACGATCACTGCATGTGATCATCCACGGGCTCAAAATCACCCCGTAAGGTTCGGAATCGTTTACGCGCCTCTATGGCAAAGGTACTGTCAGTGTATTCCATAAACAGTTTTTCATAGCTGGCTTTGGCTTTTTCCGGATCATTCAGTTGAGCTTCGTACAACTGCGCCAAATGATAGAGTGCATTGTCCGCTCTGATCTCCTTCGGAAAAGAATCAATAATTTCCTGATAGAGCGATTCTGCTGTAGTATACTCTCGTTTCTTTTCGTAGAGTCTGGCTTTGAGATAGAGCATGTCATCCTTTAGTCCATGATCGGAATACAGATTGCCCAGTAGGGTGAGTTTACCGATCGCTTCGTCCAGTTTGTTTTGAAAAATCAGCAATTCCGCTTTGGCAAATTCGGTCATGACATGTGAGCTGGTATCCAGTCCGAGATTATCCATGATGAAAATGCTCAGATCCAGTGCGTCATTGGCAATGAGTTTAGAGGTGGACGTTTTGAGAATATCAAACTGGGTCTGAGCCCATTCAAAATCACCGTTGTAGTATGATAACTTGGCATTTCTGAACCGGGCATCCTGACCGATCAGGTCTTCTACAAATGCTTTGTCCACCTGAGAATAAAGCAGTGTCGCTTCCCAAACTTCACCGGACATAAGGTAATAGTCGCCCAGGTCCAGTTTGGCATTGGCCTGGATATATGGATTGATGCCAGCCATGTGAACAATCTCTTCCAGCAGCGCAATAGCCTTATCCAGATCATTGATATAGAGGGCTTGCAGCATAGCCAGCTCGGAGACGATCAGCGCTGTTCCGGGATGAATGCCATGTTGGGCCAGGAAGGACTCGTATTCGGACTCCAGCGAACGCAGTTGTTCGGGTGTATAGCTATAGTGGTCTGTGATCTGACGACGCTTGGTGGCCAGGCTGGCGCGCTTGGCTTCCAGATAATAAGGTGTGCCGACACCCTGATTTGATAAGATGTATTCAAATCCATCGATGGCGGTAGGATAATCCCGGTCATTGGCTGCGATCTGGGCCAGGCGATACACCCGCAATCCGTTTTCGCCCAATCGTTTGTCCAATGCTTTAGCCTGTCGCATGGCTTTACTATAATCCTTCTGTTGGATGAAGGTCCAGGCCAGCATTTCCGGGAGAAAATCCGTATCCGGAAAATCCTGCATGAAAATGTAGAGCTGTGAAAGGAGTTCAGGAAAGTCTTCCGTTTTCAGCGAGCGTTGAAGTAGATTTTGGATGTTCTGGATCCGGTCCGGATTGGAGAGCAGGGAATAGAGATATTGTTCGATCATATTGGGAGTATCCCCATTGCGCTTATAGAGGTCGGCCAGTTGGTAGGAAAAGATGCCTTTTTTCCCCATGACCTCCTCCCCTTTGATATATGTGGATATCGCTTCATCATATTTGGCCTGACTGAGAAACGCATTGCCGAGCCGGGTTATGACGTCTATTCGGGGAGGTAGTTGCTCAATGGCTGTCCGGTAGGAAGTTTGCGCATCGTCATAGTGTCCTATCCGCTCCTGTACATTACCGAGCGTGACCAGCATACTAAAGTCTTCCGGCTGGAGTTTCATTTGTTCCTTGATCTCGCGCTCCGCTTGTTCGTATAGCCGTTGCGCCAGCAGGCATTCGACATACTTATTGAAATAGATGTAGTTATTGGTTTTTTTTGCGATGTCATGGAGTTTGAGATAAAGATCACCAGCTTTTTGGTATTCACCTTCCAGATAATACTGATCCGCCAGTTTTGAATTCTGAGCATATAGACCTATATGAAACCAGGTCATCAGGGAGAGGAAAAGTATATAAGTCTTCATGCTGTCAACAAATAAATCCGTGCTTTAAAACGTAGGGAGTCCGTGTAAAGTTGCTCAGCGTATGTGCACGTTGACGTAATTACAAAGATGTGGTTCAAGGTAGGGTTTGAAATGAAAAAGGTTGACAGTGTTCGGTCAACCTTTTTTATTTCCGCTAGCCAGAGATTAAAGCTGGAGATCGAGATCGAGCGCCTTCACCGCGATCAGGTTGCCGAGGCGTAGTCCCTCACTACAATCCATTCGGATGTGGACACCCAACGGAATACGGCTGTAGGCATTTTCATCCGCCATTTGTTTCCAGGACGTGAATGTCCGGGGAAAGCCGTTGAATTCCGTTCTGCCGAAATGGCAATGATCGGTAAACGTATATTGTGCGCCAAAAAAGTGTTCAAAGATCCGCCAGCTTACACCGGCAAAGGTGCTGTGTCCTGAAGGATAGCCGGGGAAGTCAGGGGTAAGACCCGGCACACCAATGGCCTCGCCCAGGATGGGTTGGAAATTGGGATCGATATACTGACGTATGTAGTGGATCGGCCGTTCTGTGTTGTAGGTGTATTTTGACTTCCAAGCCCCTACGGCAGCATCATTGATGGCAATACCCAGTCGGCAATAGAGGTGGAGGGTTTCTTGCAGGTTGAGCCGCTCAAGTTTTATAATTTGATTGGCGATGGCGAAAATCCTGGCAGGTGGGCTGAAAGTGAGTTCGGTGATATCGTCACTCCAAAACTCGGCCACCCAACGGTTGGTTTCCGTCATTTGGCTCGTCATCTGGGCGACTTCGAAATTGTCCTGATAATAATGGCTGGAAGGATCTGTACTGTATTCGTAAGCAGGAGGAAGGGCCGTGAGGTCGGACGGGTTGGCTGCAAAAGCCCGGACACTCCCCCAGTAAGGAAACATGGCGGTGCCAAATCCAGGTGAAGTAGGAGACCATAAGCCTTGACCTGCTGGTGGGAAATAATCAGTAGGGCGGGCAACACGGGAATGAGTAGCTCCTTCACGGTCCGTTTCTGCGTATTCAATGATGGCATTGGCCACATGATGCCCCCATTCGATCGAGGTATTGACAATGCCCTGAGGAACATCACGGCTCAGATGATCCAGTTGTTGGGCTTCAAGTCTTTCGATATCGTGATGGTCACCGGGAGTGGCATTGAAAAGGAAAAATTTAAATGTTCTGGCGTAATAGGCATTCAGCGCGATGCCCCAATGGATCTGCGAGGGTTGATACTTCAACTGAATCTGCGGAAAACCCTGAATAGCGGAATGGAGAGATGCAAACCCTTCCATTCCCGGAATCGAGGTTTCATACCCTCCCATGTGGATATAGGCGAGCGCGCGACAGGTAGGGGCGGGCCGGAAACCAGGGAGATCCTTTTCGATGCTGAGGTAGAGTTCAGACCATTGCCAGGTGATATCATTGGACTGAAGTCGGGCAATTGGTGCAGTCGGGAGGAGTTCGATCGGGTCTTCGGGTTGAAGACAGGAGACAAAACCCAATAAAAGGAGGGCAAAGGGCCATTGTCTGAGGTGAAACTTCATGGGAGTCGCAGATTTGAAAGAAAGCACAAAGTTAACTTTTTGAGATACGATGACCAACCCGTAAAACATAATTATTTTTTTGTAATATGATAGAAATTAGTAATCTATAATTTGCTATAAATGTGGTAAATATAATAAAAATAATAAAACATCTTGCATGCCTTTCAATTTTTTATACGGGGAAGAAGCAATTAAGGTGGGTGGAGTCTGTATAGGTAACAGGGTGGAAAAAAGGCAGTTAAGGACAATTGGTTGTAACCAGCGTAAAATGTAAATTTGAAATATACGTTAGGTTGATAGTATTTTATAATATGTAAATTGCACATAAACAATTAATTGTTTAAATTTTAACGCTATTTCCCTCCTTTCATTTCCCTCCTTTCAGGATTATTTCAAGTCCATCCCTCCTTCCCATCCTCTACCCCATCCATCATACCTCTCGCACTACACCCCTCCCCTTTGACAGACTTAGGGTATTTTTGTACCCTAACACATCAGACCTGCCATGACTGCCAAAATCAAATTTCTCCTCCATCTCGCCGACAATCCCCTCATCCTCGGCCAACGCCTGGGCGAATGGTGTGGGCATGGCCCGGTACTCGAACAGGATATTGCCCTCACCAATATCGCGCTGGACTTCATCGGTCAGTCCAGACTCCTGTATCAGTATATCGCTTCATTACCAGGTCAGCAAACCGATGAAGACACCCTGGCCATGCTACGGTATGAACATGAGTATCTTAATTTTCTACTGGTCGAACAACCCAATGCTGATTTCGGACATACCATCATACGGCAATACCTGTATGATACTTTTAATCTCGGCCAGTACGAGCATCTCTCCAGCCATCCGGACGATCAGCTCCGTGCCATTGCCATTAAGACGTTAAAAGAAATCAAGTATCACTATCGCTATAGCAGCGAATGGGTGATCCGGCTTGGGGATGGTACCGAGGAAAGTCATGCTCGAGTCCAGCGTGCTCTGGATGAGCTTTGGAGGTACACCGGCGAATTTTTTACCATGGCAGCATATGAAGCTGAACTCCTGCAAGAAGGATATGCATCTGATGTATTGCAATTTGCACCCCTGTGGAACGAACGTGTCCATGCTGTGATGAACACTGCAGGTCTGGTGATCCCACAGGATCAGCACATGGTGTCAGGAGGTAAAGAGGGAAAGCATACCGAGCATATGGGCTATATCCTGACAGAGTTGCAGTATATGCAGCGAACGTATCCTCAGATGAACTGGTAACATTTTTATCAAACCCCCATTGTCATTGGCGAATCAGGATACACATATCATCCGAAAACAAATCGCAGCTCTCCTGCACGAGGTCGATGATCCGGAACTACCGGGACTGTCGATCGTGGACCTCGGGATGGTCATTGATATCCGGCCTGAAAATGCGCATTGGAGCATTGACCTGGCTCCGACGTATTCAGGATGCCCGGCGATCGATGTCATTCCGTTTCTCGTGCGCGAACGCCTTGACGCTGCCGGCTTTCACCAACCAACGATCAGTATGATCCTTTCCCCGCCCTGGTCTACCGACTGGATTAGCGAGACAGGAAAACAAAAACTCCAGGACTATGGCATCGCCCCCCCCAATGGCAAGGCATCAGATCAAACCTATGAAGGCAAGCCCCGGTCATGCCCGCAATGTGGTTCTGCTCATGTCGAATTGATCAGCCAGTATGGCTCAACACCCTGTAAAGCATCGTACAAATGCATGGATTGTCTGGAGCCGTTTGAGTATTTCAAGTGCTATTGATAGTTGATACTCTTCGCGCTTACATGATCCCTTCTGATCACCGGTATTTCCTGTTTACCTTTGGACCACCATGCACACCATCCGTCTCCAAAAAGGCCGCGAAGATTCCATCCGCAGAAAACATCCCTGGATTTTTTCCAGAGCCATCCAATCCGGTCATGAAAACCTGCAGGATGGAGATTCCGTCCTGGTGGAAGATTTTAAAGGTCAGGTGCTAGGAACCGGCCATTATCAGAATAGCAGTCTGGCTGTGAGAATCATCGCGTTTGAAAAAATAGTTCCTGATTTTTCTTTTTGGAAAACACGCCTTGAGGCCGCCCTGCAATACAGACTTTCCCTCGGATTGTATATGCCCGGGCAAACCGATGCCTTCCGGCTGGTTCATGGAGAAGGAGATCAATTGCCCGGACTGATTGTGGATATATATGGCCCAGTAGCCGTGGTGCAGGCACACTCGATCGGTATGTATAAAGCGCTTCCGGAGATAGCCCGCGTGCTGACCACACTACCCGTCATTTCCATCCAGGCGGTCTATAGCAAAAGCAAAGATGCGCTGCCTTCCAATTATGCTCACCGTATTACGGATCATTGGATGCATGGCAACCCTCCGGAAGAGTTGGTGATCCATGAAGGTGGTATCCGGTTTGTTGTCGATCCGGAGACAGGACAGAAAACAGGTTTTTTTCTGGACCAGCGGGATAATCGAGCGCTTGTGAAACGGTATGCCCATGGAAAAGACGTACTCAATGGTTTTTCCTATACCGGAGGCTTCTCCCTTTACGCTTTGCAGGGGGGAGCAAACCACGTGATTTCGGTTGACACATCCGCCGGCGCTCTCGCCGGTGCGGAGAGAAATGTGGACTTGAATAAATTTGGTGGTGGTCATCAGGTCGTCAAGGAAAATGTAATGACCTTTCTGACGACCCGGCAGGACCTCTTTGATGTGGTCATTGTAGATCCGCCAGCTTTTGCGAAAAGTCTGAGTAAACGCCACAATGCGATTCAGGCCTACAAACGACTCAATGTGCTGGCCATGGCCCGGGTGAAACCCGGTGGACTCTTGTTTACTTTCTCCTGCTCCCAGGTCGTAGACAGACCTCTTTTTCACCATACCATTGTGGCGGCAGCCATAGAGGCCGGACGTATGGCACGGGTCGTGCATGATCTGGGTCAGGGTGCTGATCATCCCGTTTCCGTCTTTCATCCCGAAGGCCAGTATCTGAAAGGATTGGTGCTATGTCTGGAATAGTCCCGGCCTCATTTGATTTTATTTAAAATATCTTTCCTTTGACATCTAATTGAGGATTAACCAATGAGCCTTATTTCAACCGATACTCTGGTCCGTACACGTGAAGGTGATGTAACCACCATCACACTCCATCGCCCTGACCGGTACAATAGTTTCAACCGGGAGATGGCACTGGCCTTGCAAAGGATGATCGACCTGGTCGCTGCAGACGGCACCCGATGCCTGGTAATCACAGGTGCCGGCAAAGCCTTTTCAGCTGGCCAGGATCTCAACGAAGTGACTGACCCAAACGGCCCCGAAATACACCGTATTGTCGCGGAGCATTTCAATCCGATCATCTTACGCCTGCGTGATCTGGCACTTCCCGTAGTCGCAGCAGTCAATGGACCCGCAGCAGGTGCTGGTGCCAATATCGCTCTCGCGTGTGATATTGTCATCGCCCGGGAATCCGCCTATTTCCTGCAGGCTTTCAGTCATATCGGACTCATCCCCGACAGCGGCGGTACGTTCCATCTCCCGCGCCTGATCGGCTGGCAAAAGGCAGGAGCTCTGATGATGTTAGGTGAAAAAGTCCCGTCCAGAGAAGCCGAAGCGATGGGCATGATTTATAAATGCATTCCGGATGCGGATTGGGATACCGCTGTTCCAGCACTGGCCGCCAGACTGGCAACGATGCCAACGCGAGGTCTTGCTCTCACCAAACAAGCCCTCAATGCCTCGCTGAGTAATACACTGGATGAACAATTGGGGGTGGAAGAAAAGATTCAAACCGCTGCGGGCAGGAGCCAAGACTATAAGGAAGGTGTACAGGCGTTTTTGGAAAAACGTAAACCACAGTTTACCGGCAAATGAAACGTGTAGCCGTCATAGGAGCAGGAGCTATGGGCAGCGGCATCGCCCAGGTGGCGGCTATGGCAGGTCATGAGGTGATCGTGTATGATGCATGGGCCGACGCCGTTGTGAAAGGACGTGATGGAATATTACGATCCCTGAATAAACTGGCTGGTAAAGGCAAACTGACAGATCAGGAGGCCAAAGCCATTTTCGCAAGGATCTATTTTGTGGATCATCTTGAAAGTATAGAAGGTTGTGATCTGGTCATCGAAGCCATTATCGAGGATGAGACGATCAAGCGAGACCTCTATTCACGTATCGAACCCATACTCGCTCCCGACACCGTCATCGCGACCAATACCTCATCCCTGTCTGTGACCAGTTTGGCAAATGGCCTGCAACATCAGGAGCGATGTATTGGCATCCATTTTTTTAATCCGCCTGTGATGATGAAGTTGGTAGAAATCATTCCAGCTCTTCAGACCGCGCCTCAGGTGACATCCACTACAATGGACATCATTTCATCCTGGGGCAAACACCCCGTACTCGCCAAAGACACCCCCGGATTTATTGTCAACCGAATCGCACGTCCCTTTTATAGTGAAGCACTCCGTATGGCCGAAGAGCAGATCGCTCCTATCGAAGTAATTGATCTGGCCATGCGACAAAAAGGCGGATTTAAAATGGGGCCTTTTGAACTCATGGATTTTATAGGCCATGATGTCAATGAAGCGGTGACCCGTTCGGTGTGGGCGGCCTGTTTTTATGAGCCGAGATATAAACCCTCCCAGTTGCAGGTCAATCTGGTCAGAGCCGGTTGGCTTGGACGTAAGAGTGGTAGAGGTTTTTACAAGTATCCGGAAACGGAAGAATCCTCCCGGGTGATCGATGAGGATGTAAGTGTATACATTTGTAACCGTCTGGTGACCATGCTCGTGCATGAAGCGGCAGATGCACTCTATTATGGTATAGCAACAAAGGAAGATATTGATATTGCCATGACCCTTGGGGTCAACTACCCGAAAGGGCTTCTGCAATGGGCAGATGAAATTGGAATCGCTGAATGTGTTCGCCGTATGGATGAGCTCTATTCCATCTACCATGAAGACCGTTACAGAGGAAGTGCATTGCTCAGGAGGATGGCGGACAATCAGGAAAATTTTTATCGATGAAAAACAATCCGATCGTCGATTATATGTATGATCATGATCTATTCACACAGTGGCTGGGGATACGGCGTGTGGAAGATCATCCCGGGTATAGCAAACTTGAAATGACAGTACGACCCGAAATGGTCAATGGTTTTGGTATAGCACATGGGGCTATCACCTTTGCACTGGCTGATAGCGCACTGGCTTTTGCTTCCAATGCACATGGACGTCACGCTGTCTCCATCGAGGCCTCCATCAATCATCTCAAACCCGTGAAAGTAGGCGATTTGCTCACCGCGGAAGCTAAGGAAACTTCGCTTGGCCATACACTTGGAATCTATCATATCCGCGTCACCCGGGGTAATGATCTGGTAGCCCATTTTAAAGGTATGGTGTACAGGAAAGAGGTGAAGTGGGACGTTTGATCGCAAGAGGGAAATCCACCCTGATGTATATTTGAAAAACACGAAGTTCTCCTTGGTGGCGTCAACTTCCGGGAGAGGACAAGATCACCGAGAAAATACATGGTCCGCACCGCCATGATTGAAAAAGGCTTTATTACCGAAACGGTAAGGAAATGGAGTGATGGCGGTGTACACTTTGGCTTCAATATTTCAAGAGTTTTCACCATCGCCCAGCCTCAACCATAGCAGTTATTTGACTGGAAATATGTAACTCCGGGGATGCATCAACTCAGTCAATGAGGCTGATGGCTGCGAAAGACATCCACGTTTCAGTTCGGCGAGATTGGAAATATTTGTTGTATATTGAAACCAACTTGATTTGAAGATTGTAGTATAAAATGAAGTTGAAATTTCCTGATACAAAAAATAACCACCGAATGAAAAAGTGCTTCTCCTCTGGTATGACCGTTTTGCTGATGCTCACATCCATGTATGCGCAAGTGATGGAGGATACCAGAGTCATGAGTGCCGGATCTCAGCCGGCCCTGACGATTGTGCTGCCCGGAGCGGATACAAAATTTGCGGACTCCGAATGGAAAGACTTTATGAAGTCGTATGGCAAGATCACCAAAGTAAAAAAAGCCAAGGAATCTGTTGCGCAAGGTGTTCAAATCCTGGACATTGGAGGCGTCAACCGCCTGAATGTGTATCATCTGAGTGAATCCGCACCAGAAGGAAGCAAAATGGTGGTTTGGATTGATATGGGAGGAGGATTTATCAGTTCGTCGACCTTTCCAAAAGAGTATACAGCCGCGGTCAGATTTCTGCAGGATTTTGCACACAAAGTCAATGTGGATTTGATCGCTATCGAGGTGGATACACAGAAGAAAGCCCTCTCCAGGCTGGAAAGTAATCTCAGCAAATTACAGCGGGACAATGATAACCTCCACAAGATTATTGAAGACGCAAAGAAGCGAATAGCACAGGCTGAATTGGATATCGTGAAAAACCTGCAAGATCAGGATATTGCTCAGAAAGAAATTGAAAATCAAAGTGGAGTTTTGGATGCTGTTCAGAGAAAGCTGGAGGAAACGAAAGCCCGTAAGGCCAACTGACCAGGTCCGTTACACCAGACGCTTTAACATTCCCATGCCTAGGTAAAAACCCTGAATTTTTATAATATTCCAGGATTTGTTTTGTTGTTCGCAAAACAAGTGCAATTTTTATAGGACGATCAGTCAGATGGCGAAATTTTATTCAAACCCATCCCTGGCTTTGACTGATCTCGTTGCCGTTGCCCACCCATTTAAGGAGCGAATGAGATACATTATGTCATGCCTTGTCATGAAAGGATTGGCTTGTATCTGTTTCTGATTTTGTCACTCGTATTAAAATTATTTAGCATGAAGAAGATTTTCCCTTACTTCCTGATGCTCTTTCTGTGGAAGAGCACCTTGGCGCAGAAGGCCGTCTATCAGGAGATGGCGCAACTGCAAGCTGCTGGCAAATCCTTTACTCCGGCGCACGTAATGACTTTTCTGTCGCAGGATGTCAGCGACCGCTCCTATGATCTGGAGGGTCTTGGCAAAGGCACTCTGCTCAACCTGGTGCATGAAGAAATACAACGGATGTTAGCGGATCGGGACCAGTATGAATTTTTAACGTTGGCAGTGCCGGTATCCGAGCGAAGCACGATGACCCTTATCCTGCGGCAGCATCAGATTTTTACGGCTGACTTTCAGCTGTATACCAGCAGTACCCCGGCTGTCCCGGTGGATTATACACCCGGGATTCATTTTAAGGGGATCGTTCAGGGCCAGCCGAATTCTGTCGTGGCGATGAGCGTCTTTCATGACAAAGTAATGGCCCTGATCAGTACCGACCAGGGGAATGCCGTCATCGGACCACTGGAGAATAGCCGTGAGCATCACCATTTGTTTTATTGGGAGCAGGATCTCACACGTAAGCATGGTTTCGAATGCGAAACACCAGATGATGGTATCGGATATACAGCAGAGCAATTGAAGCCCACCTCACAGGGTCGGGATGTCGGGGACTGTGTCCGGTTGTATATTGAGATCGATGACGATATCGTCACCCAGAAGGGTGGCGGAGGTCCCGCGACAGACTATATAACGGGTCTTTTCAATCAAAGTATCGTGCTCTACAACAATGAGAGTATCAATATGATGATCAATGAGATTTTTGCCTGGACGACTCCGGCGCCTTATTCCGGCAATTCCTCCAGTGCCATGTTGAGTTCGTACCAAAACAATACGGGCGCATTCAATGGAAATCTGTCCCACCTGGTATCCTACCAGGCCAGTGGAGGGATCGCGGCAGGATTTAACGGAATCTGCAATAACAATCCGGATCTCAGCAAATGCTTTAGCAGCATTAGCTCCACGTATGCCAATGTTCCGACCTATAGTTGGTCCGTCATGGTGGTGACCCACGAAATGGGCCACCTGATCGGCTCTCGACATACACATGCGTGTGTCTGGAACGGTAACAACACGGCAATCGACGGTTGTTCCGGCTCAACCGAAGGTACATGTCCATTACCCGGCATTCCATCGGAGGGCGGTACCCTTATGAGTTATTGCCATCTCCAGGGTGTGGGAATCAATTTTAATCTCGGTTTTGGTCCGCAGCCCGGAAATGTCATCCGCAATACTGTCAATGCATCCAACAATTGCCTGACGGCCTGTGGACCGCCACCACCACCGCCACCACCGTCCTATTGTGCCTCTAATGGTACAAACACTTCCTATGAATGGATCCAGCGTGTCCAGTTAGGATCTATTAATAATGTCAGTGGATCGAATGGCGGTTATGGCAATTACACGGCGTTAAGTACCAATCTTGTGCCCGGCACTACTTATACGATCAACTTGTTTCCCGGTTTTGCATCATCCGCTTACAACGAATACTGGCGGGTGTGGATTGACTACAACGGGGATCTGGATTGGTCTGATGCCGGTGAGCAGGTCGGACAGGGCTCAGGGACCTCTCAGGTCAATGTTACGTTTACCGTACCTGCCGGCACAACGGCCAAAACGACACAGATGAGAGTCGCGATGCAGTATAATGCATACCCTCCAAATTGTGGCTCCTTTACCTATGGCGAGGTGGAAGACTATACGATTGTGATCACGGGCTCAGAAGCCACTTGCACAGATGGTATTCAAAATCAGGGTGAGACTGGTGTTGACTGTGGAGGCCCATGTCCTCCGTGTCCAACCTGTAATGACGGGATCCAGAATCAGGGCGAAACAGGAGTGGACTGTGGTGGTCCATGCCCGCCATGCCCTCCACCGGGCGAAACAGTACTATTGGCGAGTTATTTTGAGACTGGCTGGGACAGTTGGATAGATGGAGGAATCGATGCAGACAGGGTGAGCAGCAGTAATTCCTGGGAAGGCTCATACTCCATACGACTGAGGGACAATAGTGGTGTTGAATCGGCTATGACCTCACCCACTTTCAACCTTTCGGATGCTACCGGCCTTCAGATCCAGTTTTATTTCAGGGCCGTTAGTATGGAACCCAATGAAGATTTTTGGGTCCGCTATAATAACGGAAGCGGCTGGGTGACCATCGCCACGTTTATCCGGAATGTTCATTTCAACAACAACACCTTTTATGTCACCACCGTGACGGTACCCAACTTCAATCCGACCTCCACCGGGACGCTTCGTATCCAGTGTGATGCGAGTGATGATACAGATCAGATCTATATCGATCAGGTCACAATCACCAAGCTGACCGGTGGTGCATTACCGGAAGCCATGGTCCTGTTGGAGGAGGTAAATCCGCCTATACAACCCGGTGACGGGCTCGCCCTGCAGGATGTCGAAACGGGTGAGAACCTCTATGTATACCCAAATCCGGTTCAGGACGAACTTCAGGTTTCATTCACAGGTCAGGTGCAACGACTGCGACTGGTGTCCATGGATGGACTGGAAATCACCATCCCTCAGACAGCTGTGGAAGAAAAGAAGATCCAGGTTTCAAAACTTGCTCCCGGCATGTATATTCTCTGGGTGCAATCCGCCGGGGAATGGCACCCGCTGCGGTTCAGTAAAATCTGATTTTTGTGTTAAAAAAAAGGGCGGCTTCTTGCGAGGCCGCCCTTTTTTTATTTTGCTGATCTGCAGAGGTCAATTATGAAATTCCTGATTGTGCACCAGGGCACCACCACATGTGCCGCAGTTGCCGGCTGCTCCGGCACCTCCAGCACAGCCTTTAGGGCAGGTATAGTGATATACCCCCTTGGCATTTTGGGCAGCAGGTGGCTCAGGCATAGGAGTAGGGGTGCTGGAAGAAGGATTGATCTGGATTGGATTTTCCGGAGAAGCACCTTCGGGAGCACCCATGTTTTGGCTGTGGTAAGCCTGGTTATGTTCGAGTGTAGCCCCACAGATCGGGCAAGGGCCCTGTGACTCAGCTCCGCCGGCACATCCAGCAGTCGGGCATTTATAGTGTGGCTCACCTCCGAGGGATACAGGCGTTCCGCCTGGGCCCTGAGAATTCATGCCTTCAGGCGACACAATCCCTTCCTGGGAGTTGGTGTCATCTTTTTTACTATTACAGGCCATCGTGCCCAAGCCAATACCCAGGACCACGATAAAGAGAAAATGTGAAAGTTTCATAAGTCAGAATGCGTGAAAAGGAAATGAATTTATTTTTCAAACCAGAATGCAAAGATAAGGGGCTACCTGAGAAAGCAGCGCTATTTTTCTTGCACATATATTGTTAACGAACAGAAAAGGTTATGGTATATGGCTCGTTTCGATTAAAATCGGGTGGGTCAGCATCCGGTGTACCGGGCATTTTCGGGCAATATCCAGTAGCCGGTCCTTTTGGCTTGCCTCCAGTTCACCTTCAAGTTCCAGCTCACTGAAGATGCGGGAGATTTGCCCATCAGGGTGCTTTTCGATCCGGATACCGATATGAAGGGTGACCCCGTCGAGATTCCATCCTTTCCGGTCAGCATACATCCGGAGTGTGGCTGTTGTACAGGAAGCCAGCCCGCTGAGTACAAGCTCCGTTGGGGTCGGGCCCAAATCTTTTCCACCATTGTCATCTGGTTCATCCCCAATAAAGACATGCCCACGGGCCGTGATTCGGGTGGCATACCTGTCGTGACCTATACTGGCGTGTATCTTTGTTTTAACCTCCATATATGGCACAAAATAAGTTGAATCTGGAGGATGAGAATGGGTTGATGCAACCTCCTTACCTTTTGCGTGTCCTTTATTCGCTATCTAGACATAAAAAACCGAATGCATTCAGACGCTGAGTCTTTGTTGATTGCGCGCTGTCTCTCCGGCCACAGGCAGGCTCAGCATACCCTCTACCGGCAGTACTGCGATGCCATGTATAATGTTTGCTACCGGATGCTGGGTTCTGAGGCAGAAGCAGAAGATATCCTGCAGGAGTCTTTTGTGGATGTCTTTGTCAAGCTACATACGTTCCGGGGAGAATCGACCCTAGGAGCGTGGATCAAGCGTATCGTCATCAATCACTGTCTGAATGTTTTTAAAAAACGCAGGATCAGGTTTGAAGAAATGAACGAACAGGTCAGCGATGTAGCAGATGAATCCCCTCCGGACGACGATTATACGGGTCTTGAAGTGCGGCGGGTGAAGGATGCCATCATGGCCCTTCCGGATGGGTACAGACAAGTCCTGACCCTGTATCTCATCGAAGGCTATGATCACGGAGAGATCGCCAGTATTCTGGGGATTCAGGAAAGCGGATCTAAATCCCAGTATAGCCGGGCAAAGGCCAGGCTCAGGGACATTTTAGTAAAAAGTGGTTGAATGCAGACACTAACAGTTTAAACACACGCACGACAACAATACATATCTAACCCGTGTCAAAACTGCCAGAAAGACCAGAAAGAAATGTAAAGTGATATAACACATACCCTACATGAGTGACAGACTTGAAGATTTTATAAAAGCTAACCGGGACGCATTGGATGACCTCAAAACGCCCGACCGGGTATGGGGTCGTGTGGAAGCAAAAATCACCCCCACTGTTCGGATCTGGAAATGGACCGCCATCGCAGCCAGTGCATTGTTGCTGATCGCTGTCGGGTATATCGCAGGGCAAAAAATGTATACCAGACCCGCCCTCGCCGGATGGGATGAATACAAAGAAGCGGAACAATTTTATCAAGTCCGGATCCATCAGAAAATGGAAGAAATAAAAGCCTTTCCGGTTAGCGATGAAGTTATGCAGGACCTGGCAGCTCTGGATGCAGTCTACCTTGATCTCCACCGCCAACTCCAGGATGATCCTAATGCCAATACCGAAATACTCTTAAGTGTCATGATCCGGCATCAACGGCACAAACTCAGAATGATGGAAAAAATACTGGAACGGGTTGATCAATATGAACAAACTGAAAACGAACAGCATGAAATGTAGAATCCTTCTTATCCTCCTGTTACTCCCTGTCTGGGTCAGAGCCAATGACGGCGATGCTGAAGTCATCAGGAAAATCAATCGTGAATTTGCTATACGTTCGGATGGTTATTTGACCATCGACAATCGATATGGCAATCTTGACATTGCTATCGGTCAAGGCAATTCAATCCGGATGGATATCACCATCCGCGCAGAAGCATCGAGCCAGAAAAAAGCGCAAGAAGCGGTGGATCGCATCCAGGTCATCTTTGAAGAAGGCTCCAACCGGGTAAAAGCCCGAACCGAAATCCAGTCCGCATCAGGGTGGACCTCCTGGTTTCAATCCGGTAGCATGAATGTTCGGATACATTACCAGGTGTTGGTTCCGGCTGATATCTACCTCGAGCTGATCAACAAGTATGGGGACATCTATGTCGAGACCACGCAACGGGATCTTCGGATCAATCTGGGCTATGGGGATATTCGTCTTGGAGATATCAAAGCCGGACTTACACTCCAGATGGCCTACAGCGATGGCCGCATCTCTCAGATTCAGGATGGCAATCTTAAACTCAGCTACTCCGATCTGGAAATGGAGGACGCCTGGTCACTCAACGTTGATATGAAATACTCGGACCTCGCTATGGGATCCGCCATTCGGACAAAAGTGGTTTCGGCGTATAGTGAACTGAAGGGCCTTGATATTGACGAGCTCATCTATAGCGGGAAGTATGATGATCTCACACTGGATCGTGTCAAGACTATAGATGCGGAAACCGGATATTCGGATATCAGTATTCAGGAATTGAGTCAGCAAGGTAATTTTTCCATGAAGTACGGAGGCCTGGTCGTACGCCAGATAACCCCGGGATTTTCCAAACTCAACATTACGACCTCGTATACGGGCGTGTCGTTGGGCTTTGCAGAACATACTTCTTTTGCAGTCGATGCTCAAAATAATTATTGCAGTATACAGCATACCGGTCTGCGGGTACAGGAGGATATTCGGCAGGGATCAAGTACGATCCTGAAGGCCAGCAAAGGATCTGGTGGCGGAAAAGTCAGTGTGCGGATGAATTACGGATCGCTCCGACTGCAGTAAATCATTGATAGCCCTGAGCCTGTAGCTGGAAGAGTTCGGCATACAGCCCCTGACGAAGTAGAAGTTCTTCATGGGTGCCGATTTCGAGCATTTGACCGCTTTTGAGTACCAGGATACGGTCAGCCATCCGAACCGTACTAAATCTGTGAGATATGATCACTGCGGTTTTACCCCGGGTCAGTTCTGCAAATCGCTTGAAGACTTCAAATTCAGCCCGGGCATCCAATGCGGCCGTAGGTTCATCCAGGATGACAATCTGCGCGTCGCGCATATACGCCCGGGCCAAGGCTATTTTTTGCCATTCACCTCCCGACAGATCGATCCCTTCGGCAAATCGTTTGCCCAACATTTGGTCATAGCCACCAGGTAATTTTTGGATGACGGGATCCGCGAGACTTTTCTCGGCCGCTTGCCGGATCTGGTCCGTTTGCTCTGTTTTTTCGATCTGACCCACAGCGATATTTTCAGCGGCCCGGAAACTAAACCGCACATAATCCTGAAAAATAACTCCGATCATCCTACGGTAGGAATCTATCGTAAAAGAGCGGATGTCCTGGCCGTCCAACAAGATGCTGCCTTCGGTGGGATCATACATTCGGGCCAGTAATTTGACCAGGGTCGTTTTTCCGGCTCCATTTTCACCGACGAGAGCCAACTTTTCACCTGCCTGCAACTCAAAGGTGACATGGCGTACCGCCCAGATATCCGTACCCGGATATTTGAATCCGACATTCTCAAAGCGAATGCTGTGGTGAATAGCCCCAGGAGCTTCTATGGCCTCCGGCGTGTCCCGGATCGTCGGGATGATCGCCAGGAAGTCAAAGTAATCCTGGAGATATAAAGCAGACTCGGTAATGCGGGTAAAGGTGGAAAGCAGGTTCTGCAGTTGATTTTGCAATCGGTTGAAAGATCCTGAAAGGAAAGTCATATCACCTACAGACAATACACCGGCCACCGTCCGCAGAATGATGAGCAGGTATGCGCCGTAATACGCACCGACACTTAATATCTGCAACACCGTACCCCAGATTGTCCGACGGATCGCCAACACCTTATTGGCCTTGTAGTATTCTTTTGCGATACGGCTGAAGCGATCGGTTAAAAAGGAGTCGAGACCAAAGACTTTGATTTCCTTGGCCGTTTCCACACTGGCACCTATATAGCGCAGGTAATCCAGTTCTCTTCGTTGGGGCGTCCAGCTCCGGACAAGAGAATAACTGGAACGGGAGAAGTAGGCTTCACTCACGAAAGATGGGAGAACGGCAACAAAGAGAATCAGGATAAGCCAGGGCTCAAAAGCGACGAGACCCGCACCGAGAAAAAGGATGGTGATCAGATCCTGGAGCTGGCTGAGCACCATCGACATGAGTACCACCCGACCTGTCGTCTGTCGTCTGGCGCGTTCCAGTTTGTCATAAAACTCACTGTCTTCAAACATCGCCAGATCCAGCGAGGATGCTTTGTGCATCAATTCAACAGAAGAATGATTGGCATATAGGTCCCCGAGCAGGGCATCTGACAAGTTGATCAGCCGGTTGAAAATCTCTGAAAAAACGGCAAGGCCCAATTCCATTCCCAGCCACCACCACAGTTGATCATAGTCTTTTTCCGGGGCACTGATGAGCCGGATCACCTCGTCGATAATCAGCTTGCCGACATAGAGCTGTCCCAGCGGGATGGCCGATTTAAAAAGGCGCAGGATTATATTGACCAGGGTCAGCGAAGGAGACGTCTTCCAAATCATCCGGAAGAAAGGGATCAGGAGTTTCAGGGAACTCAAACTTTCCACAAAACCTTTACGAGGTTTTTCATCCATTTCTAGCGGAAATTCTCTGCCTCTTGCCATTGACGCAACCTAACACATTTTATTCATATTGGTTTTCATGCAAAGCACTGTCTGAAATCCCACCATTATGTCTTGTTGTCATTTCCTTGGCGGAGCACAAACATGTTGCCAGGTGCATCTATCTTTAGCTCGTAAACAAGGACCATGAAAATAAATCGGCTTAGTGAAGAATCGATCTTCAACGAGTTTTTTGAGGTAAGGAAAGGCATCTTGCAGTTCGAACGATTTGATGGTTCAATGTCGGCGGTAGTGACGCGGTACAGCTTCTGTAAGTGGGATGCGGTGGCGGTATTGGTGTACCACCGAAAGGAAGACGTCTATATCCTGGTGCAGCAAATGAGATATCCGCCGGTCCATCATGCTGTGGACCCCTGGCTCACCGAGATCGTCGCAGGCGGTATTATACCGGGAGAAGACGAAGAAGCAGCCGGTATCCGGGAGGTTATAGAGGAAACGGGCTATCGTCCACTTTCGATGGAACGGATCAACCGCTTTTATGTATCGCCGGGCATCATGAGTGAACGCATTACCCTCTTCTATGCCGAAGTCGATGAATCATCCAGAGTGAATGAAGGTGGAGGTCACCCTGAAGAAGATGAAGATATCAGACTGATCCGAATACCCAGAAGCAAAGGACTGGAGTGGATGGAATCCTTGTCTGTTGGCGACAGTAAAACGATCATCGCCTTGCAATGGCATGCGCTACTTATCCAACAGCAGCAACACCGTTCATCCAGATAATGGTTATCCCTCCCGGATGGCCCCCAGCGTGATTTCAAGCCGAATTTCATCATTGATAAAATCATCCCGGAGATTATCAAAGAATTTTTTAGACTTGAATCTGATATCCCATTCGGACCTGTCGATGACAAAAGGCTCCGTCGTCACCTTGATGGCATTCGGGTTGGCCAGGTCCAGCCGGGCTTTGATGTGGACCGGATTCGTGATGTCCTTGATGGTCAGTTGGCCCAATATCAAATGGGTGCCCACAGGATCATCGGTCAGGACCGAGGAGCTCAATATGGTATATGTGGCCGTTGGATATTGGGTGACATTAAAGAAATCAGTTTCTTTACCCGGAACTGTTCCGCGGAGATGCCCCTGAAGATTATTTTTCATTTCAACAGCCATGTCGTCGGTCACGACCAGTTCATCCATTTGAAGGGTGATCGTCCCACCGGTGAGGAGATCATCCTGGATATAGATCGTGCCGCCAGATATCGGGACGATACCTTTATGTGAACCTGTGGGCTTGAAGCCCTGCCATTGAATCTGGCTTCGCGGTGCATCGACGAGGTAAGCCTCTCCTTTAGGTTCACCGCTGGTGACCATGGTGTCAGAAGTGGATTCACTCGTCTTTGTTTTGGGATTGCAACCCAATAGCATGCCTAATGTGCCGATAGCAAATATGATGTATGCATATTTCACGTGGATCATAATGTAGTGTTTTGGTGGGTTATGAAATCAGATTTTGAAGATTTTCCTGGAGTTGGCTTGCAAATCGAATCGTTTCCTCGATCGTGTCTAAAACGACAACCCGGCCCGCATACGGACTCCAGTCTTCGTCTGAAGCTCGGCCGGAAATAATGAACGGAAGCGTCGTGCGGGTGAGAATTTCTTTTACAAATGGTCCAAATTGCCAATGAACGGGGTCAGCATTGACCAATAGCAGACAATCGGCCTGTGATCTGTTGAGTCCGGCGACGGCACAATCCTGACTAATACCGCAACCCAGATCCGTAACGCAGAGACCCTGTTTGCGAAGAAAATAATGCATGAATAGATGACTCAGCTCCTGCTGGTTACCCTTAGGTAGCAGGGTGATTACTTTTGGACCTTCACAATGATGCGGCAGCGTATCGATCTCCCGGATGGTTTTCCGCCGGATGAGTTCTCGGAAACAAACCTCATGCGCTTCCTCGATCTGGCCGGACAACCACATCAGTTCCATTTCTTCCAACAACGGCAGGATCAGAGTCATCAGCGTGGATTCAAAACCTCTGGAGCGAATCGCCTGATCCAGGATCTGGCTCATTACCGTGACATCCATGTCGCCAACGGCATGTTTCATTCTGGCACTTTCGTCTTGTGTATCAGCAGAAAGTCGTTTGCTTTCGGCCTCCATTTCTTCCGGGGTCATTTCCGAGATTCTGGAAATCCGGAAACCATGATGATAGAGATTCAGAACCAGCATGAGTACCTTTAGGTCGGAATCAAGGTAGTAGCGAATATTGGTGTCCGTACGTTGAGGTTTCAGAAAGGCATAGCGCTTTTCCCACACCCGAAGAGTATGCGTTTTGACACCGGTCAGTTCGGCCAGATCACGGATGCTGTAGATTCCCACAAATTCGATTCAGATAGGCGAGTATACGGTAAATTTTATTTAGGGGTACAATCACAACAGTTCGGCATTGGATATTGTTTTTCACCGGATATTGCAGTTTGAGCCCTGGCTCAACACTAAATAGTCAAGCAACATGCGCATTGGAATAGTGTGTTATCCCACCTACGGAGGGAGTGGAGTGGTGGCCACGGAACTGGGTCTGGCCCTCGCGGAGAAAGGACATCAGATCCATTTTATCACCTACAAGAGGCCGGTGCGCCTGACTCATTTTCAGGAAAATGTATTTTTCCATGAGGTCAATACGGAGGAGTATCCCTTGTTTGACTATGCACCTTATGATACAACACTGACCAGCAAACTGGTGGATGTTGTGAAGTATGAAAAGCTGGACCTGCTCCACGTGCATTATGCTATTCCGCATGCCACAGTAGCATTTTTGGCCAAACAGATCCTGGCGGACGAAGGGATTTATATTCCGGTCATCACGACCCTGCACGGGACGGATATTACGTTGGTCGGTAGTGACCGGTCTTTTGCACCTGTCGTCGCTTTTAGCATCAACAAGAGTGACGGTGTCACAGCCGTATCCAACCATCTGAAACAACAGACCTGCGAACAGCTCAAGATTAAAAAGGAGATTGAGGTGATCTATAACTTTATCGACTTTTCACGATTCAGCAGGACCAATAAAGAACATTTCCGGAAAGCGATTGCGCCTGACGGAGAAAAAATCCTCGTACATACCAGCAATTTCCGGAAGGTCAAGCGGATTGACGATGTTATCATGATTTTTAAGATCGTTCAGAAAAAGATCCCTTCAAAATTGCTGTTGGTAGGTGATGGCCCTGAACGGCCACGGCTAGAACGTCTCACACGTGAGTTAGGACTCTATGATCACGTTCGGTTTTTGGGCAAACAGGATGCGATCGAGGAGATCTTGGCCGTCGCGGATTTGTTTCTGATCCCATCAGCCAATGAAAGCTTTGGTCTTGCCGCACTGGAAGCCATGGCCTGTGAGGTGCCTGTCATTTCCTCCAATGCCGGAGGATTGCCTGAAGTCAACCTTCATGGGGAAACCGGCTTTTTGTCCGAAGTCGGAGATGTAGAGGGAATGGCACAAAATGCCCTGTTGCTACTCGAAGATGAAACCCGGTTAAAGGAATTTGGCTCCAATGCACTACATCAGGCCAAACAATTTGATATCAGCATCATTCTGCCACAATATGAATCTTATTACAAGAAAGTGGTGGAGCGTTTTCAATTTCAGGATCGTCATTCCCGAAAAGCTATTCCTGTTTAGAACGAAAGCCGGATTATTCGTCAAATGTAATTTCAACCGTTTCGGTGAGGGGTCGTGACTGGCACGCCAGAATGAAATTATTTTCCACCTCCTTATCACTGAGGGCAAAACAAGCATCCATTTCAACCTTGCCGCTGATCAGTTTGGCTATACAGGTAGCACAGGCACCGCTGTGGCAAGAGTATGGCGCATCATAGCCACGGTCCAGCATCGTGTCGAGGATTGTTTTATCTGTCACGTCTACGACCAGGGTCTGACCCCGAAGATGTACGGTCACTTGTGAAGGCTGACCTTTTGTTTTTTGCTTTCCAGTAGCCGAACCACTACCAGGATCCGTGGCGGGTGTGAAGAATTCTTTACGAATCTGTTCTTCCGGTATACCTGCTTCAACCAACGTCTTATCGGCCATAACAATAAAATCACCGGGGCCGCACAGAAAGAAAAGATCATGGCTTCGGGTCGATGGATGTTGTTGCAACAGATCCTTAAGCTGGGCCGGATTTATACGGCCGCGAAGTCCTTTCCACTCGGATTTTTTCTTTCCAAACAGTGATTTCATGATCTGCATTCCGCTGCCATCAGGCTTCGACAGCGTATGATAGACAAAGAACTGATTCGAGTATTTGGCTGTCAATCGCTCCAGATCCTCTTTGAAAATAATTTGATCTTCACTTCGGCTTCCATAGAGGAGTATCACGGTGCTTTTAGGTTCTTTTTCTAAAACAAACCGTGCAATGGACATGAGCGGGGTGATGCCACTACCTGCGCCGATCAGGTAGATGTTTCGTTTCTGGTCCGGCCCGAAATCTGCGGTAAATCGGCCTTCGGGAGGTAATATGTCCAAAGTATCACCTGGCTTTAGCCGCCGGCACAGTAAGGGGGAAATCTTGCCGCCCTGCACTTCTTTAACTGTAATGGCGAGAAAAGGGTCTTCCGGAACTGAACTGATCGAGTACGATCTGCGCAGTTCCTTTCCGCCATCTACCCATTTGACCGTGATGTATTGTCCGGGCTTGTAGTGAAGGGTATCTCGTTGTCCGGCAGGAAACTCCAGTAGAATACTGACTGTATCACTCGTCTCTTGTTTCAGTTCCCTGATGGTCATGGGAATAAATGCACCACTCATACTGTCCGGACTATTGGTTAATTTTGAAAAGTCAAAGATAGTCGCTTATGAGGTTTAATGACCTGAGATATCTGGCCGCCTATCTGGTGCCCCTTTCCTGCTTTGTCGGTTTGTATTGGGGTAGTTGGGCATCTCCGGGGGTAATGACGGGATAGAATAATACCTTTGCCCTCTCAACCAATAGCTAACCACAGTTGCCAACACTTTCCATAGTCATACCCGCTTATAATGAAGAACGGACCATCCACCTGATCCTGGACAAAGTCCGGCAAGGCAGTCTCCCGGAAGGATGGACGAAAGAGGTTATTCTGGTCAACGATTGTTCGCGAGACCAGACCGAGGTTGCCATCCTCAAGTATCAGGCATCCTATCCTGATTTTCCCATTCGGTATTTGGCCCATGAAGTCAATCAGGGAAAAGGTGCTGCCCTGCATACCGGTATACAGTATGCCGGGGGCGATTTTATCGTGATCCAGGATGCAGACCTTGAGTATGATCCGGAAGAGTATAATGTACTCCTGGTGCCGGTCATTAAGGGATTTGCGGATGTTGTCTATGGTAGCCGGTTTATGGGTGGCAAACCTCATCGGATCCTCTTTTTCTGGCATTCGATCGGCAACCGGTTCTTAACCCATATCTCCAACATCTTTACCAACCTCAATCTCACGGATATGGAGACCTGTTATAAATTATTCAGGTCGGATATTGTGAAGGGCCTCATCTTAAAGGAAAAACGTTTTGGATTTGAACCGGAGGTCACCGCTAAGATTTCCAGAGTCCCGGGTGTTCGTATTTATGAGGTGGGGATTTCTTACTATGGTCGTACCTATGCCGAAGGCAAAAAGATCGGATGGCGGGATGGATTCCGGGCGATTTATTGCATTCTCAAATACAATCTCTGGGCAAGATAGCACGCTCTATGGACCGGGAACTACCCTACCAGTTGGAAGCATGTGTGACATCCCCGGAGGAAGCCCTGGAAGCCGAATTCCGTGGTGCTCATCGACTGGAACTTTGCACCCGACTGGAGACAGAGGGGATGACTCCGGATACTGACCTTGTCCAGGCCGTACTCGATCGGGTCAATATCCCGGTGAGGATCATGGTGCGGGAGACAGTGTCAGATTTTGAGGCAGATGATCGAACAATGCAGCGTATGATCGAAGCGATCGAACGGTGCAAACATTTTCAGGTGGATGGCTTTGTTTTCGGGATACTGAAAGACCAACAGTTGGATCGTCAGGGCACGCAAACGCTCTTGGAGCATACATTCCCATTTCGGGTGACCCTCCACAAAGCCCTGGATCAATCTTACAATTGGATGGCAGATATTGGATGGCTCAATGGTCAGGATCAGGTAGATACGATCCTCACTGCAGGCGGTGCAGCAAAAGCAATGGAAGGCGTTGACAGAATCCGCCTCATGGATTCTGTTTTTCGCGGGGATATTATGGCTGCAGGGAAAATTACACCCGAACAACTTCCCGAATTACATGAACAGTTAGGCCTTCGGTGGTACCACGGAAGAGCCATTGTCTAACATCGTCTGAAAACAATGTTACACGGCGACGCGCATCCTTCGCTCAGTGACAGCAGGACTCATAGCGGGGAGCGCCTGAAAAGAATACCCTAATGACGCAAAATGATCCAGCACTTTGGGGAGGGCATAACGCAGATTTTTTTCGGCTTTAAGGCTGTCGTGAAAAACAATGATCGATCCGGACTTGGCGTGATCAATCACATTTTGATAGCAGGCTTCCGGTGTGAGATCACGGTCAAAATCTCCACTTAATACGTCCCACATAATGATCCTGTAGTGACGCTGTAAAAAATGGATCTGGCTGGGCTTCATTTTGCCATACGGTGGACGGAATAAACCGCTATGGACCATACGGGCACAGTGCCGGATGTTATGGAAATAAGAGAGATTCTCCGTTGACCACCCTGAAAGGTGATTCTGTGTGTGATTGCCAACGGTGTGACCTTCATCAATGAGTTGGTGGTAAATAGCAGGATATTTCCGGACATTATCTCCTACGCAAAAGAATGTAGCCTTGGCATTATACTTCCCGAGTACGTCCATAACCCAGGGAGTCACTTCGGGGATAGGACCGTCATCAAAAGTGAGATACAAAACATTTCGGTCACCGGACATTTTCCAGATCAGGTCCGGAAACAGTGCCTGGACATATTGAGGTGTATGAACTAAATACATGGTCAGTGGCTCGGAGTATAAGGGTTCATGGATTGGCTATCTTTGCCGGAGGGAAATTCTGATTTTGCATTTCTTAAATGCTCTCTTAACGTAAAATGGTATACAAATGCTGTTTTAATATTGAAAATCAGCCCTTTTAGTGTAAAAATGACCTGTTTTTAAAATCGGGTGCAAAAGTACAAACAATTCATGACACGACTCAGATTCGCCCCCAGTCCCACAGGAGCCCTTCATATCGGGGGTATACGCACAGCACTCTATAATTTTCTACTGGCCCGTCAGTCGGGCGGAACCTTCATTCTCCGGATTGAGGACACGGATCAAACCCGCTACGTCCCGGGTGCGGAAGATTATATTATACGGGCTCTCGATTGGCTCGGCCTGACACCGGACGAAGGTCCGGTTCAGGGAGGCTCAGCCGGTCCATATCGCCAATCCGAAAGGACTGCCATATACCAGGAGTATGCGATGAAACTCGTGGCCACGGGAAAAGCCTATTTGGCATTTGATACCCCTGAAGAACTTGATCAGATGCGACAGCGCCTCCAGGATAAGGGAATGAGTATGCCCAAGTATGATGCCGCTGTCCGGAAGGAAATGAACAATAGCCTGACGCGTAGTGCCGGGGAGGTAGAGGCACAACTTCAGAAAAAAGTGCCGTACACGATCCGGCTTCGGGTGGATCCCGGTCATCAGGTTTCCATAGTGGATAAGATTCGTGGAGAAGTGGTGTTTGACAGTACGGAGCTGGATGATAAAGTACTCCTGAAAGCAGATGGCTTTCCTACCTACCATCTGGCGAATGTAGTCGATGATCATCTGATGGGAATCACAGATGTTATCCGGGGAGAAGAATGGTTACCCAGCACGGCCCACCACGTGCTTTTATATCAGGCCTTTGGTTGGCAGGATACCATGCCGGAGTTTTCACATCTGCCGCTCATCCTCAAACCCAATGGCCAGGGAAAGCTCAGCAAACGGGACGGGCAAAAATTTGGTTTTCCGGTCTTTCCGCTGGGCTGGCCTTCAGAAAATCCGGACGAATCCATCGCCGGATTTGACACCTTTGGATTTGAGCCGGAAGCCGTCATAAATTTTCTGGCCTTTCTGGGCTGGAATCCGGGAACCGAGCAAGAAATTTTTTCTATTCGGGAATTGATCGGAGTGTTTGATCCTGGGCGTATTCACAAGTCCGGCGCCAGATTTGACTATGATAAAGCCTTGTGGTTTAATCAGCAGTATGTGCAACAGTTACGATATACCGAGGCTGAAACCCGGCTGAAACACTATGCTGCTGAAGCCGGATACGCACCAGATTCTACAAGGCTGGAAGGCGTCTTTAACCTGCTTCAACCCAGAATACACCGACTCAGTGAGATCATCAGCCAGGGGTATTATTTTTTTAGCGATGCGCTGCACTATGAGGACGAAGACATCCGTAAAAAATGGGATCCGGCAGTCGGACTGGTGATGGAAGAGATTGCCGACGCCTTCAAAACAGTAGTTCCTTTTACTGCCGAAGCAAGTGCCTCCACAGCTAAAGCCATCATTCAGACATCAGGCCTGAAAATGGGCGTGATCATGCCGCTGCTGAGAGCTTCCCTGAGTGGGACGATGCAAGGACCGGATGTTTTTGGCATTGCATCGGTGCTGGGGTCGGAGCAAACCATTCAGCGATTCCATTTGTTTGTAAAACGCTACCATGCCTCGTAAAAAGAAAAAATCATCGCCCGCGTCAGATACCCCCTCGACGTTTCACAAGGACCTCAAAGGTTTTGATATACGCATCAATCCTTTCGGTGAGATGGAATCAACCTTTGATATCGATAAGATCAATACCTTCCTGAACAATCAGCTAAAAGACAAAAAGATCATACCTAAAAATAGCGCAGAGGAGAAAGAATAAAAAAAGCCCGGCACATGTCCGGGCTTTTATATTGTGATGCGTCACAGGATTACAGAATACCCAACTTGGATTTTACTTGTCCGGTGACGTTCGTGCTTTCATCTGCATAGAGCAGGACACCAACTCCCGGGCTGCCATCAAAAATGTAGGTATAGCCATGTTCTTTAGCTACAGCCTGGATGGCGGCGCGCACTTCATCGAGGATAGGGGTAAGCAGTGAGTCACGTTTCTGCGCCAACTGGGTTTGCATTTCCTGATCATACTGAATGATCTTGTTGCGCTCTTCTTCCAGCAAGGCGGTTTGCGCTTCCTGATCTTTGGGCGTGATGTCTCCGCCCTGCACCTTGCGCTCCAATTCCTGATACTTCAGCTGGAAGTCTTTCATCATTTTTTCGCCTTTCGCCTGGAGTTGTTTGCCCAGGGCTTCAAGGTTGGATTCCGCTTCCTTCACTTTTGGCAGCGTTTCCAGAATGCTCCCGGAATCGACATAGCCAAATTTCTGGGCGGACATAGTCAGGCTGAGCATGAGTCCCAGCATGAGGGTCAGGGTGTATTTGAACAATTTTTTCATATGATGTATAGGTATGGTTTTAGTACAAAAAGTGCACAAAAGTAAGCGAAAAATGCCTACTTGGAAAGGACCCGGATGATGTCATCCGTTTTGTCAAAATCAGCATTATTAAAGATCAGTCCGCTGCTGCCGCCTTTGTCGAAGATAAAGTCAAAGCCCCGGTCTTCTGCATATCGCTTGATGGCTCCATATACGCGTTCCTGAATAGGTTGGACCAGATCCTGCCGTTTGCGGAACAAAGAACCTTCAGGACCGAATTTATCCCGTTGGAGGTCACGAACCAGCTTTTCACGGTTCATGATTTCATCCTCCTTTGCCTTGCGGGCATCTTCGGTCAGTAAGACTTGTTCTGCCTGATATTTGTTATACATAGCTTTGATTTGATCATACTCCAGGGCGATTTCCTGCCGCCACTGCGCAGCTATATTGTCCAGTTCAGTCTGGGCTTTCTGGTAGTCTGACATTTCCTCGAGTACCCGCGTGATATCGACGATGGCAATACGCTGGGCCGACAGGGATGCCCAGCCACCCAGTGTCAGTATAATCAAAAAGATTTTAAGGCTATTCATAGTCAAAAGAGATTGAGTGAATGATATTTTGAAGAGACGCCAAAAATACTTCAATTATTGGCTTCTGTCCGGTAACTAAGACGAAAGGTGGCGTCTCAAAGTTTCATCCTGCTCCAGGGTTCAGAAAGGCTTATTATTTAATAAGTAGCTCGTAATTAAAGGACAACATATCTTATTTTATATAATTAAATACTTTTCTTAACCCGGATTTAACGTAACGCTTAACCAAATTAACAGCCCCACGATGCTATGATTAATTTTGGGCCATGGAGTATTATGTGTATGATGGTTCAGCATTGAAGGTGGAGGACATTGTCCGCATCGCCCGGCAGAAATTGTCACTGTCAGATCAGATTCAATTACGAGTCCAAGAAAACCGACGTGCCCTTGAGCAACAACTCGCATTACACGACGCCAGATTTTATGGTATTAATACCGGTTTTGGGGCTTTGTATTCCGTAGCCATTTCACCGGAAGATGTAGCGGTACTGCAGACTAATCTGTTGCGATCACATGCCTGCGGTGTAGGACCTGCAGTGCCCCGGCACATCGTCAGACTGTTGTTGCTGCTCAAGATTATCAGCCTGAGCCAGGCGCAATCCGGGGTCAGATATGCGCTTATAGAAATATTGCTGGCCTTATACAATCATGATATTTTACCTGTAATCCCGTCCCTGGGATCGCTGGGAGCTTCAGGAGACCTTGCACCTCTCGCGCATCTTTGTTTGCCCCTGATCGGGGAGGGTGAGGTCGTGTACAAGCGAGAACAAATGCCGGCCCGCAGGGCTCTTACGTTGGCAGGACTGGAGCCGTTGGAGTTGGAGGCAAAGGAAGGACTGGCTTTAATCAATGGTACGCAGTATTCTTTGGCCTGGCTGGTCTATGCGGTAGATCAGGTTCGCCAAATGGCTGAAGCAGCGGACATGTGTGCGGCCATGTCAATAGATGCTTTTGATGCACATCCCTCATCACTGGATGCAGAGATCCATCAGGTGAGAGGCCAGTTAGGACAAATCCGCTCAGCAGAAGTGATGCGCCATTGGCTGACGGGGAGTTCGATACTGATAGATAAAAAAGAACATCTTCAGGATCCGTATTCCTTCAGGTGTGCGCCTCAGGTGCATGGGGCTTCGAGGGACGTGATATCGTATGCTGAGATGATCGCGGACAGAGAGATTAATGCCGTGACAGATAATCCCCTGGTGTTGGGAAAAGGAGATGATGTGCGGATATTGTCCGGCGGGAATTTTCATGCCCAGCCGTTGGCGCTTGCCGCAGATTTCCTGGCGATAGCCATTGCCGAGTATGGCAGCATATCAGAGAGGAGGTCCTATCTGCTTCTGGGTGGCCAGCGTGGACTACCGCCAGCACTCGCGCAGCGACCCGGGCTGGAGTCCGGCATGATGATCTGCCAATATACCGCAGCAGCCATTGTCAATCGTAGTAAAATACTGACGCATCCGGCTTCAACAGATTCGATTGTCACAAGTGCCGGGCAGGAAGATCATGTGAGTATGGCAGCCAATGCCGGAATCAAGCTTTACGAAATCCTCCAGAATACCTGGAAGTTGCTGGCCATAGAATGGATGATCGCCAACCAGGCGATGGACTACCGAAGGCCCCGCACCACTTCACCGGCATTAGAAGAAAAACATACCGCATACCGTCTCCTTGTAGCGCCTTTGACCGCTGACAGGTCCAATGCCCAGGATATCGAGCAGTCTGAGATGTTTTTACGCCAGCAATCCTATACTCGTCTATGAGTCAGCTTTATGTACAACTCCAGGAAAGCATTCGGGAGGCCGAACAAATCCGCAGGATTAAACACCATGTGATAGAGTTGGAAGAAAGGCTTGCCTCGGAGGTGAATGCTTTGCACGTTATGGATCAAACATTAGCCAAGGAACAACGTGATGTTGAGATGCTTGAACGTGAGGGCATGACAACACTCTTCCGAAAGTTTTTAGGAGATCGTGAGGAAAAGCTGGAAAAAGAACGCGAGGAGTATCTGCGGGCTTCCCTACGTTATAATGAGTTGTATAAATCTGTAGAACTCATCCGATATGAATTGGAATTGTTAGATGGTAAAACACAGCATCTGGAGGCCGTTGAGCGACGTATCGAAGTCCTTATTCGGGAGCGAGGAGAAGAGCTACGCAGGATAGATCCTGTAGCTGGAAAAGCAATTGAAGATATCCATAGGCAGACGGATCGATTGCATCAGTATAGTGTAGAGTATGTAGAGGCCATTGCCGCCGGGGAAAAGGCCAAAGAACTCGTTCAGCGCGTAGAACAGTATTTACGGGAGGCCCAGCAATGGGGCCAGCAGGATATGTGGGGTGGCCGCCGGCAACCGGCGGGGAATATGAAACACATGGCGGTGGACCGGGCCAGAGAAACAGCCCACCATGCGCGTCATGCTCTGATCCACTTTGGGGAGGAGCTTCGTGATGTATATCGCGATCGTGAATTTCTTTTTGACTTGCAGATTGAAGCCTTTGGAAAATTTATGGATGTGTTTTTTGACAACCTGATCACAGATTGGCTAATCCAGCAGAAAATCAAAACCTCCTTGCATAATGTTATCCGCATCCGTCAGGACATTGAAGCATTGATATCAGAAGCGGAACGGGATCGTGCTGGTATACATGGAAAGTTGGAAGCGCTGGAGGTAGAGCGCAGACAGCTCATATTAACAGCGCGGGGTCATGGATCCTAAAGGCATGAGGTTGTTTACTTGAGCCTTACCATTTCACTCATAGCGGGAATATAGATGTCCTCAAAGCCATGCTGACCCAGATAGGATTGGAAGGTTTGTTGTGTTTCGTATTCGCCGTGAACGAGAAAGACCTTTTTGACCTTTTTTTTCTGGTTGAGGATGAAGTTTTTCATTTCCTCCTGATCGCCATGGGCGGAAAAGGAATCCATGACTTCCACTCCGGCTTTAACCTCTTTGTATTCATTGAAAAGTTTTAAGCCGGAGGCCCCATTGCGCAATTTACCTCCAGGAGTCTCGGGGGAGCAATAGCCGACGATGAGAAAGGTGGCCCGGGGGTCTTCGATATTATTGAACAGGTGATGCTTAACTCGTCCTGCATTCATCATGCCGGAAGAGGAAATAATGATGCACGGTTCTTTGAGGGTGTTTAGGGATTTGGAGTGTTCGACATCCCGGACATAGATCAGGTTATTGAAGCCGAAAGGGTTTTTATCAATGAGCAAATATTGGTGCAGTTCGTTGTCAAAACATTCTGAATGCGAACCGTAGACAGCGGTGGCATTGATGGCCAGGGGGCTGTCGACGAAAACTTTGATGGCAGGCAAAGTTCCGGCGTTATGGGCCTGATCCAGCAGGTAAACAATTTCCTGAGTGCGGCCGACACTGAAGGCCGGGATGATCAATTTACCTTTTTTCTCGAGACAGGTATGCCGGATGATGCCGAGAAAGCGGTCCATTTCATTCGGCTGGGATTCATGCATCCGGTTTCCGTATGTGGATTCACAGATCAGGAAGTCGCATTCCGGCATAGATTGTGGATCGCGTAGGATTGGGCGGTTGGGACGGCCTATATCGCCGGTGAAGCCCAGTAGGGTAGATTTGCCGTTCTCGTGTATTTCGAGAGTTACAGACGCACTACCCAGGATATGGCCCGCATCCGCAAACATGACCCGGACATCTTTGTGGATGTGATGCCATTGGTTATAGCTATATCCGACAAAGAGGTCCATAGTTCGGTCTACATCTTGAGTCGTATAGAGGGCTTCACGAGGAGCGTTAGAATCATGATCCCTTTTGTGATGCTTCCTGTTGTCATACTCTGCGTCACGTTCCTGGATGAATGCGCTATCGAGGAGCATGATGGTGGCCAGGCTCCGGGTGGCGTGCGTAGCATGAATCTGTCCTGAAAAACCATCCTTGACCAGTTTGGGGAGCCTGCCGCTGTGATCAATATGGGCATGGGATAAAACGACACAATCGACTTCGGCGGGATGGAAAATGAAACTACTGTTTTTGACCAGGTCATCAGCATAACTGCCCTGAAAGAGTCCGCAATCCAGAAGAATTTTAAAACCATTGTCCAGCGTCAGCAAATGACTACTACCGGTGACTTGACGTGCTGCACCGCAAAACTGAATCTTCATACACTTTGAAGTTTATAGGCAGGCCAATATAAAAATAAAACAGGCAGTAGTCCGGTAGCGGTGACTCCATCAGCCTTTATAAATTGGTTTTCCTGCGATGTACAAGATTAGCCCTGCCAGGAGGATTCCGCCTCTGATCATCCAGGCGATATTTTGGCCCCACTGGTAGATCCATTTGAGAAACACGAGTTGCATGTCCAGGTATTGCAGGGCAATAGAGAGCAGGCCGACGATGATAAGGAATCCTCCTAAGAAGCGCATATTGGATTGGAATTGGTTGGAGGAAAGATGCTGATAGGTACGAAAATACATAAAGTGGTCTGGAAGGATTTTGAAGTATTCGATGGGTCTGGAGGATAATAGGGTATCGGGATCAAGGGGTTATACATGTAAACAGGATGCGATGTTAGAAAATCATATTACTGGAAAATGTTATGGTATCCTTTTTGAAAGTGTATGGGTCATAAAGGCAGACACTAAAACTAAGATCCAATTTATAAATCCGGACAGACATGGAGGTCAGAGAGCGTACATCCGCAAGGAAGAACATAGAAACACATCATCCTTTTTATACCGATATGCGGTTTTGGCTAATTCTGCTGATGCTGGCGGCATTTGTGGGTTTTTTGGTTTTTGTAAATCCGGGCTGAGGGATACAGGATTGCGGGGGCTCAGACGAGGTAAAGGGTATGATGGAAAAGAGTAATATGTAGATTTGAAAATGGCTATAAGCCAATAACCGTAGACCCTCCCCGACGGATTTCGTCGAAATCAGACGCTTGGTGAATTACTTCTATATGTTGACCAGAATGTTGGTAGCTGAATACCCTCAAGTGTCCATCCAGCTTCTGGTAAAATCTCCAGATATTTTCAGAATCAGAGCATTTAATGAAGGGCGAATATTCATTATAAATAGTAATAATGTGTTATTTTAAAAATGGCTATAATCCAATAACGACAGACCCTCCCCGACGGATTTCGTCGAAATCAGACGCTTGATGAATTAGTGATATATGTTGATCAGACTAACCATGTCTCAGAATACGCTCAACAGTCCATCCGGTTTCAGATATGCGCTCTAAACAAGGTCCAATCAAAAGGCATCGAAATCAGGAGAAATTCATTATAAATAGTAATAATATGTTATTTTAAAAATGGCTATAATCCAATAACGGCAGACCCTCCCCGACGGATTTCGTCGAAATCAGTCGCATAGGATTTTTTTTGATGTGTTCTCCCCACACCCACTCCCGAATCATCCTTCCGAATACACAATCTTCAAACTCATATCCAACGTCCCCCCACTATGCGTCAACGCCCCGGAAGAAATATAATCCACCCCCGTCTCCGCATACGCCCGCACATTGTGTAACGTAATCCCTCCGGAAGCCTCTGTCTCAAACCGACCACCGACCATCAGGATCGCCTCTGATAATATCGGCAATTCAAAGTTGTCCATCATGATCCGCGTTACACCACCATGATCCAACACGGCCTGAAGCTCCACCAGATTTCGTACCTCTATCGTAATAGGTAGTGTCTTCTTCGTTTTAAACAAATACTCATGCACCCGTGTGATAGCCGTCGGTATATCACCACACGCATCCACATGATTGTCCTTGATCATGATCCAGTCGTACAGCCCGGCCCGGTAATTTTGACAACCTCCCAGTCGGACCGCCTCCTTTTCTAAAAAGCGCAACCCGGGCGTGGTCTTACGCGTATCCAAAATCATTACAGGAAGTCCCTCTACTTCCTGCGCATAGAGGGACGAAAGCGTCGAAATCCCACTCATCCGCTGCATTATATTGAGTGCAAGACGCTCTCCCATCAGCAAAGCTCGTGTTGGACACGTCACATAAAACGCAATATCACCAGGTTTCACCGGGCTGCCATCCGTAAGTAGGGCTTCAAAATCAGACGCAGGTGCCAACTCCCTAAAAATGCGTCGGGCAACATCAATTCCAGAAATCACCCCATCATCCTTGACGAGCAGTTTAGCCCGACTCACCCGCGTAGAGCGAATACAGGCCATTGAAGTATGATCGCCTTCCCCCACATCTTCTGCAAGGCCCTGACGAATAAAGGTGTCCAGTAGACTGTCGTACGTACTCATGAATATTATCTTTTTCAGAAGGCTCGGCATAAAAGCCAGTAGCCCGTTCAAAACCGGCACTCAGAGATAGCACTATCCAAATACAAAGCTAAAAGATGATCCCCAAACGAAGCGTCAGATTACTGACGGTGGCTCTTGAATTCTCCTTCTCCAATATATATGCAGGAATTACATCCGGATTGGGCCGGGCCCGGTGCCCCTTGTCCCGGGTAAAATCAAATAATCCGCTCTGAAAATACAATCCAGCCACCAATGAATTGTGCTGGCTGATAGCATATTCCAATCCCGCTCCCAACCCCCAAAATACATTCGGGACCACCAGATCTTTATAGATATTCTCTTTTTCAAAAGAAAAATCACTGGTCTCTATATCACCCCGCCCACGGGTCAACACCGAAAAGGTGAAAATGGGCGCTTCCACATAATATCGGATATACCCTATTTCTTTGGAGCGAAGTTTGAGTCCAACCGGAATTTCAAGGTATTGGAGCCTGTACCGGATTCGAACACCATCAGGAAGAGGTTTATCACCAGAATTCAATATGGGATCGCTGAGATCAGATTCCGGAAGGAAGTTACCACCTATCTCGTACTGAAACTCCCCACCCTGATGAAACCCAAGATGACAACCCAGCGAAAGCGAATAACTTTCACTGAAGAAAATATCAGCCGTTGTCCCCAATTTAAGTCCGAGGTTTCCTCCATTCTTGATGATCAGGTTGTCATTGCTGTTGATCCAGGAAACCATTGGCCCTGTCTGGAAGCCCAGGCGGAATGCCCTGTCCTGCGTCTTTCCCACCCCCTGATGGATAACCATCAGCAGGAGCAGGAGACACCATATCTTTGCCTTTATTCGTTTCATAGTATGTTGCTTAATGCACCTCAACGCTGTTTCTTACACTTGTACCCAGAAGTTTCACATGATATTGGATACGATTCGCACGAAGGGAAGACCCATATATTGGGTAGTGCTCATGTTCTCACTCTGTATCGCATGTTCTTCCGATCCGAAAACAAAGATACCGGATGTTGCCGATATCGATGTAGATCTCGAGATCATTCGCTTTGACCAATTGCTCCTCCAGGATACAACGCAGTCCGTGCAGACGATGTTGAAACTTCTGGAAGAGCATCCCGCTTTCGCTGAAGTATATTTCCGGCATGTGGCCCCCGGTGTGGAGGAACTCCTGACACCCGATGATACCGAACTTCGGTTGCAATATGTTCGGGAATGGATCCGCCATCCACGGACACGCTGGCTTTACGATACGGTGATGCAGATATTCCCGGATATCCGTCCTCTGGAGGCAGAACTTACCTCCGCTTTCCGGTATGCCCGGTATTATTTTCCAGACAAGGAGACGCCGAAGATCTATACCACCCTTTCCGATTTTGGATATTTCCCTTTTCTCTATGCCGAAGACAGCCTTCGCGATGGAATAGGGATCAGCCTGGAAATGTTTTTGGGTAAGGACTTCCCTTATATGACGTACACAGGTATCAATAGTGCTTTTTCGGATTACCTGGTTCGCTCCTATAATAAGGACCATATAGCTCGCCGTACGCTGGAGGTATGGGTGGATGACATGGCCGGACCACCACCTGGCAACCGACTGCTGGATCTGATGATTCATAATGGACGTAAACTTTACATACTTGAAAAACTTTTACCGACCACACATGACTCCGTGATTATCGATTATCCGGCAGCCAAACTGGAATGGGTCCTTTCGCATGAACGAAACGTCTGGCATCACTTTACATCCCAGGATTTGCTGTATGAAACGTCGTTAAATAAAATCCAGAAATTCATAGGTCCCAGTCCTTCTTCACCCGGGATGCCACCGGAGTCTCCCGGCAATACCGGTTCATGGCTGGGCTGGCAGCTCGTAAGGTCTTTTATGACAACACATCCGGATATGTCCCTCCAGGAACTGCTGGAGTTGAAAGATGCGCAATTTATACTCGATGAGTCCGGATACCGACCGCCCAGAAAGTGACCGGGCAAGGTATCCTCTGACTATCCGCGATGGTTTGGTCGGGGATATTGCGTATGCGGAATCTGGATTGATTCTTGTAGTTCAGGCTTCCGGCATATACCTTTGGGAAAAGGACATCAGGAAATGATTATTTTTCAGAAATAAAGCACTCACCATGTCAAGAGCCATTCCATTAGTTGATCTGCAAAAGTTTACATCCGGCACGGAAGAGGAGCGGAAGACCTTTGTAGACGAGCTAGGCCATGCGTTTCAGGAGTTTGGATTTGTAGGGGTTGTGCACCATGGCATACCTGCGGATCTGGTGGCCCGGTATTATGCGGAGGCCAAATCATTTTTTTCGTTGCCGGAAGATGTCAAGCGCCAGTATGAAATACAGGGACTTGCCGGACAGCGCGGATACACTTCATTTGGCAAGGAACATGCCAAACAAAGTAATGTAGGCGACCTCAAAGAATTTTATCAACTGGGCCAGGAAGTGCCGGCCGGCCATCCGGCGAAGGCCGAGTATCCTGACAATGTTCATGTAGCCGAAGTGCCTCAGTTTACCCAAACCGGTATCGAATTGTACAAAGCTTTTGAAACCGCCGGAGCCAGGCTTTTACGGGCGATCGCCCTGTATCTCCATTTGGACGAATTGTACTTTGAAGAGAAGATTCATGAAGGAAACAGTATCCTGCGGGCGATTCACTATCCCCCGATCACGGCTGAACCTAAATCGGCTATCCGGGCAGAGCAGCATGAAGATATCAACCTGATCACCCTACTGGTCGGAGCATCTGCAGGAGGACTCCAGATTCTGGATCTGAAAAACGAATGGCTGGATATTGTGCCGGGAGAAGATGAAATCGTGGTCAATGTAGGTGACATGCTCCAACGTCTGACCAACAATTACCTGAAGTCGACTACACATCGGGTGGTCAATCCACCAAGGGAAGAATGGCATCGACCGAGACTCTCTATACCTTTTTTCCTTCATCCGGTGAGTGCGATGGATCTTACCTGCCTGCCGTTTACCGTGACAACCGACCGGCCCCTTGCCTATGATTCTATAACGGCTGGCGATTATCTCAATGAACGACTTCAGGAAATTGGATTGAAAAAATAGCAGGAGTTGCTGTTGCAGGAGTGTGCTCCTGCAACCACGAGTTAAAGTCCCTCCCAGTCTGTCGAATCTTTCTCTGTCGAATCTTTTTTACGATAGGCCTGCTTCGTCTTGATTCTTTCTTTTTGTCTATTGATGATCAGGGCGGCTATACCCCGCGCCGGCGGTACGGTGGCGGAACGGAGAGCAAGCTGGATTTTATATTCCTCCACATCCAATCGATAGAGGGAACTCAGCAGCAGGTCAAGGTCATCCCGCATCATTTCTTCCACGCGGGAGGTAAAGATGTCGAGGAGTGCAGCTTCATCAAGAAAGATATCGCGGTCCGGCAGGAGAGAATCAAACAGGCCCGG
Organism: Saprospiraceae bacterium; assembly: GCA_041746735.1. GTDB lineage: Bacteria > Bacteroidota > Bacteroidia > Chitinophagales > Saprospiraceae > Opimibacter. Next base: position 93,560 of record JBGTGP010000010.1, read on the forward strand.
TTGTAATTCATTTTCCATGAAATGGGTTCAGACGGGATTTTGGTTGCTCGTCAATGGGTAGCGGATCATATCGAGAATATCATCGAGATATTGGCGGTCATTGGAGAGACGGGGTACTTTAGCCTGGCTGCCGATCTTGCCTTTCTTCTGCAGCCATCGACGGAAGGTGCCTTTGGGGAGTACCGTCAGGGTGAGTCGGTTGAGTGCCATACTCTGGAATCGCTTGGCTTCATAGTCGCCATTGACTTGCTGAAGATGACTATCCAGCAGGTCAGCAAAACGTTCGATATCGGGTGGAGTATGATCAAATTCGACCAGCCAGTGATGACCGCCCCTGCCATGCACAGTCATGTGGATAGGACCGGCTGTATAATCCGCGACCTGAGCCTGGAGAGCGGCGGACGTCATCTCGATGGCACGGTCTGTATTGTCGACCATGACTTCTTCGCCAAAGGTATTGATATACTGTTTGGTCCGGCCGGTGATACAGATCCGGTAAGGGTCCACAGAGGTAAAGGTGACGGTATCTCCGATCTTGTAGCGCCAGAGGCCTCCATTGGTCGTGATGACCATGGCATAAGGCTTGTCAATTTCCACATCCCGCAGGGGAATGGCTTCAGGATCGGGACTATGCCATTGGCCTTCGGGAATAAATTCATAGTAGATACCATTATCGGGCAGAATGAGCATGCCTTCTCTGCGGTCGTGGGTGTCCTGCGAGGCAAAGTAGCCTTCGGATGCGTTATAGATTTCCTGGTAGTGAAACTGATCGGAGGGAAACATTTGGCGGAACTGGGATTCGTATGGGCCAAAACCGACGCCTCCATGCATGTAGACGGAGGCATTGGGCCACACCTGGAGCATGTGGTCACAGCCGTATAATTCGAGAATCCGGCGGAAGAGGACCAGATTCCAGGTGGGAACACCGGCAAAAACGCCGACATTTTCGCGGGCGCATTTCTGCGCCATGATTTCGATTTTCTGATCCCACTCCGGCATCAGGGTGGTGGCAAAGTCGGGCGTAAAGAAGGGTCGTCCGATCCACGGCATGTGGTGGTACATGATGGCGGATACGTCTCCGTAACGGATATCCGGGTGGCTGGCCCGGCTGATACTGCCGGCCATGACCAGATTCTTGTCTGCAAATACCCGTGTGCCGGGAAAGCGGTGGTAAAGGAGTGCCAGAGTATACCATCCGGAGCGGATATGGGTATGATTGAGGTGTTCGGTCGTGACGGGGATAAATTTGCTTTTGTCGGCGGTGGTACCGGAGGATTTGGCAAACCAGGTGACCAGTCCGGGCCAGAGGACATTGGTTTCGCCCTGCATCATCCGTTGAATCTGATCCCGGATAGCATCATAATCCCGTACGGGAACCTGCCGGGCGTAGGTAGCTGCATCAGTGACAGAACTGAAGCCAAAAGACCGGCCGGTTTCGGTGCGCTTGGCTTTTTGAAGGAGGGTGTGTAGGAGTTGATTCTGGAGGGGGTGAATGTTTTTTTGCCGGTATTGCAGCCGGTCATAGAGGTACCGGAGGTACCGGGCTATGGCAGTATTGATGAGGCTGCGTGGTCGCATAAGGGTTGTATAGTCTCCGCGTAATTGGGCAAAAAGGCCTACGGACACACTAAAGTAGGGAAAAAGTCCAGTTCCGGGATGGACTTTTGAAATTCCGGAAGCTGTGGATTAGCGAATAGCGCGGAGCATGATCTCCCAGAGGGTTTCAAAGGGGATGATTTCGACTTCGATATTTCCCCCTGAGCCGGTGAGGGGGACCTGGTCGAGTTGGGCGCGGAGTTGGGCGGTATAGCGTTCGGTTTTGATGGGATGGAAGTCGGCCTTGGCCATCTGGACGACGAGCTTGATCATGCAGTTGCTGCGGAAGGTGTCATCATGGCGGAGATAGCGGCTGGCATACCGGTTGAGCGCATCGATCCGGTCGATGACCTCACTGAATTTGCGGCGCTGCAGGAGGAAAGCGACATGAAGGAGGAGGATGCCGACATTGATCCCGCGTTTGTCTTTGCTGAAGATGGGGGTGCTGTTGAGGAATTTGGCGAGTCGAAACGGAGGGAGGGTGGATGTAGTAAATTTGCTTTTATTGATGTACGAGGATAAGTAGATATAACCTAAGTTTATACCTATGATCTCCTTTATGTTTTGGTTTTGATGCTTGTACTCCTTTCGAGATATCAGTTTTGATATTAGTGACGAAGCACCGGCAATATTTCCGCAGTATAAATATGCTTTAATTATATAAAGTGATAAATAGTAAATTCCTATTGGATATTTGGAAGCGGTATTTATAATTGGTAGACCATTATCAATGCATTTCTTATATTGACCTGCTTGGATGAGAGCAACAGACCTTCTTAGTTCTATAGAAATTGTTTTTCCCTGAGAATTTAATTCAGTATTTATAATATCAGATTTTATTGTGTCACACAAATTAAAAATCAATTGGTAATCTTTTTTAATTTCATACAAAAAATATAGAATTCTAAACTTAGCCATTTTGAAATTTATTGTATGAACATTCTTAATTTTGCATATTTCGTTGGCATATTTTTGGGCTAAAAGTTCAATTTCAGGGTTAATCGATGCTAGTGATTTTAAATGTATATTCTGTAAATTGAGGGCATATTTAATTGCTAATGTCTCTGCTTGGTATATATCTTGATAATCACTTAAAATTTTATTGTATTTTTTAAATTTATATTTGTTGTATTCTGAGCTTCCATAGTATTCTGATAATATGCGAGATTGATGTAAAACTGTTTCGGTTATTTGTAATTTTATCGAATTAGTAAGAGATTTTTCAAGAATTTCAATGGACATTTTTTTATTTATATTATGACTAATTATTTGACTAACAAGTGTTTCGCGTAATAGATTTACAACGCCAATAATTCGTTCATTATTTTCCAAAGTAGCTATATCATGGATGCATGAAACTTTGATAAGAAGTAATCGAAATTCCATTTTTACTTTTGAAAATGAGACTTGATCCGATTTACCGAAAAGAGCTTTCATGATTTCATATTCGGACATACTTTTTGATCCAATCATTATTTGGCAGAATTGAAATAAATGCTTGCTTTTGCTCATGCTGGATAACTCAAGCAATATGGGAAAGTAGCGTTCATTAAAATTGAGCAATTCATATATGAATTTCATCTAATGTGATTTTATAAAGTGCTCTAAATCAGTTAAATATTGATGATCGTAGAAGAAATGGCGCCTAAATATACCTATTTGAGTATGAAATGTCCATTTAATTCCAATCAATGATTTGGAAATTATATGTAATCAGACGATTCAAATCTGATCTGTAGTCATTTAGGTTATTGAAGAAATTCATCAAATTCTCCTTGAATTTCTGATA